>CACECK010000003.1 GCA_902557965.1 uncultured SAR86 cluster bacterium
TGCCACCCAATCTAAATATTACAAATGATAATTGAGATATCTCATTTTTTATCGCTTTTAGCAACAGGGCTATTTTTTCTAGTTGGATGTTTTGCTTTTATTCGCTCCGGAGATGTACTAATTTCAAGACTTATAAGCCGCACTTACTCACATGGATTTTTATTTCTATTTTCATCATTTTTGATTTATGTTTGGCTAGCAGTTACTGATAATTTTTCTGTAGCTTACATAGCCAACCATTCAAATACAGATTTACCAGTATTTTATAAAATATCTTCAATTTGGAGTGCTCATGAGGGATCTATGTTTTTGTGGATTATTTTTTTAGCAGCATGGGGATATATTTTTTAATATCAAAGTTGATAACAATGAAATACTTAAATCTAAAAGTATTGGAATAATTTCAATTATATTAGTTGGTTTTTTATCATTTCTATTACTTACCTCTAATCCATTTGAGACTATCTTGCCTTTCGCACCATCAAATGGTGCTGATATCAATCCTGTTTTGCAAGATCCTGCATTAGCAATTCACCCACCTACCTTATATATTGGATACGTTGGATTTGTAATACCTTTTGCTTGCGCAATTGCATTTCTAATTCATGGTAATTCTGATGTTAAATGGGAGGAGTTAGCAAGAAAATGGTCTGTGGTTGCATGGATTTTTTTAACAATTGGCATAACCCTAGGAAGTTGGTGGGCCTATTATGAGTTAGGCTGGGGAGGGTATTGGTTTTGGGACCCTGTTGAAAATGTTGCTTTGATGCCATGGCTTGCAGCAACTGCATTTTTACATTCTTTAAGTGTATCTATAAAGTCATCCAATCTAAGAATATGGACTATTTTGTTATCGATTTCTGTATTTTCATTAAGCCTCTTTGGAGCATTTATTGTTAGATCAGGAATTATTGATAGTGTGCATTCTTTTGCGAATGATCCTGAGAGAGGCCTTTACCTTCTTGCGTTTATTGGAACAATAATTATTGTTTCAATGTTTTTATTTGTTTTAAGGTTCTCAATCATTAAATCAACAAAAAATATTAAAGCTTTTTCAAAAGAATCATTTATATCCATAAACAATATTTTTTTTGGGTCTTTAGTTTTTTCTGTAATGCTGGGCGTTACTTATCCTCTGATCTATGAATATTTATATGATCAGAAGATTAGCGTTGGAGCTCCTTTTTATAACGCTATATTTGTACCAATAGTTGTCACGGCATGTTTATTTTTATTTTTTTCTATCGATTCAAAGTGGCAAAGAACAATTAAATTACCATTCTTTAGTGGCCCAACTATTTATTCAAGCCTACTCGCAGTAGGATCAACTCTTCTAAGTATGCACTCATTTGCAATAGAATCTGTTTCAATAATTATTTCTTTATTTGCAGGATTTTTGTTGATATACAGATATTTGATTGAGATAAGCATTTCATTGCTAAAGAAAAAATACTTAAATCCTTTTAGTGCAGTGGCTCATTTTTCGCTTGGACTTCTAATAATTTCAATTGCATTAAACAGTATTTTAAGTAATGAAAGAGCAATAAATATCAAAATAAATGAGTCTGAAATCTACAAGGATTTAAATATATTTTTTCAAGATATTAGAGTAGTAAATAATTCAAATCATGATGCTATAAAAGCAAGTTTTGTTATTAAAGATATAGATTCTAATTCATTTATTCTTAGTCCAGAAAAAAGAAAATACTTTACAAGAGGACAGATAACAACTGAAACAGCTATTCATGTAACCTTTTTGAGAGATATATATTTGACCATTGGGGATCAATTAGATGATGGTAGTTGGATAGTAAATATTCAAATAAACTATCTAATAAGGTGGATTTGGATATCGGCGATTCTTATGTCGAGCGCAGGTCTAATGTTAGTATTAAGTAGAAGAAGAACATAAATATGAATTTTATACTCAGATTTTTGGTTTTAGCTGTTCCGATAGCTTTTATAAGCATGTTCTATGTGCTGTTATCAACAGAAGATAGTTACCCAGGTGCAGATTATAAAGTTTTTGAGATCCCGCAGTTTTCATTACCATCTTTAGACGATAGCTCTAATATAAATAATGATAGCCTTAAAGGCGACTTCATTATTAACGTTTGGGCAAGCTGGTGCATTACATGCAGGGTTGAACATCCTTACCTATCCAAATTAAGTCGTGAAGGTATAAAAATTATAGGCCTAAACTACAAAGATGAAAGAGAAGATGCGGTAGATTGGATTAATAAATTTGGAGATCCTTATGACCTTATCATTCATGATATCAAAGGGGCTTTGGCATTAGATATGGGTGTTACAGGCGCGCCTGAAACTTTTCTAGTTCAAAATGGAATTGTTGTTGCTCATTATCAAGGAGAGGTAAATCAACTTATATGGAATAAAGTTTTTGAACCGATTATTGATTCTAAAAAAATAAACTTAAAATGAAATATATTTATTCTTTTTGTATTTTATTATCTTGTTATATGTTTTCTGCAATAGTATACGAATTTGATAATGAGGCTGATGAATCAAGATTTAATAATTTAATAAAAGAAATAAGATGCCCAAAATGCACTTCGGGCTCACTTTATAGCTCAAATGCTCCAGTTTCAGAAGATCTTAAAAAAAGAATTGCTGAAATGATCAATCAAGGAAAATCAAATACAGAGATAAAAGAATACGTGGCCAGAACCTTTGGTAAAGAATCCCTATATGACCCTCAATTTCAGCAAGACACATTCTTGCTATGGTTCGGCCCAGTCATATTTGTATTTGTGGCATTCATATTTTTCTTTCTTAGAAGAAAAACATAATGCTTACTTTTATTTTTTTGGTATTGTTAGCAGGATTACCTATATTGGCTTATTTACTTGCTAGTAAGACAAAAAATAAAGGAATAGTATTTGGATTATCAACAATAGTCCTATCATTTTGTTTATTTATTTATATTAGTAAATTTTCAGTTCTTGGAAGTTTGAATAAACGAATCCTTAATGATCAAATTATTGATGAAATTTATATTGATTCCAAAATCTCAACTAAATACTTAGTCAAAATTGAACAAACACTTAATGCTGATGAAATAAAAATCTGGTTGATAAGCTTAATTTCAAAAGCAATAGAATTAGATAAATTAAGTTCTGCAGAGAGCTTGGTAACATTCTCAGAAAAATTTTTTAATTCAAATGAAGAAAAATTAATTTTTTATAATATGTATACAACCCTAAGAGATGCTAAATTTCCAGAATTTTCTAAAGCAGCTTTTATTATTTCAGACAAATCATATTATCCCTGTATTTTCTCTGATGGCGTAATAAGTTTATTTATATTAAATGGGCCTGATATTCCAATTGGAGAGAGTAGGTTTTTAAATCAAGAGAGCATAGAAATTTCTAATATAAATAGTTTAATACCAGGATTTGATCTATCTTCGGCATACTTAAATAATGAAACAGTTGAGCTTAATCTCTCAGTAAATTGCGATAAAAATGATGATATTTATTCGATAAATAATCTTATTGTGCTGAGCCCAAATACGCCATTTATAAGCTATAAAATTGAACTAAATGAATGGTTAAAAAAGCCACAGTAGTTATAATAGATATAGAAAAACTAGACTCGTAAAATGCAGCTAAAACACATAAAACTATCAGGTTTTAAAAGTTTCGTTGATCCAACGAAAATATCCTTTCCTACAAATATGGTTGGTGTGGTTGGGCCAAACGGTTGCGGTAAATCCAATGTAATAGATGCAATAAGATGGGTGTTAGGAGAGCTTTCAGCAAAAAATTTGAGAGGTGAGTCTATGGTTGATGTCATTTTTAATGGCTCAGAAAATAGGAAAGCTTCAGGTCAGTGCAGTATTGAATTACTTTTTGATAATTCTAGTGCAAAAATTGGTGGTGAATACGCATCTTTTAATGAAGTTTCTATTAAAAGAGTAATGACTAGAGATGCTCAATCTGATTATTTTATAAACAATACAAAATGTAGAAGAAAAGATGTTCAAGATATCTTTTTAGGCACAGGACTCGGCCCTAGCTCTTACGCCATTATAGAGCAAGGAATGGTTAGCAAGCTCGTAAGCGCAAAACCAGATGAACTAAGAACTCATATTGAAGAAGCTGCTGGTGTTTCAAAATACAGAGAAAGAAGAAGAGAGACAGAGTCTAGGATTAAAAGAACAAAGGAAAACTTATCCAGAGTAAAAGATATTAGAGATGAAATTGGAAGGCTAATTAAAAGATTAGAAAATCAGGCCAAAGCTGCTGAAAAATATAAAGTACTCAAAGAGGAAAAATCAAAAGTTGAATTAGATACAGCAATAATATTTTCTTTAGAGGCCAAGAATAATAGAGACGATTTGCAAAAAAAACTTGATTCCCTTAACAGGGATCTAAAAATTAAAAATGCTGAATCTGATACTATTCAATCTCAAATTGATCAATATAGAACAGAAAATGAATCAGTTTTGTCAGAGTATGATTCTGCTCAAAAAAACTTTTATTCCATTGGTGCTGAAATTGCTAAGAGAGAGGCTAACCTACAAAATATTAATAGAACTGAAAATGAAACTGAGTTCAAACTTCAAAAGGCCAGAGAAAATTTAGAGAAAGCAAAAGAATCAGAGAAAAATTTTGATGAACTCAGCCCAAATGAAAAAGCAATGCATCTTTTAAATAATATTATTGATGTTTTAAAAAAATACAATATACAAAACGATAGCATATTTGATAAGGCTAATGAGTTAAAACAATTACTAATTAGTATTTTAAATATTGCGTCTGCTCAATCCAAATCACTTACTGAAGAGTATAAATCTCGTGAAAGTGATCTTTCCGAACAAATAAATGAAGCGAAAAAATCAAAAAAATCTATTCAGGAGGAAATGAAAGGGTTCGTCAATAAAAGCTCTGAGGCGGAATCTATTTTAATTACATTAAGACAAAAACAATCTAAATTTAATGAAGAATTAAGAGAGCTAGAGAACAAGAAATCAATTGTTGAATTAGACATAAAATCTTTATCAGAGAAGGGCACAAATATAAGACTAGAATTAAAAACTTATGAAATTAATTTAGATAATTCTAATAAAAAAATTCAAAATGCTGGCATCAACTTAGATGAAGTCATCTTTGAAGAATATCAAAATGTAACAATTTCAGAATTAGAAGATAAATTAACTGATATAGAATCAAAGATTATAAGGTTAGGAGCAATAAACCTTGCTGCACCTGAAGAAATTGAAGAAGAATCAAAAAGGAAAGAAGAATTAGATAAACAATACGATGATCTAATGGAGGCTCTTGATAAGCTAACGGGAGCAATTAAAAAAATAGATAATGAAACTAAAACTATTTTTAAAGATAGCTTTGATGCTGTAAATGTTAAATTAAAAGAAGTATTTCCAAAATTATTTGGAGGTGGAGTAGCGGAGCTTGCTCTCACTGACGATGATCCATTGCATGCAGGTGTTGTATTAATGGCAAGACCACCTGGAAAAAAGAATTCTTCAATATCGCAACTTTCTGGAGGTGAGAAAGCATTGACAGCTTTAGCATTGGTATTTGCAATATTTGACTTAAATCCTGCGCCTTTTTGTTTGCTTGATGAGGTTGATGCGCCTTTAGATGACCTTAATACTTTAAGATTTATCAATATGGTTGAAGAGATGTCAAAATCAGTTCAATTTATTTTCATAACTCATAATAAAGTTTCTATGGAGAGGAGTGATTATCTTATGGGTGTTACGATGCAAGAAGCTGGAGTATCCAGGCTGGTATCAGTTGATGTAAATCAAGCTTTAGAATTGGCCGAATCTTAAATGGGAATAAATGCTGAAATATATTTAATAGGATTATCAGTATTAACTTTTTTGATAATTGTATTTTTATTTATAAAGAAAATTTCAAATTCAGGTAAATTAAAAGTAAAAATTGAAAAAGTTTCGGACAGTACAAATCATCAGTCTTTTGATGAAGGTGCCAAACAAGCAACCTTAAAATTTGATGACGGCCAATCTGAAAAAATTGAAGATCAGGAACTAGTAATTCTTAACCTGATTTCAGTTGATAAATCTTTTTTTGATGTTGATCAAATCATTGGTTTTTTATCGAACTATGGGGCAGTCCTCAACAATAAATATTTTTCTTATATTGATGAACAGGGTACAGAAATATTTAGAGTAGCTAATGCTCTTAATCCAGGTACTTTTGAGGTAGATTCAAAAACTTTTGCTGTTGTTATTGCTTCAAATTTAAGCTCTGTAGCTGATCCGGTGAATACTGTTAAGACAATGATAGAGTTTTCAATTAATTTTTCAGAGAAATTTCACGCCAGCCTTTGCGATGAGGAAAGAACACCAATTACAAAACAAATGATTTCACATATTGAAACCAGAGCTCAGGATCTTGCTAGATTAAAGCAGCTTAAAAACGTTAATAATAAAGAAAATTAGCCATATGTTAGAACCTTGGAAAATTATTGTTGAACTTGAGAGCGATAACAGCAGATTATTCAAAGAAAGCGTTATTGAAGCCCATCTTAATGACAAAATCTTTCAAGAAGGTTTAATAATGTGCCTAGATCCTTTAATAACATTTGGTGTAAAACAAGTTCCTGAGAGTCAAAAAGATGGAACAGGATTAAGTTGGACTGAGTTTAGAAAAGCTGCAAATCAGTTAATAGATAGAAAAAAAACCGGCCATGCTGCAAGAGATTTGATAATTGATTTAATTGAGTTATCAAAAAAAGACCAGTGGAATGACTGGTTCAGAAGAATATTAATAAAAGATCTAAGATGTGGTGTCAGCGAAAAAACTGTAAATAATGTTGCTAAAAAAATGGACTTAGAATTTAGAGTTCCAGTTTTTTCATGCATGTTAGCCCATGATGGAGCCAAACATCCCAAAAAAATTAAGGGAGATTGTTTAGTTGAATATAAATATGATGGCGTAAGGGTAATAGGAATTGTTAAGAACGAAAGAGCAACCTTATATAGCCGTAATGGGAAAATTTTTAATAATTTTCCTCATATTGAAAGCGCTTTAAGCAAAATTGAATATAATAATTTTGTTTTCGATGGCGAGGTAATGAGCGATGATTTTCAAGCTCTTATGAAACAAGTATATAGAAAATCAGGTGCTAAGACAGATGATGCATATCTTGCTTTGTTTGATTTACTTCCGCTTGAAGAATTTAATAATGGAAAGAGTAAATTAAATTCAATTGAAAGAAAAGAAGAGCTAAACAAACTATCTAAAACTTTTGATGATGTTATTAAGTTAGTAGATTATGAAATAATTAATTTTGACAATGAAGATGGTCAAAATAAATTTTCAGTCATGAATAAAGAAGCACTTGATAAAGGTTTTGAAGGGTTAATGATCAAACCTAATAATAGTTACTATGAGAGCAAGAGAAGCCATGCATGGCTTAAGATAAAACCATTTATTGAAGTTACATTAAAGGTCGTTGATATCCAAGAGGGATCTGGTAAACACGCTGGAAAGCTTGGTGCATTTCAGGTTGAGGGTGATGATGATGGCAAATTTTTTTCACTAAGTGTTGGAAGTGGTCTTACAGATGATGATAGAGAAAAATTTTGGTCTGCAAAAGATAAGCTTATAGGAAGAATGGTTGAGATAAGAGCAGATGCTATAACACAGAGCATTGAAGGAGAGCACTTTAGCCTCCGATTTCCAAGATTTAAAAATTTTAGAGGATTTAAAGAAGATGAAAAAATATAAGCTAACTTGTTCTTTATTTCTAACAATTTTCGTTCTTCAATCATGTGTGACTAAGCCACCTGAGAATCCTGATAATATTTGCTTAATTTTCCAAGAAAAACGTAGCTGGTATAAAGCAGTTATTAGAAGTGAAAAAAGATGGAAAATACCTCCCTATGTTTTAATGTCATTTGTATATCAAGAATCCAGTTTTCAATCTGATGCAAAACCTGAAAGAGAAAAGATATTAGGTTTTATTCCTTGGTTCAGACCTTCCACAGCTGTAGGCTATTCTCAGGCATTAAATAAAACATGGGAAGACTATAAAGATGAGACTGGCAATACTAGAGCAAACAGAAAAGACTTTGCCGATTCAGCTGATTTTATTGGATGGTATGCTAGCAAAGGTTACTATCAAGGTTTTGAGAGAACTGACGCAAGGTCTTTATATCTGGCATATCACGAAGGTTATACTGGCTTTAAGAAAAAAACATACAGAAAAAAACAGTGGCTAATTAAAGTATCTGATAGAGTTCAAGCAAGATCTGTTAAATATCAACAACAGTATTGGGGTTGTGCTAAGGAATTAAAGAAAAAGAGGTTTTTATTTTTTTAGATATTTTTTATCTTAAATCCAAGACCTTCAATTTCATTAACATAATTTTCACCTGCAATAATAGATTGTTTAGATTCATTAAATAAATATTTTCTTGAAACATTTATAAGATCATCCAAAGTACACTCTTTAACTTTTGTTCTAAACTGTAATCGTAATTCGATATTTTTATTTTCAATATTTGAGCCAAAATCACTCATGGCTTCTCCATATGGTGATAAAGGTTTATCGATACTAGATATTACCCCAAGAACACCCTCATCAAGCTGAGCTGTTGTAATATTTTTTAGAGACCATTCTCTTGAGTTTGCGAATTCATTATAAGTATTTGAGCAATTTGGATCTCTGTAAGAGAAAAATTTAAAAAATTTATTTTTTGAATCTTGTGAGGCACCAGCTCCATAAGCTCCACCTTTTTCCCTGATTGCTGAATGAAGATAGCCATTTCTCAGAACTGCTCCAAGTACAGTCAGTGCAGGAGCATCATCATGATCCATGCTAACTGTTGGAAATGCCTCAGCGCAATAACATACTTGTGCTCCTGTAATCCAGCCAATCTTTTCTTCTTGTATATTTAAAAGCTCTTGATGACACTTATCATCATTACTAGAACCAAACTGATAGGAAAGCATAGACTTATGAACATCTATAGATGATGCTGTAAAGGTATGCAAAGGCTCAAAGATTATTTTATTTTTAATTGACTGAAGAATATCAATATACCTTTCTAGATTCTCATTTTTATTAATATTTTTTGTTAAATCACTTGTATAATTTATGAAATTTAGGCCAGATACAATGTCACTGGTTGAAGCAACATTATTGATTTGTGCTCCAGCATTACTCATTGCAAGAACATGCCCGTTTTGAATTAATGATCTCTCATTTGAAGAAGAAATAAAGTTCAACAAATCTTTAATTCTTTCTTTCTCAGTAAAATTAGATTTAGTTACCGTTTGAATCATTAAGTCTTGCATTTCTTTATCGTTTTTTTCTAAAGATTTTGAACTTATTTGCAATGCAAGTGTGAAGTCCTCTTGGTCTGGCACTAATGAAAAATTTGCTGATATACCTCCGGTATATGCAGATTGTATTCTTTGAACCTCTTCAAAACCTTTATTATCTATTCCTACATCCGTTAGTGTGCTGGCAAACAAGGATGCAACCTTAAATTCTTCTGATGTAAGATTCTTACATGGATATAAAATGGAGTGATATGTAATTCCGTTAGTACCAGTTTTATAAAAATGATTGGTTGTATTATTTGAAGATGTAATTAAAGCCTCTGGATAATTTCTTTTTGGTGGAATATCTAATTTTGTTACTTTGGGTAATATTTCTGGGTCATCAATTTTGTCTTGTCTGTTTTTAAGATCTTTTGCAAGCAAACTTATTTCATTTTTTTCACTATCAGAAAGATTCTTTGCTATTTCTTCAACTTTTTTTATCAATTTAGCTTCATTTTTCTTATTTAGACCACTATCTGGAATTAGCGAATAATTTAGCCTGTGAGCATTATTAATTAATTTTTTTTCAATTAGTTTTTCCATATATCTTTCTTTACTAAGGTTTTCTTTTACCAAGATAAAGGAACTATCTAAGTCCAAAACTTTTAAGGGATCATCATTATGAATGCATGCAGGAAGGCAGCTTAGCATTATTTGAAGTCCATACGGCATGCCAGATCCTGTGATTTCTCTCTGTCTTATTTCTAGTTGATGAAGAGATGAGTTAATAACTTCATCTGGAATGCCATCTTTTACAACCTTTTTAAGACAATCAATTATTAGAGATTCAACTTTGTCATGAGTATTTGATTCAACACCTTCAAGACCAGCGGCAAATACAAGCTCTTTATGATCTGTTTCTAATCCAGTAAGAGGTGATAAAGATTTACCAAGATTAGTACTTTCCAAAGCCTTTCTCAATGGAGATGCAGAATTATCAAGAAGAATATTCGACATTAAGTACGACTCAAGTAATTCAACCGGATCATGACTTTCTCCAAGGAGCCAACTCAATACGACATGATGATTATTTTCATCATCAGGAAGAGGGTTGTAGTATTCTGCAATGGTTTTAGGAGAGGTGATTCTATCTTCATTCTGAACCGATATTTTTTCATTAGAGGGCTCAAAACTTTGCAAAACATTTTTATTGATGAATTCTTGAATTTCTTCTGGATTGACATCGCCAAATGTAAAAAATGTAGCATTAGATGGGTGATAATGCTTTTTATGAAAGTCGACCAAATTTTCATGAGTTAAATCAATAATATTTTCTGGATTACCTCCGCTATTATGCTTATAAGTTGATGAACTATAGAGATGTCTAGACATTCCATGCCACAATTGGCTAGAAATGGAACTCATAGCACCTTTCATCTCATTAAACACAACTCCTTTAATTTCTAATTCGCTGTCAGTATTTTCTTTATCTTTAAACTCCAGTCTGTGACCTTCTTGAAAAAAATCTAGCTTATCTAAGTTAGGAAAAAAGGATGAATCCAAGTAAACACTTAATAAATTTTTAAAATCCTTATCATTTAGAGTTGCAAATGGATATGCCGTCCAATCACTTGATGTAAAAGCATTCATAAAAGTATTCAGCGACCTTCTTATCATCATAAAAAATGGGTCTCTAACAGGATATTTTCTAGAACCACAAAGAGCAGTATGTTCTAAAATGTGAGCAACTCCAGTTGAGTCTTCAGGAATCGTTCTAAATGCAACCATAAAAACTTTTTCGTTGCTTTTTGAGTCTAAGTGAATATGCTTGCAATTGAATTCAGATTCAGTATATATTTGTGCATTAAGGTCTAATAATTTTATATACTTTTGATCTTCTAAATTAAACATACAAATAAAAAATAATTATGAAATATATTACAACGCTCTTAAGTTTGATTATTGTTATAGGTTGCTCAACGACTCAATCTAATATACAAGTTGATTCAATTGAAACATTCAATTTAGATAATTATAACGATTTTAATATAAAGATAAATACTTCAAATATTAGCGCTGAAATCAATCCAATTGTATTAGAAAATTTCAGAGAAGATCTCAAAGGCGCTATTTCTGAACAAGGACTGAGCTTCGACTCTGAATCAAATCTTATTTTTGAAATTAACTTCACAACAAAAGAATCTGTCGAGTCTGATAGGATGAATTATTATTACTCACGATATTATTGGGATTACTATAGATTCCGTGACGATGTTTATACAGTCACTGAGAATATTCTAAGAGTTAATTTAAAAGACCTTCAAGAAGACAAGACAGTGTGGACTGTTGTAACTGTTTGGAGAGATGGTTCTAACAGATCAATTTCATCTGATGATGCTTCAGCTGTTTTAGTTGATGAAATAATGTTGAGTTTTTTATAAGCAAAAGAATATATTTTTAATTCTATTCTGAATTATTGTTATCTGATATACCAATAACTATAATCAATTAATGTTAAAAATTCATAGATATTCTTTAATTCTTATTCCTTTATTTTTTATATTTTCATGTTCAGAAAATAAATCAGTTGATATTGAAATCCCTCTTACATCTGAAGTCGAAAAATTAGTTAATCATTCAAAAGAATTTGAAAGAATGGTGACAACCTATGAAACTCCTGGTGGCAAAATACATTTTGCAATTGGTTATGGCATTGCTAATTCAATTATGGTTGAAGGAATAGATGGAAATATAATCATTGATACCGCTGATAGTGTATATGAGGCCGAACAAATCTATAAGATTTTCAGAAAGAAAAATTCAAATCCAATTAAAGCAATAATTTACACTCACAATCATGGAGATCATACATTTGGTGCAGCATTCTACAATACTATTCAAAGTGAAAAACCAATAATCATTGCTCATGAAGATACTGATTTTTATATGCAAAGAATTTTAGGAATTATTAACCCAATAATTTCTGAAAGAAGCACTCGAATGTTTGGAACAATAATTGATGAGGATGATTTTATAAATGTTGGAATTGGAGCTAGCTTAAATGTTGGAAAGTCTGTTGCAGGGTATGTAAAGCCTAATCAAACATTTAAAGATCAATTAAATTTATCAATAGCAGGTATTGATATAGAGCTTCATCATGCTCCGGGTGAAACAAATGATCAATTGTTTGTTTGGCTTCCAAAGCATAAAGCTTTAATGCCAGGAGACAATGTGTATAAAACTTTTCCAAATTTATACACAATTAGAGGGACAACTCATAGGGATGTCATAGGTTGGATAAACAGCATTGATCAAATGAGAGCCTTAAACGCTGATTATATTTTTCCCAGTCATACTCTTCCAATACTTGGTGCAGATATATCACCAACATTAACAATTTATAGAGATGGCATTCAATACGTTCATGATCAAACAATAAGACTAATGAATAAAGGTTTCTATCCTAATGAAATTGTTGAAATGATTGAATTGCCTGAGAATATTCGTAATTCTCCTTTTTTATATGAGTTCTATGGAACTGTAAGGTGGTCTGTAAGAAGTATTTTTAATGGCTATCTTGGATGGTTTAGTGGTAATCCAACTGATTTAGATCCCTTAACAAACAAAGAAGAAGCAATAAGATTTGCAAAAATCGTTGGAGGAAATGATCCTTTGTTCATAGCATTAGAAGAAGCTGTTAAAAATAGTGATATGCAGTGGGCTTTAGAATTGAGCGATAGATTATTGATTCTTGAGTATAAAATTGATGAAGTTAACAACTTAAGAAAACAAGCATTAACTTATCTTGGCAAAAGATCATCAAATCCAAACAAAAGAAACTATTTTTTAACATCCGCTATTGAGCTTAACTCTGATTTTAAAGGTTTCCCAAAAGCCGAAAGAAATGAAGATCTAATGAAGCAAATATCTTTAGATACAATTTTTAAAATACTATCTGTAAGTTATGATCCAACAAAGCATGATAATTCAGTCTATAAAGTATGTTTTAATTTTTTATCAGGCACAAATAAAACTATTACGCTGCGAAATCATATAGCAGCCATATCTGAAAATGATTTTGAAGATTGCAATTTGAGTGTAGAAGCAGATGATTTTGATTTCAAAAAAGTTTTAGGAGGAATTCAGAGTCCCGTAGGATCTATAGCAGACGGATCTATAAGTATAGAGGGAAGCAATACTGCCTTTTTAAACTTTTTATTAAAATTTAGATAATTAAGAATTTCCAGAAGGTATATCTTTATAAGCAACACCTTTATCAGCCCGAGGATCCTGGGGTAGCCCAAGAACTCTTTCAGCAATAATGTTTCTTAAAATCTCATCAGTTCCACCAGCTATTCTTAATCCAGGAGCACCTAACCAAGCATTTTGAAATCTTTTAATATCTGAGTTATCAGATTTCAACATACCTGTCATATCCATTGAATCAATTCCAAAGTTACCAATATCCTGAAGTTTTCCAGCACTAACAATTTTTGTTATTGATGCTTCTGGTCCTGGAGTATCACCCTTAGATAAAGCTGACATTGTTCTTAGCTTTGTATTTTTTAGTCCATTTGCTTCACAATACCAATCCGCAATAGATTCTCTTACAGCTTTATTATTTAAAAGAGGCTCACCTAAACTATCTTGAGTTTTAGCCCACTTAAAAGCATCTTCAACATCACAACCATCAGCATCACCAACAGCCAACCTCTCATTCATAAGTGTGGTAATTGCAACTTTCCAGCCATCACCAATTTCACCCAGTCTTTGTGAATCAGGAATCTCGACATCAGTAAAGTAGACCTCATTGAAACTTGAACCACCAGTTATTTGTTTTATTGGTTTAACCTCAATACCTGGAGACTTCATATCAACAAAAAAGAATGTTAAACCTTTGTGTTTCTCTAAGTTTGGATCATGTCTTACAACCAATATCCCAAAGTCGGAAAAATGGGCGCCTGAAGTCCAAACTTTTTGACCATTTATTATCCATTTATCTCCATCTTGTACCGCCTTACTTCTCAAACCCGCAACATCTGAACCCGCTGAAGGCTCTGAGAATAATTGACACCATATTTCTTTACCCTCTGCCATAGGAGGCAAGTATCTTTCTTTTTGTTCATCAGATGCATATTGCATCATCACAGGCCCACACATTCCTAAACCAATTTCAAAAATTCCTTTAGGAACGTCAAATTTTGATTCTTCGTTACCCCAAATAATTCTTTCTATTGGCGAAGCGCCGATTCCACCGTACTCTTTAGGCCAATGTAACATAGCCCATCCAGCATCATATTTCTTTTTTTGCCATGCTTTTGCTTCTTTAATAATATCTTTATTTGCAAAAGTTGATTCTGATGGAGAAGCATCTTTAAGGGCAGCATTATTTTCTAACCACTCACGACATGTTTTTCTAAATTTAGCTTGTTCAGGGGTATCTTTAAAATCCATAATTTTTCCTAATTAATATTTGATTGTTCGAGGCTTGTTACTAATTTTTCTCTCCAATTACTTAGAGATCCAATATTTAAAGACAATAATTTTGAGCGCCTATAGTACATATGACAATCATATTCCCATGTAAAACCATTGCCTCCATGAGTTTGTATATTTTCTTTAGAGCATAGCTGATATGCCTTAGTTGCACTTACGCGAGCAGTCGCAGAGGCTGATGGTAAGTCAGAAGAATTTGTTGATAAAGCCCAAGCAGCATAGTAGCAATTTGATTTTGCAAGTGTCAGGGCAATATACATATCCGCTAGCTTATGTTTAATAGCTTGAAATGATCCAATTTGTCTTCCAAATGCATATCTTTCTTTCGCATAGCTAATTGCCATATCTAAAGCAGCCTGTGATCCACCAATCTGTTCATAACCAAACAAAACTGCGGCTTGATTGATAATGTATTCATATAATTCCCATCCAGTAGAATTGTCACCTATCAATTTGCTTTCCACGTCTTTAAAAGTAATTGAAAAATATCCACGACTTTCATCAATATTTTCTTGTTTTTCAATATTTACACCATTTGCTGAAAGATCAACAAGTTGCAGTGACGCACCCGAATCAGTTTTTGCCACAACAATAGCATGAGTAGCAATTTCAGCATCTGGAACTGCAATTTTTGTTCCATTAATCTTTCCTTCGCTGAAAGTTAGGTTAATATTTTCTGCTGATGGAGCTTTTAATTCCTCTGCAACAGCGAGAGTACCAACAATTTCACCGCTAACTAGCTTTGGAAGTATCTCTTTTTTAATTGAATCATCAGCATAATTAATTATTGCCTCAGTAAATAAATATACTGAAGAAGAGAAGGGCACTGGAGCTAAATATCTACCAAGCTCTTCAGCAATTACACATAATTCTAAATGTCCAAGACCAAGGCCATCATATTCTTCGGGTATTCGGATTCCTGTCCATCCTAGGCCAACTATCTTATTCCATAAATCAATATCAATATTTTCATCATGTTCAAGGACCGATCTATTTCTATTTACAGATTGTTCTTTTTCAAGAAATTTTTTTGCTTCCTCTTGAAGAAATTTTTGATCATCGGAAAAATCTAAATTCATAAATACGCCTATAAGTTAAGGTAAAATAGATATTTATTATATGCTAAATTAAAATAATTTTTAATTACTGAAAGCTTGAAAATGAAAATAGATAAAAAAATACCAACATATCTTCAAAGAGCAAATAAAGGAGGACTTTTTATAGGGTTCATCTATGTTTTGGTATTCATGAGTATTTTGTTCTTATGGATTTGGCAGACTTTTGAATCTGAAGATAATAAGTCATCCATGAACCTCATGGATGAGAGGCTTGCAATAATCGAAGAACAAATAAATATTGTTGACGAAACAAACAACGATACCATTACAGACATTTCATCATCAATTCAGTTTTTGGATAAAGAAATTAGGAAACTCTGGGATCTGAGTAACAAGAGAAATAAAGTAAACATTCAAAAACTTTCTGAACAAACCATTAAAATTGAACAACTTCTAAAATCTTTAGAAGATGAAGTTAGCAATAATCAGTCAACTATAACAAACATGAGAGATTCAATAGATCAAAACATTTCTAACATACAAGAATTGGGTATATCTGCTGATGATTTGAGTATTATTAGGTTGAATCTTAGCTCTATTGATACTCAGCTGATGTTATTAGATGATACCGTGCAGGCATTAAATAGCTACAAAAATCAGCTTAATCAAACAATTCTTGAAATTCAAACTCAAATAAATACTACTCAGAGTCAAAGAATATCAGATGAAGAGGAAAATTGATATTAACCATATATAATAATTAATTAACATATGAATAAGTTTGTTTTACAGTTATTTCTTTTTTTAGCATTTATACCACTAGCAATTTTGATTGGATATGGAGTTCTTGTAGTTGCTCCAATTTTTTGTTGTTTTCTTGCAATTAATTCCTATAAATTTAACAATTACAAGGAAATGTATATTTGGATGGCCTTTGGAGGGCTTTCATTTATGCTTGCACTATACATGTTGGGAGTTATATGACCAAAGTTTTTAAAGGATACTTGTTGATTGTTGGCTCCATTTCTATTGTCATGGGTCTCTTAGGTATGTTTTTGCCTGATTTAGGTTGGTATCCTTCATTTGCAGATATTGAAAGAGGAACCTCTTTAGCAAACTTTATAAGAACAATGTCAGGAGTTTTTGTTGCCTCAGGTTATATTCTAATAAGGTTTATTTTTTCTTCTTCAAAAGTACAGCTTGGACATGTCTTGATATATTTAGTTGCATTTATGTTACTTGGTAAAATTTCTGGACTGTTTTATGAGGGCTTCCACTTTCACGATATTCTTACATCAACGCTGGGTTTTATTGCTCTAATTGGGTTGATTGTTGTTCATAGACATAGAAAAAATTTACTTAACTACGATCTTTAAAAAAACTTCCACTTAAACCATATATCTATATATAATGCCTAAGCCTGGGGATGTGGTGGAACTGGTAGACACGCTTGGCTTAGAACCAAGTGCCGCAAGGCGTGGGGGTTCGACTCCCTCCATCCCTACCAAGTAATATATAATTTTAAATATGGAAATTGATTTTAGAGCTTTACAAGTAATTGCTGAAGTTGCTCTTGGTATTGTAGGTTTCTCCGCAATATTAATTGCTTTAAGTAGGGCAAAAGATGGTTTCAGCGCGCCTGATAATTTTAGGGTTCAACTCCTTACATATTCAGCTTTTGGTGCCATGTTTTGTGCGTTAATTCCATTTGCAATATTTAATAGTGAAAATTCTACAAGTAGCTGGTTGATAATTAGCTTTCTTCTTTGTATTTATTCTGTAATAGGCTTATCTATTTTTCCAAGAAGAGTTGCAAGCTTAAGAAGGGATGGGTTCAAGAATTTATTTCCTTTAAAGATCGTTTTTTTACAGATGGGCATGCTAATAATTATATTTATCTTATCTGGATTAATGATATTAGATGTAATCACTCAAAAAAATAATGTTTATTTACTTTGTTTAATACTATTTTTAATCCAAAGCACGATAGCATTTATCAGAACAATGTTTGTAAGAGTACAATAAGTAAAAAATTAGATTAGTTTTATAAAAATCTAGCAATGCAGGTATTTTTGTATATACTAATGATGAATGTTAAAAATTAATTTACATAAAAACCGGGAACTAGCTCAATAGCTGGATCTTATTTTTATGAAATGGACCCAGCTGATGCTGGGTTTTTTTTTATAGAGGAGATATAAAAATGAAGAATATGAAATCAATAATTTATTGTACATTTCTTGTAATACCTTTTTTTCTGATTTCGCAAGAAGTAGAAGAAGTAATAGTTACGGCTAATAAAAAAGCTGAAACATTGCAGGAAATACCAATGAATATTTCTGTTATTACCGAAACTCAATTAGAAGAGAGAGGTATTACTAATCCTGAGGACTATTTGCGTTCACTTGCAGGAGTCTCGACTCCGGGTGGTTCAAATTACTATACTTTTAGGGGATTGAATACCTCTACCTCACAACGTTCTTCCGGAACATCATCAACCTACATTGATGAAATAGGAGGATCACTTATGAGTTTGTTTGATGTAGAAAGAATCGAAGTTCTTAGAGGTCCTCAAGGGACACTTTATGGTTCTAATGCTATCGGTGGAACAATAAGATATATAACGAACAAACCTGACTCAAGCTCATCTTATGGCAAGATAAGGGTTGGATATGGCAATAAAGTAAAAGCTGATGATCCTGAAACCAGTATTGAAATGATGTACAACGTTTCGCTTTCAGATAGTCTTGCCTTAAGAGCGGTTTATTCTCAATTAGTTTCACCTGGTATATATCAGAATATCCAAACTGGTAATACAGTTGGAGAAGAAGATGACTCACAGTTTATGGTCACATTAGGCTTTAATGATGGAGGCAAACTAACTGGAAGCTTAAGGTACGTTAATTTTAATAATAAAGCTTACGGAATTTTAGAACCTGGACAGAGTAAACCAGGCAGTGCTGACGTTTATGTTGCAGATTGTCCTCAAGCTTCAAGTTGGTGGTATAACTTTGATGGAGATCCAACTTGTTCTCGTTTAAGTGCAATATCAGGTTTTGCAGCTACTGAAGCTGATTATCCAAACGGAAGCTCAGTGCTCACAAATTACGACCCTAAATATGCACATGCTTTAGCAGCAGATGAGTCAGAAGATATTACTAGAGAAACTCTTATAGCTAATATTAAATATGATTTTGGTGCTTTTGACGCAAACTTAATCATCTCAGATAGAACAGTAACAGATGATTCCGTAACTGATTGGGCTAGGATTGATATGGATGATTATGTTCCTGCACCTCTTATAGTGGATGGTGATAAATATTATGAGGAAACAACAGAACTTAGACTAACATCAAAGCCAGGAAAATTTGAATGGACGATTGGGTATTACAATTACAAATTCAATGAACAGCCTAATTCAATTTCACAAACTCAATACGCAGTTAGTGCATATTGGCTTGATTATGTAACTGAAATTGCTGCTGGAGTTGATCCAGCTGTTTACGACGCTACAGCTTACTGTCCTCCATTTTGTGAGGATCATTTAGGTTACCCTAACTTGTATTATGCTTCTTATACCGAATTTAACGAACAAGAAGAGACATCTTTGTATGGTCAGTTTGACTATAACGTCAATGATAAATTGACTCTAACTTTAGGTATTAGAGATTATGAAATTGATGATGCATCAAAAACTTACCAATATGGTATTTTTTATATGGATAGTAATGGTTGTGATGGTAATGATCCAGCAGGTACTGATTGTGCTGAACTATCTGGTTCGGAATCTGATACTAGAATGAAATATGCTGTGAGCTATTTGGTTAACGAAGATTTAACCTTATATGCTACTCAGGCAGCAGGTTATAGACCTGGTGGAAATCAGGCACCACTTCCTCCATTTTGTAGTAGTGATGAAGCAGCACAAGCCAACTTTTCAAGAAGGTTTAATTCAGATGAAGCTGAAACTACCGAATTTGGTGTTAAAGCAAGAGGTGAAAACTATTCAGCTAATGTCACTTATTTTGATGTTGATTGGGATGGAATAATAATCCAAGTAACACCAGGATGTGGCTGGAGATATAACTTTAATGGAGGTAAGGCTGAAACTTCTGGTTGGGAGGTAGACTTTACATATGCTGTTAATGACTCAATTTCCATAGATTTTGCAGGAAGTTCTATGACTGCAGAAACTTCAATCGATATTGATTCTCTTGGAGCATCAGCAGGTGACAGATTGCCCAATACTGTTGAAACTCAATGGAATTTGGGTTTAGTTTATGACACTACAATCATGTCATATCCATCTTACGCAAGACTTGATGTTAATTATTATGGAGATAGTTTTAATACTTTTGCTGAGAATCCAAATTCAAGCTCACCAGATTACACAAAGTTAAACTTTAATCTTGGAGTGGACTTGAATGAGAATTCCATACTACAACTATCTATTGATAACTTAACAGACGAGAGAACTGAAGCATATATATATGCTGTTGACGATACATCATGGAGGCCAAGAAACTGGATGCAGTGGATACCTCCTAGAACTGTTTCACTAAAATATTCATATAGTTTTTAAGTCTTTATTTTTTTGATGTGATCAATATGGGGAGTATGACTCCCCATATCACTTCTATATAATGAGATTATGAATAATGTAGCAATTTTTGGTAAAAAGGGATCTATTGCAAAGTATGATTTAACAGAAAATAAACCAATATGGGTAGGCGATCTTCCAAGTGGACATACTCCTTACATTATTGGTCAATATGAAAATTACGTAATTGTATTTAGTTGGACTTGGCTTGGTTCTAAGATGGTTCATTGTTTTAGAGAAGATACCGGTCAACTTTTATGGTCACATTATCAAGAAATAATTCACAGCTCTATGATTCCATTTGTGCCGCATACTTTAGATAATCACATGTACTATTTGGCATCATCTAAAGAAATAGCAAAAATGTCTTGGGATTCGGGAAGATTTATTTTTAGAAAAAGGTTCAAAAAATCAATTTTTAATCAATATTCAGTTGTAATAATTTCTGATGAAGTTTTTTTAATATCAAAGAAGGATGCATTAAAAGTTGATAAAAATACCGGGGATGTTTCTCCTTACCCTGAATTATCAGACAAACTTAATCTAAAAGAGATATCTGCAACCCTTGGTAATGGAACCTCTTTCATGTCTTCAATATATTTAACTCATCCTCAATCCTCTGATGGTGGATCTTATGCAGGAGATGGAGGCGGTGGTGGCGGAGAGTGATATGAGTAAGGGTTTTGTCTTATCTGATAATATTCTAAAAAATGATGTTAATGACAATAAATTTGATGGCGCATACTCACATAAGGCCTCAAAATCCCTAAATGACTTGGATCTATTCACAAAAGGACAGCCTTTTGATTTTTATAAAGAGTTAAGAGAAAAAGCGCCAATATATTTTCATCAACCAATGCCTACAGATCCTGAACCTGGATATTGGGTTTTAACAAAATATGAAGATATTAAATATGTATCAATGAATCCAAATATCTTTTCATCACAATACTCATCCGGAAATTTATTAACTCTCGGCAATGAAGAGAACAGACATCCAAAACTTTTTAAATCTACTATTGATCATATGCTTAATCTCGATGGAGAGATGCACCTTGGCTTAAGAAAAGAACATATGCCTTTTTTTAAACCAGGCCATGTTGAAGAATTGCAGAAAAAAGTTTCAATGAAAGTTACTGAACTTTTAGATGCAATAGCGCCGTTAGGAGAATGTAATCTTGTTCATAACGTATCACAACAATTACCAATCTTTACGTTATCTGAGGTTTTGGGCATTCCTGAAGAAGATAGGCAGAAGCTAGTTTCATGGATGGAATTTTTGGAACTTGCTCAATACTTCACCTACGAAATGATTAAAGAACAAAATGAGGGTAAAACTAACTCTACACCAGATCCAGCAATGATAGAAATGTTTAATGCAATGGTTGATGAGATGTTTGACTATGGAAGGTTTATTTTAAAAGAAAAAAGAAAAAATCCCTCAGAAGATCTCCTGAGTGCAATTGCTAATGCTGAAATCGATGGTGAAAAACTAACAGATGAATTTTTAGACGGATCTTGGCTCTTAATTATTTTTGCAGGTAACGACACGACAAGAAATACTATGAGTGGAGGAATAAAGTTATTGCATGAAAATCAGAAACAAAAAGAATTATTAATGCAAGATTCTGATTTACTTCCAAATTTTATTCACGAAACAATAAGGTGTGTTTCTCCAGTTATTCATATGAGAAGGACTTCTCTAGAGGAAACTGAAATAGGTGGTCAAAGAATAGGACCATTTGAAAAAATCTCATTATGGTATGGAGCTGCAAATAGAGATCCAGATATTTTTGAAAGTCCCGACGAATTTAATATCTTAAGAGCAAATGCTGATAAGCATTTGGCATTTGGTATTGGAAGACATACTTGCTTAGGCAAGCCAATAGCATTAATGCAATTAAAGGAGTTTTATTCACAATTTTTAAATAGGTTTAAAGATTTTGAATTGAATGGTGAATGGAAAGTTGCCCCTAATAATTTTGTTCATGCCATTCAAGAGATGCCAATAAAATTTACCCCTGAATGATAATTCCCTATCGATTTAAAGTTATTTTTTTATCATTTTTAGCAGTGTTTATTTGCTATATAGACAGAGTAAATATTTCTGTAGCAATCATTCCAATGCAAGAACAGTTTGGTTGGTCTGAATCACAAGTAGGAATCATTTTAGGATCTTTTTATTTTGGATATATGATCACTATGATACTTGGCGGCTATCTAGCAGATAAATATGGCGGAAAAAAAGTTCTCGGGTATGGATTACTAATATGGTCGTTTTTTACAATTATTACTCCTTTTTTTGCATATCAAGGGTTATGGTGGCTAATTTTAATAAGAATTTTAATGGGGCTAGGAGAGGGCGTAACTTTTCCATCATGGCATGCAATTTATGCAAGATGGATACCATTCAAAGAGAGAACCAGAGCTGTTGGTTTTACAAATAGTGGAATTGCAGCAGGGACATTGTTTGGATATGCGGTTGCAGCGTTAATAATAGCTAACTATTCTTGGGAGTGGGTATTTTATTCGTTTGGAGTCTTAGGATTTTTTTGGTATTTTTTTTGGAACAGAAGTGTTACATCTTTTCCAGAAGATAATCAGAGCTTGTCTCAAAATGAACTAGAATTAATTCAGTCAGAGGCACCAGCTAAAGATTCTGCTTCATCAATACCATTACTCAAACTTATTCAAAATGGTCCATTTATGGCAATCACTGTTGCTACATTTTGCAACAATTGGTCTCTTTATACTTTTTTATCTTATTTACCAAAATATGTTAATGCACCTGTTTCTCAGGGCGGTATGGGGATAGACTTAGGTTCAAATGCATTTATCTATTCAATTGTAATTCCTTGTCTAGTTGCAATGATTGCACTTATATTGGGTGGTTTCTTAGCTGATGGCTTGATTAAAAGAGGTCATGAAGTTCTTAAGGTTAGAAAAACCGTTAATTCAATAGGATTTTTTGGATCAGCATTTTTCTTATACTTAATTTCTTTTGAAGACTCACTTATTAATGCTGTTATTTTACTTTGTCTTATTAATATTTGTTCAGGAATTTGTGCAGGTGGATTTGGAGTCAATCATGCAGATTTAGGACCAAAATATACTGGCTCATTAGTAGGAATAGCTGGGAGTATTGGGATGATTGCTGCAATTTTTGCTCCAATAGTAGCTGGATTTATTTTAGAAATAACAAACTCATGGAGTTCAATTTTTTACATATGCTCATTGGTTTTAATTTTTGGAGGACTTTTTTATCTAATATTTGCTAGTGCAAGTAAACAGTTTGAATAAACAATAAAAATCAGTTTACAGTAACTTCTTGAAAGAAATCAAAAATCTCTTGGCTTGATCTATCTCTTGCAGTTCTCCATTCAGTTGTTCTGGAATTGTTAAGCAAATTCTTTTCTTTATCAAATACCAAAAGTCTTGGAATACCTTCTGCAGCAGGAATGCCATACTCTTCCATGAGATTCATATTTATCTCATATCTTTTAACATCGATATATAAAACATTAAACTCTTCTTCAATATAAGATTTTATTTTAGGAATATTCATTGTTCCTGCAAAGATTCTGCAATCAGGACACCAATTAGCACCAAACATCAAAATAGGTTGCTTATTTTGAATTATAGTTTTTTCTATAAAATTATTTAGATCTTTGACATTATAAATTTTTCCATCGTAAGGCAAAGGCAGCGGTGTTGATAATTTATCGTTTTCATTAAGCATGATATTCCCATAAATATTCATACTAAATAAAAAAAAGTATGAAACAGTAAGATATTTGATTAAACTCTTATACATATTATTGAATAAAAAAAGTAATAATAATTTTATTGCAAAAATGGAGAGAATATAAGTTGATCTGGATAAATAGAACGTATTTATTATTCATGGCCCTGGTATATGGGTTAATTGGTGGATGGGCAATCTTAGACCCATTAGCTGCAGGACTAGATTTAGGATGGCCAAGCTTTATGGAGGCAGTTGGACTCTCAGTTACATCATCCATCGGTTACTCAGAAATTGCAGGCATATATGGTGGTTTAAATTTATGTATTGGAATTATGTGTTTAATAGGCATATTTAAGAAAGATATAGGTATTTTTTCAATTAAGTTAATAACATTTTTAGTTGGATCAATTGCTTTTGGTAGAGTGCTATTTTCTATGCTGCCGACGACTCCAAGCTTTTATAATTCTTTCTTTGTTTTTGAAGTATCTGCCTTGGTAGTTGGTTTATTTCTTTTGTATTTTCAAAAAGATTAAATAAAGTTACTTAAATTTAAAATATAAGCTACATAACCAATAACAAAAATAACACCGATTGATCTGACCAAAGATGTTGGAACTTTTTTTGAGGAGTAGGTGATGCCAACCAACATGAAAAGTATCGTCGCAATTATCATTACGCAGTAATCTCTGTTAAATAGTAATTGATCGAGTTGAACATTTGAAAATAATCCAATAATTGGAACGACCAAAGTAATGTTTAGTACATTAGATCCTATTACATTGCCTACAACCATATCCGTTTTCTTTTTAATAATTGCGCTTATCGTTGCCGCTAATTCAGGCAAACTTGTGCCGATTGCTATTATTGTTAAACCAATAACTAGCTCTGATATTTTTAGTAAAATCGCAATCTTTTCTGCATATATAACTGCAAAATTTGAACCCACAATTAAGGCAACTAAACCAGCAATTAACATAACTGAAATATAGATTGAGTTATCTTTCGGCATTGAGGTAGTCAAAACTAATTCATCAGAAGCCCTGTTTTTAAAAATAATGTAAAGGAAAAAAGTAAATACAATTAATAACAAAATACTTTCAAAAGGTGTTATCAATAAGTCTTTGAGTGCATATCCTAAAATTAGTGCTGATAATAAAAAAGGAATGAACTGTATTAATGGTGTTTCCTTAGGTTTTGTTGCTATACCAATACAAGAAACTCCAAAAATAAGAGCAATATTGGAAATGTTTGATCCAACTACAGCACCCATTGCTAAAGGTTCACTTTGGTTAAGTATGGATGAAATTCCTACAAATATTTCTGGTGCAGACGTTCCAAGTGCAACCACTGTGAGGCCTATAGTAAGCTCACTTATACCTAATTGCTTGGCAATTATTGAAGAGTTATCAACAAATTTATCTGCTCCCCATATTAAGACCATTAGCGATAGACCTAATAGAAGAAGATTTATTAAGAAATCCATAAATTATTTTACCTCAGTTATTAATGAAATTAATTATGTTTGTTTAATTTACAATAGAATATAATCATTGCTTTAACTTAAAGTGTTTAATATGAAGATTTCAAATTTATTTAGTATTGAAAATAAAATTGCTGTTGTTACGGGCGGTTCAAGAGGAATTGGAGAGATGATAACAGCTGGGTTTTTAGCCAATGGAGTAAAAGTTTATATTTCTGCAAGAAAAGCACCTGCCTTAATTGAAAAAGCAAAAGAACTTTCAGATAAATATCAACAAGAATGCATTCCTATCCCATGCGACTTAAGCACAATGGAAGGAATTGAAGAATTTTCCAAGACCATAGAAGATAATGAGGATGGCATTGATTTTTTGATTAATAATGCTGGGGCTGCATGGGGAGAGCCTTTGGAGAGTTTTTCAGAAAAAGGTTGGGATAAAGTAATGGATTTAAATGTAAAGTCCATATTCTTTTTAACTCAAAAATTTAAAAATCTTTTATCAAACAATGCATCTGAAGATGATCCATCTAGGGTTATTAATATTGGATCAATTGATGGATTAAATGTTCCAGCAATGGAAACATACCCTTATGGGGCTTCAAAAGCCGCAGTTCATCATTTAACAAGAGTTTTGGCAGCAAAATTAGTAAAGGAAAACATTTTGGTTAACGCTATAGCGCCTGGCCCATACCCAAGTGCTATGCTGGGCTCAGCAGTCAATCATGATTATTCTGAAATTGCTAAAAGAAATCCTAGAAATAGAGTAGGGACTCCAGAGGATATGGCAGGACTTGCTATCTTTTTATGTTCAAGAGCTGGGGCTTACACAGTTGGTGAAACAATAACATCAGACGGCGGAATTGTTAAAACATCTACTCACAATCTAAGCTAGTTTATCTTTGGGCGTGTTTAAATGCTCTTATGATAAGGTCCCTCATCCAATTATGACCTCCGTCACCCTCATCATTTTTATGCCATATTAAGAAATATTCCATTGCTGGTATATCTAGTGGTATTTCTGCAAATGGTAAGTTATTTCTTTTTGCAAAACTTCTAGTTCCCATTAGAACTAAATCTGTTGATTGTATTATGGTAGGCGCAATTAAAAAATGCTGACATCTTAGAGAAACTTCTCTTCTATGACCAGCTTTTTCAAGCTCTCTATCTATTAGATGCAAACCTCTTCTTCTATTTGAAACATGAAGATGTTTTTGATCAAGTATATTATCTACTGAGACATCTTTGATTTTAGATAATTCATGACCCTCTCTATACATCACCACAAAATCATCTTCAAAAACCTTTTCAGAATTTATTTCATCTGAATGAGGAATTATCGGATCCACAACAAAATCTAAGTTATTTGTTGCTAGAGCATGAACTTGGTCACTTCTTTGATATGCATAACTGCCTACAGAAATATTCTGAGCATCTTCATAAATTTCTTTCATTATAAAAGGTAGAACACGTCCTTCAGAAACATCACCTAAGGAAAGTTTAAAATTTCTTTTAGATGATTTTGGATCAAAAGTATCTGGTTCATTCACACTTTGTTGAATTAAAGTCAAAGCGCTTTGAACGTCAGTAATCATATTTTCAGTTTTTTGTGTAGGCACCATTCCTGAGCCAGTTCTTACAAAAAGATCATCATTAAATTTCTCTCTGAGCCTTGACAGTGCGTTACTAACAGCTGGCTGAGTAATACCAACAACTTCTGCAGCTTTTGTAAGACTGCCTTCAGTATAAATAGCATTTAAAATTACAAATAAATTTAAATCAAACGAGCTTATTTTCATATTAACGATACCCCCATCGTTATTTTAGTATCAAGAATATATCTCTAATTTCGTATGGATTTGTACCTTACATACAGCTATCATAGAAATAAGTAGTTATATACTATTCACAATACTTATAATAGTAACAAAATTTTTAATATAACGGGAGTATTAAGCGCATGATGCCTGAATTAAGACCAGAAGCCACAGATTTACTTGATAGAGTAAAAAGCTTTATTAACGATGAAGTAAAACCAAAAGAGCACGTTTTTCATGATCAAATCAAAGAAGGTGAAGATAGATGGAATCAATATCCAGCTGTTATAGATGAGCTTAAAGATAAAGCTAAATCAGCGGGCTTATGGAATTTATTTTTACCAGAAAGTGAGTTTGGTGCCGGCTTAACTAATTATGAATACGCTCACTTAGCTGAGCAAATGGGTAAGTCGCATATCGCATCTGAAGCAATGAATTGTAGTGCTCCTGATACCGGGAATATGGAAGTTATTGCAAGATATGGCAATGAGCAACATCAAGAGGAATGGCTTCAACCACTATTGGATGGAAAAATTAGATCTGCATTTGGTATGACTGAACCAGGAACGGCATCAAGCGATGCAACTAATATGCAAGCTACTGCTGTGCTAGATGGAGATGACTATGTAATAAACGGAGAGAAGTGGTGGACTTCTGGTGCAGGTGATCCAAGATGCAAAATTATTATATTTATGTGTGTCACAAATCCTGATAATGCAAAACATCAACGCCATTCTATGATTCTTGTCCCAATGGATACCGAAGGAGTTGAAATAAAGAAAATGATGCATGTTTTCGGTTACGATGATGCACCGCATGGACATGCTCATATGAAATTCACAAATGTAAGAGTCCCTAAGGAAAATCTATTACTTGGTGAGGGTAGAGGGTTTGAAATAGCTCAAGGAAGACTAGGACCTGGAAGAATACATCATTGTATGAGAGCAATTGGAGTTGGTGAAGTTGCTCTTGAACTAATGTGCAAAAGAGGAATTGATCCAGATAAGGTTGCTTTTGGTAAAAACCTTGCACAATTAGGCGCTAACTTTGATTATATTGCCGAATCAAGAATTGAATTAAACGCTGCAAGATTTTTAACTCTTGATGCAGCAGTAAAAATGGATACTGTAGGTAACAAAGTGGCCGCTAGTGAAATTGCTCAAATAAAAGTATATGCACCTAATGTTGCACTTAAAATTATTGATAGAGCAATTCAGATTCATGGAGGTGAGGGCGTCTCACAGTTAACACCTTTAGCGAGCATGTATGCTCATATGAGAACGCTTAGATTGGCTGATGGGCCTGATGAAGTTCACAGAAGAGCTGTTGCAAGACATGAGTTAGGTAAATATATCGCGAGATAATTTTGTTTAATAAATTTGTTTTTTACGATACTGAGACAACAGGTATCCATAAAGATTTTAGTCAAATAATTCAATGCGGATCAATTTTAACTGATTCAAACTTCACAAACCTAGACGAGCAAAATATTGGAAGCTCACCTTTGCCATGGATCATACCTCAACCTAGAGCTATGCTGACAAATAAAAAAATAAACCAATTCAAATCTAACACTTCTCATTATCAAATGATGAAAGAGATACAACATAAATGGAAGGAATGGGCAATTGATGAACCGTCTGTATTTATAACATATAACGGCCATGCCTTTGATGAAGAACTTATTAGACGTCAGTTATGGTGTAATCTTCTCGAACCGTATATTACTAACACTAATGGCAATGGAAGATTGGATTTGATGTTAATGATTCATAATATTGCTTCGTTTTTTTCAGATGAAATATCTATACCATTTTTTGAGGGTGGGCCCTCTTATAGCATTAAACTTGAGCACCTTGCTTCAGAACATGGAATTGATGTTAGTGATGCACATGATGCAATATCAGATTGTAAATTTATGATAGGGCTATGTAAAAAAATCAAAAAAGAGCTTCCTGAGGTTTTTGAATCATTTATCAATATTTCAACTAAAGATGGCATAAAAAATCTCCTTTACTCAGAAGAATTTCTGGCACTAGGAGAAGTACATAGAAGACACGCTTTTCAATATCCAGTTGTAATATGTGGCGCTGATAATTCTAGGCCTAATGATATATGCTTTTATGATTTAAGTTTTGATCCAGATGAAATCCTAGATCTAGATTTCACAGAAATAAACAAAATGATTCAAGGTGGAGGGAGAGACCTCCCTTTAAAAAAATACAAGATTAATAAAACTATTCCGGTTTGCTCTAGCAAGTATTTAAATAAAAAAGATCACTTTGATATTGATCATGACGAGTTACAAAGAAGAGCTGAAATTGTGAAAAATAATAAGGATTTCCAAACTAAAGTTTCTCAAGCCATGGAAGATAGATTGATGAATTTTCCTGAACCTGATTATGTTGAGGGTACTATATATTCAGGTGGCTTTCCTTCTTACAGGGATAAAGATCTTATGCAAGAATTTCATGCATGTGAAGATGTTGAGCACCTAGTAAAAATCTCCAGAAACTTTGAAGATGATAGGTATAGAATTCTTGCTGAAAGAATTATTTGTTCTAATTATGATGCAGATATCCCATCAGATGTTCAAGAAAGATATCTTGCCCTTACACATGAAAGAACTCAGACTGATGGTAAATGGGGTTCTATAGAAAAATCATTAAACGATATTGAAAAACTTTTAAACGAAAAAGAAGACAAAGAAGATCAGATCATTCTTAAGGCCACAAAAGAAAAGCTATTATCAATGAAACAATAGTAATGAAAAAATCTCAACTTTTTCTAAGTCTAATTCTTGCTTTTACTTTAATTAATTCCAATTATATTAAGTCTGATATACAAATAACTGACTTTAACTTAGATGATGTACTTAAAAGTGGAAGAGACTTAATGTCTCTTGATTATGGTCTGCATTATCTTGAAGATAAATCAGATTCACAAAACACATTATTTATAGGAGTTCATGGAAGTGACAGTCAAGGATATGAATGGATCTATCCCTTAATCACCATCAATGACTCTAACAATTTGATTAGTTTTTACAGATATAACGATAATATTTGTCCTGACAGAGCATATATGAATATTTCAAATGAAATTATTGCTGTTTTAGATTCAAATAAAAATATTCAAAATGTTGTTTTAATGGGACATAGTTATGGGGCAATGATTGTTGCATTGTTTTCTGACAAATGGATTAAAGAAATTCCATTAACCATTCATACAGTAGCAGGACCATTAACAGGACCAATTTCAACTTCTTTCAAATCTAGCCTATTTAGAAATATATGCGAATATTCTCCTCCAAAAAAATTAAAAGATAAGGTAAATTTTTTTCAATGGAGGACCATTAAAGAATTGGACGGAGCATTTAACAGCCTAGACCATGATCCTCAGGTTATTGATGTTCAAGGAAGTTACGTAACAAGACTACCCAAAGTTTATAATGGCAGAAGACTTGGTCACAATTGGTCATTGAGTTGGGTTGCTGAAGAAATTACAAAATAGTAAGTTGGTGGGCGAGGAGAGATTCGAACTCCCGACTTCCTGCGTGTCGAGCAGACACTCTAACCAACTGAGTTACTCGCCCTAAAGTTCGTAATTTTACACAAAAAAAGGCGTTATCTTGTATTTTTAATTAAATATCTTTTATCTTAAAGTTGAGCAAGATAGTCATCAAGGCGAGTTTGATTCATTACAAATGATGACTTCACCATTTGAGCTTTAGTCTTTACTGTAGCTAAATTTGAAGTATCGTCACCAACTTGTATTACACCAACCATTGCCATCATTGAGTGAGGAGTGCATTGATAAGCATAAACACCAGGTTGAGTTAATGTAACTGTGATATCTCTACTTAGTTGTCCATTCCATGACACAGCATTTTCAGGAATCATGCCTGGTAACGAAGCTGAATTATGAGCAGCATCAGTTGATTCAAATGTAACAGAGTCTCCAACAGCAACTTTAAGGACTGCAGGCTCAAAAACCATGACCCCACCTGAGCCTTGATTTAACATTTTTACAACATGATTAGCGCTATGAAGATCAAGCTGCATCATAAGTAAAGGAAATATTAAAAGGTATTTTTTCATCATATTCTCCGTATGTCGCATTATTTTAATTATTTATAATTAAATATCAATATTATTTATAATAATAAATATTTTCGGTTGGAATAAATCACAATTAAAGATATATTAAACACATATTTATCACACATAAGGAATCTCAATGCACATTTATCGAATAAATTTTTTATTTTTAATGCTTTTTGCTACATCTAATGTATTTGCTGCCTATTATCCAACTAGTTCGTGGGAAATTTCTTCTCCATCAGATCAACAAGTACGCACAGATAATGTAGATGCGTTAGTTAATTTAGCTTTCCTTGATGATTCTACGCAAGCGGTTGTTGTCATTAAAAATGGAAAAATTATTTCAGAAAAATATGCAGAAGGATATGACAAAAACTCACATGGAACTTCATGGTCAATGGCTAAAAGTTATTATGCAGCCTTAATTGGTATATCAATAGATAGAGGTGAAATAGGTGGCCTGGATGATAAGGTTGGCGACTATCTAACTTATTTTAATGATGAAAGATCAGAAATAACAATAAGAGATCTTCTAGATATGTCTAGCGGACTTGATTTTCCAAAAGATGAGCATGAAACAATGTTCTTTCAAGAAGATCATTTGAAATATGCAATGGGTGTAGGTGTAGAAAAATCTGCAGGACTTAAGTTTGAATATAATAATGTTAATTCTATGCTGCTTGGAGACATTCTCATTGCTACCACAGGCAAAAAAGCAGATGAATTATTAAAAGAAAGAATTTTAGATCCTATCGGTGTTACAGATTACAAGCTATGGAAGGATGAAAATGGAAATGTTCTTACATACTGTTGTGTTGACATGTCAGCAAGGGATTACTCAAAAATTGGATTATTATTTTCAAGAAATGGAAATTGGGATGGCAAGCAATTAATTTCAAAACAATATATCGATGAGACCTTTCAGGTTGTGTGGGATATAACACCAGAAAGATTCACAACACTAAAGAGAGGTTATTCATTACATTGGTGGGTATCTGCATACGAAGATGACTTTAAAATTTTTAATACAAGCGGAAAATTTGGGCAATACACATTTGTTGATAGAGAAAATGACATTGTTGTTACAAAAATCACCAAATACAATCAACAAGATTCAGGAGATGTTCAGAAATGGGGAATCATGAAGTACCTAAGATGGGCTGGAGTTGAAAATGCAATCAGATTAGGAAGAGTTTTAATTGAAAACGGAGCTGTTGAATCTGGATCGGATGTCATAACACCATTCACTGATGAAGAGGGCGAATCTAAAGAATTTAATACGCGATATGGAGACTTTATTGGCGCAATAGAGAACTTAAGTTGTAATTGTTATCCACTCGAGACTTTTAATTAAGAGCTATTAATTTTTTTTAGAAAAGCATCTTTGTTTTTTGCCCATTCTTCAAAATAATAGCCGTCATTACCTTGCTTATTTAAATATTTTATAAAGAACCTACCATTTTCATCTTGATATCCTTCATGAAACGGTTTGCCAGTATCTTTATTTATCCTTTTATATCTAACATCCATTAATTAGGTCCAGACAAAAAGAATCATAGGTATTGATGCTAGTATAATTAACACATCCATTGGTAATCCCATTCGCCAATAATCAGTAAATTTATAATTACCAGGACCCATTACAACAGTATTACATTGATGGCCTATAGGAGTTAAGAATGCGCAACTAGCTCCTACTGCAACTACCATCAAGAATGGTTCGATTGCATAACCAAGCTCCAAGGCAATACCCGTTGATATAGGCGCCATAATAACCGCGGTAGCTGCATTATTAATAATGTCAGTTGTAATCATAGTCACAATCAATATTATTAACAAAATCCAAAATAAACTAAGATCTGATGCATATAGTGATATTGAAGTAGCTATTAAATTGCTGACACCTGTTGTTTGAAGGGCTGTGCCTATGGGTATCATCGCAGCTAACATAACTATTATTGGCCAATCGATTTTCCTATAAAAATCGCTATCAATAATCTTTATACGTGCAAATGCAAGAACACATAATAAAAATGCTACGGCTGCGCTCAAATAATTAAAGGATACTAAAAATATTGATAGTAGAAAAAAAACTATTCCTTTTAACAATCTACTTCTACTTGGTATGGTTTGAAGTTCTCTTTGTCTTAATGGCATTAGACCAAGGTGCTTAATTTTATTTGAAACATCTTCCTCAGCTAGGTCTCTTACTCCTAATAGCAAAACATCTCCAGCTCTAAAAGTTTCTCTTGTTAATCTGGTTCTATATTTTGAACCCTTTCTCCATAGACCTAAGAGGTTCAATTCTTCAAAAGCTAGCTTTAAAAAAAATTCATATTTTCTTCCAATTAATCTTGAACCTGGCGTAATCATGACTTCTATTTCCTCAAGATCATCATCATCAAAAGAATGAAGTTCTTTTGGTATTGAAAAATCAAAAATGTCTAAAATGTTACCTATCTCATCTGGAGGAGTTTTGATTACTAGTATTTGACCAGCTTTAATTCTCATATTATTTTGGACTTTCCTAACAGATCCACTCTCTGATACGATTCCGAGGATTTCCGTGTCTTCACCAGCTTGTTTTTTAAAAGCATATAAAGTCATTCCAATTGATGAACTCTCATCGTTTACTAGAACTTCAAATAAATAGCCTTTAAGATCAATAAGATGCTCACCAGATGGGATTTCTTTTCTTAAGAAAATTAATTTATTTCCAATTAAAGCAATAAACAAAATACAAATAATTGTTATTACAAGTCCAACATAAGAAAAGTCAAAAAAATTAAATCCCGTATCAGAAATCGTTGCCTTATATTCCGAAATAATAATATTTGGTGGAGTCCCTATGGCGGTATTCATTCCTCCTAAAATACATGCAAAAGCCAAAGGCATTAAAAACTTTGATGGATGCCATTCCATTTTTTGACAAATATTTAATGTTATTGGCAACAAAATTGCTAAAGCACCAATATTATTTATAAATGAGGATAGTAATGCTGCGATAAACAATAGAGAAACCATAAATTGAATCTCAGTAAATTCTCTACCTCCAATTAATTTTCCTACCAGACCAGCAATACCAGAATTACTCAAGCCTTGACTAATAATTAGAACAAGTGCAACTGTGATAACTGCTGGATGAGCAAACCCAGTAAAAGCTTGATTAGCGGGTATGATATCTAAAACTACTAGTACAAATAATGCTCCAATTGCTAAAGCATCATACCTAACTTTACCCCAAATAAATAAGCCCAAAAGAGCTATTAATGTAAGAGATAATAGATATTGATCGCTCATTTAGCACCTAATTATTTAGGCATTGATTCAACATATAAAGAGGTTGAAGGGTAGGCAAACTCAGAACCATTTTCTTTAACAATATTCATAATATTAAATACAAGATTCTCTTTTACTTCATTAAATGCTGCAAAGCCGATAGGATCTGCATATGCAACAATCATTAAATCAATTGAACTCCCGCCAAGTTCAACAACTCTAACAACAGGATCTAAATCATCATCAGTTACAAAGTCATTGGATTTAATAATGTAATCTTTGATTTGATTTCTAATAGACTCTAGCTGATCAACAGATGTTGAATAAACTAGATTGATTTTCCAATTCAACCTTCTATTAATCATTTCTCCATGATTAATAACTTTCACATCTGACAAATCTTTATTTGGTATAACCATTGGCGCAGTATCAAAAGTTCTTATAACAGTTGACCTAAAACCTATGTTCTCAACAATTCCATGCAGCTGACCACTAACTTCGATTCTGTCACCTGGCTGAAACCTGTGCTCACCAATAATCAAGATACCTGAAATTAAATTTTTGAAAAAATCCTGTGCCCCAAGAGCAACAGCAACGGAAAATAAGCCAAGCCCTGCAACCAAAGGACCAATCTGAATTCCAAATATATCTAAAATAATCGCTATACCGATTACCCAGACAATAAATTTTGATGCTCTTTCAAGCCACATTTGCATTGAAGCAGTAAGCCATGAACTGGTTGAAAGTGCTTCAAAAACTGGCTTTACCGCATTAGCAAGTGCGCTGAATATAGTAAAAATTACAAATGCTTTGACAATGTTAGTTGCTATATCCCCAATTAAACCTGATAAAGGCAATATTAAAGTACAAATATATAAAGCTACGGTTATTGGGATCAAACCAATTGGTTTTCTAAGAGCATTTAAAATTTCATCATCAACATTTGATTCAGTGCTGTCAGCCAATTTGCCTAAAGCATTTAAAACAACGGATATTATAAAACCTCTAAATAGAAGTGCAGTGAGTATAACTAATAAGGATGAAATTATTGAGCCAAGATCAATCCCAAGAAATCCTGTTGACCAAACATCTGATAATAAATCTAAAAAATCTTTCATAATATATTCCCGATTAAGTATATTTTAAGGCGATTTAGTCTATGAAATCAAAACTATATCTTATTTAGCAACTCTATCTTTAATAAAATACGGTAGATATATCAAATAAAAAAGCGCAATTGCAATAGGAGTAGTAACTAAAAGATGATAGGGCGGTTCTGGAAACACATCCATTAATGATGCACCAGCTGGTTTTGACATCAGATACCAGAAGTTAGCAGGCTCACCAAGTAAAAGATTTATTACATAAACGATTGGTAGAAGAACTAATGCTGTAATAAGTGCAACAGTAGCAATATCTTTTGCATAAGGTCTGTTACCAAGCGTTACAGTTGCATACATTATTCCAACAATTATCATTCCGTGACCAACCATAAAAAAAATATAGTCTAGATCATGATGACTAATATCTGGAGTAAGGATTGCCATTGTTGCCCCACCAAGACCCCAAAAAAATGCACAAATGTACAATATTCTTGGACCACCAAGCAAAAACCAAATCAAGAAAATTTCTGATAAATCACACATATGAAGAGGAATTGTTTCTCTCCAGTCATATGGATTAGCTAATAGATATAAATCTTTGTAGGGTGAAATGATTACATGAGCAGCAATAACACCAGCAATAATTTTTTTCATCATCGAAATCTGGTGATCAGATTTATTTTTATAAAATTTAGGTAAAAAAATAGAAGTAATAATAACTACAGCAATGGTAATTAAGTGAACTGTACCAAATAATTCAAATGGTGTTCCGAACATGTTTAAATCCCTATTAATTTATTACCCAATATTGATTATATTATTTTTTATGAGTTGTTGAAACTATCCAATAAGATTTGCTCAGTTAGAATTGCTGGCAAAATTTTTGATTCATTCATTCCTGGTTTCCAGAAAATATAAAGCGGTACTCCATTCCTCTTGTATAACTCTAAAGCTAAAAGTATCTCTTTGTCTTTATTTGTCCAGTCAGCAACCACGTATTCAATATTATTTGTTTTAAGATAATTCTTTATAGAAGGTCTAGATATGGCAATCTTGTCATTTGCTTGGCAAGTTATGCACCAAGCAGCTGTAAAATTAATCAAATATGCCTGCTTGTCTTTCTTAAATCTTTCCTCAATATCACTTTCCCATAAAACATAATCTGCATTATCTTGAGAAACTTGTGATTCTTGCACTCTTGATTCAGATATAGAAAAACTTTTCAATTGATAAAACATTAACAAAATCGAAGACAAAAGTATGATAACTTTTAAAACTCGATTAGATAGTTTTAGATAAATCCATATCAATAAGGAGATCAATAAAATTGTTATTAGCAAAGTAATAATATCATTAGGCCCTGTTTGCAGGCTAAATACCCACAGTAGCCATAACGCAGTAGCAAACATTGGAAAAGCAAAAAACTCTTTCAATGTAACCATCCAATTTCCAGGCTTTGGAAGATGGTTAACTAAACCTGGTGCGATTGATAAAATAAAATATGGTGAAGCAAATCCTACTCCTAAAGAGGCAAACACAGGAAGAGTAACACCTGATGGTTGTATTAATGCATAACCAAGGGCAGCACCCATAAAAGGTGCAGTGCAAGGCGATGCAACAATCACCGCTAAAACTCCTGTTAAAAAAGATCCTGTAATACTATTACTAGAACCAACACCCCCATATCTAGTTAAAGATGATCCAATATTTATATCAGATAGAAGTATGATTCCTATAACAAACATTAAAATACATAAAGCACCAACAATAAGAGGTGATTGGAGTTGGAATCCCCAGCCTAGATAAGCACCAGTTTGCTTCAGTAAAATCATTGCAAAACCAATAAGCAAGAAGGAGATTATTACTCCAGCACAAAACGAGAGAGCATGAGCTCTAATCTTAGATGTTGATTGATTACTCATTGAAACAAAACTCAATACTTTCAGAGAAATTATTGGGAAAACACAAGGCATTAAATTCAAAATCAAGCCACCAATAAAAGCAAAGATTATCGCTTGAATAAAGTTAATATTTGAAGATGATGAAGAAGCATTATCAATTTCTGCATCTATCATGAAGGCATCACCATTATCGAAAGCTAATACACCAGAGATATTATTTAACTGTTTTATATCTTGAAGCTTTTTTATCTTAAGCAGCCAATTATTTTCCTCTTTAACAAGTATCTGTTCTGCAGCATGCTCAACAATATCAGCATCATTTATGAAGAAAATAGCTGTACTTAACAAATCATTATTTGAAAATCTGATTTCAATATAGTTATTATCTATGGAAACTTTTGCTGGCAATGTTTGTGTTGGTACCATTGCAAACCAATGTTGAAGGTTTATATCAGTTACTATTTCATCAATTGTAGTTTCGATGTAAGCTTTTTCAGGTACACAAATATCATCACATATTAGGAAATCAATATCTGCAGTTATAGGCGCATTAATAGTGCCTGAATTTTCAAACTTAAATGGAAAAATAACAAAATCTTTGTATCCATATGTCATAAGAGGATCATATGGAATTAAACTTGGAGTTGGCCAAAAAATCTCACTAATCGCTAAATCTTCTTCATGAGACCATTTAACTTTTATAGGGCCTCCTGAGTCACCAGGATTTTTCCAATAGGTATGCCAATTTTTTTGCATATCCATCTTTATGCCAATTAAATTTTGCTCAACCCCATTCTCAGAGAAGTTATATTTGACTAGGGAAACGTTTGCATGGCCTGTGTCAACCGATACTGCAAAAACATTAAAGGATACAGATAATAAAAATAATAGTTTATAAAATTTCATCATATGTATTTTAGCTTAGAAAGTATTAGGGGTGCATTATGCACCCCATTACACAATATATGGATTATTTGTTTGAGATTCTTTTTGGTGATTTAATCTCAATCATTCTCGGTTTTTTTTCATCAGGAATTATTTTCTCTAAATTAACAGTCAATAAACCATTAACAAGCTCAGCACCCTGAACAACCACATCTTCTGATAGTGTAAATTGTTGTTTGAATGCCCTTTGAGCGATTCCTTGATATACCACCTTATGCTCACCATTGACCACTTCAGTATTAGGCCCATCATAGCTAATGGATAAAACTCCATCAGCAAGCTCTATTTGAATATCTTCCTTAGAAAGTCCAGCAACCGCTATCTCAATTGAAAATAGATTGCCATCTTTACTAATATTATATGGTGGATAGCTTGAAGACCTTTCATTTGATTCTGAAAGTCTTTGCAATCTATCAAAAAGTGGTTCAAATCCTAATACACGTGTTGTGAAAAATGGATCAGTAAAATTAAGTATCATAATAGTCCTCCTTTTAAGCGACTAAAAATTGTGCATCTTTATAGACTACACTAGTTAAATGGAAATCCTTTATGGCATTTCCTTATAGTTAAAATATGGGCTGTTATGTTAATTTCAACCTTTATTTTTAGATCTATATAAAATAAGCTTATAAAAGAACTTTAATCTATTTAAACTGTCAAAAGAATATGAAAAATAATTTTAAAATTTTACCTTTCTCATTGATTATATTTTTTATCGCTTTCAATTTGAACGCTACTGAAAAGAAAACAATTGAGCAGGGTCAAACCTGGTCGTTGATAAAAAAAAGTAATAAATTGTCACCACATAACTCAAAGGTTTTATATTTTTTCTTAAACGATGCGTATAGCACGTATCAGGCAAGGAGATTTAATGATTGGACTGAATTTTCTATAACCGATGGCAGGAACCTGGTTAGATTAAACAAAGGAGATAGAATAAAAATTGTTAAATCTAAGCACCAAAATAGAATTTTTGAGGTTGAATTATTGGATGGGTTTGAAAAAAATAGAAAATATTTTGTTATCAAGGAAGATCTTATTTCTGACTATATATTAGTGGAGGTATCAAATGAATCATAATGTATTAATTGTTTCTTTGTCACTTTTTGTTTTTTCATGTTCTAACATGTCGCTAGCCCCTGAAGTGGTTAGAAAATCAGATGCACAAAAACAACAATATGTAACAATCGGAACAATAATAGATGTTACAAATGTAGTTATTGAAGGAGACCGAGAAGCTGGCTCTGCAGCTGGCGCAGTAATTGGTGCAGCAACTGGAAAAAATGTAACTGAATCTGAACCTGAATCAGATATTGCAGCAATCATCGGCGGCCTAGTTGGATCTGCGGTTGGGGCCGAGATTGGATCAAAGTTAACAAAAAAAGATGGTGTTGAATTGCTTATTGAAACTAATGGAGGTCGAATGGTTTCAATTATTCAAGAGGTTGGGAAATACAACTATGCTCCTGATCAAAAAGTTAGAATTATAAAACGCAATGGCAAGTCAAGAGTTATTCCTTTTGATTAATGAATGAAGAACTGTCATTAATTTATAATAAAGCCTTAGACATCTTATCGAGAAGAGAACATTCCTCAAAAGAATTAACTCAAAAATTGATAAAAAAATTTGATAATGAAACGCTAATTCTTGAAGTTACTCATAAACTTATTGCAAACAATCTTTTAAATGATGCTAGATTTGCTGAGATGTATACATTAGCAAGAAAAAAGAAAGGCTTCGGACCAAAAAAAATATTCTATGAACTATTAACAAAAGGATTGCTTGAAACAGATATAAATGTAGCGATAGATGATGAAGGAGAATGGGACGCGGTTGCTAAAAAAGTTTTCAAAAAAAAGTTTCCTCATGGAAAGTCTGATGACATAAAAACAGCAATAAAACAAAAAAATTTTCTTATTAATAGAGGCTTTAGCTTTAAAGAAATTGAATCAGTTTTTGCTAATGACATGGTATGATTCTTTGCTATGTCCTATGAAGTTTTAGCAAGAAAATATAGACCATCCAACTTTGAAGAAGTTATCGGACAAGACCATGTTGTCAAAGCATTAGTTAATAGTATTAATTCTGAAAAAATTCATCAAGCATTCATATTTTCAGGTACTCGAGGTGTAGGCAAGACAACAATTGCTAGAATTTTAGCAAAATGTTTGAATTGTGAAAGTGAGTCAAAACCAACAGCACAACCTTGCAATAAATGCTCTAATACTCTAGAAATTAGTGCAGGAAGAAGCGTGGATTTTCTAGAGATTGATGCCGCTTCAAATACTCAGGTTGAAAAAATGCGAGACCTCATTGAAACAGTTGAATATAAGCCAGCGAAAGGAAGATTCAAAGTTTATTTAATTGATGAAGTTCACATGCTATCAACTGCAAGTTTTAATGCATTGCTGAAAACTCTTGAAGAGCCGCCACCCCATGTTGTCTTTATTTTTGCAACCACCAACCCAGAAAAGATTCCAAAAACAGTCCAGTCTAGATGTTTGCAACTAAACTTGAAAACAGTAAATGAAAATCTGTTATTTGAACATTTAAAAAAAATATTAGATAAAGAAAAGATAGATTCAGATGATACGAGTATTTCTTTGATTGTTAATTCAGCACAAGGCTCTGTAAGAGATGCTTTAACTCTTTTAGATCAGGCCATTGCATATGGTGATGGTGTTTTAAGCGAAGTTGATGTTAAAAAGCTCTTAGGAACAATAGATAACTCTTTACTAATGTCGATGATAGATAGTGTTATTGATGGAAACGGCCAAAAAGTTTTTGATTTACTAACTCAAATCGAAGAACTTTCACCATCTTATGACGTAATTTTAAAAGACATGATTTCTATTTTACATAGAGTGTCTCTCCAACAAGTTTTATCTAATTCAGCTACCCCTGAAATAGATAACTTGGCAAACAAAGTTGATAAAGAATTCTGTCAATTGTTATACGAAATCGCAATGAATGCATACTCAAAGTTCAATATCCATCCTGATCCAAAAGAGGCTCTGGAAATATGTTTGCTAAGAATGCTAACTTTTAATCCACTACAAAAACTTAGCGAATCTAAGGTGCCAAGCTCAGACGAAAAAAAAAATTTAAAAATTAATAATCTAGATTCAAATGAAAAATCAAAGAAAGTAAAATCAATAGAGCCTGAACCAAAAATAAATAATAGTGAGATAAAGAATGATAAGGATTGGTTAATTTTCTTTGATACTCTAGAAATAAGTCCTTTTGCCAGAAATTATTATGGAAATATGTCATTTATATCTCATACAAATAATAAGTTATCACTAATGATTAATGATTCAATTGGCGAAGTACCAGAAAATATAGAATCAGAATTTCTTTCTACTTTAAGACAACTATTGGATAAAAATATTAAAATCCATTACGAAAAAGGGACAATAACCAACTCACCAATTGAAACGAAAGAAAAAAAAGAAAAAAAAGATTTGGATGAAGCGCATACAAAAATTAAAAACAATAAATCTATCCAAAACTTTGTAAAAAAATTTAAAGGCGCAATAAAAGAAGATACTATTAAACCATTGAAATGAGTAGAGATTTAGTTTCCGAGTTAATTAATGCACTGACAATATTACCAGGTGTTGGAAAGAAGTCAGCTCAGAGAATGGCTTTATATCTTCTTGATAGAAATAAGGATGGCGCCAGTATTTTAGCTAACGTAATGAAAGATGCCATTGAAAGTGTTCAAAGATGCGATTCTTGTAGAATGCTTACTTCAAACAACCTTTGCAAAATATGCAGTGATGCTTCTCGTGATATTAAAAAAATATGTGTTGTAGAGAGTCCCTCTGATGTTTTGGCAATTGAGTCTACTGGTGGGTTTCGTGGCAAATATTTTGTTCTTCTTGGAAGACTTTCACCAATAGATGGGATTGGGCCAGAGGAACTAGGAATAAATGATCTACTCATGAGGATTGAAAAAGATGATGTTAATGAAATTATTCTTGCAACCAGTAGTACTGTTGAGGGAGATGCTACAGCAGTTTACATAACCGATCATGTTAAAACAGCAAAAGTATCCAGAATTTCATATGGAATTCCTATCGGAGGCGAGTTAGAGTACGTAGATGGAACTACTATAGCTAGAGCTATTGAAGGAAGGGTAGAAATAAATGTCGATTAAGTCTGATAAGTGGATAACTGAAATGTCTGATCAATATGGAATGATACAACCATTTTCTAAAAATCAAATAAGGCTTGATGATCAAGGAAATAAATTAATTTCTTATGGTGTTTCAAGTTATGGTTATGACGTGCGGTGCTCAAATGAATTTAAAGTTTTTACAAATATTCACTCCGCAATTGTAGATCCAAAATCTTTTGATGAAAAAAGCTTTGTAGACATAGAATCAGATGTTTGTGTGATTCCACCTAATTCTTTTGCTTTAGCTAGAACTGTAGAATATTTTAAAATTCCTAGAAATGTTTTAACTATATGTTTAGGTAAATCTACATATGCAAGATGTGGAATTATTGTAAATGTGACACCTCTTGAACCTGAATGGGAAGGCCATGTAACCCTTGAATTCTCAAACACTACAAATTTACCTGCAAAAATATATGCTGGCGAAGGGGTTGCACAGATGTTATTTTTTGAATCAGATGAGGAGTGTGAAACTAGCTACAAAGACCGTGGTGGTAAATACCAAGGACAAACTGGAGTTACGTTACCCAAAACTTAGAATTTCTTTAAGCTCTAGAGTATTTACCCATTCATCACTCACGTCTGTAATTTTAATAAACATAAAATCTAGTTCTTGCGCTAAATAATATGTTGTTTTTCTTGAACTACCAACCTTTATTCTATCTAACACAACGCACGTATACCTGGACTCATTAAACGAACATGTGGTCATATCTGATACTGAATAGTTATACTTTTCAATGCCGCCTTCCTTCATATTTATTAAATTCAGAGAGAACTTTTCTACTCCATTTTTAATATTTTTCCTAATCATTATTTGAGCATTTAACGGATCTACTGTAGCTTCACCAACATCAAAAGAACTTTTCCATTCGTTTCTACCAATTGATTGAACGACTGATGATTGGTAATCAAAATCAATTTTTTGATCCCTTTTAAGAAATTTTGGCCGTATCTTTATTTCATACTTTGATGATTTAATCCCATTTTCATTGATATCAAATAGAGATATAAAATGCATTCGAGCAACTAAATTTGATGCTTTAAACTTAAGCTCATACCCTTTTTCAATTTTAGAAAATTCACGAACACCTGTTATAGATATTTCTTCTGAATCAAATTGATATTTAGCTTTATATTCTGTTATTTCTGTTGCAAAAATATTGCATGACATTAAAAAGACAAGAAAAAAAATTTTATTCATCATAAGAATTAATAATGTGATTAGTTATATTTTTATTTTTAAATTTTACTGAATTGTTACTAAGAAAAATATTCCCAATACATATTTCATTAATTACTTCAGGTAATAATATATGCTCTATTTTGTGGATTCTTTTTTGTAAATCTTCAGCTGTTTCATTTTTTTTTACTTTAATACTACCTTGGGCAATTATAGGTCCTGCGTCAAGCTCTGGAGAAACATAATGAATTGAAACCCCATGTTTATTATCCTTATTTTTAATGACTTTTTTATGAGTATTTAGTCCTGGATAAAGTGGTAGAAGCGACGGATGAAGATTTATCATTCTGCCAAAATATTTATCTGTAATCTTTTTTTCTAGAATTCTCATAAAGCCTGCAAGCACCACCAATTCAATTTTTTCTTCAACAAGAATTTTATCAATCTGATCATCAAATTCCGATCTATCATTAAATAAATTATGATCAACAATAATAGACTTTAAGTTAAGTTTTTTAGCCCTTTCAATACCATATGCTTGAGAATTATTTGAAATAACACAACTTATTTCACCATCTATCTTTTTTTTATTACATGCATTAGCAATAGCTTCTAAATTTGAGCCACTGCCTGAAATAAGGACTGCTATTTTTTTCATAAATTTAAGAAAAAATTATTTCTTTATTGTCAGATCTTTCCTTAACTTCGCCAATCTTATAACACTTAAAATTCATTTGTGATATTTCATTGCGAATAACTTCTTCATCAGCAACATCCACAATGAGTACCATGCCAATTCCACAATTAAATATTCTATACATATTATCAATCGAAATATCACCCTCTGATTGCAGCCAATTAAATAAAGACGGAATCTCCCAACTAGTAGTGTCTATTTCAATAGAGAGATTATCAGGAATGGATCTTGGTAAATTTTCAGTCAAGCCACCGCCAGTGATGTGCGATATGGCATTAATATTATGATTTTGAGTAATTGAGGCAATTAGCCTTGGATATAAAATTGTAGGTTTAAGAGCTTCTAATGCAATCATATTTTTTTCTTCAAATGGTTTTTTTGATTCTGAGATGACCTTTCTTATTAGTGAAAATCCATTTGAGTGAGGACCGCTGGACTCAATACCAATTAAAACATTTCCTTTTGTTACATTCTCTTTTTTGAGAATTTGTTTCTTCTCAACACAACCAACTGAAAAACCAGCTAGATCAAAATTATCGCCTACATAGTGACCAGGCATCTCAGCAGTTTCACCTCCAAGCAGAGCACAATCAGAATCCAAACAAGCTCCAGCTATACTTTTTATTACTTTTGCTGCTTCATTCACATTCAATTTTGAGGCGGCATAGTAATCAAGGAAAAATAACGGCCTAGCTCCACAAACAACTAGATCATTTACACACATCGCTACCAAGTCCTGACCAATACCTTCAAGTTGACCATATTCTTGTGCTAAAGACACTTTTGTACCTACACCATCAGTGCATGCGACAAGGACAGGCTCATTAAATTCGTTACCGAGTTCAATCATTCCAGCAAATCCACCAATATTTCCAAGAACTTTATCGTTAAGTGTTGAGGAAACATCAGTTTTAATAAGTTCTACAAGTTTATTACCTGCATCTATGTCAACACCAGCAGACTTATAAGGATCATTTTCTATAATTTCTTTTGTCATTTAAAATATCAAATATGAATTTTATCTTTATGAAAAATATTAAATACTGTTTATTGTGTCTTATTATCTTTTCTAATACATCCTTTGGAAAGGACTTTACAGAACTTTTTACTATTTATGAACCAGTAGCAGATACTAAGCAAATAGAGAAATCTATTAATAAATCATTCAATATAATGGTTTATAGACTTAGCGGTAGCTCTTCTCCATCTAATATATGGAAAATAATTAACGCTGGAAACACAAGAAAAGATTTTATTTCAAGTTACTCCATAGAAAATAGAGATAATATTAGTTATCTTAAAGTTAATTTTGATAAAGATCTTTTAATAGAAAAATTTAAAGAACTTAATATACAAATTATTGGCAATTCAAGGCCTGTAGTCTTAATTATTATTAAAATGGAAACAGGTGCATCAGACCCATATTTTATATCCAACTATAGTGAGGAACATACGTTAGATACCTTGATTAAAAATTCATTAAAAAATTTTTCAGATCAAAGAGGGATTTTTATGGAGCTTCCTGATCTAGATTTAGTTGATAAGGTTAATCTTCTAAATTATAAGAAATTAATAGATTCTAAAAATTTTATTTCTTCAAAATATGAGTCAGACAAAGTCATCGCAATTGATTTAACAAAAATCGGTTTAACAAGTTGGTCTGTAAGAGGAGATATTAATTTTGAATATAATGATATTAACTTTAATAACCATTTTATATCTGCTTTCAACTCTTTAATTGATAGTGAGGTAGATTCATTATTGCAAGATAATCTAATTGATATCTCTCAAGAAAGTTTTATAGAGATTAAAGTTAAAAATGTTTTTACATTGAAAGACTATCAAAACTCTAAAAGTCTTATAGAAAGACTAGTAGGAGCAAATTATCTAAGTATAGAAAGCTTTAATGCAAATACAATTACATACAAATTAAGTATATATGGTGACTACAAGAGCATCGAAAAACAATTATCAGATAGTAGTTTTTTTGAAATTGTAAATAGCTCTTTCAATGATGACTATTTACATTTAGCATACAAGAAATGACCAAATATTTTATTTTTATACCAAATCTGCTCTCAATAATAAGGATTGCCTTGGTCTACCCAATTCTCAACAATATATATTTAGGAAATTTTAAAATAAGTGTTATATTTTTTTTAGTTGCATCATTAACAGATGCTCTAGATGGATTTCTTGCCAGAAAGATGCATTGGCAAACTGATCTGGGTCAAATCCTTGATCCTGTAGCTGACAAACTTTTATTATCTGGAACTATTTTTATTCTCTGGTTGAATAACTATATTCCTTTTTATATTTTTATAATATTCATTAGCAGAGATGCCGCTATTTTAATTGGCGCAGCAATTCAAATGTCTATTATTGAATCTGATACTCCCGCGCCTAATCTTTTAGGAAAATTAACGACAAGTCTTCAAATTATTTACATTTCACTAATATTTTTAAATGAAATTTTTGGATTAAATCTAACATTTAATTTTTTAGATGTTCTGATAATCTTTGTAACATTGTTAAGTTTGTTGGTTTATGCTCTTAATTGGTACAAAGACCTCCGTAAATATCATAATGAATAGACCTCAGCAGTTAACCTTCCCTTGGAGCAAACCAAATAAATCTAATTTTAATGAATATTATTTTGATGATGTAAATAAGGAACTCCAAAAGAAAATATTAGAACATGAAGACATAGTTTTATACGGTATAAGAAAAATTGGTAAAACTTATCTATTACAAGCCTTATGTAATTATTATGCAGATAAAAATAAAACAAGTTTATTCATTCCACTTGCAGAAGTTTCTTCTTTTGACACATCCATTTTTGATTCAATTGAAAACATGGATATTATTTGTATTGATGATGTGGATGCAATCAAGGGAATTCATGAATGGGAAGTTGCACTGTTTAACTTAATCAATAATTCTTTAATATCTGGATGCAGATTAGTATTTGGGTCATCGCAAAACCCAACTTCTATAAATTTTTCTTTGAGCGATCTAGATTCAAGAATAAGAAAAATCAATTCGACAGAGGTTCTTCCAATTAATAATGCAAATTTACAAGAGGCAGTAAAAAAAATATCACAATTAAGATCTATTAGATTGGGTGAGAAAGAGCTTAATTATATAATTACTTATACTGAAAGGAGCATGGATAACCTAATTGATATTCTTAATAAGTTGGATGACCTATCAATAGAACAAAAAAGAAAAATTACTATACCTTTAATTAAAGAGATTATTTAGCTTCAAAATACTCACATTCAAAACAATATGAAATTATATTAATCTCTTTTTCTTTATCGATAAACTTGTAATCATTATTCAATAAATCTATTACTGCTTTAGTATTTTTTCCCAAGTCAAATTTAACATTTAAGTTTTCTATAAGCTCTGAAAGAAAGGCTTCAAAAGGATCTAATTCTTTATAATATTGGATAACTTTATAATCTTCGATGTCTGCAAGTATTGAAGCCGCATTCAATGCATCGTCTAGGTCCCCAATTTTATCTACTAGACCAAGTTGCAATGCTTTTTTACCTGACCAAATTCTGCCTTTTGCAACTGCATGTACTTCTTCGTATTTCATATTCCTATTTAAGGAAACTTTATCTACAAAATTATCATAAGTATTGTCAACTGATGCTTGAATTGCATTTTTAACGCTTTCAGGCATTGGTGATCTTGGATCCCATTCACCAGCTTTTGTTGAGCTAGTACCATCAACCTGAATTCCAACCCAATCATATAAATTTTCAAATGTTGGTATGGTTGCATAAACACCTATTGATCCAGTCAATGTCTCGTTTTTAGCCCATATTTCATCTGAAAGAGTTGTGACCCAAACCCCACCTGACGCTGCTATGTCACCCATTGAACTTACAATTGGTCTGTTTGTATCCTTGAATTCCTGCAATGCATTGGTGATTAATTCACTTGCATAAACACCACCACCAGGACTATTAACTCTTAAAACAAGAGCTTTCACATCATCATCTTTTATAGCTTTTCTAATGTTTTTTACTATTGTATCCGAGCCTGCAACTCCGAATGATGCTTCGCCAGTAGTTATGGCGCCCTCGACACTTACAACAGCTATTTTATTTTCAGATGTACTTTCTTCTTTTTTAAAAGTTGATAAATATTCATATATAGAAACAGCATCTGGAAGTTTAGTTTTGTCATTATCTTCATTTGGATACTGTTCAAAAAACCAATGACGCAGTTCCTCGACAGTGAAAACCATATCAACAAGTCCCCAATTTAATGCAATTTGTGATGATTCAGGCTCAGTAAGTGATAATTCAAAAAATCTATCACCATATTCTTGAATAGTACCTTCAGGAAGCTCTCTGGCAGTTTCCATGAAACCAGTCATTTTATTCCATAGCGGTAAAGCAAAATCATTCCAAGAGGTTTTATCTTCTTCTGACATATTATTTCTAGTATATGGTTCAGGTCCTGTTTTCCATTCTCCCGAAATAAAAACGTGCTGATTAAGTTTTATATTTTCGTATAAATCTTTAACATATTCTCTTTTTCTCGAAAAGCCAAAAGAGCCAACTGTACCGTATTTGTTGAGAATAATTTCATTTGCTTGTGAGCTTATAAGATAGGCATTATTTCCAAAGATTTCTCCATAAGCTATTACTCTTTTACCATTATCTTTAACATTTTTTACAGCATTAGCTAAATCAAATGCAGATGCATAATACATGCTTAACTCTGATACATTTATGTATACTGCTTGTAATGAGTCGTCGGTAGCTGCATTTGTAAGAACTTCAATGAGATCATCTAATTCATGCTGCTTAATGTCAGTTGAACCTAAAAGAAGAGAGTCAAGAGAAGTAGACGAAGTCGAAGAACTATCTACTACAACACCCACTGGCTTAAACCATAAAATTTTGTCTTGAATGTCAATTTCCTCTTTAGTTTCGAACATCGAACCCAATATTCCAAACATTGATACTGTTAACAATATAAGCACTACAACAGTGAAAGAATTCAATAAAATCTTTCTTGTTAGTGATAAGAATGTATCTGCCTTAGACCAAATTGATTTTGCCTTACTCATTAATTTTTCTCCAAACGGGTGATGATAATATGCTATTAAATAGACTAAGTAAAATAGTTTTAGTTCATTCTGCTTATTATTTTTGGACCAAACATAATTTGAATAAAAAGAAGACTTACAAAGATTAGTTCTGCTACATCAAGCCAAAATGCAGATGCTCCAAAAACTCTTATTGAAGATGATAAGAAATATATAAGCAACACAAAACAAAACCATTGGTATGATTTGATATTCAGTCTGATTATAAATATGTAAAAAGTTATTAAAGGAAATGCCCAGAGCAAGAATAAAATAATATCGATTCTTTCAAGAACAACATTAGTAATTTTTAATATAAATAGAGTGAAAAAAATAACATTTGTAATGAGCATATATTTTTTAATGCTAAGCATTAATTTTATTCACTAGATTTGCTAATCTTTTACCAGATTTTTTTGCTATCTGATATTCATCATTGGTTAGTTCATTAGATGAATTAAAACCTTCAACATGTGATGCTCCGTATGGAGTTCCGCCAGACTTTGTTTTATTAAGTTCTGAAAATGAGTAGGGAGTTCCGCATACAATCATGCCTTGGTGAAGCATGTATGTAAGAATATTAAATAATGTGATCTCTTGTCCTCCGTGCATTGATCCAGTTGATGTAAATGCAATTCCAGGTTTATCTTCCAATGAATTAGTTGCCCAAAGATCTCCAGTTGAATCCAAAAAATACTTCAAAGGAGCTGCCATTGATCCAAACCTGGTTGGAGTTCCAATCGCAATAGCACTGCAATTAATTAGATCTTCTTTTGTACAATATATTTCACCTTCTTCTGGAATTGCAGGCTCAACTTTTTCAGAATTTGCGGAAATTTTTGGAACAGTCCTTATTTTGACATTCATTCCAGTATCTTCAGCACCATCGGCAATAGCATGGGCGATATTCTTAACCGAGCCAGAAGCTGAATAGAATAATACTAATAAAAAATTGTTTTCCATATTTACTTTTACAGTAATGTTTATATTATGTAAGCGATGAAGTATAAGATTATACAGCTTTTGTGTTTAGTAGCTCTCATAAGTTGTCAAAAAAATGACATTGAAGTTTTCAATGGCACTAATACAAGTATTGATAAACTCAATGGGAATTGGATAGTTGTAAATTACTGGGCAGACTGGTGTGCTCCTTGTATAAAAGAAATACCTGAGCTAAATGAATTTGCTGATGAAAATAACGATGTAGTTGTTTATACATTTAACTTTGATCAGCTTGAAGTAGATGATCTAAAGCCAATTGCAAAAAAATTTAATATAGAAGTACCTTCATTATTAACACATCCTAGAGATATATGGGGAATATCGACTCCGCCTGCAGTTCCTGCAACCTTTTTTATAAATCCAAATGGTGAGATATCATTATCACTTTTTAGGCCTCAGACAAAAGACGAACTAAATAGTATTTTTTTTGATTTAAAGCAGGGTTTTTAAATAACCATCTTTTATTAAAGATTCTGGATTTATTCTTACTTTTTCGTAATAGACCGTCCAATGAAGATGCGGACCAGTAACTCTTCCTGTTGAACCCACTTCACCAATTTTTTGACCTTTATTTAAAATATCACCCTCACTAACAGAAACAGAAGAGAGATGGCTATAAGAGCTAATCAAGCCTCGTCCATGATCAATAACTATAAAATTTCCTGAATAAAAAAAATTACCTATTAATATTATCTTTCCATCTTCGGGAGCAAATACTGTTGTTCCTTCTGGAGCTGCAATATCAAGCGCTAAATGAGGAGAGCGGGGAGAGTCATTAATAAATCTTTTCTTACCATATCTGCTTGAAATTATTCCTTGCACTGGATTTATAAAATCAAACTTTGGCATCATTTCTTTTGAATAAGACTGAAGAGCTTTCTTAATGATTGATGATTCTTTTATAGTTCTTTCTCTGTCCTGATCGCTAAGGTTTACAAGGGCATTATTCGTTATAGTTATTCTAGATTCACCAAAATCTTTTTTTTGAATGAATATCCTTGAATTGTTGAATTCAACATATTCCCCTTGTTTTAAATATGAGAGGGGTACTAATTTATAAAAGCTATCATTTATTTTTATAAAACTAGTTGTTTCATCAAAATTATTAATATCCACTTTTATAGCGAATAGCTCTCCAGGCTGTCCAATATTCTCAGATAAAAGATTCAAGCTTAAAGAAAATAATATGATGTATTTAAAAAAATAATTATTCATTTTTATTTTTAACATCAACTTCAAGAGTCCCTTTGCTGAGCCTTGCTTTTAAGAGCTCTCCTCTTGATACCTCTTTAGAGCTTTTTATTGCTTTGCCGCTATCATTTGTCACAATGGCATAACCTCTATCTAATATAGACAATGGATTTAGAATATCTAAATTCTTATTTAACTCAATAAGTTGATTATTAAAAAGTTTAAATTTTGTAGAGATTATTTTTTTTAGGACATCATTAAACACAACAACTTGTTTATTTAAATCTATTAATTTTTTTTCAGGACTAAAGCTATTTATGCCTTTTGATAAAAGATTAATAGCATTTTTGTAGTTAGCTATTATAAGTTTCTGATTTTGATGAAGCCGTAAATCAACGTTATCGATGCTTTGGGAAATTTCTCTTAATTTTGTTAAAGGGTTTTTAAGTTTAGCTTTTTTATTATCGATGTGTAGTTTCAGATTTTCAATCTTTTGTAATATATTTCGTTCTAAATTGAGTTCAATCTCACTAAATCTATCTTGTAATTGAAAATTAAATTCTGTGATTAATTCTGCAGCTGCTGTTGGAGTTGGTACTCTGATATCTGAAACAAAATCACAAATTGTGAAATCTATTTCATGCCCAACACCTGAAATGGTAGGAATGGGAAAATTAAATATTTCTCTTGCTAGCTCTTCATTATTAAAGCACCACAAATCTTCTATAGAACCACCACCTCTTGCAAACACCACAAGATCAACAGGGTTTGATTCATTTTTTTTATTAAAATCTATTATTCGTTCCATAGCCTTTAATATTGACACATGCGCATTATCGCCTTGAACTGTTGCTTCACTAACTAAAATCTTTGTTGAAGGTGCTCTTCTATTAACTGTTGAAATAATATCTTGGAAAGCAGCAGTCGACAGTGATGTAATAATTCCAATATGTTTTGGTGACTCAGGTATATCAACTTTTTTATCACGATTAAAAAGACCTTCGCTATCAAGTTTTTTCTTAAGAGCTTCAAACTGCTGCATCAAGTTTCCTTCTCCCGCAGGCTTAATGCTTTTTACAATTAATTGATAGTCGCCTCTTGGAGCGTAAAGGCTGACTTGTCCTTTGAGCACGCATTTGTCTCCATTATCTGGAGAAAAATTTAATTTAAGGTTTTGATTTTTAAACATGGCGCATCTAATAGCACCATCTTCATCTTTAAGAGTGAAATAGATATGCCCAGAGCTAGGCCTGGCTAAATTTGAAATCTCACCTATTACAGAAATGTTTTGAAAATTATTTTCTAGCAAATACTTTGCAGATTTATTTAATTCTCCTACTGAGATTATTTCCTCATTCTGTCTTACAATGTCATTTTGCATCTATAAAGTATAACTTTATGAAAACTAATTTTCACCGGACTAATTATTTTCTTATTCTTTCACTAGGTGCAACCTTAATTGGCTTTGCACCAATATTTGTGAAATGGAGTTCGTTAACTCCATCTGCTATATCTTTTTATAGGATGTTTCTTGCAATTCCTTTCTTGTTTATTTTGAACTACAGCTTAAACAAAAGACTTCTTTTTAAAGTTAAAAATAAAAAAACTATATTCTATTCAGCATTAGCCTCTCTTGCATTCACAACAGACCTGACGTTGTGGCATTTTAGTATGGATATAACTTCAGTTTCTAATGCAACAATCATTGTGAATTCAGCACCTATATTTGTTGCAATTCTTGCTTATATTATTTTTAAAGAAAAGCCATCAAAAGGCTTTGCAATTTCCTTCTTCATTACGTATTTTGGTATTGTTGGACTAGTTTATTTTTCAAATAATTATATAAATGGAAAAATTTTAGGTGACATATTGTGTCTCATTGCAGCTCTCTTTTATGGAATTTATCTATTAATTATTTCAAAGCTGGGTAATGAAGACTCATTAAATATAATTTTCTACACAACGCTTTTTTGTTGTATCTTTTCAACAATACCTATGTTGATTCAGGGCGGAAATTTCATACCCAACTCATCATTTGAATGGATAAATTTATTTTCGCTAGCAATTTTATGCCAACTTGGCGGCCAGTATTTTATTACACATGGAATTGGAAAAATCCCAGCATCTGATGGTTCAATTGGACTTCTCATGCAGCCACTTACAGCGACAATTCTTGCAATCTTTTTGTTTCAAGAAGTTCTAAATATTATGCAAATGGTCTTTGTGATATTAACAATGTTTGGCATATATTTAGCAAGATTAAATATTGCAGATTCTGACATCAAACAAAGCCAATAAACCATATTATTTTTTTTCTAATAATAGTATTATTAGCAACCTTAATTAATTATTAAGGAAATGGGTGATTAGCTCAGTTTGGTAGAGCATCTCGTTTACACCGAGAGGGTCGGCAGTTCGAACCTGTCATCACCCACCATTAGGTTGCAGTTTTTTAAATAATATATATATTAAGCAATCTAAAAGTGGTCCGGTAGTTAAACGGTTATAATTCCGCCCTGTCACGGCGGCGTTCGGGGTTCGATTCCCCGTCGGACCGCCATTTTATTTTTTATGAATACAATGATTTTAAGTCTATTAATACTTTGCTACTCATTAGTACTAGGTATTATTTTTGCTCAAGTTTTGCTTACTGCTCCAGTGGTTTTTAAAGTTTTAGATAATCAAAATGCATCTAATTTCTTAAGAAAAATCTTCCCAAGATATTATTTATTAATCTTATTAATTGCATTAGTAGCCTTATTGATCAGTTATCTTTTCTTTAAGATTGCAGATGTTTATTTTGCTCTTACCGCTGTTGCATTTGCGTTTATTGGGTATGTCATCATACCCTTAACAAATATTGCTAGAGACAGGGGTTGGGAAAGGTTATTTAATTTTTTTCATAATTTAAGTGTATTTAACACGATTGTAATTTTTATAGTCTCGATAGTTCAAATAGTAAGAGTCACATATCTATAAACCTAATTAACACTTGAATTTTCTTTATTAAATATTATTTAAAGAACATTAGAGAGGATTAACATGGCAAGATCAAAAACTAAATCGTTTCAGACAGAAACAAAGCAGCTTTTAAAGCTAATGATTCATTCACTTTATTCTAATAAAGAAATTTTCATTAGAGAACTTGTATCTAATGCATCAGATGCAATAGATAAACTTAGATTTAAATCTGTAGAAGATAAATCTATTGCTAAATATACCAAGGATCTAAAGATTGACGTTCACGTCCTTAAAGAAGAAAACAAGATTATTATTTCTGATAATGGTATAGGAATGAATGAAGATGAAATAGTTTCAAATATTGGAACAATTGCAAGATCGGGCACAGCATCATTTCTAGAAAACATTACAGGCGATAAGAAAAAAGACTCTAATTTAATTGGTCAGTTTGGTGTTGGTTTCTATTCAGTGTTCATGGTGGCAGATAAAGTTCAAGTTATTTCAAAATCTGTATTCGAAAAATCTGACTCAGCTATCATGTGGGAAAGCTCTGGTGAAGAAAAATATAAACTTTCTGAAGTTACAAAAGATTCAAATGGTACTGATATTGTTATCTATTTAAATGAAGATAATAAAGAGTTCGCTGAAGAGAGTAGAATCAGATTTTTACTTGAAAAGTATTCACAATATATTAATTTCCCCCTAAATTTAATCGGTGAAGATGCTAATTCAAAAAGAATAAATGATGCTGATGCTCTATGGCTAAAGTCTAAAAGATCAATCAAAGATGATGAGTATAAAGAATTTTATAAATTTATTACCTATGATCAGGAAGACCCTTTACTATGGGCTCATAATAAAGTTGAGGGCAAGAATGAATATACAAATTTGTTATACATACCCTCAAAACCACCTTTTGATCTTTGGAACCGTGAATCTCCAAGGGGAGTAAAACTTTATATTCAGAGGGTGTTTATTATGGATGATGCCTCAAACTTCTTACCATTATATTTAAGATTTGTGAGAGGTATTATTGATACTAATGATTTGCCATTAAATGTTTCTCGAGAAATTCTTCAAGAGCACCATCTCGTTGATACTATTAAAAAAGCGGTAACAAAAAGAATTTTGGATTCTCTTAAAGCACTTAAAAAAGAATCTTTTGATAAATATAGGGACTTTTGGAATGAATATGGATTAGTTTTAAAAGAGGGGCCAGCAGAAGATAGAGAAAACAAGGATACAATAGCAAGCTTATTGTTATTTGCTTCAACATATGCAAATAGCAAAGATTGTGATCAAACTCTTGATGACTATTTAGAACGAATGGGCAATGATCAGGATAAGATATATTACTGCGTAGCAGATACGTATGAAGCAGCAGCTAATTCACCACATATAGAGGGCTTAAAATCCAAAGGAATAGAAGTTCTGCTCTTAACAGATAGAATTGATGAGTGGGTTATGGCTGGATTAATGGAGTACCAAGGCAAAGAGTTTATCAATGTAGCCAAAGAGGATATTGCTGATGAAGATGAAACAAAAAAAGTTTCAGAAGGAGATCAGGAAATTATTTCTAAAATCCAGAAGCATTTAGATGAAAAAGTTTCTGATGTAATAATTAGCAAACGCTTAACAGATTCTGCTTCCTGTATTGTCTTACCTAAGCATGAGCCTGGAGCTCAGTTAAGAAAGATACTTGAAGCCTCAGGTCAAACATTGGGATCATCTAATCCAATTTTTGAAATTAATATGAAACATAAATTAGTTAAAAAGCTTAAAGATATGAAAGGCAAGCAATTTAATTCATTTGTAGACTTTCTTTATGATTATGCTGTCATAGCTGAGGGTGGATCACCTCAAGATCCATCAAAATATTTGAGGCAGCTAGATAAGTATCTATCTTAGCTATGAGTGCAACAAAAAAAATTGCAGTTTTAGGTGGCGGTAGCTTTGGAACTGTTCTTGCCAATATAGCAGCATCAAATGGTTATAATGTTTCATTATGGGTTAGAGATTCAGACCAGGCTTTGAGAATTAATTCTGAAGGAGCAAATACTACATACCATCCTGAGCTCCAGTTATCATCAAATATCGAGGCCTCAGAAAAGTTAGAGTCAGTGATTAAGAATGCAAATATAGTCCTCATAGCAACACCAAGTTTAATATTTGAAAATATAGTAAAGAGAATTACACCCATAATAGAAGATGGAGCTCATATTATTTCTTGCACTAAAGGCATTAAATTAGATCCTTTTCGATCAATGTCCGACATTATTAAAATAAACATTAATTCTTCAAAAAATAGTGTAGGAGTATTAAGTGGTCCAAATCTTGCTAAAGAGATTGCTGAAGAAAAAGTAACCGGCACAGTAATAGCAAGTAGCGATGAATTATTAATTAATGATGTAAAAGAAACACTCTCATCAGATACATTTAAGATATATTCTTCAGATGACATTCAAGGCGTTGAGCTAGCAGGAGCACTTAAAAAACATATATGCAATCATTTGTGGTATTGCTGAATCTTTGAAAGTTGGTGAAAATGCTGTTGGATTGATTCTTACAAGAAGCATGGCTGAAATGAGCAGATTTGCAGTAGCAAAGGGAGCTAATCCTATAACTTTTCTTGGACTTGCCGGGATGGGTGATTTGGTAGCAACCTGCACCTCTAATTTATCAAGAAATTTTCAACTTGGAATGCATTTAGGAAATGGCTTAAAGCTAGATGAAGCAAAATTAAAAGTTGGCCAAGTTGCTGAAGGAATAAGAACGCTAGAGGTTATAAAAACAGAATCTGCTAGATTGAATATAAGCATGCCATTAGTAGATTCTTTGTATAATATTGTCTTTAATGACGCATCATCAAAAACATTTATTGACGATCTTGTTAATAATCCGCATGAAGTTGATGTAGAATTCACTTACTAGGATAAAAATTATGACTCAAATAGAAATAGATAAAGAAGAAATTTTAAAAGGAAGCAAGTGGATAAGATTCTTATTCATGATTCTCTATGGTTTTGTAATTAATTTTGTCCTTACTATATGTATAGGGTTAGCTGTAGTTCAATTTCTATTTTATTTATTTACTTCAAAGCCAAATGCATCGATAGCAAATTTTAATTCATATCTTTTAGAGTTTTTTCATGATTCTTTAGCATTTTTGTTATTTCAAACTGAAGATAAACCGTTTCCTTTCAAAGATAGTGAAAATGATGATGCCAACAATGAAGTAGAAGGTGAGGTGATAGAAGAGGAATTAGAGACTAAGCCTTCTGAAGTAACAGAAGAAGTAAAAGAGTAGTTAACTAGTTAATAATTTTTTTGCAGACTGCATAGTATGCAGAATTAATGTATTAATAGTCATTGGGCCAACTCCACCAGGAACTGGAGTGTAAGCAGAAGATATCTCATCCATTTGATCTAAATCAATATCACCACATTTTTCAGGATGGAAGCCTGCATCTATGACTACAGCACCTTTTTTAATCCAATCTGTCTTAATAAACTTAGGTATTCCTACTGCTCCAACAATAAGGTCTGCATTTTTAATTATGGTTTCAATATTTTGGGTTCTTGAATGACATATAGTTACAGTTGCATTTAAATTTAGCAGCATCATAGCCATTGGTTTACCCAAGATAGGACTCCTTCCTACAACAACTGCATTTAAACCTTGAACCTCAATCTCATAATGTTTAATTAACCTTATAATTCCTGCAGGCGTACATGAGCCATAAGCATCAATACCCATGGACATATTTCCAAAGCCTAAACATGTTACTCCATCTACATCTTTTTCAATATCGATTGCATCAAAACATTTTCTTTCATCAATTTGAGATGGAACAGGATGTTGTAATAAAATTCCATGGACGCTTGGATTGTTATTTAAATCATTGATAATCGCTAGCAGCTCTTCTGTAGTTGTGGATTCTGAAAGCTCAACAGCTATTGACTCCATTCCAACCTTTTTACAAGTATTTCTTTTCATTCGAACATATGTTTCTGAAGCTGGGTCATTACCAACAAGAATAGTGGCTAGAGTAGGATTTATACCTTTTGATACAAGTTCTGAAACCTCTGCTTTAATCTCTTCCTCGCTAAGAGAAGCTAATTTTTTACCATCTAAAATTTTTGCTGACATAGAATTATTATCGCATTTATGTATATTTATTAATATGATGATTGCTTATTTATTATATTAACTTTAATATTTGCATCCTCGGGGTATAGCGCAGTCTGGTAGCGCACTCGCTTTGGGAGCGAGTGGTCGTAAGTTCGAATCTTACTACCCCGACCAAATGCGCCTGTAGCTCAGCTGGATAGAGCAACTGCCTTCTAAGCAGTGGGTCAGGAGTTCGAATCTCTTCAGGCGCGCCATTTTTTTTATATAATCCTATTATGTATCTAAGTCTATTAAGCACCATAATTTGTTTCTTCTTATTGACTGGTTTTTTTAATATGAAATTTAAAAAAATTGGATATGCAGTAACATTTTTTTTCTATCTGAACCTAATATTTTTAATCACATATATTTTTATGGATTATTTATCAGGCGATGGGATAAATGATGCAATATTATTTCATATTAAATTTGGTATAAAAGGGTTTGGAATAAATGAATATATTCTTCCATTCACCTTACTTATTTTTGTAAACATCCTTTTAGTATTTTCTTCTAAAAATTTTGTAAGAAATTTATTCAGTAGCCCGAATCAATTAAATAAAAGAAAAGCTATTTCATTATTTTTTCTATCAACAGCATTTATTTTCAATCCTTTTTACAAAGATGTATATATTTTGTTTAACGAAGGTAAATCAAAAATAAAGATTGACGATAACTATTTTTATGAACAAGAAATTATTACTAATAAAAGTAAAAAAAATATTATTTTTTTATATTTAGAGCAGATTGAAAGAACCTACCTAGACGATGATATTTTTCCAAATCTCACTCCAAATTTAAAAAAACTAGAAAAAGAATCTGTAAGCTTTACAAATATTGATGCACCAAGAGCTACCAACTGGACAATAGCTGGCATGGCAGCATCCCAATGCGGAATCCCTTTACTAACTCCAATCGCTAGTGAAAACTCAATGTCAGGCGTAGATCAATTTATTCCTTTAGCAAACTGTATAGGAGATATTTTAAAAAATGATAACTATGAATTGCATTATGTAGGTGGATCAGATTTGGATTTTGCTGGTAAGGGTAATTTTTATAGGTCTCATGGTTTTGATTATGTAGAAGGTTGGTACGAGCTTGAAGATTTTTTAAATGACAAGAATTATAGATCTCCATGGGGGGTCTATGATGATGAACTTCTCAGTATCGTTTTGAAAAGAATAGAAAAATTACATGAAAAAAATATTAATTTTGGTATGTTTTCCTTAACACTAGATACTCATCATCCAAACGGATATATTTCAGAATCATGTAAAAGCAATAAATACCTTGATGGAGAAAATCCAATTCTTAATTCAGTTCATTGCGTTGATGAACTTATTGGTAAATTTGTAGAGACATTTAAAAGTTCAAGTATTTATGATAATACTATTCTTGTATTGCTATCAGACCATCTTGCTCTCAAAAACACAGCATCAAATATGCTTAATCAAAGCAATAGAAAAAACTTATTTATGATTTTTGATAAAAATTCAAAACCACAATCTATTGATGCAATTGGTAATACGTTTGATATAGGTCCAACAGTAATGGGCTTTATGGGTTTAAATACTGATGGATTAGCCCTTGGAAGGAATTTAATTACTAATGACAGCTTGTCTTTATCTAGTGATATAGATTTTGTTATTTCTTCAAATAAAAGAAAAATATTAGATTTGTGGTCATTTCCAGAAATAAAGAATGGATTTCAAGTATTAGATGATCAATCTAAAATATTATTTGGTGAGAGATTTATAAAATATCCAGCACTTATTGTTTTAGACTCGATTAATGAAGTTGACCAAATAATGTTTGATTTTTACTATGCAAATCCTTTAAAAAATAAAGTAAGCGCTTTAGATAAAAGTTTAAACTATATATGGATAGATAAATGTTTAAAAATAATGGAACATAAGAAAATTGATGAATATCAAGACTCAAATGATAATTGTTTATTATTACAAAATAACAAAAATATGACTTTCAATATTTTAAATGCGAACAATGAAAATATTAGCTCAGAACTTATAAAAGAATATTTTGAAAATGAATGAAATAGTAGCGCTTTATAAATTTACAAATTTAAAAAAACCGCAACATATTCAGAAGGTTATTAAAGCTAGATTAAAAGAGCTTAGTGTATATGGAACAATATTGATTGGTGAAGAGGGTATAAATGGAACAATATCTACTGATAATCCTGAAGCACTTTCTCAAGCAATAAGCTTTATTGAATCTATAAAAGGATTTAAAAATCTTGACTTGAAATTTTCTCAATCAACAAAAAAACCTTTTATAAGATTGAAAGTAAAGTTAAAAAAAGAAATTGTTACTATTGGAGATACGTCAATAAACCCTAATAAAGAAGTTGGTGAGTATGTTGATCCACAGGATTGGAATTCCTTAATATCGCAAAATGATACATTAGTAGTTGATACAAGAAATGACTACGAATGCTCAATAGGTTCCTTTAAAAACTCAATTAATCCTAAAACTAATAAATTTAGAGATTTTCCTGATTGGCTTGAACATCAAAAATTTACCGAAAAAGATAAAAAAAATAAAAAAATAGCAATGTTTTGTACAGGCGGAATTAGATGCGAAAAAGCCTCCTCTTTAATGAAAAAAAATGGATTTGAAAATGTATATCATTTAAAAGGAGGAATTCTAAAATATCTCGAAAATATTCCTGAAGAGGAATCTTTATGGTCTGGAGAATGTTTTGTTTTTGATGAAAGAGTTGCGGTCAATCATCAGTTAGATGAAGGGTCATATAAAATGTGTCATGGATGCAGAATGCCAATAACAGCATCTGATATAAAATCATCGAAATATATTAGAGGAGTTGCGTGCCCTAAATGTTTTGATAAAACAACTAATAAACAAAAACTAAGATACACGAGTAGACAAGAGCAAATGGATTTAGCTAAAAAACGAAATGAAAAACACATAGGACCTAAAGAAGAAGTTTTTAATTAAATAAAATTTTATGAACTTACCAATATTATATTCATTTAAAAGATGCCCATATGCAATGAGAGCAAGAATGGCAATAAAGCTTGCTGATATCAAATGTGAAATTAGAGAGGTAAAGCTTAATAATAAACCAGAGGCTATGCTCAAGGCGTCTCCAAAAGGCACGGTTCCAGTGTTAATTCTAGAAGACGTTGTTATTGATGAAAGTATGCAGGTTATTGATTGGGCAATAAATAAAAAAAATATATTTGAAGGCAATCTAACCGAGTCTGATGTAATCCTAACAAATGAAATAATTGATAAATTTGATAATAAATTTAAATATCATTTAGATAGGTATAAATACGCAACAAGGTACGAAAATCAAGATCCTTTATTGCATAGGAGTGAATGTAAAAAGATATTATTGCAAGTTAATGATTTAATATCAGATAAAGATTATTTTTTTGGCAAAGAACTTAATAAAATTGATATTTCAATTCTTCCATTCTTAAGACAGTTTAGAATTGCAGATATAAAATGGTTTGATGAGGATATGAATATTCCAAAAATGCAGAAATACGTTCATAAATTTCTTGAATCTAAATTGTTAGAAGATGTGATGATAAATATTGAAGAATGGAAAGAAGGATCGGATATAAAAATTTTTCCTTAATTACAAACCAATAAAATCATAAGAAAGTGCAATCTTTTCAATTGCAGCCTTGTATGCAGCTGTTCTGAAGTCTGGAATTTTCTCATTTTCAAGAAATTCTTTTTTTACACTTTGAAATCCATCTATCATCATGTCATCTAGACCAGACCTGATTAAATCTATCTCTTCAATACCATCTGCAAATTTTTCTTTGTATTGTTTTGGCATGCTTTTGCCTGTCATTGCTTCTATTGCCTCAACAAGATTATTAAGTTGAATTTGATTTCTTCTTTTTTCAAGCCTTCCAAATCTAATATGTCTTAAATTCTTTACCCATTCAAAATAACTCACTGCAACACCGCCACCATTAGCTAAAATGTCTGGTATTACAAATATTTTTTTCTTATTTAAAATTTGATTAGCTTTGTAACTTATTGGGCCATTTGCAGCCTCAACAATTAAATTTGCAGAAATCTCATCTGCATTTTTTTCAGTTATAACGTTTTCTCGAGCTGCAGGAATCAATACGTCACAATTTCTTTTTAATAATAGAGATGAATCCTTTATATATGTTGCTTTTGGATAATCTTGAAAACTATTATTTTTTATAAAATATTTCTTAGCATGTTCAACATTAATTCCATCTTCATTAAAGATACCCCCATTATGTTCAGCTATACCAATTAAGTTTAGACCATCATCTTCTGTTAGAAATTTAGCTAGGTTATAACCAACATTTCCAAAACCTTGCAAAATAAAAGATTTATTAGCAAGATCATTATCAAGCTTAGTTAATTTGAGCAATTCAGGATTTTTAAAGAATTCTCTTACGATATATTGAACACCTCTTCCAGTTGCTTCTTCTCTTCCTACAAGACCATTTTTACTTGTAGGTTTACCCGTAACACATGCCGCACCATTAATATCAGAGGGATGAATTTTTCTATATTCATCTGCTATCCACGCCATTTCTCTTGAAGAGGTCCCTATATCAGGAGCAGGAACATTCATTGAAGGACTTATTAAATCCCTTTTAATGAGTTCCTGAGCAAATCTTCTAGTTATTTTTTCTAACTCATTTTCATCCCATTCAGCTGGATTAATTCTTAAACCACCTTTTGAACCGCCATACGGTACATTGATAATTGCACATTTGTATGACATTAATGCTGCCAAAGCCTCAACTTCTTCGGCATGAGTATCTATATCAAACCTTATTCCACCTTTAGTTGGTTCCATGTGTTCGGAATGAACAGAACGCCAACCTTCAAAGGTAAAAATCTTACCTTTAAGTCTTACACCAAACCTGACAACGTATGTAGAGTTACAAGTAATTATTTTGTTGGCAAGCCCATCAGATAAATCAGAATGTTTAAGAGCTTTGTTAACATATTTCGTAGTGTCTGAAAGAAAGTTATTCATATATTTAAAATCCTTACTAATAATGACACAGTAGCAATAATAAAAAAATAGATAATAATTATTTTTAAACTATAATAGCGAGTCTTGTGGCGGGCGTAGCTCAGTTGGTTAGAGCGCTGGATTGTGGCTCCGGAGGCCGTGGGTTCGAACCCCATCGCTCGCCCCAATTAACATGGAAAAAATTATGAAAGTTAGTATTAAAAAATTAAAAGATTTGGAAAGAAAAGTAACAATAGCTGTTCCAGTCGATGAGTACCAATCTAAATTCAATACAAAAATTAAAAATATCAAAACTAAAGCAAAAATAGATGGCTTTAGAAAAGGAAATGTACCTAATGATGTTTTAGAACAAAGATATGGAGCCTCAATCCATGGCGATGTCGTTAATGAATTAATACAAGATTCCTATCCAAAAGCTATAACAGAGAACAAAATAAGGCCTGCCTCATCTCCTCAAGTCACAATTGATAGTGAAGATCCAAAGAAACCATTAACTTATTCAGCAGTAATCGAAGTTTTTCCAGATATCAAACCAAAATTTTCTCGATGGACTAATTATGAAGAATTTAATATTGAAATTGATGAGTCTGATATAGATCTAGCAATAGCCGATATCAAAAAAAGATATGGTGAGTGGAATGATGTAGATCGAAAATCTAAATTAGATGACCAAGTAATTATTGATTTTCTTGGAAAGATTAATGGCGAAGAGTTTGAGGGTAATTCAGCTAATGATTTTAACCTAATCCTTGGAAGTAAATCTATGATTCCAGGTTTTGAGGATCAGATTATAGGAAAAAAACCATCTGAATTTCTAATTAAATGTGTTTTTCCTGAAGACTATTTTAAAAAGGATCTTGCAAACGTTGAAGCAGAATTTGAAATCAAGTTAAAAAAAGTTCAAGAAATATCTGAAGCTAAGATAGACAAAGATTTATTTGAGAAACTCCAAATGGAAATTAAAGAAGAGTCTGAGTTTAGAAATGAAATAACAAGCAGAATGGAAAATGAAGTAAAGATCCAAGAAAGTGAATTAACTAAAGAATCCATGTATGAAGCTATGCTTAAAATAAATAAATTTAGCGCACCAAAGTCAACTATTAACGAACAGGCTGATTTAATGCGAAAAGATGCTTTAATGAGAATAGGTCACACAGAAGAAAATGCTGGAGACGATTTATTTCCAATTGATGCATTTATGGAAAAAGCTGAGAAAAGGGTTAGATTGGACCTACTTTTTGCTGAGTTAATCAAACATTTTGAAATTACTGTTGTCAAAGAAGACATCGATGCATTTATTGAGAAAGAATCATTACGTTATAAAGACTCAGAGCAATATAAGAAATGGATTGCAGGTCAACCTCAACAACTTGAGCAATTTAAAATGATTGTTTTAGAGGAGCAATTGGTTGAAAAATTAAAAAATGCACTTAAATCAAAGAAGAAAGTGATAAAATTTTCAGAACTAGCAAATAAATAGGTACGTATAATGTCAGATTTTCAACAAGCTCTTATCCCAATGGTTATTGAACAAACACCAAGAGGTGAAAGATCTTTTGATATATATTCAAGGTTACTTAAAGAAAGAGTTATATTTTTATCTGGACCAATTGATGACTATATTTCTAATTTAGTAGTTGCTCAATTATTATTTCTAGAATCAGAAAATCCTGAAAAAGATATTTCTATTTATATTAATTCACCTGGCGGAAGTATTTCTGCAGGGCTAGCTATCTATGACACCATGCAATTTATAAAACCATCCATTTCAACAATGTGTATTGGTCAGGCGGCAAGCATGGGAGCTTTGCTTTTAGCTGGAGGCGATCCAAAAAAAAGATTTGCTCTTCCAAACTCAAGAATTATGATTCATCAACCTTTGGGTGGTTTCCAAGGCCAGGCATCAGATTTTGAAATACATGCAAAAGAAATCTTACATATGAAAAAAATTGTAAATGAGATTCTTGCTAAGCATACGGGACAAACAATCAAAAAAATTGAAAAAGATACAGATAGGGACAATTTTTTAGATGCCAAATCTGCAAAATCCTACGGTATCATTGATAGTATTTTAGAAGAAAGGAATTCTTAAAATGACAGAAGAAACCTCTACAGATAAATTGCACTGTTCATTTTGTGGGAAATCTCAAGATGAGGTAAAAAAGCTTATTGCTGGACCAAGTGTCTATATTTGTAATGAGTGTGTTGATTTATGTAACGACATAATAGAGGAAGAAATTAAAAATGATGAAGAATCTCCATATGATGAGGTCCTTTCTCCATTAGAGATTTTTAATAAGTTGGATGAGTATGTAATAGGCCAGGAAAAAGCTAAGAAAGTTTTGTCAGTAGCTGTTTACAATCACTATAAAAGACTTAGGAAACCAAATTCAAAATCTGATATTGAGCTTCAAAAAAGTAATGTTCTTTTATTGGGGCCAACTGGAAGTGGAAAAACGCTCCTTGCTCAAACATTAGCAAAGATTTTAAATGTACCATTTACAATTGCAGACGCTACTACATTAACGGAAGCAGGGTATGTTGGAGAAGATGTTGAGAATATAATCCAAAAACTCCTTCAAAAGGCTGATTATGATCCTGAAAAGGCTGAGCTTGGAATAGTATACATTGATGAAATAGACAAAATTGCTAGAAAATCTGATAATCCATCGATTACAAGAGATGTATCTGGAGAGGGTGTTCAACAAGCACTTTTAAAACTTATAGAAGGAACAATAGCTTCTATTCCGCCTCAAGGTGGAAGAAAGCATCCACAACAAGAATTTATTCAAATTGATACCGCTAATATCTTATTTATTTGTGGAGGCGCATTTTCTGGATTAGATAAAGTAATTGATCAAAGAACTAATAAAACTGGTATTGGTTTCAGCGCTGAAGTAGATAATAAATCTAACGTCACATCATTAAATAAGAATATTGATGATCTAGAACCAGAAGATCTTGTGAAGTATGGTTTAATCCCTGAATTTGTTGGAAGATTGCCAGTTATTTCAAATCTTCATGAACTTGATGAAAGCGCTTTAGTTAGAATACTCAAAGAGCCAAAGAATGCCTTAGTCAATCAATACAAACATTTATTTGAAATTGATGATGTCGAATTAACTTTTAGAGATGAAGCCTTAAAAGAAATTGCTAAGCAAGCTATTAACAGGAAAACCGGTGCAAGAGGCTTAAGATCGATCATGGAAGAGCTTTTGATGGAAACTATGTTTGAACTTCCAAATGAAGATCTAGATAAAGTAATCATTGATGAAAAGACTGTAGCGTCTAAAAATGAGCCTATAAAACTCCTCAAAACAAAAAACAAAAAAACATCATCAGGCAATTGATATTTATTTTAATATCCCTATATTAAAATAATGAGCAATCTTAAATCTGACTTACCTTTAATTCCATTAAGAGACGTTGTTGTATTTCCAGGAATTGTTACAACATTATTTGTTGGTAGAACTAAATCTGTTGAAGCTCTAAATGTAGCAATGGCATCAAATAAAAAACTTGTACTAGTCAGCCAGAAAGATGCAGCAAAAGAAGACCCAGATATTTCTGATTTATATCAATTTGCATCAGTGAGCAATTTACTTCAGTTAATTAAACTTCCAGATGGAACCATGAAAGTTTTAGTTGAGGGTCACAAAAGATGTTCAATTGAAAAAATTATAGAAAAAGACTCATACACTGTAGCAAGAGTAATCGAACAAGAAGATTCAATTTTAAAAGATAATGAATCAGCTAACTTAGTTAGATTAATCAAAGCAAAATTTGAGGATTACATAAGTATTACAAAAAGAATTCCACCAGAGATCGTTTCAACTGTGGATTCATTAGATGATTTATCCAGATTAATAGACACAATTACGGGTCATCTGCCAATTGATACATCAAAAAAACAAGATATTTTAGAAAGTTTTGATCTAAAAGACAGAGCCGAAAAAGTACTAACTTTTATTGAATCACAACTTGATGTGGTTGATGTTGAGAAAAAAATAAGAGACAGAGTAAAAAAACAAATGGAAAAGTCTCAAAGAGAATATTATTTAAATGAACAAATTAAAGCAGCTCAAAAAGAACTTGGTGAAATTGGTGAAGAAGGAGATGAATTAGAAAATTTAGAGAAAAAAATCCATGAAGTTGGAATGACCAAAGAAGCATTAAAGAAGGCTAAAAGTGAGTTAGCAAAATTTAAACATATGGCGCCTTCATCTGCAGAGGCTTCAGTAGTAAGAACATATCTTGATTGCTTGGTGGACGTTCCATGGAAAAAGAAATCAAAGATAAAAACAGATATCAAAGCTTCTATGGATATTCTAGAAGAAGATCATTACGGACTTGAAGAAGTTAAAGAAAGAATAGTTGAGTACTTGGCAGTTCAAAAAAGAGTTAAATCTATGAAAGCTCCAGTTTTGTGTCTAGTAGGTCCCCCCGGAGTCGGCAAAACATCTTTGGGTGAGTCTATTGCAAGAGCAACTAATAGAAAATTTGTAAGAATGTCTCTTGGTGGTGTGAGAGATGAATCAGAGATTAGGGGACATAGGAGAACGTATATTGGATCAATGCCTGGAAAAATAATACAGAAATTAAGTAAAGTTGGTGTAAAAAATCCATTATTTCTTTTAGATGAAATTGATAAAATTGGAATGGATCATAGAGGAGATCCGGCTTCTGCATTATTAGAAGTTCTTGATCCAGAGCAAAACAATACATTCAGCGATCATTATCTTGAGGTCGATTACGACTTATCTGAGGTTATGTTTGTATGTACAGCAAATAGTTTAAATATTCCTACTCCTTTATTAGATAGGATGGAAATTATTAGGATTCCAGGATATATAGAGGATGAAAAAATTAATATCGCAAATAAATATCTACTACCAAAACAGATGTCTAGAAATGGCTTAAAGGAAAAAGAAATTAAATTTGGAAAAGATGTAATGCTTTCTTTAATAAGATACTACACAAGAGAGGCTGGGGTTAGAGGCCTAGAAAGACAAATAGCAAAGATATTAAGAAAAGTTGTAAAAGATAGATTAATAAATGATAAACCTGACTCTAAAGCAACTAGCGTTACAGCAAAGAATATTGAAAAATATTCTGGTGTGCGAAAGTTCAAATATGGAATTGCTGAAAAAGATAATGCTGTTGGTCAAGTAACAGGCCTTGCATGGACTGAGGTGGGTGGTGAACTTTTAACAATAGAAGCCTCTCATATAGATGGTAAAGGTAGAGTAATAAAGACTGGCTCATTGGGTGATGTTATGCAGGAATCAATTCAGGCTGCATTAACCGTTGTTAGATCTAGGGCAGAATCGCTTGGAATTAAACCAAATTTCTATGAAAAATATGATGTTCATATTCATGTTCCTGAGGGAGCAACGCCTAAAGATGGGCCAAGCGCGGGGGGTGCAATGGCAATCTCGTTGATATCAATTTTTACAGGTATTCCTGTTAAAGCTGATACTGCAATGACTGGTGAAATTACTCTTAGAGGGCAAATTCTTAAAATTGGTGGATTGAAAGAAAAACTTTTAGCTGCAAAAAGAGGCGGAATTAAAAATGTAATCATCCCCAAGGAAAACGAACCAGACTTACAAGAAATACCTGATCAAATAACAAAATCATTGAACATTATTCCAGTTGAGTGGATTGATGATGTAATTTCAGCTGCACTTATAGAAGAACCAACCCCAGCATCAAAAAAAATCAAGGCACAGAAATCTAAAAATTCTACTAAATCTGACAATAAGGCAACTCACTAAAAACCCTTTATTTGCTTGACTTTTACGCATAAAAAGCATTTCATATAAGGGTATTTATTAAATAAATTATCATAGAGGAGTAATTAGTATGAATAAATCAGATTTAGTTGATGCAGTTGCAGGAAGCGCTGACATGTCAAAAGCTGAAGCAGGCCGAGCTGTTGATGCGGTACTAGATGGAATTACAGGTGCTTTAGGAAATGGTGACTCAGTTGCTTTAGTTGGTTTTGGAACATTCTCAGTAAGACATAGAGCTGCTAGAGAAGGTAGGAACCCTCAAACTGGTGCTGCTATGCATATTCCAGCTTCAAAAGTTCCAGGTTTTAAAGCTGGTAAGGGCCTTAAAGACACTGTTAAAAACAGTTAAGAACTTATAACTTTTAAAAGGGTGCTTACGCACCCTTTTTTTTACTCTATAATATCGCCACTATGATGGAATCACTTCGAAATTTTCTTACAGGTCCAAGATTAATCTTTGTTGTAATGGTTTGCGCCATTCCTTTTGTATTTCTTGGAACATCCTCTTTATCAACAGTTTTTACTGGATCTTTTGGTTCTATAAATGGTGAAGATGTATCTGAAACAGATATACAAATAGCTGCAAATAGTGCGGTCCAAAGATATAAAAGTATTTATGGTGACGATTTTGATTTTGATACATTGGACGAATCAATTAGATCTGAATCTATTAAACAAGAATTAATAGTTCAAAAGGTACTTCAATCTGGAGCTAGAGATTTAGGATTTATAAATGAAGTTTCAAATAAAGAGGCGCAAAAGGGTATTATTAGAAGTCCTCAATTTCAAATTGATGGGGTTTTTGATGAAGATGTGTATTCTGCTCAAGTAAATTCAAATGGTTTTACCAAAGAAGGCTACTTGGATACAATGACAGAATTGTTTGCTTCAGAGATTTATAGAGATTCACTTACACGATTTAACTTTGTAACTGAAAGTGAAATATTTGATCTCACAGCCTTACTAGAGCAAACAACCGATATTACCTTCACAAAAATTAATTTTGACGATTTAAAGAACAACATTGTAAATACTCTCGATGAACTACTTAACTACTATGAGGAGAATCAGGTTCTATTTTATACAGATGAAAAAAGAGGTTTTAAATATTTTCTATTGAAACAAGAGGATTATAGAGATTCTGTTCAAATTCCTGAAAATTATCTTGAGGCTGCATATAGTCAATATCTGGAAAGATATGAAAATATCTCTGAAATCAGATTTGCTCATATTATGGTAGATAAAAATAACTATGATGATTCTCAGCAAGCTTTTTCAGTTATTAAATCAGTAGAGGACAAACTCAAAGATGGTGAAGACTTTGCTCTTCTAGCATCCGAATATAGTGAAGATCTAATTACAAAAGATATTGGTGGTGATCTCGATTATTTTGAAAAAGATATTTTTCCAATCCAGTTTGATGAGGCAATAGAGACTTTAAGTCTCAATGAATACAGCGATATTATTGAACTAGAAGACACTTATCATATTTTAAAAATTACTGAATATAATACTCAAGAACCATTACCAGAGTCTCAAATCAAAGACGAATTATTGAATGAATTAATTGAAAGTGAATCATTTGCCTTAATGAATGACGATTTTAGTGAGTTTGAAAGTATGTTGCTTGATAACAGTTCAATTGAAGATATTGCAATAGAAGCTTCAAAAGAAGCAACCTCATCTGATATTTATTCAGAAGATGACTATGACTTTGAAATAATAGATTCTTTTATTAAAGACTATCTTTTTGCCAGCAATACACAGATAAATGAGACAGTAGCTTTTGAGCTTGGCAATCAAGTTATATTTATGTCTTTAGATAGAATTGAAGAACCATTTTTAATGAATTTTGATCAAGTGGCAGATGATGTTGCTGACTTGCTCTCTGAATCTAAAGCAATAGAAAAAATCTCTCTATTGCAGAATGAGTATACATCCAACGACGATCTGAATGATAAGGAATCATTTGTAGAAACTTATAGTTATATAACAACCGAATCATATGTTGATGTAAAAAGATACTCATCTCTATTACCAAGAGAAGTATTACAAAAAATATTTAATGAATCATCAGGAACAACATTAAACATTGATGCAAATAATGGAGATAAATACGTAGTTAGCATAAATAGTTTTAGCAAGCCTACTGAAGAAGAAATCCAAGAAATTATTGCTGAATATTCTGCATTTGGAGAAGAAAGGTTCTCATCAAAAATGCAACAAATTATTAATGATGATGTTTTCCAATCTGCAAAAGTTAATTTAAATGATCTCATTCAATTCTAAGGATATTTATTATGTATAAGAAATTTATTTACCTACCAGCACTTCTTCTTTTTTTTGGCTGCTCTGAAAATATCTCTCCTGTTGATTCAGGTCTTACTGATCAGATCTTTCATTTTGGAAATGGCTCAGAACCCCAAGGAATAGATCCACATATCGTTACAGGTGTTCCTGAGCATCATATTTTAATATCACTATGTGAAGGCCTAACAACTGCAAATCCAAATGGCGGTGCTAATCTGTCTGGAGCTGCTGAGTCATGGAGTATCAGTGATGATGGAAAAGAATATATTTTTAATCTTAATAAAAATGGTAAATGGTCCAATGGAGACCCTGTAACTGCTGAAGATTTTGTCTGGTCTTGGAAACGGATCCTCACAGCAAGTCTTGGATCTCAGTACCCTGATATGCTTTATTATCTAGAAGGTGCCTCAGATTATCATAATGGTATAACTGATGATTTTGATACAGTTGGTGTAAAAGCTATCGATGAATACACCCTTAAAGTTAATTTAATCTCTCCAACTCCTTTCTTTTTGGGATTATTAAGTCACTATAGTACATGGCCTGTTCATAAAGATACTGTTTTAAAATTTGGAGATATTGATGATAGAAATGGAGAATGGACTAGACCAGGAAACTTTGTTTGTAATGGTCCTTTTAAATTGAAATCATGGGAACTTAATAACAGGATTGTTGTTGAAAAAAACCCTAACTATTGGGATGCATCGACAGTGAGTTTGAATGAGATGCATTTTTATCCAGTTTCTAATGTAATGACTGAAGACAGAATGTTTAGAGCAGGACAGCTTCATTTAACTTCAACTTTACCTTCACAAAAATGTCCAATATACATAGAAGAAAAAAATCCAGATTTAAGAATTGATCCGTATATGGGCACATATTTCTACAGACTTAATACTGAAAATGAGGTTCTAAAAGATGTTCGTGTTAGAAAGGCGCTTGCCTTTTCAGTTAATAGAAAACTACTTGTTGAAAAAGTTACTAAATGTGGACAAATACCTGCATATTCATTTACTCCTCCAGGATCTAATGGCTATGAACCTGACACTGAAATTCCATTTGACCCCCAACAAGCAAAAGAGTTGCTTGTCTCAGCTGGGTTTGATGAAACGAATCCATTTCCAAAATTAGAGATTCTTTTTAATACCAATGAAGATCATAGAAAAATTGCTTTAGCTATCCAACAGATGTGGCAACAAAACCTTGGTATAGAAGTAGAGTTAGTTAACCAAGATTGGAAGGTTTATTTAAGTAGAGAAATGGTTGGCGACTTTCAAGTATCTCGAGCTGGCTGGATTGGTGATTATGAAGACCCAAATACATTTCTTGACTTGATGAGACCAAATAGAGGTAATAACAAAACTGGATGGGAAAACAAACAATATGATTCAATCGTTTCGCAAGCAAATTCTACCAATAATCAATCAGAAAGATATGAATTACTAAAGCAAGCTGAAAGAATTCTTATTGATGAAATGCCAATAATACCTCTTTATACATATGTTAGAAGTTATCAATTATCACCAGATGTCAAAGGATTTAGTCCTCATATACTTGACCATCATCATCCAAAATATATATATCTAGAAAGAGATTAATATAGATGTTATCTATTTTCTTTAGAAGAATATTTTTAGCAATACCTGTTTTGTTTGCAGTTGCTAGTATAACTTTTTTTCTTATAAAGCTTGCGCCTGGCGGGCCATTTGATGCCGATAAAGCTGTATCACCTCAAGTCCTTAAAAATTTAAATGAGGCATATAATTTGGATGCTTCTAACTGGGAACAGTATGTTGACTATATGTCTAATCTTCTAAGAGGCGATCTTGGCCCATCATTTAGATTCCCAGGACGATCCGTTACTGAGATGATCACAACTGGTTTGCCTGTCACTTTTGAATTAGCTTTTTATGCAATCTTAATTGCTTTATTGATGGGAGTCTTTTCAGGAGTTTTAGCTGCTTTAAAGAGAAATACATTTTTAGACTTTATTCCAATGGCAATTGCTATGATTGGAATTTGTGTTCCTACTTTTTTGATGGGGCCTTTACTAGTTCTGGTTTTTGGAATAAATCTAGAGGTACTTCCTGTATCTGGTTGGGGTCAATTACCAGGAGATAAGATACTACCATCTTTAACCCTTGGTTTTGCTTATGCTGCATATATAGCAAGACTTAGTAGAGGAGGGATGCTTGAGGTCCTTAACCAAGATTTTATTAGAACAGCTAGAGCTAAAGGACTTACTGAAAGAATGGTTGTCATAAAACACGCTATGCAAGGTGGATTAATACCTGTTGTATCTTTTCTTGGACCAGCTATTGCAGGATTGCTTGCTGGCTCTTTTGTAGTTGAAACAATTTTTCAAATACCAGGTCTTGGAAGATTTTATGTGGAGGCAGCCTTTAATAGAGACTATACAATGATTTTGGGAACTACTATTTTCTTTTCTGCAATGATAGTTTTCTTCAACCTTCTTTCTGATCTAGCTGCGCTCTGGCTAAATCCAAGATCAAGGGATTCTTCATGAATAATAATTCCTTGTGGTCTGATGCTCTTTATCGACTTTCAAGAAATAGAGCAGCAATGTTTGGTGGTTTTATTCTTATTTTGCTAATTTTTTGTGCTGCCTTAGCTCCCTGGATTGCTCCATACTCATACTCATATCAAGACCTAAATTTAGGAGCAAGTCCACCATCTGGAGAACATTTACTTGGCACAGATATATTGGGAAGAGATTTACTTAGTAGAATTTTGTATGGAGCAAGAATTTCATTATTGGTTGGTTTTGTTGCTACTGGTGTTGCACTGGTTATTGGTGTTTCGTGGGGAATAATAGCTGGTTACATGGGTGGCAGAGTTGATTCAATTATGATGAGAATTGTTGACGTGCTTTATGGACTACCTTTTATTATTTTTATTATTCTATTAATGGTTATTTTTGGAAGAAATTTATGGTTATTGTTTGGTGCCATTGGAGCAGTAGAATGGTTAACAATGGCGAGGATTGTTCGCGGACAAGTTATTGGGTTAAAAAATCAGGAATTTGTTTTGGCAGCTCAAGCGATGGGTGTAAGTAATTTTTCAATGTTTAGAAGACATCTATTGCCTAACATACTTGGCCCAATTGCAGTTTATGCAACTTTAACAATTCCTCAGGTTATGTTGCTTGAGGGATTTTTAAGTTTTCTTGGCCTTGGAATTCAGCCTCCCATGAGTAGCTGGGGTACCCTTATTAAAGATGGAGTCGAGTCCATGGAGGAATATAGTTGGTTATTAATTTATCCAGGTATAACATTTACCATAACTTTATTTGCCTTAAATTTCTTTGGAGATGGTCTTAGAGACGCTCTCGATCCAAAGACCTCTGATAATTAAAAAGCTCTTATTGCTATTTTTATAATTTGACCGGGTCTAAGAGTGTCTTCCTTAAATTTATTTATATCTTTAATACTTTTTATTGATACATCAAATAACTCTGAAATTTTATATAAGTTATCACCTTGTTTAACAGAATAAAGAATCGTCCTCTTTTTTGATTCAATATTCCTGTGGATATTTTTATTTCCAATAGATAACTGCTGCCCAAGTTGAAGGTACGAATCAACTCTAATAGAATTCATACGAGCTAAATCTTTTACTTCAAGATTATACTTATAAGCGATACTCCATAAAGTGTCTCCCTCAGAAACAATATGCAACTCATATGGAATAAAATTATTCGACTCAGTTTTGCTTAGGGGGATTAATAAAGTTGTATTTATGGATAAAAGATCACTATTTAAGAAATTTATTTCTTTAATAATTCTTACTTCGGTGTCATATTTTGAAGCCAATGACCATAAATTATCACCTCGTTGCACTAAATGTGAAATCCAATTTACTTGATTGGTCTTTATAAATGGGTTGTCTGAAGTTTGAAAGTAGTCATATTTTTCAATAGGAACATAAAATATACTTTTATCACTGGGAGCAGATGCCCATTTTGTATAACCTGCATTTAGTTTGTACAAAAGTTCGGGTTTGATATTTAAAAATTCACTTAGCGTTAAAACTTCAACTTGGCCAGGAATTTCTATTTTTGCCACAACAGGTTCATATGGAATTAATGGCAGCTCAATCTCATAGTTATTTGAGTTTAGGATTAACTCATTTAATGCAATAAATTTGGGAACATAATCTCTTGTTTGAGTTGGAAGATCTAGTGACCAAAAATCAGTATCTAAACCTCTTCTTTGATTTTTTTTGATTTGCCTATCAAGAAAAGATGGTCCAGCATTGTAGGCTGCAAGTGTTAAATATATATCATTATCAAATCTTTCATAAAGATACTTAAGATATTGAATTGCAGCTTCCGTAGATTTAAATGGATCATGCCTATCTTCGTTCCACCACGATTTCTCTAATTCATAATATCTTCCCGTTCGTGGCATAAATTGCCACATACCAACTGCACCTGAGGGTGAAATTGAGAAGGGATCGTAATTACTTTCAATATAAGGAAGAAAAGCAAATTCCAATGGCATATCGGCTTTTTCAAGCTCTTCTACAACAAAGAATAAAAAATAGTAGGAGTCATTTAAATATTCTTTGAAATTATCTAAGTCCTGAAGATGTCTGTTCATGTAGAACAGAGTTTGCTCATCCAGATTATCGCTTGAATAAGAGGACTTCATTAAAATATAGTCCCAAATATCACTGTAGTAAGACAATAGCTTGTCTTCCTTGTCTAAATATATTTGCTTTATATCTTGATCATTATTTTCAATCTGTATAATTGTGTTGGAATTATTTTCAGGTATTTGTTGACAGCCTGAAATAATAAAACTTAAAAGAATAACTATATTTAAAAACTGTCTTTCCATTTTCGCAATGCTGTAAATATTTCGATTTCAGAGTTTGTTTCACCAAATTTATCATTAATCCTATCTATAATAAATTCATTATCACATCTTAAGAATGGATTTATTTTATATTCTTTTTCAAGGCTGGAAGGAAGTGATGGTTCGCCTGAAATTAGTTTTTCTTTTATTTCTTGAAGATATTCTTTTATATATTCATTTGTTGGCTCTACTTCGCAAGCAAATTCAAGATTTGATGTTGTATATTCATGACCACAAAATATTTTTGTATTTGAGGGCAATTTTTTTATTTTTTGTAACGCAAGAAACATTTGTTCAAATGAACCTTCAAATACTCTACCGCATCCTCCAGAAAATAATGTATCTCCGCAAAATATAAAAGGTATAGTCTCGTCTTCGCATATAAAAGCAATATGATCAAGAGTATGCGCTGGAACTTCAATAACCTTAAACTTCAAACCTATAATATTAAATTCATCCCCTTCGCGAACTCTTTTATTGATTAAACTAATGTTATTTTTTGGTCCATACACCTCTACTTTTTTATGTTTTAAGATTTCATCAAGACCATTTGTATGATCGTAATGGTGATGGGTTATTAAAATACCTTTTAAATCTATGTCATTAGATTCACACAAGTTTAATACTTGATCTGCTTCTCCTGGATCGACAACTATTGACCCTTCATTAGTTGAAACTAACCAAATATAATTATCGCTAAATGCTTTAATTGGTTTTATGCTTAACATATATAAATCTAGTTTAATCTAATGAAAACAGTAAATATATATACAGATGGAGCTTGTAGAGGTAATCCGGGTGATGGAGGGTGGGGCGTATTAATTGAATTTGAAAATATCTCAAAAGAGTATTTTGGCGGAGAAACAAATACGACTAATAATCAAATGGAACTTAGGGCAGCAATAGAGGGCTTAAAAGCTTTAAAAGAACCATGTAATGTCAATCTAACAACCGATTCAAAATATGTTATGGATGGAATCACGTCATGGATAGACAACTGGAAGAAGAACAATTGGAAAAATGCAGCAAAAAAAGATGTTAAAAACAAAGAGTTGTGGATCGAATTAGATAAATATAGATCGCATCATAATGTAAAATGGCATTGGGTGAAGGGTCACTCAGGCCATGAAAAAAATGAAATTGCTGACTTATTGGCAAATAGAGGCATTGATAATATTTAAAGCTATGTCAAATAAATATATTATTTTAGATACTGAAACTACCGGTCTTGAGGTCAAGCAGGGCCATAGAGTTATTGAGATTGGCGCTGTGCTTTTAAATGATAGAAAAAAATCTGAAGAGCATTTTCATGCATACATCAATCCATCAAGATTAATCGATGAAGAGGCTTCAAAGGTTCATGGAATTACAAACGCAGATCTTGAGGACAAACCATCATTTGATGAAATCGCTGAGGAGTTTCTTGAATTTATAGAAGGATCAACTTTAGTCATTCATAACGCTCCATTTGATGTTGGTTTTTTAAACCATGAGTTAAAACTTGCATCAACTTCGTATCCTATGTTGGAAGATATTTGTGAAATTGAAGACTCACTGTTGATAGCTAGAGATCAATATCCTGGACAGCGAAATTCGTTAGATGCTTTGGCTATTAGATTTGATGTATCTGGATACGACAGAACTTTTCACGGCGCTCTTCTTGATGCAAATATTTTAGCTGATGTATACATGGGGCTAACAGGTGGTCAAAGTAAATTTGAATTCTCATCTAACACGGTCACTAATGGTTCAAATGGTAAAGAAAAAGACCAGATTAGTGAAAAAGAATTTTCTAATCTCGTAACGATAAAATCATCAAATAATGATTTAAAAGCTCATGAAGAAAGACTGATTGATATTGAAAAATCAAACAATGTCGAAACTATTTGGAGAAAATTTTAATGACTAAAGTAATTACTAGATTTGCTCCAAGTCCTACTGGAACTCTTCATATTGGAGGGGTTCGAACTGCATTATTTAATTATGTATATGCAAAACAAAACGATGGTTTATTTCTAGTAAGGATTGAAGATACTGACAAAGATAGATCAACAAAAGAATTTGAGAAAAATATTTTAGATAGCTTATCTTCAATTGGTTTATCTCCAGATAAAGAACCCATAAATCAATCTGAAAGAAACGATATATACGTTGCAGCTGCTGAAAAAATTATTGCCTCTGGTAAAGGTTATTGGTGTGATTGTTCTAAGGAAACACTAGATGAAATGCGAAAAGATCAAGAAGCAGCTGGAAAGAAACCAATGTACGATGGCAGAAGTAGAAATCTAGGTTTGGAAAGATCTGAAAATACTGTGTTAAGGCTTGCAACACCTGAAGATGGTGAAATTGTAGTAAAGGACCTTATTCGTGGTGAGGTCATGTTTCAGAATTCTGAGTTAGATGACCTTATTCTGCTTAGAAGTGATGGAACGCCTACGTATCATTTATGTAATGTGGTAGATGATTATGAACAAAATGTATCAACTGTAATTAGAGGAGAAGACCATCTCAGCAATACTCCAAGACAAATCCATATACAAAATGCACTTGGCTATCCATCGCTTGAGTATGCACACTTACCTTTGGTTCTTGGTCCAGACAAAAAAAGACTTTCAAAAAGACATGCTGCAACAAGTCTTGAGGAATATAAAGCTGAAGGATATTTAGATTCAGCAATACTAAATACATTAGGAAGATTGGGCTGGTCAAAAGGTGATCAAGAAGTTTTTTATATGAAAGATTTAATTAAAAATTTTAATATTCATGAAGTTCAAAAAGCTGGGGCAATTTTTGATATAACAAAATTAGATTGGTTAAATTCTCAACATCTATCAAATTTAAACTTAGAAGATTTTAAAAACCACTTGATACCATTTCTTGAAGAAATATCTATTGATATAAATGATCATTTCAATACAGATGCTTTAATTAATGCAATGAAAAGCTCATCAAATACATTACAAGGAATTGCTACAGAACTAAGACCATATTTTTTAGATGTTGAAAATTATGACCAAAAGGCTATTAGCAAATTTATTGATGATAAAGGAATGCAAATTCTCAATGACTTGTTAGATATTCTAAGTAAATTGACTCAATGGGACGAAAATAATCTTGATCACGCACTTAAATCATATCAAACAGAAAATAATTACTCCGTACCTCAAGTAAATCAACCAATAAGAATTGCTCTAACTGGTTCAACCAAATCTCCCTCGCTTGGTTTGACTCTCTATTTGGTAGGACAAAAAAATTCATTAGATAGACTAACAAAATTAATAAATTCTTTATCTTAATAAGGCTTTATTCAACATATTTTTTCACTTCATAATGTTGGACATATTTGCTTTTCTGAGCATATAATTATCTAAATAGTTTATTTTAAGGGGATATATAATGACTAAATTTAAATTTTTAGCTTACTCACTATTAGTTCTTCCTTTTGTGATTTTTGCACAAGAAGAAGAAACTGATTCTTCCAATTCTGAAGTTGAAGAGGTTGTAGTAGTTGGCTCACAAATTAAAGGTGCCTCAATTACAGATGCACTTCCTGTAACGGTTCTAACTGCTGATGATATTGAAGCTTTAGGCGTTGGTGACGGTGATGAATTAATTGAACAAGTAGTTGAGCAGGGCTTGAACTTCTTCAATGAACAAGAACAAGCTTCTGGTGGCGTTAACGCCAGTAGGGGTGACTCAGGTGCTTATAACCTCAGAAATATGGGTGTTGGTAACACATTGACTTTGTTAAATGGCAGAAGAATGGTTAATAACGCTGGATATCAAACTGAGTTTATTGGTGGAGACTTTGTACCTACAGTTACTGTTAATACCAATTTAATACCAACAAATGGTCTAGATAGATTAGAAATTTTAAGAGATGGTGCTTCAGCTATTTATGGTGCTGATGCTGTTGCCGGTGTTGTTAATAACGTTTTAAAAACTGATTATGAGGGTTCTAGTCTTTCAGTCAGAGTAACAGGTTATGAGCATTTTGATGCTACAAATACTGACGTTAGTTACAAATTTGGTACTACTCTCAATGATGGAGCCACAAATATTTCATTATTTGCAAGATATAGAGATAGAGGTGCAATTAGCGCAAGTGAAGACGAGCGGTGGTATAGTCAAGATTATCGTAGATATCTTCCAGAGGGATCTCCTTTTAATGTATCTGCAATGAATAACACTAGCACTTACGGTTGGTTTCAGCTTGATTTAAGTGGTAGAGGTGTTGGTGAAGCATGGCATGCTTCTAATGATGGAGAGACAGAATTAGCTGATGCAACTGATCCAAGAGGCGGTGCAGCTTTATGTGCTCTTCCTGGTGCAGTTCTTACAGGTTTTGGAACATGTATGTTTGATACTAATGCCGGTGACAATAGGTCTAACCAGAGAGGTATGGGTGATTATCGAGGCGAAATGAAAAGACAGCAGTTCTTTGTTTTCCTTAACCATGAATTTGATAACGGCATCGAATTGTTTAATGAAATTGGAGTTTACAAATCAGATTCAAATAGAGATATTTCAGCTGGTAGTTGGAGATCTGGAATGTTTTCGATTCCTTCTACTTACTATTGGTTTTCACAACTTCCTGAATCAATAGGTTTCCCTACTAATAGATCTGTTGGTATTGACGGTTGGAGACCTTTTAACTTAAACAGACAAATTAGTGTTGATAAAAAAAGCACAAGATTTGTTCTTGGTCTAAGAGGAACAACCAAGAATGGTTGGGATTGGGAAACTGCTATTGTTAATGCTGGTGCAAGTAGTGTAGACGCTGCTGGTAACAGAATTACTTATGAGGCTATGTATGAACAATTTTACGGGTCTGTTTCTACTACATCAGCAGCTTTTAATATCTTTGATACTAATTGGGACACAAACAATGGTGACAACGTTCTAACAACAATTTATAGAAAAGATAAATCAACTCTTGATATGTTTGACTTTAAAGTTAGCAATAATGAGTTAATTGATTTACCCGCTGGTCCAGTTGGTATTTTGATTGGTATGGAAAGAAGAAGAGAGTCATATACAGATGACAGAGATCCATATCTAGATGGAACAATTACAAACCAAGATTGTTGTGGTGTTACAAGCCCAACAAGATCTCATCCCTTTACTTCAGGTGTTTTAGGATCTAGTCCAACAGTTGATGTTACAGGCGATAAAAAAGTTGATTCAGTCTTTGTTGAGATGGTTATTCCAGTAACTGAGCAATTAGATGCTCAAATTGCTGTTAGGAAAGAGGATTTCTCAGATACAGAATCAACTTCTGTTGGAAGAGTTGCATTAGGTTATGTTGTTAATGATTATTTAAAGATGAGAGCGTCTGTCTCAACAGCATTTAGATCACCTAACATTCTTCAAATCAATCAGCCTTATGTTACAAGAACAGGAACAAGAACTGATGCTGTTCAAGAGTATAGAATATATAAAAATAATGGTGATAGCAGGCCTTCATCAGGTTCTGGATTTGCTAATGATTATACTATTTCAAATACTCTTCACTATAGACTAGGTAATGATCAATTATTACCAGAAGAGTCAGATAATGCTACTTTTGGTGTTGTTATTACTCCTAACGATTCTTTGACAATAACTGTTGATAGATGGAGTATAGAAAAAGATAACACAATTGGTTTGTTTGGAAGAAACAACTCTAGTGTTTATGATCTTCTCTTAAGAATTCAACAAGGAATTGGTGGGGCAACTACAGTCTCTGATATGTTAGCTTTTTGTGAAGGTAAAAACGTACTTAACAGTCAATTTGGTAAATACGCACTTGATGGATCATATGTTTTAAGGGATTCAAATCCTTCATCTTCATATGACGATGATTTCTTTAATGCTGGAATATGCCCTGCTGGTCAACAAGACACAGTTTATGAGCCATATCAAAACTTAGCATTAAGAACTGTCGAGGGAACAGATATTGCAATATATTATGATTTTGAAACTTCAATTGGTGATTTTAATATAACTTTACAATCTTCAATTACTGACAAGTTTGAACAAGAGCCAAGTTCTCAGTTTAGTGCAATTTCAGCTGCAGTTGCAGATGGAACTTTACCTGCATATACAGTCTTAGAAGGTTATGGCGATCTTAAAAATAATGAAAATATTGGAACAGATCAAAAAGATACCCTGAAAGTTAACTACAGACGTGGTGACTGGGGTGCATCTCTTACAGCATTAAGAGTAGGAGAGCTTCTTGATAACGGAGTTAAAGGTGACAATGGTGAGATATATTTAATCCCATCAATGACCACAGCTAACCTAAGTGTTTATAAGAAGTTTACTCTTAAAGGAAACGATGCAAGATTAAGGCTTATGGTTAGAAATATTGCAGATGAGAGAGCTCCATTGGCTGATGGATGGTTTGGCTTCTATTCTGATATTCATAGAGACGATGGAAGACATTACTATCTTGATCTAAGAATGGATTTCTAAAACATTTAATTCTTAAAAGGGAGTTGTATAACTCCCTTTTTTTTAATCTATAATTAATTCATGGCAGCTTATAAGAAAAAAGGATTTTCTATAGGAATATTTATATTTCTTGTTATGCAATTTTCTTCTGCACCAGCCGGGCTAAGCGATGTGGGTTGGGATGTTGCTGCTGTAGCTGTATTAATGGCAATCTGGTGGGCTACTGAAACAGTCCCAGTTGCCATAACGGCATTGTTACCTTTAGCATTATTTCCTTTATTAGGAGTAACTTCTTTTGATAATGCAGCGCTACCTTATGCTAATAAAAATATATATCTATTCTTAGGTGGATTTATGCTGGCATTAGGAATTGAAAGCTCTGGTTTGCACAAAAGAATTGCGTTAAAAATGATAATTTCAGTAGGTTCCAGTGGAAGAAAGCTTGTAGGAGGTTTTATGCTTGTAGCAGCCCTAATAAGTATGTGGGTAATGAATACTTCTACTACCTTAATGTTGCTGCCAATTGGATTGGCTGTTTGTGGTGTAATGTCAGAAACAATTCCAGGATTATCGGATAAAGATAAATCAAATTTTAATACTGCATTACTTCTTGGTATTGCTTATGCTGCAACAATTGGTGGAATGTCTACTTTAATTGGAACGGCTCCAAATATTGTTTTTAGTGCTTTTATGCAGGATACATACGGAGTTGAAATATCAATGTTTGATTGGATGAAGTTAGGTGTCCCACTTGCAAGTATTATGTTGTTTGGTGCATGGATTTTATTAACCAAATATGTATTTCCAATAAACTTTACTGCTTCAGCCGAAGCAAGAGATGAACTCAATACTATGCTCACAAAAATGGGAACTTTCTCAAAAGATGAAAAAAGAATTTCAGTAATTTTTGGGATTGCAGTTTTTGCTTGGGTTTTTAGAACATTACTTAATAACATTGATTTCTTATCTGGGCTTACTGATGCAGGAATAGCAATTATTGCTGCAATATTAATTTTTATGACTCCGTCTGCATCTAAAAAAGGTGATTTGCTTCAATGGGAAAGGTCAAAAGATTTACCCTGGGGCCTTTTAATATTATTTGGAGGGGGTTTATCGCTAGCAGCTCAGATAAGCTCAAGCGGACTTGGTATATGGATTGGTAATAGCTTATTAATATTAAGTTCAGTTCCACCAATTTTATTAATCTTGGCTGTAGCAACTTTAATTATTTTCCTTACTGAAATAACTAGCAATGTCACAACAACAACTACTTTTTTACCAGTCTTTGGAGCTTTAGCTATAGCCATAGGAGTTCTGCCAGTTTCTTTAACCGTACCAGTTTGCCTTGCTGCAAGTTGTGCTTTTATGCTTCCAGTTGCAACTCCGCCAAATGCAATTGTTTATGGGTCTAATAAGTTTACTATCGCAACAATGATGAGGGCTGGCTTTGCGCTTAACATTATTGGTATTTTTGTTGTAACTATATTTGCATATTATTTTGCACCTCTTATTTTTTAAAGTTTTGAAAAAATTTATAACAACTCTTCTATTTATTTCATACTTAAATGGAACAGATTACATTGATTACTTGCATCCTTTTCATCCTACAACCTCATCAAATGGGATGGTAGTAAGCCAGAATGCTCTATCTTCAGATATTGGAGTACAAATTTTAGATATGGGTGGTAATGCGGTTGATGCTGCAGTTGCAGTTGGATTTTCGTTAGCGACTACATTACCAAGAGCTGGAAATCTTGGAGGCGGTGGGTTTATGTTAATTTATTTAAAAGATAAAAATGAAATCTTTTATATAGATTACAGAAGTAAATCACCAAGAAACTCTTCGATAGAAAAACTTCTTGGAACAAAAAGAATACCAGATAGAAGTTCAAAACGATGGGAAAGGGTGGATTACACTTATTTAGCCTCAGGTGTTCCTGGAACTGTTTATGGTTTATTAGAGGCTCATAAAAATTTTGGAGTATTAACTCTTGAACAAATCATGAAACCAGTTATTGAACAGGCTGAAAAAGGTATTGTTGTTTCAAGTGATTTGAATTATGTCATTGAGGTTACTCCTCAATTAAGAAGTGATAGTGAATCATTTTCAATATTTTTTGATAACGGTGAACCTTTGAAAGAATTCTCTATTATGAAAAGGCCCGATTTAGCAAATACATTTAAAGAAATATCTAACAATGGTACTAAAGGTTTTTATGAGGGTATCATTGCTGACAAAATTATAGAGGCAATGGAAAAAAATAATGGGTTAATAACCCATGATGACCTCAAGAATTACAAATCATTTTTTAGAATGCCTATTGCAATAAACTATAAAGGTCATAAAGTTTATACTGCCGGACCTCCATCTGGAGGAGGAATTACTTTGCTTACAGCTTTAGGTATATTAAATAATATTGATATTAAAAAATATAAAAGTGATTCCACAAAGGCATATCATTATCTCGCAGAGTCCCTAAGGAGGGGTCATAACAATAGATCTCATTTTGTTGGAGATCCTGAGTATTTCAATGTTCCAGTTTCTGAATTACTTTCTTTAGAAAGAATCAAGGAGCTTATTAATTCAATTGATTCAAACAAAGCAAGCAAAATTCAGGAAGTGATTCCATTTAAACCAAGAAAAGAGAGCAAAGATACCACTCATTATTCTATTATCGATAAATATGGAAATGCAGTTTCAAATACTTACACATTAGGCCTTTCATTTGGTTCTGGAGTTACTATTCCCGGAACTGGTATTTTAATGAACAGCCAAATGAATAATTTTGCATATAGATATGGAAATAAAGGTGATATAAGCAGAGGAGCAAGTCCTGGAAACAGATTTGAGCCAGGCAAAAAACCAATGAGTACTATGGCTCCAACAATCATCTTTGATGAAAATAACGAATTATTCTTAATTACTGGATCACCTGGCGGTTCTGATATTCCTGCAGCAATTTTAAGAGTTATTACTGGTGTAATTGATTTTGATTTAGATATAGGAGAGGCAACAATGTTGCCAAGAATTCATAAGGATTGGCCTTATGTTGGACTGGAGCATGAGAGAGCAGTTAGTAGAGATATTGTTAGGCGCCTCAAAAGCATGGGACATAAAACTGAATATGAAAATACTATTGGCAGTACACAAAGCATACATGTTATCAATGGAACAAACTATGGTTTTGCTGACCTAAGAAGGCCAAATGCTGGTGTTTCAGTTCAGACTAATTAATTTTTCTGTAATCAAGTGGAGGTAATCTATCTCCAAGTAAAGGCTTATAATCAAACTCTTCTCCAGTTCTATTAATTAATTCTTGTTTAGCCTCAATAATCTTGTCAGGATTTTCAAAAATTTCTTTAATTGAATTTGCCATTGTTTGAGCTGCTAATTCAGCTCCTTTAAGACCAATTGAAGTCCCGCCTGTAGAAACCGCTTGCCATGAATGTGCAGCAGTACCGGGAACCCATGTTGCTGTTCTTAATCCAGCGGTAGGAACAACCCAGCTAACATCTCCAACATCTGTTGAACCATATGAATGGGTTGTTTTAAATGGGAGAACATTTTCTTGAGAACCAATTTCTGAACTTGGTTTTATTAGAGTTTGATATATTTCTTTAGCGTACTTATTTTCAGATTCAGTATATTTTATACCACCTAAGTTACTTAAATTGTTATGAACTATTTTCTGGATTGTGTCATTTGGAAGTAATGAGTAATTACCATGCATAACTTCATAGGTCATACTCGTCTCCGTACCAATTGCAGCGCCTTCTGCAATTTTTACAACTCTTTCAAATAATTCATCGACAACTTGCATTTCTGGATGACGAATATAGTAATAAACTTCAGCGTCATCTGGGACAACATTTGGTGCCAGACCACCTTTGGTTATAACATAGTGAATTCTTGATTCTTGAGGTATATGCTCTCTCATCATATTAACCATATGGTTCATACCTTCAACTCCATCTAGTGCAGACCTTCCTAGTTCAGGAGCTCCAGCAGCATGGGCAGAAATACCTTTAAATTTAAATTTACCAGATTTATTCGAATTAGATGTTCTTGAATTAGCTGAATTTTCATCATCTGGATGCCAATGAAGAACAACATCAACATCCTCAAATAAACCAGCTCTGACCATATAAACTTTTCCAGATCCTCCTTCTTCAGCTGGAGTTCCATAAAACCTAATAGTTCCCTTAATTTTATTTTGTTCAATCCATTCTTTTATTGTTACAGCAGCCCATGCTGAAGCTGCTCCAAATAAATGATGTCCACATGCATGTCCAGCTCCAGTATTATTATCTGCAACCTCTTTGAAGGGAGAATTAGTCTGAGCTAAACCAGGCAAAGCATCAAACTCTCCTAAAATACCAATGACAGGACCGCCGTTATTATATTCAGCAATAAAACTTGTAGGAATTCCTGCGACTCCTTTTTGAATAGCGAACCCGTTTGCCTCAAGCTCATCTGAAAGTAATTTTGAACTCTGATTTTCTAAATACCCAAGTTCTGCAAGATCCCAAATCTCTAAAGCTATTTTTTGGAATGAAGTTTTATTTGCATTTACTATTTCATCTAACTCTGAAGCAAAAGAATTATTTGAAAAAGCAAAAATTACTAAACAACCAACTGTAAGTTTGCAAAATTGATATATTTTCCTACCCATTCATTATTCTCCATTGAGTGAATTACTTGTTCATTATAACTTGTGACGATATTTCTTTTTTGCATATCATTTTCAATATACATTACCGCTTTTTTAGTCAGATTATCATCTTTTATTACTGTATAACCAATAATCTTCCCGGTTCCATCTTTTTTTTCTGATATTTCTACAGGGTTATCATATTTTATTGCTTTTTCAGTAACGTCCATAAACTTGAAAGGAATATTTTTTTGAGATGACCATAAAGCAAATGACTGTTTTGTCATCATGCCAGAAACTCCTGTAATAATTCCAACATCAGATTGATTAGATCTGATCTTTCTTATAATTTGAACGGTGGAATTTAAAACATAACTATTTAAAGGACCGCCTGCAAATGACATTCCTCCAGTAACAGTTGCCTCTGAAATATTTTTTATTTTTAAAACCTCAGCAAACATCTGAACCGCAATTGGAAAACAACTATATAAATCATAAATGCTTGGCGTAATACTATTTTCATTACAAACATCTAATATGAATTCAGCAGCTAATTTCATTCCAAATGGTTTTGTTAGATTTTCTCTTTGCAGGGTAGGGATCATATTATTATTCTCAGATGAGGCTAAAAGATAAACCCTTTTTTCATTATCAATTTCAAGCAAATCTGCAATTTTTTCTGAGCATAAAAGAATTGCTGCTGATTGATTAACATTCCAGCTTGCACAATGTTTTTTGTTATATGGAAAAGCTATTTGAGGATTCAAATCATTAGAATCAACTATTTCATTTATTGAATAGCGTTTTTCATCCCAACCAAGATCGTTATGAAAGGCTATATTTGAAAAATTAGAATAAATCTTAGCAATATCATGATGGTGGCTTGAAAAATTATTCATTTTTTTAGCTCTAAATGCACTTTCAAGAATTGAGTAATAACCAACAGCCATAGATCCTAATGATTTTTCTTCTATATTTAGTGTTAATTGATTATCTGATTTTATGTAATGATCTGGATTTTCAGTAAGTTGAGTTTCATTAAAATCCTTATTCTCAATTTTGGCTCTTGTTTTCTTATATCTAGCTTCTCCACCAATAATTAGACTTCCATTTATTTGACCTGATATTATTTTTTGACATGCAGAATTGATGAGGCTCTGTTGAAGAATTCCTATCTTAGAAACAAATGTTTTTACATCTGAAATATTATTTTGTTTAGCGATCCATTTCCCCGGATCTCTATATCTCCAATATCCCTTTGGTATTTTGATTTCATCAATGTACTTTTTTATTTCATTGTTGCCAGAATCTTGAATTGCAAGCTTTGCAGCTTTATCCATCAATATTAACGCTTCATCAAGATTGTCAAATTTATCTTTCTGTTGGATATCTCCAATGCCAATAACGACTGGATTATTTTCCATTAAATATTACTGAGCTGAGCCCCAATAATTATAGGCAACGACTTTCGGAGTGCTAGGAAGGTACATTTGTTCTAATTTATTAATTTTTAATCCAGCAGATTGAATGATCTCAGGAATATTTCTATTTATATTACATCCACCAAACAATTTTCCCCAAAGTGGATTAATCCTATTCTGCCATTTCATAATATTTTTATCAGGAGCAATACCATGTTCACAGAATAGCAAGGTTCCATCGTCTTTTAATACTCTTTTCATTTCTTTAAGAGCAGAATCAAAATCTGGAATAGTGCAAAGGGTATAGGTTACTAATACAGTATCTATAGATTTTGATGGAAGTTGTATTTCTTCAGCCCCGTTGATTAAAAATTCAACGTCTAAATCTGTTTTTTTGGCAGTTACATCTGCTATTTCATTTAATTCTTCTGATGGATCAAGTCCTATTACCTTACTTACAGATTTATTATCGTAATATGGAATATTTAAACCAGAACCAATTCCAACCTCTAGAACATTACCTTTTGCTAAGGGTACAATCTTATTTCTTTGGTAAGTTACTGGTTTTGTCGAGCAACAACAGTCAAGAAGTTTAGGAAGAACATGCTTTTCATAAATATTACCTATCATTCATCTAACTCATGTAAAGGCATTGCAGAGATATTGAAGCCAGCATCTACGTAGGTAATTTCTCCTGTAATTCCACTAGCATAATCAGAACATAGGAAGGTTGCAGCATTTCCAACTTCTTCAGTTGTAACTGTTCTGCCTAAAGGCGCTCTATTTGAATGCTGAATCAACATCTTTCTAAAGTTTTTTACTCCTGATGCAGCCAGAGTTTTTATTGGTCCAGCAGATATTGCATTAACTCTAATATTATCTCTGCCCATCGATGCAGCTAAAAATCTTGTATTTGCCTCCAAGCTAGCTTTGGCTAAACCCATGACGTTGTAATTAGGCATTGTTTGTAATGATCCTAGATACGTAAGGGTCAATAGAGCAGAATTATCATTTAAATAGGGTTTTGCAGCTTTTGCTAACGCAGTAAAGCTATATGAACTAATATCATGAGCAATCTTGAAGCCTTCTCTATTTGTTACATCAACAAAGTTACCTTCAAGCTGATCTGCTGGAGCAAAACCTATTGAATGAACTAAGCCATCAAATGTTTTCCACTTGCTGGTAAGTGATTTAAAGGCTTTTTCTATTGAATTATCATCTGAAACATCACACTCTATAAGTAGATCAGAACCGCATTCATCGGCAATTGGTTTAAGATTTTTTAATAATCTCTCATTTTGATAGGCAAAAGCCAGTTCAGCGCCTTGTTTATGCATAGATTTAGCAATTCCGGCAGCAATAGAGTATTTATTAGCTAGCCCAAATATAACTATTTTTTTATTTTTTAATAACATCTTAATTATTTCCCTATTTGTATTTATTGTAAAAGAAAAATATCTAATAGAGTAGTTAAAAATCTTAGTATGTTCAGCAACTTCATCTAACAAATTTTCTTAATATAAATAAATCGTATAATTCTATATAAATAATTAAAAAAGTTGTTGCTTTATGCTAAAAACGCTGGAACAATACTGTTACTAGCGTGAATGTGCGCAAACTAGTTCGTGCATTCATTTAATAAAACTAAAACTACAGGGGAAATGTATGTTTAAGAAAGAAAATTACCTCATGTTGGTTCTAGTGATCGGTTTTGGTTTATTTAATACCAATTTGATTGCTCAAGACGATGCAGAGGAAGATGTAGAAGAGGTTGTAGTTACTGGATCTCGTATTGCTACTTCAGAATTCACTGGTGCTCAACCAGTTGTTGTAATTGACCAAGAGGATATTGCAAGAACTGCTGAACTAAGTGTTGCTGAAGTATTAAGAGAGTTACCAATTAACGTAACAGGTTCTTTCTACGAGCGATCAGGTTCTAGTGCTGGTTCGCAAGCTCAATTAAGTTTAAGAGGGCTTGGAGCAGGTAGAACATTGGTTCTTATTGATGGTAGAAGAATTCCATCATCTCCTAAATTAGGTGGTGAATCAGCTAATATCAACACTATTCCAACAGCGGCTGTTGAAAGAATAGAGATACTTGCTGACGGTGCTTCTGCTGTTTATGGTTCAGATGCTATTGGTGGTGTTGTGAACGTTATCACTAAGAAAGGTTTCGATGGAATGGTTATTTCCGGAACTATTGGTGATCCTGATTTACCAGGTGGCGAAGAGGAGAAATTCTCAATCGTTGGTGGTATCACAGGTGACGATTCATCACTTACATGGACATATGAACATTCACAAAGAGATATTATTTATTTAACAGATAGAGATTACACAGGTGGTAGAGCTCCTACTAACGATTTCTTTAATACTGGTTTTAGTATCTCATCATATGCTTGGAACTACATTCTTAATGAAGATGATCCAGCAAATGGACTTGTTAAAGGTCAGTGGTTACCAGCTGCTGAGTGTCAAGGTGATTCAAGATTCGTTGGTAATGGTAAAGCTTATATCTTAGGAGATTCTCCTACAGGTGGGTTAGACCATAACTATCTTTGTTCATTTGACTACACTGCTATCATGGCAGAAAACGCTGGTAAGAAAAATGACTTCTTAACAGTTAACTATGACAAACAAATTAATGACGATATGAGTGCATACGCTCAGGTTGTTGTATCTAGACAAGAAACTTTTGGTAGATACGCTCCTCCAGCTGCATTCATTAATCCATATCCTGCTGGTCTAGCTAATGCTAGAATTCCGGCTCAAGCTGACGGAACACCTGAAAGAGTTGTTACTATCAATGTTCCTACTCAGTTAAGAAAAAGATTTATCGAGATTGGGCCTAGAGCATCATCCGATACAGACTGGACAGGTAACGTAGTTGTTGGCTTTAGTGGAACAGTTATGGATGACTATACATGGGATCTTTCTATGCAATGGCATCTAGCTGACTACTTGTCAAATGACTGTTGTTATCTACAAAAACCAGAATATAGTTCAGCTGCTCAAGGATTTAAAGATGATGGTTACTTTACTGTTAACGGTACTAAGTACTATTCATTATTTGATCCAGAAGTTGTAGCTTACTATTCTTCTTCTCCATCTGTTAAAGCAGGATCACAATTCAGAAGTCTAGAATATACTTTTGGCGGACCTTTAAACCTAGTTCCTAATACTGATTTCATAATCGGTGTTCAAGATGCTGAGTATGTGTATGAAAATACATATGACAAACAGGCTGAAGTAGGAAACGTTGGTGGTTCATCAGGTAATTCAGACGGTACTTCAAGAGAATATACTGCTTATTTCTATGAATCAAAAACAGGTATTCTTGATGGAAAAGGTGAGATAGACGTTGCAGTTAGATACGATGACTATAGCGACTTTGGTACAAACACTTCATATACTGTTAAAGGTTTATATGAAGTTATGGATAATGTAACTCTAAGAGCTTCAACTGGTACTGGATTCAGAGCTCCAGGACTTGGTGACTTAGTAGCAAATACATCATTTAGTGCTGCGTATCATAACGACTACATCAAATGTGCTGCTCAGGGTGTTTCTAGAGAAGATTGTCCTGAAGAACAAGTTAACACATATATTTCAGCGAATACTAATCTAGGACCTGAAGAATCAGAATCTACTAACGTAGGTGTGATTTGGCAGGGTGATAATCATTCTGTTGCGGTTGACTGGTTTAGTACTGAGATAACAGGCGTTATTTCAACAATTACTGTACAGGACGTTATTGATGCAACAATCTTAGGATTAGGAAATCAATTAACAAGCCAGGGAGCATATTGTGAAAGACTTAACGGTCAAGCAGATGCGAACTTACAGCAATGTTTCATCAATCCAATTAATGGTAACGAAACATCTGTAGCTGGTTTAGATATTAAATACAGTGGATTATTTGAAACTGGCGTTGGTGACTTTGACATGAACGTTAACATGGTAGTAATGGATGAGTCTGAATCAGAAGCATTCTTTAACGGACCAGTCGTTAACTATGTTGGTCTTGGTGTTCCAGAAATGAGATACACTATTGATGTTGGTCATACACTTCAAGCAGTGCCTAACTTATACATGAGTTTACAGTATGAGTTCATTGATGAAATATCAGATACTACAGACGCTAACTATAAAGCTACTTCAATGGTAGACAGCTGGGATCAAGTTAACTTGAGAGCAGTTTATACAGTACCAGGTATGGAAAATCTTTCTGTATCAGTTGCTGTGAGGAACTTAACTAAAGAAGATCCTCCATTGACACAAAGTGGTGAGTACAACAGATTTTTACATCCTAACTTAGGTATGCAAACATTTGTTGGATTTACATTAGAACTGTAATAAGGTAATTTTCCAAAGAAAGAGGGCTTTTAGCCCTCTTTTTTTTGTTAAAATAATAGAATGATTTATAACACAAAAATATCAACTATTCTTTGTATTCTATTTGTATCTTTCCTATCAGCCGATAACACAAATGAATGCTTATCAAAAAAAACACAAATCATGTTACCAGAATATCCCAATACTAATTATCAAGGTTATGCAGTAGTTAGTTTTGATGTTAATGAAATGGGTGAATTAATAAATATTGAAGCGATTGAATCAAAGTGTGCGATATCAAGAAATGAAGATGGGAGTATTAAATTTAAAAAATGTCCATTCTTTAAAACAAACTCGGTGCAGGCTGCAAAATTTATGAAATTTAAAGAACCTATCAATCCTAATGGAAGCTCATGCGTGCTAAAGAACCAAACCCATAGATTTACTTATTCTTTATATAAAAGAGATGTAAAAGATTTAGACTTTTTATTAAGGAATGAATATTACAACTAATGAATAAGAACTTAAAACTATTAAGAGTGAAATTAGTTAGAATTACCTTCGCCTATTTCAGCAAATTTTTTATAAAATTGATGAATATATACGCAAAGTCACAAGTTAAAAAATCTTAGAATCTTTATTAATCCATGAAAAAATATCTTTATTATCTTTTCTTGCTAATGCCATTATTTCTATTTGCTGAATATAAAAATAGTGATGGTAATGCTTTAAATAAATCATTTAAGGAGCTTCTTGAATGGTCAAGAAACTCAGAGGATCCTATTATTTCATTAATTGATATATCCAGTGAATGGCAAGAAATTGATTTAGCTACTGACGATAACTATGTTATCTGGATTGGCCATTCAACATTTTTAATTAAAAAAAATGGCTACACAATTCTTACAGATCCAATTTTTTCTGAAAGAGCATCCCCTTTTAAGAGGATAGGCCCTAAAAGATTAATTCCACCAGCATTAGCCCTAGAAGACATTCCAAAAATTGATATCGTTACAGTTAGTCATAATCATTATGATCATTTAGATATTGATTCCTTGCAAAAGATATCCACTTATCATCCTGATGCAGTTTTTTTAGTTCCAGCAGGCGATCTGAAATTATTAAATAGAAAAACAATAAAAAATGCATTCGAATTTGAATGGTGGGAATCTTTTAACGCTAATAATATAAAGTTTACTTTTACGCCTGTTCAGCACTGGTCAAAGAGAGGCTTGTTTGATAGAAATAAAAGTTTATGGGGAGGTTGGTATATTCAATATTTAGATTACGCTTTATATCATGCTGGTGACACTGGTTATTCCGGAGACTTCAAAGACACAAAAAATAAACTTGGCTCACCGAAATACGCATTTATTCCAATAGGTGCATACGATCCTGAATGGTTTATGGCAGCAAGTCATGTCAATCCAGAAGAAGCACTTCAAATTATGATTGACTTAGGGGCTGAACATGCATTTGGGATGCATTGGGGAACCTTTGTACTAACTGATGAAGACACGCTAGAACCTCCTCAGAGACTAAAAAAAGCAATCAATGACAAAGGAAATATTAATTTTCAATCTCTACAACCTGGTAAGGTTATTAATCTTAAATAATGTCACATTCTAGATTAATTATTAATTTTCTTATTTTACTTTTAAGCATTGACGTAAAATCAAATGAATTATTTATTACTGGTGAGTCATTTCATTCATCAGTTTCCTCTTTTATTAAAAATATTGATCCCAATATCAAGGTCTCAATTTCTACTAGAGAAATTAGTGGAAATAGAGATGCTTACGTAATAAAAGGTTTAAGAATTTACGATTCTGGCTATGGTAGTAAAGAAATTTTAAAAATAGAAGAAATACAATGCTCGGGATATAAAGTAAATGACTATGAATTTAATACATCACTTAATAAGTTTTTTAAGATTCCCAATTTTGAAGATATAAATAAATCTTTAAAGTCACCAACTAACTGTAGCATTAAGGGATTAGATTTCTCTTTTTTAAAATCATTTCTTAAAACGTATCAAAATCCTTCATACACAGAAAATTCATCAAAAAACTTAATTGACAATGATTCATTAGAATTTTCAAAGCTAATGATAAGGTTATTTACTGATATTGACATAAATTTTTCTACTCTTTTTAATAATGAGGGCTATAACGCTGATTTTGATATTGTTTTAGGTAACTCGATCTTTTTAAAATCAAGATTTATTTATATAGCAGAAATTAGTCAAATCCATAGCTTTTTAGATACTTTTTTTAAAAATGTTGTTTTTAATTATTGGGGTTATCAAAGTTATGAGCAGTTATATTCTGATATTGAAGTAGATACTTCTGAAATATATTTAGATTTTCTGGCGGATTTTGAATCAAATCCGAGCTCATATTATGGTTCAATTTCTTTTCCTACACCTGAAATTTTATTAAAAAATTTTTTAATTAGTTTCTCATGGTCAGAGGAAGAATTTGAAAATATAAATAACTCCTCATCACAAATAGAAAAACTGAGACTTGCATTAAAAGTTCTTTCAATAAAAAAATTATCGAAGAATCAATTTTTTATGCTTCTTGAAGATTTTTTTGCAGAGCTTTCAGATGAAGAATCAAAAAAAATTATTATGACAAATACTTATGATATTTACTCATCTTTTATATATGCCATCAAAGAATTCTCAAAGAAACCACACAGCCTTAAAATAACTTTAGACTCTTCTAGTGGAATAAATATTGTTCCAGACTTAGAGATCTTGCTTAAAGAAAATAATGAAGGTGAGAGTATTGCTTTAGAGACGTATCAATTATTAAGCTCTATGAAGGTAGTTGAGAGTATTTTAAACTCAGAAGATACAAAGCTTAAGTTTGAAGCAAATTCAATAAATTGAGAGATTAGTAAAATTTGTAGATTCAGTATATAAAGAGTATTAATCAAAAGATGATAAGGTTGGGATACGAATTAGATATCTACTTAATCTTTATTATTTATGGGGCTATAGCTCAGCTGGGAGAGCGCTTGAATGGCATTCAAGAGGTCCGCGGTTCGATCCCGCGTAGCTCCACCAATATTTAATTTACTATTCCGTAGTAACTAAAAACTGACCACAAAGAAAAATAAATTAAAGCACTAATAGAGAGCCCAATTATTATTGCTAATATTTTAATGATAGATTTTTTCATAATTAGGATATGCTTTAACCATTAGCATAGCATGTAAGCAAATTAAGTATGATGCGATCTTTTAGATCTAATCTACAAATTAATTATCTGATAATAATCCAGATACAGAATCTTCATCAGGTTTAACACTTCTAACTGAGGCATATACATAGCATTTTTTACTTGAACTATTGTAAGTATAAGCTTTCATACTTTTTCTTGATGATGCATAAGTCATGCACTTTTCTGCAGATGCATATTTTGCAGTACTTTTAACTGTTATGATTTTTCCATTCACTGAGTAACCTTCCTTTACATCAACATCTGAAAATACAGTAAGTGAACCAATAAAGCACATAACAAATAATATTCTTTTCATAATTTTTCCCTGTTTAAAATTAGTTTTATATCTATAATTATGCAATTAACATGCCAAATATATTATGCAGTATCTTTAATGAAAATTTCTTTATATTTAGAAGCTGAATATTATTTTTTTGAATTATAAAAATTAAGATTATTATCATTAATTGAAAATAATCTCACTGCAAATATATCTTTTAGATAGTTTTGATAATTTTTCCATGGTGCTTTATTACCTTGCTTAGGCATTTGATTAAGTCCTCTTTGAAAATAACCAGAAGTAAAATCAATTAATTGATCATCACCATGAGCAGTTTCATCTTCTATTGGCTCGCAACATGCAACACCTTTTTTATCCATAAGGTTGATAAGTCTGCAAACATACTCACACGTAAGGTCTGCTCTTAAGGTCCATGATGCATTAACGTAACCAAATGAAATAGCAAAGTTTGGAACCCCACTTAGCATCATTCCTTTATATGTAAGTCTTTCATTTGGATTTACCTTACTGTTATCAATTGTCACATTGATATCATTTAAAGAATTAAGCTCAATACCTGTTGCAGTAATAATAATATCTGCATCAACTTTTTTTCCTGAATCAAGCAGAATACCGTCTGATCGAAATTCTTTAATTGTATCGGTAACGACTGACACTTTTTTAGCATTTATAGCATTAAACAAATCGCTATCTGGCACTAAGCATATTCTTTGGTCCCATGGCTTATAAGATGGCGTGAAGTGATTATTGACATCTTCAGAGCCAATTTCATTTTTAGCTAAATCTAAAATTTTATTTTTGGTTCTTTCAGGATATTTCCTTGCCATAAAGAAAGTAAAACTTTGATATAGAATATTTTTCCATCTTATTAAGAAATACGTAGCTTTAATAGGAAGTATTTTTCTTAAAAACTTATTTATAGAATCTTCACTTGGACCTGACACAACATACGTCGGAGATCTTTGAACCATTACAACATGTTCTGCCTTTTCAGCTATTGCAGGAACAATTGTTACCGCAGTGGCACCACTTCCAATTACTGCAATTTTTTTATTTTTATAATCAAGTGACTCATCCCAGAACTGAGGATGAATAACTTTGCCTTTAAAATTTTCTTGATTTTTAAAGTAGGGCATATGAGGCTTTGCATAACTATAATACCCACCACATAGGTATAAAAAACTGCATGTCATTTCTAGCATTTCATTGTTAGCCTGTATCATCAATTCCCATAATGATTTTTCTGAATTCCAATTTGCAGAAGCAACCCTATGATTTAATAATATATTTTCTCTTAATTTATATTCATCAATTGTTTCATGAAGATATTCCATAATTGATGGACCATCTGCAATAGATTTATCATGTATCCAAGGTTTGAATCTAAAGCCAAGAGTATGCATATCTGAATCAGACCTAATACCTGGATATTTAAAAAGATCCCATGTACCACCGATACTTTCTCTACCTTCAAGTATTGAGAATGATTTTTTTGGGCAAGATTTCTTCAAATGATATCCAGCAGATATACCAGAAATACCAGCACCAATAACAAGAACATCTTTATGCATGATTTAAATATTTATAACCTATATTGTTTTCGCTGAGTTAAAATTTCCTAATGAAACATATTCTACTATTAATACTTATCTATTCTAATAGTATATTTGCTTTAGATGTTGAAATTACTGGCCTAAAAAATAAAATTCCAGAGAGACTACTATATATAGGTAATAGCTATTTATATTATAACGATAGTCTTCACAATCACGTAAGACGAATGCTTGATGAGGTATACGCTACTGAGATCGATACATCAAATTATAAGTCAGTTACTATAAGTGGTTCCCGGTCATGGCACCATAATATAGATCACTCACTTGATCATAAAAACCTTGGTGTTGATGAGCCATTTCAGCTTGTTATATTTCAAGGTGGTAGTGGGGAAACCAATACAGAAAAAGAGAGAAATATCTTTGCTCAAGAAATAGAAAAAATCGTAAAAAAAATCAAAGACTCTGGTGCTGAGGCAGCTTTATATATGATTCATGCATACGTAGAGCCACATGAAGATACAAACCCACAGATGATCAATAACATAAAACAAATGTATATAGATGCTGGAAATAAAAACGATGCGCTCGTTATTCCAGTTGGGATAGCGTTTGAAAAAGCTTACAAAGCTCAAAAAAATATTCAACTTCATAAGCATTATGATGGTACTCATCCGAATATCTTAGGCACATACCTTGCTTCATGTGTAGTATTTGCAAGTATTACTCATCTCTCTCCGTTAAATATTCAATATTCTTATTACGACAAGATTAGTAAAGAAGATAAAGAATTTTTACAGAATATAGCTAAAGAAACCGTAGAGGATTTCTACAATATAGATTTATAATTTATCAGCGTAATTATGATTGATTTCGCTGTGATGTTCTTCATCAGCTCTAACACATCTTATAAGATCACTTAATTTAGAATCTGATCCAAGTTTATAATAATTTATAGCTAACTTTGGAGCTGGGATATTTTTAACCTTTCCATCTTCAACTAATTTAAGATACTCTGTGTAACTTTTTACTGCCTCATCTTCAAAATATCCAATCATTCTATGAGCTGTTCTAGTAAAAAAAATGTACATGAATAAATAGAAGAGACCAAAAACAATTTGTGCAGAAAGAACAATAAGTCTTTCAAAAAAATTAGGCTTAGCGATTTCAATAAAAAACATTAAGTGCATTCTTTCGTTTTCAGCTTCAGCTAACATTTCTCTTATTTGTTCGCCGTATCCTGCTTTCATAGCTCTAAGGCTTTTGAAATGCATCCATACACCAGCAACCATACCTGGTACACCGGCAACAGTTTCCAGGACAACTGCTCTGTGACCATATCTTTTTGCAAAAAAAGTATCAGCAGTAAATTTAAAAAACATTGTCATAGAAAGAGCAAAAGCATCGGATATGTTTTCTTTATTAACTTTATCTAAAATTTGCATCATTAATATATAAATAATTTATATGTTATATTATATATATTATTAATAATATGTAAACTCATACATAGATAATTAAATAAGGTGCTATTAAAATAATTAATATGAAATTAGATGTTTTTTTTGTAGATGCTTTTTCCAGTGAATTGTTTTCCGGTAATCCGGCTGCAGTAATATTTTCTGACTTAAATGATGATGTTTTAATGCAAAAAATTGCAGCAGAAAATAATTTATCTGAAACAGCGTTTATTAATATAGAAAGTGATGTAAATCACATTAGATGGTTTTCTCCAACAACTGAAGTTAATTTATGTGGCCATGCAACATTAGCTTCAGCATTTATCTATTTTAATTATATAGATACTTCTAAAACTGAGATCTCATTTCAATCTGCAAGTGGCGTTCTAAAAGTTACAAATGCATTAGACAAATACGAACTTGACTTTCCTAAAGATAATTTCAAACAAGTAGATCAAATACAGGCTGTGTTTGCTGCAACTGGATTAAAGCCAATAGAAACATATATTGGTGATATAAACATGCTTGCTATCTATGAAAATGAGGAACAGATAAAAGCTATTGAACCTGACTTTGAAAATCTTGCCAAGTTAGAAGGTCAAGGATTAATAATATCTTCTCCGAGCGATGACTTTGATTTTGTTTCCAGATATTTTTGTCCTAAATATGGGATCAATGAAGATCCTGTTACAGGATCAGCTCATACAACTTTGATTCCATATTGGTCTAACAAATTAAATAAAACAATACTGCATGCCAAACAAGTTTCTTCAAGAGGAGGAGAGCTTTTTTGTAAAAATAAAGAACAAAGAGTCCTTATTGCTGGTGATGCAAAACTTTATATGAAGGGAGAATTAAAGATTAATTAAATCTTAATAATTTGTTTTCCAAAATTTTTACCAGTTAAAACATCTCTAAGTGCCTGAGGTGCATTTTCAAACCCCTCAGTGATGGTTTCTTTGTATTTTATTTTATTGCTTTCAACATATCCGGAAAGTATTTCTGTAGCTTTATCCCATTCATGCATCCATTCTGTTACTACAAAGAATCTGTGTTCTGGTTTTTTATCTAATTGGCCAAGTATTTTGAATGGTGTCTCAGCTTCGAGCATATCTGATTCATTATATTGTGAAATAAAACCACAAATTGGAACCCTTGCTCCTTCATTTAATATTGAAGATACCGTTCTTGTTACAGCACCTCCAACATTTTCAAAGTAGATATCTATTCCATTCCCACAAGAAGTATTAAGGTCAGATTTAAAGGCCTCATTTTTATAATCTATACAATCATGGAAACCTAACTCTTCTTTTACAAAAGCACATTTATCCGGTCCTCCTGCTATACCAACAACATGACAATCTTTCATTAAGGCCAGTTGGCCAACAACTGAGCCAACTGCTCCAGAGGCAGCAGAAACAACCACCGTATCTCCTTGATTTGGTTTACCAACCTTATTAAATCCAAAGAATGCTGTTCTACCAGGCATACCAACCGCACCTAAATATGAGGATAAAGGTATCTTCGAGGACGGAACTTTATAAATAGACGGATCAGTATCTTTTGCTTTAATTATTGTCTGCCAACCATGGTGAATACAAACATTATCACCAACTTTATAAATGTTGGACTCGCTTTCTACTACAGTACCAACAGTTTCTCCTGTCATAGGCTCACCAATTTTTGCAGGAGCTGCATACGAAACTCCTTCATTCATTCGGCCTCTCATATAAGGGTCTACAGACAAGAATTTTACTTGAATAATTATTTCACCTTTTTTTATTGTCTCCAGGGTATTGCTTTCAAGTTTCCAACAATCATCTTGAGGCATTCCTTGAGGTCGTTTATAAAGTAAAAACTTTTTATTTACATATTCCATAATTTTTATATTAAATTCGTTAAATCTCTAAAATGTTTTCGACACACAGTTTTGTAAATATCATTGCCGCCTACTAAAATTTTTTCGCCTTCTAAAATTACTTCTCCATCATCACCAATTCTAACAACCATGGTTGCTTTTTTATCACATTCGCTACAAATTGTTTTTAGCTCATTTAGATTATCAGCGATAGCAAGCAATTCGGAACTACCTGTAAACAATTTTCCTTGAAAATCAGTTCTTATCCCATAACACATGACAGGAACATTTAACTCGTCAGCAATTTTACCTAATTGGTGTATCTGATCTCTTTCAAGAAATTGCACTTCGTCCACAAATAAACAATTAATAGAATGATCATTAAGATCTTTCATATATTCAAAAAAATTAAACTGTTCGTCTACCGAAATGGCTTCAGCCTCTAAACCTATTCTTGAAACAATTTTATTATTTGATTTTTTAGCAATTGCTGCAGGTATAAACAATATTGTTTTCAAATCACTTTCTAAATAATTATGATTTGATTGAAGGAGGGCAGTCGATTTTCCTGCATTCATTGTTGAGTAAAAAAAATGAAGTTTTGCCATATAATTCATTATATATGGACTTTAGAATTTCTGAATGAATGTTTTTTTAGAAAATGGTATTACCTGTTTGGATTTACATGGTGAAAGGCATCATGATGTTCCAGATATAAGCATTGATTTTGTATACAGGCATCAAGCTCTGCTCCCTCTATTAATAATATGTGGCAATAGTCAGCGAATGATTTCCTTAGTTGAAGATAAACTAAAATCAAATTCAATAGGGTTCTCGTCTCCAAGATTTGGTATCATACGAGTTGAAAAAATATAGCGATATGGAATTACAAGATATTTTACATTTTGATGATCAGCTTACTGAAGAGGAATTAATAATACATCGTTCTGCAAAAGAATATTGTAAAAAAGAACTCTTGCCTAGAATTGTAGATGCAAATCGGAATGAAACGTTTGACAAAGGCATATACAAAGAAATGGGTAGTCTTGGTTTTTTAGGAGCTCCAATTAAAGGATATGGCTGTGCTGGAACTAATTATGTTTCCTATGGCTTGATCGCAAGAGAAATAGAAAGGGTGGATTCTAGCTATCGATCTGCTTTTAGCGTTCAAACTTCATTGGCCATGCATGCTATATATGAATTCGGCTCTGATGAACAAAAAGATTTTTATTTACCAGATATGGCTAAAGGCGAAAAGCTTGGCTGTTTTGGTTTAACTGAAGCTGATGCTGGATCTGATCCAGGATCTATGAAGACTAAGGCAATTGAAAAAGATGATGGCTATGTTTTAAATGGATCAAAAAATTGGATTACAAATTCACCTATTGCAGATGTATTAATTATTTGGGCTAAAGATGAACAAGAAATTCTAAGAGGTTTTATTGTAGATCGAGACTCAAAGGGATTATCTACACCTAAAATTGATGGTAAGTTTGCATTAAGAGCATCAACTACAGGCCAAATATTCTTAGAAGATGTTTTTGTACCAAAAGATAAGATGCTGCCAAAAGTTCAAAGTTTCCGAGGACCATTTTCATGCTTAAATATGGCAAGATATGGAATTGCTTGGGGAGCCATGGGTGCAGCTGAATTTTGTTGGGAAGCAAGTTTAAATTATTCTTTAGATAGAATTCAATTTGGTAAACCTCTTGCAGCAAAACAGTTGGTACAAAAGAAATTGGCTGATATGCAAACTGAAATCACACTTGGTTTGCAATCAGTACTTCGTCTTGGAAGATTGATTGATGATAAAAAGATGAAACCTGAGATGATATCTCTTCTTAAAAGAAATAATTGTCAAAAGGCTTTAGATATTGCCAGGGTTGCAAGAGATATACATGGAGGTAATGGAATATCTGATGAATATCATGTTATTCGTCATTGCATGAATCTCGAAGCAGTTAATACCTATGAAGGAACTTCAGACATTCATGGTTTGATACTAGGTAAATCCCAGACAAACCATGAATCGTTTTAATTTAATTTTCTAAATATTTTTCCAAGAACTCTTCTTGAATATCAAAATACTCTAAAGTTGCTAGTTCACCTCTGCATTTTACACAGTGGCCTTCATAAGCTTGGAACATAGACATATAAGTTTTACCTTCACGTTCAAGTTTATTTATAAGTTCTCTAGCATGTTCCGGAGGTACAGTTCTGTCATTAGTTCCCTGAAGGACTAATACAGGAGCTTTAATATTTTTAACATATAGACTAGGAGAGGTCTCGTCAGCATATTTTTTACCTTCTGCGTCTGATAGATTACCCCATTCAAGTTTAGCTTCATCTTCCCAGCTATTAAAAACACTTGATTTAGTTGAAAAGTTTTCCAACAACATTTTTTGATTAACAACACCAACTGAGTTAATACCACATCTGTATAGGTCTGGTGTGAATGTTAGTCCTGCCATAGTTGCATAACCGCCATAACTTGCGCCTGCAATACAAACTCTATCTTTGTCTGCATAACCATTTTCGACGGCCCATAAGACACCATCAGAAATATCATCTTGCATAGTTTTGCCCCACTGAGTATTGCCAAGCACATAATGATTAGTTCCTAACCCTGTTGAGCCTCTAAAATCCATTTTTAAAACGTTGTAGCCTTTGTTGGCAAAAAATTGTGTCCACCAATCAAATCCAATTCTTTGTTTTGTGTTAGGACCACCATGTGGTAGAACTATCATATAATTCTTATCAGTTTTTTTCTTTGTTAGTGTTAAATACGCTGGTATAACAAGACCATCCCTTGCTGTATATTTAACAGGAATAGTTTCAGCCATTATTTTTCTGTCAATCCAAGGTGCATATGTATATAGCGGTATCAACTGTGACGCTTGTCTGTTGTAAAAATAATAATCGCCTGGATTAGAAGGACTTGATACTCTAATTACCATTTTATTCCTTTCTTTATCTCTTGTGACAACACTAACCCATTCGTTTGGAAATACCGCGTCTAATCCATTGTAGATCTCTGCTATTTCATCATCAAAATAAATTTTTACTGGCTCTTGTGCTTCGTATGTAACATACAAAAGCTTTCTAGTGTCATAATCAACTCCAGCTCCACCTGATGCATTTCTACATGTACCAGTAAATCCTCCAACATCATAATTAGGATCTTGGTAAAGCTTGTCACTAAATTCTCTTGTTTCTGGATCGTACAGATATAAAGCATTTGTATCGTTATATTCCTCTAATTCACCATTTGGTGAAAACTTTGAACCAGTTACTAGCCATCCTTTGTCAGTAGCAGCAAGAGGTGTGAAGGAGGGCTGCTGACATGTAAATCTTATGTGTTCAGACCATTCCTTTGAATCTTTATCATATGTATAAATAACTCTATCTAGACTTTCATCAACTAAAGTAGCAATAGGGTATCCTTCTTGATCTCTATATGTTCCATATACTCTGTCGCCTTTAGCATTTTTTGGAATAAAACCAATAGCCATAAGATTCTTTTTACCTGTAAAAATATTCATCTTATAAAAATCACTTCTAAAAGCTCGTCTTTCATTTGACGAAACGATCACATGTTTTGGATCACTATCTAACCTATCTACAACACTCATGCCAGTCCAACTTCCTTGACCACCTTTCATTTCCTGTTGACCAATGATTTTTCTTTTTGAACCATCTACATTTACTGCAATAGTAACTAATGCATTCATGTTTCTGCCTTTTGCATTAGTCAAACCAGGTCGATATATAAATCTTTCATCTGACATCCATTGAAATCCATAAATACTTTTTTCGCCAATACCATCACTAAAGACTCTTGACTGCATTGTCTCTAGATCTATGAAAGTTAGTGACTGGTAGGTCATTTCTTCTTCAACACCTTTAATTTTATCTTGTTCAATATCACAAACATCTTCTCTTGGAGATCTTTGTATAGCTAAATATTTACCATTTGGTGAAATAGAAAAGGATGGAGTATCACCCCAGCATGACCAAACCTCATTGGGCAGCTCATACCACTCTTCAGAAGCTATATTGTTGATAGAAAATATTAATAGAAAAGAAATTATTAATTTTTTTGACATGTTTTAACCTTTTGTTTGTGTATTTATGAATAAGTTATTTGTTTACATTTACTATGTAACCTATACATGATAGTTATTTAAATTAAATTAATCAAAGATATTTGTATAATAATTTTAGATATTTTGCCAAATTAGTGCTTTTATTTAAACATAATATCCATACTTATAAATATTAAATATTTTAACTATAAACTTGATTTATATGAGCTTTTGGTTACTATTTACACAGGATATTTAACATATTGTGCATATATCATTGAAATTGCGCATTTTTACGGGGAAAACTTATGAATAATAAGCTATTTTTAACTTTATTTTTTGCATTCACTATGTCGTTGAATGTATTTGCTGACAATCCTGGAGATGAGGTTGTTGAAGAGCCAGTTGCTGTTGAAGAAACAGTTGAAACTGAAACATCAAGTGATGACTCTTCTGATGACGTTCCAGCGCCAGTTACAACTTCTGATGATGATGAAGTAGTAACTCTGCAAAAGGTTGTTGTTACTGGTTCAAGAATTAAAAGAACTGATATTGCAGGAGCACTTCCTACAATTGTAATAACAAAAGAAGACATTGATGCATCAGGTTTTAGAAGTGTTACAGAAGCACTTCAGTCCCTACCACAAGCTAATGCTTATCGGCAGGATGAACAAAACGTAAATACGTTTACTCCAAATGCCAACGAAATTGATTTAAGAAGAATTGGTCCAGGTAGAGTTCTTTATCTTATTAACGGAAGAAGAACAGCTGATTATCCACTCCCTTACAACAATGCTTCAAACTTTGTTAACACAGGCACCGTTCCCCGTGGCCTAGTTGACAGAATTGAGATTGTTTCTCAGGGTTCATCTGCTATTTATGGTTCTGATGCTGTTACTGGCGTTATTAATATCATTACAACAACAGGTAAAGATTTCTCAGAACTTGAGGCTAATGTTTCAGTAACTGAGCACGGCAACGATATGATAAGCAGTTTAACTTTTTCAACTGGTGGATTTACTGAAAATTCAAGTTGGACAATAGGTATTGACGCAACTCAAGTTGATCCAATGTACCTTAGTGATAGAGAGGGTTTTGATGATTGGACTGATGGCCCAGATTATTCAACTACATACATGAACCCACGTTGGGGTGCTGCCGTTCAGATGGCAGGATTTGGAGCTGATACCGCTTCATACAGACCAGCAGATTTTGGCGGACCAGCATGTAACTCACAAGAGTTATCAGGTGGTGTATTTAGAGATTTCAGTAGAGATTTACCAGATATCTATGGTGTTACTAACTACCCTGGATCATATCAAGGATATGTATGTATGTATGGTAGAGGTGCAAACGGTGGTGATACTCAAACAATAGTTAACGAAAGAGAAGATACTACAGTAATGGGCACATTTACCCATAACTTTGATAATGGTGTTCAAATGGATGCAAGAGTTTTCTATTTTGAAGATATTGCCTATCTAAGAAGCAACGTTTCAAGATATGTATCAATGGGTGATTACCTTGATCCTGCAAGAATTCGAGCTACTGTTCAACCAAATGATTTAGTTCCAGTTCAAAATGGTCAACAAATTACATACTCATTAAGATACTTCACTCCAGCTATGGGTGAAGCATTTGAATCTAAAAGTGATTACAGCGAAGACGTAACAGACTTATTTGTAGGCTTTAGTGGTGTTTTTGATAACGGTTTCGAATGGCAAGCTGGTGTAAACGCAACAGAATATAATGCGCTAATTACAAGAAAAACATTAACGTCAGGCATTAAAGATTATATGGCAGGTGTTGGAACAACCTGTGAAGATTCAGTAAGAGAAGACAAACTTTGTTACGGATCATATTGGGCAAATGCCTATGGTCCTGCCTATGCTGTTTTTGATGCAGATCCTGCATACGGCTATAACGGTGGACCATGTGGAGTTGATGTTTTTTATGGAAGAAATAACTGTTGGTTCCCTGATCGTCTCTTCGGAGCTATATCTGCTGAACAATTCAATGGTTGGTTAGCTGATGACAGCACTAATTCATATTCTGAACAAATGCTCGCTGACTTTACTATGAGCGGTGAGATTGGCGAAATCAATGGCGCTCCAATCGGTTTTGCTCTTCAATTAGAGTATCAGACACAAGAATACAAAATTACTCCATCAGCAGGAAGATTGGATGATGAGCAGTTTGGTGGTGATAATGCTATTGACTTTATCCAAGGCTCTACTAGATACGGTGGCGGAGATAGAGAAAGATATTCAGTCGGTGTTGAGTTTAGTTTACCTCTTGCTGATAACGTCGAGATGGGTTTAGCTACAAGATATGACAAATATGATGATGATTCATCTAATGTTGGTGGCGCAATATCATCAATGCTTAACATAGCATACAGACCAACTGAAGATATTCTTTTGAGAGCTTCAGCATCACAATCATTCAGAGCTCCTGACATGCATAGAGTTTTTGCTGGTTCTTCTTCAGCATTCTATGGAGGAATTGTTGATGGTCCTTTATGTTTTGCCCAGACATCCGGTGGTAATGTACCAGGAGCTGGTCAGGCTGAAGGCGCATATAATTTCTGTGATGCTTCATACTCTGCAACTAGAAGAGGTTTTAGTGGCGGTAACAAAGGGCTATATGAAGAACAAGGCACTAACTATAGCTTTGGAATAGTTACAGAGCTTGCTGAAAATGTTTCTTTCCAATGGGATGCATATCAAATGGTTCTTGAAGAAGCTGTAAGATCAGGAAGCTATCAGGAACTAGTTCATCAACAAGGTGTATGTTTATACGGTGATGATTACTTAACATTCCTTGGTGGTAATTTACCTCCAGCAGATTGTGCTCAGGTTAGTGAGTTACTAGTTCGTGGACCAACAACAGATCCACTCACTGGAATAGATGCACCTCTAGGCCCGATTGTTTCAGGTACTATGTATCCTTACAACCAAACAAAACTTGAGTTTATTGGTCATGATACATATTTAACATGGACAAAAGAAACAGAGAATGCTGGTGACTTTAGAGTTTCATTAGCTTCTTCAACAATTGTTAGAGTTAATAGACAAGAATATGCTAGCTCAGATGAGATAGATCTTCTTGAAGCATTTATCTACGAACCTAGATCACAACAAAATTTAACAGTGAGCTGGTCTAGAGAAGATCATGCATTATCTTTATTTGCAGATAGACTAGGTCATATGAACATGTATCAAGGCAAAGTAAGTGATCCGCACATCACTTATAATATGTCATACAGTTATGACTATAGTCCTGATATTGATCTTTATTTAAGTGTTAGAAACTTAACTGACGTTATGCCACAAAAAGATGGTGGGTTTGGATATCCATACTACTATCAAGGTGTATTTAGTGTATTCGGAAGATATGCTAGTGCAGGCTTTAATTACAGGTTCTAATTCTTAGTAAATTCTTTAAACACCCGCTTCATGCGGGTGTTTTTTTGAGGTTTAAAACGTTAGATATATCCCTATATAGTTTATATCTATAAATAATATATAATTGCACAATGAAAAATCCATACTTTCTTTTAATAACTATATTTGCTTTTTCATCATCGATTTATTCACAAGAAATCGTTGATCAAACATTGAACACGCAAGTTGATGCTAATGTTCCTGGAGTTGTAGCACAAAAGGAAATTGATAACTTAGATGAGCAAGCTAAAAAACTTTATTATGAATTTAAAGATACTGTTAGTGAATACGAAGGCCTTCGAAGATACGACGATCAATTAGAAAAGATTGTATTTTCTCAAGAGGATGAAATAAAAGATATTCTTAAACAAATAGATTCATTAGATAATGTTAATAAAGAAATTCTACCTTTTTTAAAAGAAACTGTTGATTCACTAAGAAAATTCATCGAGTTGGATATGCCTTTTTTAAAAGAAAGCAGAATTGCAAGAATAGATGATTTGGATTCAATTATTCTTCAATCAAATGTTACAACTGCCGAAAAGTTTAGAAAAGTTTTTGAAGCCTATCAGCTAGAAGCTGGCTTTGGTAATACGATTGAAACCTATCCTGGGTTTATTGATTTGGATAATCAAACTATATCAGTAGATTATTTTAGAATTGGAAGATTGGGTTGGTATTATAGAAGTGCAAATGGAAGAGAAACAGGTTACTGGGATAAGTTTTCAGAAAACTGGGTCAATACAGGCGGAAGACTAAATGATGAAATTAAATTAGCCTTAGATATTGCCAATAGACAAACACCACCTAACTTTATAACTTTGCCTGTTCAGCCAGTAGATAGAGGAGAGGGTTAAAATGTATATCAGACTAATAACACTTTTACTATTTCTACCTATATTCGTAATTGCACAGGACGAGTCTCAAGAAGAAGTACCAATACCAATAGAAGAACAAAGAAATAACAAAATTAAAGCTCTTTTAAATGTTGTTAAGGAAAATAAATCTATATATGTTCAGAAAGACCAAGTTAGAGTGCAGAACTTTATAGATCTTGTTGATGAGAGAGAATCAATGCTTGCAAAAGCAAAGAGAGATCTTGCTAATGAAAAAATTCGTAATGAAAACTTAGAGAAAAGATTTGAAGCCAATGAGAAGGAACTGGCTGAACTCGAGGAGTCATTACAAATAAAAATTGGAGTTTTAGGTGAGCTATTTGGTGTAACACGTCAGTTTGCTGGTGAGCTTCTTGCCTCTACTGAAAAAGCTGTAACTTTTTCAGAATATCCTGAAAGAGTTGGTGTTTTAAGAGATATTGGTGAAACACAAGTACATGATTTAAATCAACTGCAAAACTTATGGATAAGTTATTTAGATGAAATTGTTTCATCCGGTGAAGTTAAAACTGTTGAAGCAAATATAATTGATAGAGATGGTGAATCTATTACTGGTGAAATTGTTAGATATGGACATTTCACAACAACTTATAAAAATAAATTCGTTACACCAGTTCCTGAATTAAGTGGTTTTGAACTACTTCAAAGACAACCTGAAAGAGATGTATTAAAAAATCTTAGAAAACATCAAAGAAGCGATGACTATAGGATTACTTCAATAGATCCTACTAGAGGATTTTTGCTATCACTGTATTTAGATAAACCTGGCTGGATTGATAGAATTGCTCAAGGTAAATCAATTGGTTTCATAATAATACTCATAGGTATAAGTGGGTTTGTTTTCTCTATTTACAAAATATATCAATTAAGAGAACAAGAGAAAGAAATTATTGCTGATAATGCAAAAGTTAAACTTGATATGGAAAATAGTATTAAAGATACTGCGAGCTATGAATCTAAAGAAAATATATTAGATGAATTTATTATTAATTACACTGGCAAATTAGAATGGGGTGCTAATTGGGTAAAATTCTTTGCTGCTGTTGCACCTTTGTTGGGTTTGTTGGGAACTGTTATCGGAATGATAGAAACATTCCAAGCTATTACCTTATTTGGTACAGGTGATCCTAAGCAAATGGCAGGTGGTATATCTCAAGCTCTTGTAACAACAATGCTAGGTTTGATTGTTGCAGCTCCTTTATTAGGCCTATATACATATATTTCACAAAAGGTTTCTAATTTATCTCAAGTCCTTGAAGAAAAAGCATCTTATCTTCTTGCTCAGGAATAATTATGCTAGATGAATTATTTATTAGAGGAGGGCCTGTTTTATATATATTATTTGGCCTGACTTTTTTAATCTTTACATTATTGATTGATAAGTACGTATTTATTTTTATTCAAAGTAAAAAATGGGTAAACAACAAATTTAATCAGTTTGTTAAATTGAACCCACCTAGTGCTACAAAATATAAGTTTGTTGAATCAACCCTTATTTCAAATGTTAAAAGAAAAACTGCCTCGAATATTAAAGTTTTAGATGGTCTCATTGGAATGTGTCCCATGATAGGGCTACTAGGAACGGTTTATGGGATGATCGAAGTATTTGAAGTATTGTCTTTTATGGGAACTGGAAACCCTAGAGCAATGTCTTCCGGTGTTGCTAAAGCAACAATTCCAACAATGGCTGGCATGGTAATTTCTTTATTTGGTCTTTATTTTAGACAGGACCTTAATCAAAGAATGGATAAAATTGTTTTAAATCTTCGAGACTCTTTGAAAAGCGAAGGATATCAATTATGAGACGTAAAAGAAAAAACATTTCTGATGAAAATCCATTAGATTTAACTCCAATGATGGACATTGTTTTTATCATGTTAATTTTCTTTATTGTCACCACTTCTTTTGTAAAAGAAACTGGTGTAGATATAAGTCGACCTAATGCTGAAACTGCTGAAAGGGATGAAAAAGGAAATATTCTTGTAGCAATAACTGAAAATAACGAAATTTGGATTGATAAAAGAAGAGTTGATCTCAAAGCAGTAAGGGCAAACATAGAAAGATTAAAAATAGAATATCCAGAAGGATCTGTAATAATCCAAGCTGATATGTTATCTAAATCCGGTCTCTTGGTTGAAACTATGGATCAAATCAGACTTGCTGGAATTCAAAATATTTCAATTGCAGCAAAAAATGATAACTAATCTAAACAACATAAAAAATAAATTTTATACATTAGTATCTTCTGATAATAATAGAGTTTTCATTATTATTACTGCAATCGTAGTAACCTTTGTAATTTTTTTAATTATTCAATCTTTAATAAGCAGATCAGCTAATATTGATAAGAAAGATAAGAATCCAAACCTTGTTGAATTTATAAGGATTAAAGAAGATAACAATCTTCAAGAACGGACCAGGCAAATTCCAGACAAGCCACCACAACCCAAAAGGCCGCCACAACCTGAAATTGAACTAGATGATAAAACACCACCACCGGTTCAGCAATTTGACTTAGATTTACCAGATTTTGCATTGCCTACTGACTTTAGTGGGGCATTTCTAGGTAATATTGATGATATGGGTAGAGGCACTAGTCAGTTAATCCCACTCGTAAAAATAGCACCACGGTGTCCAAGTGAGGCTGCTATGGCAGGCATCAATGGATCAGTTGTTTTGGAATTACTTGTTAACGAATCTGGAAGAGTAGATACAATTAAAATAAGACAAGCCAGACCATCTAAAATATTCAATAAAGAAGCCTTAAAGGCTGTTAGAAGGTGGCAATTTAAACCAAAATCTGTTGACGGAGTTGCTGTACCCCAATTAGGATTACTAACAGTGGAGTTTGTTTGTAATGTTTAAATATATATTTTTGTTATTAATATTAAGTTTTTATCAGCCAGTATTTTCTACTGAAGATACGATAAGCCAAGCTGTGGCAAGATATTTAACAAGAATCCATAAATATATGGAAGCCGAAGATTGGATTAATGCAGAAAGAGAATTAGAACAAACAGCTAGAAGGTATTTCAAGAATGAAGATAGTTATGAAAGAGCTTTAATTAATCAATTGTATGGACAGTTTTATGCAATGCAAAGAGATTATAAAAATGCTATTCCTTGGTTTGAAAAAGCTATTGCGAAAGGGAGACTTCCGTTTGCAGCTGACTTACAAGTTACTTACAGTCTGGCGCAGTGCTATTTTCAAACGGGTAGATACACAGATGTCATTAATACTTTAGAAAACTATAGAACCAAGGCATCAAAAAGAGGCCAAAATATGGCACCTGTCCAACTCATGGTTCTAGGCATAGCCTATTTTCAGGAACAAGAAATGCTTAAAGCTTATCTTAATATTGCTGAAGCAAATGCTACTTCAACAAAATTAAATGAAGAGTGGCTCCAATATGAATTTGCCCTTGCAGTCAAACTTGAAAAATATGACGATGCTATTAGCGTGGGCCAGTTTTTAATATTTGTAAATCCAGAAAAAAAATCTTATTGGAAACAGTTAAGCGGTGTTTATTATGGAAGCGAATCTGAGGAGCTTTCATTAGCTGGTCTAGAGTTGGCATACGAAAATGATGTGCTTGATAAAGAAAAAGATTACATAGATTTAGCAAGGTATTTTATGTATAAAGAGCTCCCCATTAAAGCGGTGGATGTGCTCAACGATGGCATCAAAATCCAAAAAGTTAAAAAAACCAGAAAAAATTACGAATTTCTTGCAGATTCATATTTTTTATCAAAAGATAGAGTGAAAGGTATAGATGCTTTAATAAAAGCAGAGAAAATAGATTCAGATGCAAACTTATCTTACAAAATTGGTAGATTTGCTTTTGAAAATGAAGATTGGTCAAAATCAATTAATTATTTTAAACAAGCTAAAAATCAAGGATATGAAAAATATCCTGGTAGATTGGAATTGCTTTTAGGTATTTCTTATTTTGAAATCTCTAATTACAAAGAAGCACTTGTATATTTAAATGAATCAAAGGAAATAGATACATCCACTTCAGCTGCAGAAGGTTGGATAAGTTATATTAATGATATTCTTGGAACTCAAAGTTCTTAATACTGTCCAATATAAACAATGATAATTAACGTTAAAAATATAAAAAAATCTTATAACGTTGGCACTCAGGAAGTGCACGCTCTTCGCGGCATTGATTTATCTGTTGAGAAAGGTGAATTCATGGCAATTATGGGGCCATCTGGATCTGGTAAAACAACTTTAATGAATATTATTGGTTGTCTTGATACACCAACAAGTGGGACGTATGAATTAAATGGAAAATCTGTAAGTAGTCTTGAGGATGATGAGCTTGCCAGCATTAGAAATAAGGAAATTGGATTTGTTTTTCAATCCTTTAATTTATTAGCCAAGAACAGCACATTAGATAATGTGCTACTTCCACTTAAATATGCTGGCGAGAATAAAAATGATGCTGTGATTAAAGCTAAAAAAGTTATTGGGAGAGTTGGACTAACAGAAAGATTAGATCATACGCCTGCAGAGTTATCTGGCGGTCAACAACAAAGAGTCGCAATAGCTAGAGCTTTAGTAAATAATCCTAGTATTATCTTTGCAGACGAACCTACTGGTAATCTAGATTCTAAAACAGGTGAGGAAGTAATGAATTTATTTAAGGAACTTAATTCATATGGACAAACAATCATCTTAATTACACATGAAGATAGTGTTGCTCAACAATCAAATAGGGTTATTACAATTATGGATGGTCTGATAAAATCAGATAACAGGAATTAAAAATGTACAATAAATACTTATTAATTGTTTCTATGTTTATCATTGCCGCATGTGGCGGTAGTGGCGATCAAAAAAAAGAAACACAATTTTATAAGAAGCAACAAACCTTACCACAAACACTTGAGGTATCAATTGAGGCTTCTGGTGTAATTGAGGCTATATCTGCTGTTGAAATTAAATCTAAAGCTTCTGGTGAGGTTTTATTTCTTGGTGCTGAGGTTGGTGACTTTGTAGCACGAGGTTCGATGTTAGCTCAAATTGATCAAAGAACAGCAAATAATATAGTTGATCAAACTAAATCAGATCTTGAAGCTTCAAAAGTAAGACTTACAAATGCTGAATCTCAGTATGAAAGAGGAAAACAGCTTCATAAAAATGCAAGTATTTCTGATAAAGATTTTGAGGATATTAAAGAAAATTATGCTCAAGCAAAATCAACACTTGTTAGAAACGAAGTATCTTATGAGAATGCAAAAATATCACTAGATGATACTATTGTTAAATCACCAACTGACGGAACAATAATATCCAGACCAGTAGAGGTTGGTCAGGTAATTTCGTCTCCAACTTCAGCTTTTGGTGAAGGCTCTATATTAATGACCATGGCAGATTTATCTAAAGTTAGGGTTAGAGCTTTGGTTGATGAAATTGATGTAGGTAAAGTATCTATTGGTCAATCCGTATCTATTAAAGTTGCAGCCTATAGAGATAAAGAATTTATTGGAACAGTCTCAAAAATTGAGCCCAAAGCATATGTTCAACAAAATGTTACAACCTTTCCAGTCTTAATTGATATCGATAACGATGAAAATTTACTGTTAATAGGTATGAATACTGATGTGGTCATAGAAGTACTAAATAAAGACGTAGCCATGAGTATTCCAACTATGTCCCTTAGAACAAGAAAAGATATATATACAGCAGCTTCAATAATAGATATTGAAAAAGAAGAAATAGATCAATTCTTAGTTGAAAAGGTTAAAGGCGAGAATTTTAACAAATTTATTGTAATAACAGATTCTAAAAAAGGTCCAGACCTCTCATGGGTGAAAGTAGGTGTTTCTGACCTAGTAAACGTTGAGATTGTTGAAGGCCTTAATAAAGAAGACGTGGTCTATATACTTCCTAGTAAAAGCTTATTTGATTATCAAGAACGTTTTAAACAAAGAGTAAGTGGATCATTTAGTTTTTAAAATGTTAATAGAAGAGTCATTAAAATCCGCAGTATCTTCCATCAGAACAAATCGGGTTAGATCATTTTTAACAACACTGGCAATCATAATTGGAACAGCAGCAGTAATTGCGGTTATTGGTATTGGTTCAAGTGCTAGTAAGGCCTTAGAGGAAGATATAGATGAGCTAGGGCCAAGAACACTCTCTATATTTCCAAGTCAAAGAAAAAGAGGAGGAGTATCATCTGGTTTTAATCCATTGGTAATAAAAGATGCTGAGGCTCTAGCAGACAATAATGATCATAACTGGATGATAGCGCCAGCAATGTCTGGTAGTAGACAAATAAAATATGAGAACAATAATATTAGTGGCGAAATAAATGGTTATTTGCCTATTAACTTTAAAGTGAGAGGTTTTGACCTAGCACATGGCAGACTTTTCACCGAAAAAGAAAACTTAGGAAGAAAAAAAGTAGTTGTTCTTGGTTCTAAGGTCCCTGGCGAATTAAAGAAATCTGTTAAGCAAATTTTAAATCAAGATATTTTAGTTGCCGGGACTTCATACAAAGTTATAGGCATTTTAGCTGAAGAAGGTTCTACAGGTTGGCAAAATCCTGATGATGATCTGTATGTTCCGTTATTAACTGCATCACAAAGAATTTTTGGAACTGATAGACTGGGCTGGATTAATGTTGGTATTTCTAATGATACGAATGTTGATTACGTGATGATGACCATTGAAGAGATTTTAAGACAAAAACATGACATTGGACCCGGCGGAGAAAATGATTTTAGAATTAATGACTGGAGCCAGTTTTCAGATCTTAGAAGGCAAGCTACTGGTATCTTTACTGCTTTAATAGCTGGGATTGCTGGCATAAGCTTAATAGTTGGCGGGATTGGTGTTATGAACATTATGTTAGTTTCAGTTACTGAACGTACAAGAGAAATTGGCTTAAGAAAAGCTCTAGGTGCAACACATAGGTCTATTATGATGCAATTTATTGTTGAGGCTGTTTTGTTATGCATTCTGGGTGGATTGGTAGGAGTATTCATAGGAACTTCATTGTTATATCTTTTCGCATCTTTTAATGATTGGCCTTTTGCTATGCCAATAAGTGCTATATTTGGATCTATTACTTTCTCTGCTTTAGTTGGTTTATTTTTTGGTATTTGGCCAGCAAGAAGAGCGGCCCAATTAGATCCAGCTGTATCTCTAAGATATGAGTAAACTTAAAGTAGTTCAATTATTACCTGAATTAAATATTGGCGGAGTAGAAAGAGGTACGAAAGATTTTTCCAAAGCATTAATTGCAAACGGCCATGAATCAATAGTCATATCTAATGGTGGAATTTTCGAAGAAGACATTATTAAAAATGGCGGAAAACATCACAAAGTTCCCATACACAAAAAGAGTATTTTTTCCTTAAAATATTCGCAAGTTTTAAGGGAAATATACTTATCTGAAAAACCTGACATAGTTCATGTTAGATCTAGAATACCTGCATGGATAAACTATTTCGCTTTTAAAAAATTAGATAATAAGCCTCTATTAATTTCAACATTTCATGGTTTATACAGTACTCCAATTTATAGCAGAATAATGTCTAAAGTTGATCATATGATTGCTATTTCAGATACGGTCAAAGATTACATTAAAAACACATATAACGTATCTGAAGATAATATCACTACCATTCCCAGAGGTTGTGACATGAGTGTTTTTAATAAAGAGGCTATTAATCCCAATTGGATAGCTAAATGGTATGAGGAATTCCCTCAATTAAAGAGTAAAATAATACTTACGCTGCCAACAAGAATCTCAAGCTGGAAGGGTGTTGATAGCTTTTTAGAATTAATAAACGCACTTAATAATGATAAATATCATGCATTAGTAGTAGGACCTGTAGCTAAATCTAAGCAACAATATTTTAATAAATTAAAGAGTAAGACAAAGGAACTTGGCATAGAAAATAATATTACATTTACTGGTTCAAGAAATGATATTGTTAATATTTATAGACTTTCTGATGTGGTTTTTAATTTATCAATAAAGCCAGAACCTTTTGGTAGGACAACTATCGAGGCAATTAGCTGTGGAGCAAAAGTGGTTGGTTGGAATCATGGAGGGACCAAAGAAATTTTAGATGAGTTATATCCAGATGGTTTAGTGGAGCTAAATAATATTGATGCTTTAAGAGATACAACTGAAAAGGTCTCTAACCCCAATTATCAAAATCCAAAAGATAATATTTTTACTTCTGAAAAGATGGTTCAACAAACCATTGATTTATATCATCAATTACTAAGTACGCCTTCATAGGCAGAAGTAATTGCTTTAACACGCTCATCTATTGAAAATTCATTTTGAACAAACTCAAAGATAGCACTTTGATCTATTAGATCTATTGAATCAACGTATAATTCAATTAATTCTTGAAGAGAAGCTAAGTCATCTTTATTTGCTAATAGTTCTTTTGGGAGTATATCTGGCATATGTCCAACGTCAGTAGATATTACGGGAATACCAAGATATAGTGCTTCAAGGGCTACTCTAGGACCACCTTCGTCGCGTGATGAAACAATTAAGACAGATGCATTTTCATAGTATGAAATGAGTTCTTCTCTTTTAACCTCATCTAAAATCTCAATTTTATTAGCTAAATTATTTTTTTTAACCAAATATAATAAATTCTGTTTCTCCTTGCCTGAGCCGATAATTACAAGTTTAGTCTTAATATTTGTCCACGATTCTATCAATAAATCAAAACCCTTTACTTTCTCTAATCTTCCTACAGCCAGAGCATATTTATTGTTTTGTTTTGTTGATTTTTTTAGCTTGGGATTCCACCAATTTGATATAACTAATGTTTTATTTTTAATATCTTCAATAGCTTTATTAGATACACCAATGACTAGATCGCATTTTTCATATACTTTTTTATTTTTCTTAATTCCATGAACTGTTGCAATATGTTTGAAGTTATTTTTTATAGAATTAATAATCGATGTTGTTTTACTTCCATGAGTATGAATCACATCAGGGTTAATTCGTTTCAATTTTTTTTTGAGTTTATATTTACCAATAATAGAATTTCTTCCAAAATCCTTAATGGGAATAACATTAATCACTTCATTAAAATACTTAGCAATAGACTCAGTACATATTAAGACTTCATTATTTTTGCTGTAGGTCAAAAGCTCATCAACGTGTTGCTCAATGCCAGCAAAGCTGTCACTCATAACCAAATGAACAATCTTAGCCATTGTGTAAAATCTTATCTAATTTAAATGCCAATTTTTCTACCTCAGAAAACAAAACCTGATTTGGTTGTTTAATTATTTTCATTGATTTTATAATTTTTTTACTTTGCCCCTGCATTAAATCACTTATATCGATGTATCCAACATTTTTGTTAATAAGCAGATCATGTATTTGTTTTACGACCTTATCTTTTTTTTGATAATCCATATTAAAAAGTAGTGTTTCTCCTCTTGAAGATAAAGATTCATAAACCATATTCACACTATCTTGAGTAACGAATTTAAGTGAGGCTTTTTCAATTATTTCATCATAGGAAGTATCCATAGAATCTGTTTTTACAAAGATACAGTTTGTATATTCAATATTTCTAATTAGATCATTTAGTTTGGCTGAAGTTCTTCTTGAATTAAATATGTACCACATTTTATCCGGATAAAGTGAAATCACATATCTTATTTGCTCATAGATTTCTTGATCATTAAATAAGAAATGAGAATTTTTACCCCCTACACCTATAAAACCAATTTTTTCATCCGGCAAGCTATCGTATACCTTGCTAAGAGATCCCTCAAAGTACAACACATTTGTGTCAATGGCTTTAAATTTATTCTTATCGTGAAGTGGAGCACATATCACATCAAATGATGTTTTCCTAAATGTAGGTGAAAGTACAGAAACTGCTTTTACCATGTGGTCTGGCTTAAAGTAATTAAAAAATTTTTTTAGATATAAGATTCTCGAGTGTGTGGCATGGCCGGCACCAATAATCATATCTATATCGTATTTATTAAGAATTTCCTTTCTTGATTTTGAATTTCGATTATCATGTTTTGTTATATCAATCATATCCAAAGCTTCACGAATAACATTTAAAGTCAAAAAATTAATAAACAAGTGAGGCCAGTTAAAAAACTTTCCTAATCCACCAAGATAATCTTCATTAATTATTGAAATATTGTTTGTCTTTGATAATTCATCTAATAGCGTTTTGACTTGCTTTTCATGTCCAGTCTTGCCATCTTTAATCCAAAGTATATTCATTTATAGGTAATAACAATATAAAGAATAAATTATACATGGGATAATGAAAGCATATTTACATTCATTATATGAACAAACAAGATCTAATTAAATCTTTAGCAACTACCCTAATTTCTCAATACGGAGATGATGCTGAAACTGTTGCTATGTTAAGAGCTGCTGAAAATGCAGCAGACCTTAACAACGAAGAGTGGATGAAGTGGGAAAAAGTGATTATGGAAATTCATATTATGAATAAATCACCAAATCTTGATGGGTAAAATTTATATTTCTTTAAGAAATGAGTTAATCTAAAACGTATGAATTTTAACTTTTTATCACAAAAATATAAGAATATTTTTATTTCAGCATTTGGAGCATTCCTATGTATGTTCTTAATAGCATATTTTAATTCCACTGATTCAACAAATGTATGGTTAATACCTCCATTTGGTGCAAGTTTGGTTTTAGTAATGGCTGTGCATGAAAGTCCATTAGCAAGCCCTCGAAATGTTTTCTTTGGGCATGTGCTTTCAGCATCATCAGGTGTATTAATGTTCTATTTCTTAGGCAATACGGCTCTTTCAATAGCCCTTGGTTTGGGTTTTGCAATTTCTTTGATGATGCTAACTAAAACTGTTCACCCACCAGCTGGAGCGAATCCAGTAATAGCAGTCCTTGGGGCAAAAACATTTGAATTCGTTATAATGCCAGTTGCTATAGGAGCATCATTTATAGTTATATTTGCTTTGTTATATAACAAAATATGGAAAAGATAATAGAGAGTCAAATAATAGACATAATTAATGATAAGTTAAGTCCATCCGTCTTAAATTTAATTAATGAGAGCTTTATGCATAATGTACCAACTGGATCAGAAAGCCACTTTAAATTAATTGTCGTATCAGATGTATTCAAAGATTTAACAAACGTTAAGAGACATCAGCTAATTTACCGCACATTAAATAAAATAATGGACGAAATACATGCGCTCTCAATCTATGCTTTTGATGAAAATGAATATAATGCAAATCCAATTGTAATCGACTCACCAAATTGCGCTAATAAATAACATGAGAGTTGATATTAAGAAAATAGCATCTTTACTAATTAGCAAATACTTAATTGTTATTTGTGGAATTTTTTTAATTACAATATTAGCTGCATTTGGATTAAGTAATTTTAAACTCGACGCTTCGTCAGATGCGCTAGTCTTAGAAAGTGACGAATCTTTAAAAACTTATAGAGAAGCAGAAGATGAATTTGGAGACTCAAGTTTTTTAATAGTTACCTACGAACCAAATATAGAACTATTTTCTGATTACTCATTAAATAGAATTGCAAATCTTGAAAATGATCTTAAAAATATTGATGGAGTTGACTCTATTCTATCTATCTTGGATGCTCCAATATTTTTCCAACCTAGAGTAGGGCTAACCGAAGTAGCAGATAACTTAAAAGATTTAACTGACGATAATATTAATCTTGCGCTAGCAAAAGATGAAATTATTAATAATCCCATTTATAAGGAGTTAATTATAAGCAACGATGGGACTGTAACTGCTATGCAGATTGTATTGAGAGGAAATGATGAATATGATCAGCTTATCTCAAAGCGATATTCCATAATTGATAGATTATCATCCAAGGAAGTTCTAACGGTTAAAGAAAAATCTAAATTACAAAGCGAGCTTAATACGATTAATAATCGAATTAGTTTACTAAATAATCAGGAATCTGAATTTAATAAAAATCTTATATCTGAAATCAGAGGTACTTTAGATAAATACAAAGATGATGCAACTATTTATCTAGGAGGACCATCAATGATCGCTACTGATATGATGGATTATATCGAATCGGATTTAATTATATTTGGATCTGCAGTTGCATTAATTTTTGCGTTGATGCTGTATCTATTTTTTGGTTCATTATGGCTAGTCATACTGCCATTATTAAATGCATTTATGGCTACATTTATAACAGCTGGATTTTTAGGTTACATGGATTGGAAAATAAGCGTTGTTTCATCAAATTTTATAGCTTTACTTCTTATTCTTACTATTTCATTAACAGTCCATCTTCTAGTCAAAATTAATGAAATAAAAAAAGATACTGATTTTAAAAATGCAATAATTCAGGGCTATGATCAGATGTTTGCTCCATGTTTCTTTGCTGCATTAACTACTGCTGTTGCATTTTTATCTTTAACATTTGGAGAACTAAAACCTGTTATTGAGTTTGGTAAAATGATGGCATTTGGTATCTCGATCGCTTTCTTTCTAACTTTCACTTTTTTACCATGTATTCTTCTCTTAACTAATATCACATCCACTAAAGATTATTTATCACTTTATAAAATAAATAGTTTTTTGCTAAATTTTTCTGTTAGAAATAAATCATTTATAACATCATTTTTTCTTATCTCTTTTGCAGTTTTATGTTTTGGCATTTCAACATTACAAGTTGAGAACAGATTCATAGACTATTTTGATAAAGATACTGAAATATATAAAGGTATGTATGAAATTGACTCTAAACTAGGCGGAACAGCAACATTAGATATTATTATTTCCAAACCAGAAGATGATTTTGAATCAATAGCTATTGAAGATGATCTTTTTGAAGATGACTTATTTGAAGATGAATCTAGTACAGCAGCTGGATATTGGTGGAATATTTATTCTTTAAATGAATTAGAAAAAATTCATGATTATTTAGATTCTATCCCAGAAATTGGCAAGGTGTTGAGTGTTGCAAGTGGGGTTAAATTAGCAAGAGAAATCAATAATGGTGAAGATCTTAATGATCTTGAGCTTGCGCTTCTAAGATCTGTATTGCCAGAAGATATAAGAGAAACTTTGCTTTATTCATATATAAATAAAGACGATTCAGTTGTAAGAATATCAACTAGAGTGAACGAATCAGCCTCTAGTCTAAATAGAAATACATTACTAAATAAAATTAATAACGATTTACAAAATAATTTTAATTTAAAGCCTTCTCAGTATGAGATAACAGGACTTGCTGTTTTATATAACAACATGCTCCAATCCTTATTCAAATCTCAAATTGGATCTTTGATTATTGTTTTTGCTGTGATCTCTTTGATGCTTTTTTTAATATTTAAGTCATTCAAAGTTATGGTTATTGGATTAATTCCAAATATTTTTGTTGCTTCATCTGTTATGGGCTTGCTGGGACTACTAAGCATACCTTTAGACATAATGACAATCACAGTTGCTGCAATAAGTGTTGGAATGGCTGTTGATAATACTATTCACTATATCTACAGATATAAAAAAGAGTTAAAAATTACAGGTTCTGAAAAAATTGCTCTTAAAAATGCTCACTTAACAACCGGTAGAGCTATATTCTATACAGCTACAACTATTGCAGCAGGTTTTTCAATTCTATCGCTATCAAATTTCTTCCCAACAATACTTTTTTGGACTTTTTACTGCATTAGCAATGGTGTTAGCGTTTCTTAGCTCATTAACGCTTTTACCTAATCTATTAGTCAAATACAAAGTTTTTCAATAATATATTCTTATGGGACCACTAAAAGGTATAAAAATAGTTGAATTTTCTGGAATTGGTCCAGGTCCATTTTGTGGAATGCTATTAGCTGATTTAGGAGCTGATGTAATTAGGATCAGCCGAAAAGATGCACAGGGAATGGAAAATAAATTTGATATTCACAATAGATCGAAAAGGACGATTACCGCAGATCTGAAGAACAAAGAGTCTGTAGATGAAATTTTAAAACTTATTGGACAAGTTGATGTTGTTTTTGAAGGGTTTCGACCAGGAGTGATGGAAAAATTAGGTTTAGGGCCTGATGTTTGTCTTAAGATCAATCCCAAACTTATTTATGGAAGAATGACCGGTTGGGGTCAAGAGGGTCCTATGTCTAAGATGGCTGGTCATGATATAAATTACATAAGCTTAACAGGTGCCTTAAATGCAATAGGTAGAAAAGATTCTAATCCTTTACCACCATTAAATTTAATTGGTGATTATGGTGGGGGTGGTATGCATCTAGCTTTTGGAATTGTGTCCGGACTAATACATTCATTAAGAACAGGTGAGGGTCAGATCGTTGATTCCACAATGGTTGACGGAGCATTATCATTAATGTCATTTTTTTATTCTTTAAAAGAAATGGGCCACTGGGATGATCAACGTGAATCAAATCTACTTGATGGACACGCTCATTTTTATGATACCTACATGTGTGCAGACAATAAGTACATTGCAATTGGTTCAATAGAACCACAGTTTTATAAGGAATTACTAGATAAGCTTGAGATTGATGATCAGCGCTTTTTAGATCAATACAATAAAGACCTATGGCCAGAACTTAAAAATTTGATTGCATCAAAAGTAATATTAAAAACTAGGTCTGAATGGGAAGATATTTTTTCAGGTACCGATGCATGCGTAACACCAGTGCTTAATATGTCTGAAGCCAAACAAAATATCCACAACGTTAAAAGAAATGCCTTTACAGACGTAGATGGCTTCAATCAACCAAGTGCTTCACCTCGATATTCAGTTACAAAACCAGAAATCAAACATAATGCTAAGCAGGTTGGTTCTGACTTTGATGAAGTTTGTAATGAGTTTGGTTTATCAAAAGCAGCGTTTTAAGCTTCAAAAAAACTTAAGCTATTCTTATAAGTTTGTTCTCTTAATTTTTCCTCATCAACTTTCATTAAATTTGCAACTGCAGTAGCAATATGATTTAAATGATATGGCTCATTTCTATTGTTTTTAGGCTTGTTTAAAAGATCTTTAGGTATTAAATATGGACAGTCTGTTTCTATCATAAGTTTTGTTAAAGGAATATTTTTTATAGTTTTACGCAATTCAATATTTCTTTTTTCATCACATATCCAGCCAGTGATTCCAATGAAACAACCTAATTCTAAATAATCTTCCAATTGTGATTGAGTACCTGTAAAACAATGCACAACTGATTTGTTGATATCAGAAGAATAATTTCTCAAAATTCTTATAAAGTCTTCATGAGAGTCTCTTTGATGCAAAAAAAGTGGCTTATTATATGTGATCGCAAGTTTTATTTGCTCTTCAAATGCATAAATTTGTTCATCATAAGATGATAGATTTCTAAAAAAATCCAGTCCTGTTTCGCCTATAGCATGTGGCGGATTATCTTTAATTAAATTTTGTAATTGAAGTAAATACTCATTATTAAATTCGTTGGCGTGATGTGGATGAACTCCAATTGTAAATCTCATTGAATCTGAGAAGTTGTTATAAATATTTATTAATCTTGGAAAGTCTTTAACACGACTACATATCAATCCAAATTTTGTAACGTTATTTTTAATTGCTCTATTAATTATCTCTTTAAGATCACCTTCAAATCTTTCAGAAGTAAAATTACAAGCTATATCGAAGATGTCATGCATTAGTGTAAATGTTTTTAAAATATAAATTATGAACTAAAATTAACTAATCATGAATCATTTTCAAAAATTTCAAGATGCAATAAACATCGATCAAGAACAAGCTAATACTTTTGTAGTCGAACCAGATATTAATTATTTCGTTGGAAATACTCCTCATGGTGGTTACTTAATGGCAATAATGCACAAGGCGCTTACTAACGTTTTACCTCATTCAACTGCTATCAGTTCATCTGTTCAATATCTTGATCGTATTGAGGCTAAACCTATTACGCTAGAAGTGGATGTTTTTAAAATAAGTAAAGGTAGTTCTTCTGGCATAGTTAAAATCATTCAAGATGATAGAGTGTGCTCAACTTTTACGGGTACATGCTCTGATTTTCATCATATGAAAGGTTTTGATGGATTGGAGAAACCTTTACCTAAAATAATTAATGAAAGAAAACAAGATGAATATGTCTCGTTAAATTATGATGAAATAACGAAAGGATTCACCCCATCTTTTATTCATCAACTTGAATGTTCTATCCATCCTGACCATGTTTGGTGGAAAAGAGATAAAGATTCAGATAATTCCAATCATGATGCAAGATGCTCAGCGTATTTAAAAATGGAGGGTGGATTGCCAGATCAATTTTGTCTATCTTTTTATTCAGATATTCTTCCTCCAGTTGTATGTAATAAGTATGGAGCTCTCGGATGGGTTCCTACTATCACATTAACAACTCATATAAGACAACTTCCATCCACTGAGTATATTTATGCAGATTTTGTAGCTTCAGATATAAATAAGGGTTATTTTGAGCAAGATTGTAATTTATGGGATTTAAATGGAAACTTGGTTGCTTCTAGCCGTCAACTAACTAGAATACTAAAGTCAGAAGAAAAATTATCTAAATAAGGAAGAAAAATGCAGTTTAAAGGTACAAAAAATTATATATCAACTGATGATCTAAGCATGGCTGTAAATGCAGCTAAGTCTTTAGAAAGACCATTGTTAGTAAAAGGAGAACCTGGTACAGGAAAAACATTATTAGCAATCGAAGTTGCTGATGCATTAAATATGGATCTTATTGAATGGCATATTAAGTCAACAACTAAAGCATCACAAGGCTTGTATGAATACGATGCAGTTACGAGATTAAGAGATTCACAGCTAGGCGATGAAAGAGTAAAAGATATTTCTAATTATATTAAAAAGGGTAAGTTATGGGAGGCATTTACTTCAGATAAACAGGTTGTTCTATTGATAGATGAAATTGATAAGGCTGACATAGAATTTCCAAATGATCTATTGCAGGAAATAGATAGAATGGAATTTTTTTGTTATGAAACGGGCGAAACTATTAAAGCAAAACATAGACCATTGATAATAATGACTTCAAACAATGAAAAGGAATTACCTGATGCTTTTTTAAGAAGATGTTTCTTTCATTATATTCAGTTTCCTGATAGAGATACCATGAATCAAATAGTTTCAGTTCATTATCCAAAAATAAAGAAAAAACTAGTTAAAGAAGCCCTTGAGATATTTTTTGACTTAAGAAAAATTCCTGGATTAAAGAAAAAGCCATCTACATCAGAATTAATAGATTGGTTAAAACTTTTACTATCTGATGATATGCCAGATGAAATATTAAAAAATGCTGATTCATCTAAAGCTATTCCACCGCTTTATGGAGCACTCCTTAAGAATGAACAGGATGTGCAATTACTCGAAAGGCTTGCATTTATGTCAAGACGAGAAGCTAATTCGAAATAATAAATGTTAATTAATTTATTTCAAACAATTAGATCAGCGGGTGTTCCATGTACTGTTAGAGAACTTTTAGATTTACTCGGAGCATTAGAGAATCAACTTGTCTATGCAAATCTTGATGATTTTTATTATCTCTCAAGGGCTACGCTTGTTAAAGATGAAAAACATTATGATAAATTTGATAAAGCATTCGATATTTATTTTAAAGGTATCGAAAAACTTGAGGATGTTTTTCAAGCATTGATACCAGAAGAATGGCTAAGGAAAGCTTTTGAAAAAGAATTAGATCCTGAAGAATTAAAAAAAATAAAATCTCTTGGAGGTTTAGAAAAACTTTTAGAAGAGTTTAAAAAAAGATTAGAAGAACAAAAAGATCGTCATGAAGGTGGCAATAAATGGGTTGGTACAAATGGAACATCACCGTTTGGACATGGCGGGCAAAACCCTGAAGGTATAAGAGTTGGTGGAGAAGGCGGCCAAAAGAAAGCAGTCAAAGTTTGGGAACAAAGACAATACTCAAATTTAGATGATTCAGTAATCATTGGTACTAGAGATATTAAGATGGCCTTAAGAAGGCTAAGAAAATTTGCCCGTCAAGGTAATGATTTAGAATTAGATATGGACGACACAATTAAATCTACAGCTAAGAACGCAGGATATCTAGATATTAAAATGGTTCCAGAAAGGTTAAATTCCGTTAAGGTTATTGTTTTGTTTGATGTAGGTGGCTCTATGGATCCCTACGTAAAATTATGTGAAGAACTATTTTCAGCAATTAAAACAGAATTTAAGAACTTAGAATACTTTTATTTCCATAACTGTATTTATGAATCAGTATGGAAAGATAATAGAAGAAGAACTCAGGAAAGGTTTTTAGTTCAAGATATTATTAACAAATTTGCATCAGACTACAAAATTATTGTTGTTGGAGATGCCACCATGGCTCCTTATGAAATTACAAATGCTGGCGGAAGCATTGAGCATTGGAATGAAGAAGCAGGGCATGTTTGGATTAAAAGACTTTCTGATCATTTTGAGAATATGGCATGGTTAAATCCAGTTCCAGATGATCACTGGGATTACACTTCATCTATTTGCATTTTGAAGGATCTTTTTGATGAAAGAATGTATCCGTTGACTCTAAAAGGTTTAGAAGATGGTATGGCAAACTTATCAAAATGAATATGCAAAAAGTAAAAGTTAATGGAATTAAATGGGGTCCTTTTCGATTAAGAGTTCCTTTTGTACATATAAAATTTAGAACAGCGGAGTTTCTTCAAGGACTTATCATTTCTGGCGCAACTGCATTTGCTGGAATTCCTATTGCGATGGGAATGGGACTTTCATTTGAAGAAGGTGTTGCGTTGTCATTTATTTCTGGAACTTTAATTGCGTCAGGTCCAATAATTTTTGGTGTACCTTTTGCTCCAGGATGGATCACTCCAGCATACCCAATAGTAATAGGTGTTTTTGCAACTATGGGATATTACTTACCATCTGGTGCTGAATATCAAGTTGAAACTTTTCAATTTATGGCTGCAATATGTATTGAGTTTACCTTGTTAGTAGCATTTTTAGGGATTACTGGTTTAAGTGAAAGAATTGTTAGTAACATACCAAATGCTCTTAAATCTGGAATCATATTGGGAGCAGCTGTTGCTGCCTTTTATCAAGTCTTCTTTAAAGAATTTGATGCTAAGTTTATGGAACAACCAATTGCAATGACTGTTGCTATTGCACTATGTATTCTTACAACATTCTCAGATCCATTTAAGAAACTTGCCCTAAAAAATAGTTTTTTTCAAAAAGTCAGCTCTTTAGGCTTATTGCCAGGTTTTCTTATTGCTGCAATCATTGCATATCTTGTTGGTGAAGCTACGTTAAATGTTACATGGGGTTTTGCTATTCCAGATGTTGTTACTTTATTTGAAAGAACATCGCCTTTTTCAATAGGTTTCCCATCAATCACTATGTACTTAGAGGCAATTCCTTTGGTAATTATTGGTTACATTATTTTATTTGGAGACGTAATTACAGGACAAGAAATTCTCAATGATGCTCAAAAAGAAAGACCCGATGAACCATTGTCAGTTGACTCAAATAGATTTCATCTATCTATTGCTATTAGAAATTTAATAGGGTTGATTGTAAATCCTAATTTTCCCACACAAGGGGCTTTATGGACTGGAGTTCATGTTGTGGTTGCAGAAAGATGGAAGAAGGGACCAGCTGAGATGCCATCTATATTTGATGGCCTTGGTTCTTACTATTTAATGGCACTACCTTTTCTATATGTCACATTACCATTTATTACCTTAATGGAACCCTTAATGAACATAGCGCTAAACTTAACGCTTGTATTAACAGGGTTTGCCTGTGCATATGTTGCATTAGCAATACCAAAAACTAATGCTGAAATGGCATCAGCTTTATTTATATCTTTATTGATAGCATTTTCAGGTGAATATGTTTGGCTTGGTTTAATTGTTGGTGTAATTTTAAGTATTTTCGTTGTCGGAAAAACAGATAATCAAAATTGAAAATGAGTTACGCATTAGAAATTAATAATCTTAAAAAAGTATACTCAGGTGGTACAGAGGCCTTGAAAGGAATTTCATTGAAAGTAAATGAAGGCGATTTTTATGCACTATTAGGACCCAATGGAGCTGGCAAATCATCCACTATTGGAATAATAGGAACTCTGGTTACAAAAACTGCTGGAAATGTAAAAATATTTGGAATAGACATTGATGAGGATGTTGCAATTGCAAAATCAATGCTTGGTGTGGTTTCACAAGAAATAAACTTTTCTCAATTTGAAAAAGTAATTGATATAGTAACTACTCAAGCTGGATTTTATGGAATTAAAAAATCCTTAGCAAAACCCAAAGTTGAAAATATGTTAAAAAGACTGAGCCTTTGGGATAAAAGAAACGATCAGGCAAGAACCCTTTCTGGTGGGTATAAAAGACGGTTGATGATAGCTAAGGCTCTAATACATGAACCTAAACTTTTAATTCTTGACGAGCCAACAGCAGGTGTTGATATTGAGCTTAGAAGGGAGATGTGGACTTTTTTAAAAGAAATTAATACCAATGGAACAACTATTATTCTAACAACTCACTATTTAGAAGAAGCAGAGCAATTATGTAGAAATATAGGAATTATTGATCAAGGCCAGATTGTAATCGATACTTCTATGAGAGATCTATTAAGTAAGCTAGATGTCCAAGGTTTTGTTTTAGACCTTGAAGAGCCTCTTGATAAAGCACCCGCTATTGATAATTATTCATTAAGGCTTGATGATCCGTTAACTTTAGTGACTGCAATAAATAAGGATAGCTCAATAAATAAACTTTTTGATGAACTTAACAAGTTAAATATCAAAGTAAAGTCTATGAGGAATGAATCAAATAGATTAGAAGAGTTATTTATTGAAATGATTAAGAAATAAAATGGAAAAACCAAAAAAAATAAATATAGCAATAACATTATGGACTCTTACGTCGAAAGAGATAAGACGTTTTATGAGAATATGGATTCAGACTCTTGTTCCACCAGCTGTAACTATGTCTTTATATTTTGTTATTTTTGGATCTTTAATAGGACCTAGGATTGGATCTATGGACGGCTTTGATTATGTGCAGTTTATGATCCCTGGATTGATAATGATGTCAGTCATTACAAATTCATACGCAAATGTAGTTTCTTCATTTTATGGTGTTAAATTTCAAAAATCTATTGAAGAACTTCTTATCTCTCCAATGCCGAACTGGACTATATTATTAGGTTTTATACTGGGAGGTGTTTGTAGGGGGGTTATGGTTGGTATTATTGTATTTGGTGTAAGCCTTTTCTTTTATCCAGATTTCAACATTGTAAATCTTCCATTAACTATATTGGTGCTTTTTCTGACAGCTATTTTATTTGCTTTAATGGGTTTTATTAATGCTATTTTTGCAGATAGTTTTGATGATATTTCAGTTATTCCTACATTTGTTTTAACACCTCTTATATATCTCGGTGGAGTTTTTTATTCAATAAATATACTCCCAGAAATCTGGAGATCTGTTTCACTAGCTAATCCCATGTTATACGTTGTTAATACATTTAGAGAGGGTATGCTTGGTATAAGCGATGTATCAATTTCCTTTTCACTTTCAATGATTGGACTGTTTATTTTTTTACTAACCGCAGCTTCTTTATATTTGCTTAATAAAGGGATTGGCATACGAGAGTGAAAACTTCTGTTTTAGGTAAAACAAATAAACCTCAAAAAAAAGGTAAAAATCTACTCGATCCAATTATGAGGAACAAAGATTCTATTAAACATGGAATCGATATATGGAATGTTTACGATTTCATGTATTTAGATAAAAATAAAATTCCAAAACTTAAGGTGTTAGAAATTCAAATTCCATACGAATCAAACATCATAGTTGAATCTAAATCAATGAAACTATATCTTAATGAATTTTATAAAAAATCTTTCAAGACAGAGAAAGAATTAATTATAAAAATAAAAAAAGATATAGAAAGTGTTATTAAAAACCCTATTAATGTGAAACTTATTAATAGTTTTTACAATGAACCTGCATTTAAATTATTAAACAATGCCAAGCAAAAATTTACTACTCCAAATACTCTATATAAATTTAATGGTTTTAGATCTATTTGCCCTGTGACCTCACAACCAGATTTTGCAAATATATATATTTTTTCAGATAAGACTATTGAGGTTGACTGGCTTAATAAGTATTTAATTTCTTTCAAAGAACATGGTGGTTTTCATGAAAAGTGTATTGATGAAATATATCTAAAACTAGAAAAAAAAGTTAATTCAAATCATTTGGAAATATGCGGTAGATTTCAAAGACGAGGAGGAATTGACATTAATCCTGTAAGGGGAAATAAAAAATTAAATCTCTTTAAGAATTTTAGAGAATTTAATCAATAATTGGCGGAAGGTGAGGGAATCGAACCCCCGCGCCGTTGCCGACGACACCTTTCCAAGGTGCTGCATTACCGCTCTGCCAACCTTCCATAAATTTAAATCATTATACTTGTTTGGATATATGTTTATATGATGTATTATCTATTAATGACCACAAAGTACACCAAAAATCTTACAAGCATTTTAGAGATGCTATGGAATATCGAGAAGGACCTTAATCTTATCCCATATAACGAGACTGAAAAAAAAATATATTACATAATAGCATGGCATATTAGTACTTATGATGAATGTAATATTACGGATGTCATTAAAAATTCTGGTTTCTCTAGATCAACGGTTTATAAAACAATTAAAAAATTTGAATCTGCACACTTGTTATTAATAAAGCAATCACAAGGAGATAAAAGAGAATTTAATTTAGTTTTAGCTAACTAATTTACAATCACGCAAACATGTCACACTTAACAAAAGTTACAATTACTGTGTACGTCTTATCAATGTTTTTATACTCTGTTTGGTATTTTTTACAGTATTTTGATGTTGCTGGTCTTGCACCATATAGTGATGAATGGATAGGCAGCCTTTGCTATCTTCCACATGGAGCAAGAGTATTAATGTTTTGTGCATTTAGATATTATTCAATTCCTGGCCTTTATCTAGCCGAAATTACTGGCCCAAGTATGATCCATCATCTTGATTATCTGCCAGGATGGAATTTTGCTGCTATGGCATCATTATTTTCAGTTATAGCTGCAGTAGAGTTGATTAAATGGACAAGAGCAACACCTGGTTTTTTTTCATTCTTTAAAAAAGTAAGTTTTGAAAATTATAAATTTGTAATTTTAGTTGTAATCGTATCGGCCTTATTAAATGGAATTTTAGTTAATTTGATTCTTTCATTAATGAATCCTTCCAATTCTATCAGTGCACTAGTTGTATTTAGATTTGCAGTTGGTGATTTTTTAGGTGCTTGTGTTGTTATCGCTATTGGCTGGGTAGTATTTAAAACTCTTACTGACACTCGTCTAATAATAAATCCTGAAGAGTAAATTATTGCATACTGTATATTTATACAGTATAATTGATTTATGAATAATTTAGTATATTTAAAAAATGACCCAATTCTAAGGGAACTTGATTCTTCAGTAGATAGAGAATCAACCATGACAATGATTGCCTTTAAGTATTTTAATAGTGACATGAATTTACTAGAAAGCTATTTGAAAGAAAATCATTACAAAGGTTATGAAAACACTTTTAAAATAAAACTAGTTGAACCAAAAATTCAACTAGAATTTTCATTTTAAACCTACAAAAACCTCTTTATTTAGATTACATAGGGTATATAATTTAGGTTGGTGTCTTATTTAGCAATTTTTTAAGGGGATTGCTAAATATTTTATTTCTACCCTGAACATGGAGGTGGTCTTATTAGTATTTATAAAACAATAGGAAACGGAGGATTTGTCTTTTGACAGAGACTTTTACTTAGTTTTCGGCTAACAAATTGTTAGTAAACAATAGTTAGTTAAACCCCCAAATTTTGTTTGGGGGTTTTTTTTTACTTTAGATCATGGAAATACGTTACTGGTTTTTGTTAATTTTATTAGGTGCTATTTGGGGTAGCGCTTTTATATTTATAAAAATTGCAGCACCAGAATTTGGAGCTATCGCACTTGTACAGGCAAGGTTATTAATTGCATCATCAATATTTATTCCAATACTCTTAAGAAGAAAATATTTAGATCAATTAAAACCAATATGGAAACATTCTATGTTGTTAGCAATAACTAATAATGCAATTCCATTTACAATGTTTTCTTTAGCTAGTTTTGGTTCAGATTCTAATATGTTGGCAATCTTAAATGCTACTACAGCATTTAATACAATGATAATTGCATATTTTTGGTTAAAAGAAGATGTTACATTCAAACAGTTAATTGGATTAATATCAGGCTTTATTGGCGTTATTATTTTAGTTAATCCTGAATCTTCATCAACATCTTTTATTTCTGCAGTGTTATGTTTAATGGGAGCTGCTTGTTATTCATTCTCTACAGTTTTTATTCAGAAGAATTCAGCAAAGATTAATAAACTGGTTCTCATAGGTTGGTCTATTATTTTTAGTGCTTTTATCATGATGCCAGTAACACTCTTTAATCTTCCATCTCAAATGCCATCAACAGATGCATTTTTATCTGTAGCTTGGCTGGGTGGTGTTTCAACAGGCTTAGCTTTTCTTGGTTATGTAAGGCTTATTGAAAAAATTGGTGCTGTTAAGACTTCAACTGTTGCATATTTTTTACCAGTATTTGGAATAATTTGGGGTAATATATTTTTAGATGAAGTTATTACATTTAGCATTATAGTTGGTTGTGGAGCAATTTTATTTGGAGTATTTTTAGCTACATCTAATAAACTAAAGAAACTGGAAGGTAAGAGGCATGCAAACTAAAACTTTAGAAGATTTATTAAATGAGGCGAATGAGTTAATTCCAAGAATCTCATATGAAGAAGCAATTAAGAAAATAAATAACGAAGACTCTATTATTATTGACGTAAGGGAAGAGTCTGAGGTATTTAATCAAGGAATTATAAAAGATGCTATTCATATACCAAGAGGATTGCTTGAATTTAAATTAGTTTTAAATTCGTCAGATAATCCATTTCATATCAATGATAATACAAATCTACTTGTGTATTGTGCAGGTGGATACAGGTCTGCATTAGCTGGTAAAACATTATTAGATTTAGGATTTAAAAATATTTTTAATATTGGTGGATTTCAGGAATGGGTCAACTCAGGTGGAGAAATTCAACCAATATAACAACTTTAAATATATTTAAAAAATATATATATATTCTTCAATCCATATAAATATTTATCTAAAGATGTATGTATAATTATCTCTTTTTTTAAGGAAATCATTATGAAAAACTGTATTTATATCAATTTATCTATTGCTCTTATTTTTACATCAATTACATTCGCTCAAGATAATATTGTTGAGGAAGTTATAGTTACTGCAACTAAAACGGAAAAGACATTACAAGAAGTTCCGGTAGCTGTTTCTGTTGTTACATCTGATGAAATTGAAAAAGCAACTATCATAGATACTTTTGATCTTAAATCCGTCATCCCATCATTAGATACAAGACAATATCAATCTTCCACTAATGCTACTTTTTTTATTAGAGGTTTTGGTAATGGATCTAACAATCCTGGTGTAGAACCATCAGTTGCATTATTTGTTGATGGTGTATATCGATCAAAGACACAATCTCAAATAGCTGATCTACCTATGCTTGAAAGAGTAGAAGTTCTTAGAGGTCCTCAAAGTACTCTTTTTGGTAAAAATGCATCTGCAGGTGTTATAAATATTGTTACAAAAAAACCTTCTTTTGATAAATCGGGAATGATGTCAGTTGGTGTTGGGAAATATAATTCTAAAATAGGCAAAATATATACAACAGGCCCTATTAATGAAACGGCAGCATACAGCTTTAGTGCTAATTTTAATAAAAGAGATGGAAGTTCTGATAACCCGATAACAGGAAATTCAGTCAATAATAGAGATAGATTAGGTATACGTGCGGAACTTTTATTTGTTCCAGCTGATGATCTTTCGATAAGGTTAACTGCTGACTATGATGAGTATGATGAAATTTGTTGTGCTGTTGGAAGTACAAGTTATGGAACTGCAAATGTTGTAACTGCACTTTTTGGTGGACAAATTATTCCTAACGATC
>CACECK010000004.1 GCA_902557965.1 uncultured SAR86 cluster bacterium
CGGTTCTCCCATACCCATAAAAACAACATTTGTAATTGGTTGTTCGTTCCTGTTCATAAAATTTGCAAGCCATAATTGGCCAATAATTTCGCTACTATCTAGATTCTGATCAAATCCTTGAGCTCCTGTAGCACAAAATGTGCACTGCAAAGCACATCCTGCTTGGGAAGAGATGCATAAAGTTCTTCTTTTTCCTTCAGGAATAATAACCATTTCAACCATTGAGCCTGAAATTAGTTTGATTAAATACTTTTTTAGTTCCTTCATCAGAAATAAATTCGTCCTCAATGAATGGTGGTTGTAAAATAGCTGTTTTTATAAGTTTTTCTCTAAGATCTTTATTAAGGTCTGTCATCAAAGAGAAGTCGGTTATACCCTTTTGATGGACCCATTTAAAAACTTGCTTTGCTCTGAATTTAGATTCTTTAATTTCTTCAAAGTATTTCTCTAGGGACTCAAGCGAGAAACCCAAGAGATTTTGTTTTACTTGCAAGCTACTTAATCAATATCTCTTCAGGACTGAAAAAATATTCGATTTCCCTTTTTGCGCTTGTTATAGAATCTGACCCATGAACAGCATTTGCATCTATACTATTTGCAAAATCAGCTCTTATTGTTCCAGCTGCTGCCTCTTGAGGATTAGTACTACCCATAAGGTCTCTATTTTTTTGAACTGCATTTTCTCCCTCAAGAACTTGAACAAATACTGGCCCAGAAGTCATGAATTTTTTTAAATCTTCAAAAAAAGGTTTGCCATCATGCTCTGCATAAAATCCAGACGCCATATCATCTGATAGATGAATTAATTTTCCAGCAACCAAATGCAATTGATTATCTTCAAATCTAGAGATAATTTTACCAATTACATTCTTACCAACAGCATCAGGTTTAATTATTGATAATGTTTTTTCTATAGCCATAAAGCATTCCTTAAAAAATTAGCTGCTATTATATATTAATCTTACTGATATTCTTCAATCCAATGTGATTGTATTGCTTCTAGGATTTTCTCGTTAGATTTACCCGGATCTCCAATAAAGTTTTCAAGTTCACAAACTTTTTTATGCAAATCTGGAAAACTAATCCATTGAGGGTCAGTTGTTGGATGTGCTTCATAAAGCTCTATTGCAATATCTAGAACGTCTAACCAATCTAACTTCATTATTAATGATCCTCAGAAACCATATTAATATTATATTTAGGTAATTCGATTTCTATTTCTTCATTATCCGGAGGAATTGCTTGGCAGCTTAACCTTGATGTTTGCTCTAAGCCCCAAGCCTTATCAAGTAAATCCTCCTCTATATCACTTGCTTCTTCTAAAGATTCGAATCCTTTTCTTACAATACAATGACATGTTGTGCATGCTGCTGACATTTCGCAAGCATGTTCTATCTTAATATTATTTCTTAGAGCAGCTTCACAGATGGTTTCCTCTGGAAGCGATTCTATCTGAGCTCCATCAGGACATATTTCCTCATGAGGCCATATCTTTATTTTTGCCATTTTTATACGGTAAAACTTTCGCCACATCCACAGACAGCTTTTGCATTTGGATTAACAAACTTAATTCCTTTATTAAGACCATCATCAACATAATCAACAAGACTACCTTTTAGAAAATTCAAACTTTTAGTATCTACAAATATAGTAAGGTTTTCTTTTTCAAAGCTTTGATAATCCTCCAATGCATCATCAACAAAATCGAAGGTATATTCATAACCAGAACAGCCTGCTTCTTTTACGCCTAGCTTTATACCAGCTCCTTTTCCTCGTGATTCAAGCATATCTTTGAAATGGCTTAGCGCACTATCAGAGAAGTTAAGTTCACCTGGATTGAAAGTACTCATTATTTATTGCTTAGCTTCGTAATCCTCAATAGCTTGCCTTATTGAATCTTCGGCCAAAACAGAACAGTGAATTTTTATTGGTGGAAGCTCAAGAGCTTCAACTATTTCAATATTTTTAATAGCTTTTGCTTCTTCGAGTGTTTTACCTATTAACATTTCAACTAGTTCGCTAGATGAAGCTATTGCAGAACCACAGCCGTACGTCTTAAATTTAACATCTTTGATAACATGGGTGTTTCCTTTAGGCTCACATTTGATTTGCAATTTCATAACATCACCACATGCTGGTGCCCCAACCATTCCAGTCCCAATATTAGATTCTTTTGGATCAAACCTTCCAACCTTGAATGCCTCAGGATTGTTTAAAGTATTCTCAAATTTTTCAACAACTTTTTTACTGTATGCCATATTAATCTCCTAGTGCATATTCCATTCAACTTCATCCAAATCAATGCCGTCAAGATGCATCTCCCATAATGGAGAAAGCTCTCTTAATCTATGCACAACGTTTCCTAAAATATCTAAAGTATTCTTAACATCATCATTACTGGTAAATCTTCCAAATGAGAATCTAATTGAACTATGTGCTAATTCATCTTTTCTTCCTAATGCTCTTAATACATATGAAGGCTCTAAGCTTGCAGAAGTGCACGCAGAGCCTGAAGATACAGCGATATCCTTCAAACCCATAATTAGAGACTCGCCCTCAACAAAATTAAAGCTTACATTAAGAATATTAGGAACTTTATTATCGAGATCACCATTGATGTATACATGATCAATTTCTTTAACCTTTTCTAAAAAATCTTGATGGAATTTATTTACTTTTTTGTGATCTGCAGGCATTTCTTCGTTTGCGATTCTAAAAGCTTCTCCCATACCTACAATTTGGTGTGTTGCAAGTGTTCCAGAGCGCATGCCTCTTTCATGGCCACCACCATGAATGAGCGCCTCTAGTCTTACTCTTGGTTTACGTCTTACGTATAAGGCTCCAATACCCTTAGGACCATATGTTTTATGAGCTGAAAATGACATTAAATCAACAGGCAAATTTGATAGATCTATATTTATCTTCCCCGTGCTCTGTGCTGCATCAACATGAAAGAAAGCACCTTTTTGTCTTACTATTTCACCAATCTTTTCTAAATTATTAATAGTGCCTAACTCATTATTAATATGCATAATAGATACTAAGATTGTTGTATCTTTGATGGCTTCCTTGACAGATTCAGGGCTTATAACACCGCCCTCATCAGGGTCTAGATATGTTACCTCAAAACCCTCTCTCTCTAGCTGTCGACATGGATCTAGTACTGCCTTATGCTCAATTTTGGAAGTTATTATATGATTTCCTTTATTTTTGTAGAATCTAGCGACACCTTTAATGGCTAGGTTATCCGCTTCTGTAGCGCCAGAAGTCCAAACTATTTCACGAGGATCGCAATTCACAAGATTAGCAACATGAGATCTTGCCTCCTCAACAGCTTCATCAGCTTTCCATCCAAATCTGTGAGATCTGGACGCAGGATTTCCAAACTCACCTTCTGGAGTTAAGAATTCCATCATTTTGGATGCTACTCTAGGATCAACTGGTGTGGTTGATGCGTAGTCCAAATAAATTGTAGATTGTGTGCTCATCTAGTTTATCTCTTTAACTTTAATATATGGGCTATCATATGATTCCACAAGGTTATTTATGGTAATTTTTTCTAAATAATCCTCAACTATATTGTTGAGTTCATGCCATAAGTCGTGAGTACTACATTTTTTTCCATTATGGCAAGCTGAAGTTCCATTACATTTAGTGGCATCGAGGACTTCATCTACCGCATACATAACTTCTTTTATAGAAATAGATGCAGGATTCTTGGCGTATAAATATCCACCATTTCTTCCTCTAATACTCTTAACGATTCCAGCTAGTCGAAGCTTTCGAAAAATCTGCTCTAAATATGTAAGCTCTATATTTTGATTATTAGATATATCACTTAGAGAAACAGGTCCCGATGACTGTAAAAAGCTCAATTCAGTAAGTGCACTAACAGCATATCTGCTTTTTGTAGTTAATCTCACGTGTGAATTATAAATACCCGACTATTTTAGTCAAGTTTCTATATTCATACCCAGCCTATCAGCTACTTGATGATATGACTCAACAACATCACCCAAACCCTGCCTAAACCTATCTTTATCCATTTTCTTCATGGTTTGAGAATCCCATAATCTACAACCATCAGGTGTAAATTCATCTGCTAACAGAATTTTATCTTTGTAAACACCATACTCAACCTTAAAATCAACAAGTATAAGACCAGAGTCAAGAAATAATTTAGATAAAATTTCGTTAACCATATATGTTTGTTTTTTCATTTCTTGTATTTGCTCATCATTTGCCCAATCGAAGGAAATTATATGCTCATCATTGATTAAAGGATCTCCTAGATCATCATCTTTTAAGAAAAACTCAAATAAGGGACTCTCAAAAATGAGGCCGTCTTCAGTACCAAGTCTCCTGCATATTGAACCTGAAGCCCGATTTCTGATGACGCATTCTATTGGGAACATATCTAATTTATAAACCAACGAATCAGTATTATCTATTACCTCAATAAGATGGCTTTCAACACCATTTTTCTTAAGATGCTCCATGATAAAGGCATTAAATTGGTTGTTAACTGCTCCTTTGCCTAAAAGGGCTTCTTTTTTCTTTCCATCAAACGCAGATGTATCATCACTAAAGTGCATTATGAGGTGATCTTCATTTTCAGTAGTAAACATTGATTTTGCTTTACCTTTTGTAATTTCTTTTAATTTATTCATTAGCTTAAAGACTCATTAATTTTGGATAAAAGTTGTTCTGAGCTTTCAATATTACCATCTTTTGAAATTGCTCGAACAAATGTTTTATCATTTTCTTCTGTAATGGTAATTTCAAATTCTGATTCCTCTCCAATAATAATTTCCTCAGGATTGACTGTTTCGCTTCTTCTTCCAAAAAGACCAAAAAGACCCCTATCCTCCTCTTCAGAATAACTTACAAAAAATACACCTTTAGTTCTATCTCGATCATTAGTAACAATATTTGCCTCGACAAGAGCCTTGCTCACAGAAGACCAAGCCCTGTCAAAATTTAAATCTAATGCAATTACTGTCCTACCATCTTCACTAAAGATACTGGCTTTTTTCATTTCATTAAGATTTTGAGCAGCTAAAGAAGTTCCTGAAAAACTACTAATTGATTCAGCAAAATATTCAACAATATTAGACATTTCTGATTGCAATAATTCAGGATTGCTAATAATAGTTCCATCAGATTTATTTATTTGATATAAAAATATTTCTGTCGATGCTTCTTTAATACCATGCTCGACCCGCATTTGTAGTTTTGAATCCTGATCATAATCAATATCAATTTCTCCGGTGTTTGGATCAGCTTTTGTGACTTGATATATAGAAGTATCCCAGTAATTTTTTGAGATTGGCCAAGATGTTGACGGAAGAGTTTCTATGTAAATCCACATTAGTTCTCCTAACCGTCGCAACTGGACTGAGCTATTACCTGAAGATGCAAAAATTTGTCTTGGTTTGGGTACTTCTAATTGATCACCAACATCCTCTATATCAATTACTGGATAATGGTTCTCAGTCTTTAGATCATCTAAAGATCCTGGTAATGAAATATCATCTTCAATCTTTTCTTCAAGAAAATCATATTTTTTTTCAGGAAATAATTTTTCTGAAGCACCAAAAATTGAACATCCATTTATTATAAAAATGGACAAAATAAAAGCAGAATATCTAATCATATTAATCCTAATTTTAACATTTCAGCGGAAATACTTTCATGGTATTTTTTGTCTAATTCAATCAATGGCAATCTTAATGAATTCTTAATAAAGCCCATTTTATTTAGCATCCATTTTACAGGAATTGGGTTTGATTCAAAAAATAGCATCTCGTATAAATTAATATATCTATCATTAAGTATTTTTGCTCCGGCCTCATCTCCATTTGAAGTGTAGCTACAGATTTTTGAAATTGATTCTGGTATCACATTTGCAGCCACAGAGATGACACCATGACCGCCACATTTTAAGAATTCATAAAATGAAGGGTCATCTCCAGATAAAATTTTAAAATCTTGGTTATCAAGAGAGATTTTTATCAAATCATTAATCCTTTTTTTATCATTAACAGCTTCCTTTATACCAATTATATTTTTATGCTCGGAGAGTACATTCACTGTTTGTGGAATTAAATCGCAAGAGGTTCTAGACGGCACATTGTATAGGATTTGTGGAATATTTGAGCAATCTGCAATTTTTGTATAATGCTGAATGAGGCCATTTTGAGATGGCTTGTTATAGTATGGTGTAACTATTAATGCAAAGTCTGCACCTATTTTTTCAGCTTCTTTTGTTAACTCTATTGCTTCAAGTGTTGAATTAGCTCCAGTTCCAGCAATAACAGGAACTCTTTTATTAACATGTTTAACTGTGTGTTGGATTAGATCTATGTGTTCACTTAAGCTAACAGTAGCAGACTCGCCAGTAGTACCTACAGAAACAATTCCATTTGTGCCTTGGTCGATATGCCAGTCAATAAGACTATCTAATGAAGCATAATCTATAGCTCCATCAGACTCCATTGGAGTCACTAAAGCAACAAAACTTCCATTTAACTCTTGAATCATTTTTAATAAAAGTAAAAAATATGACTATACACTATTTTAATAAAATTATTTTAAGGAACTGTTATGACTAAAAATCTAGAAAGAAAGAAATGTCCTAAATTTGAAGGTGAATGCACAAGCAATAAAAAGATTTGTAACACTGATTTATTAGGACAAAATACTGTTATATATTTTTACCCAAAGGATAGCACTCCAGGCTGCACCACTGAAGGTCAGGATTTTAGGGATAACTATAAGTTATTTAAAAAGTTAAATACTGAAATTATTGGTGTATCAAGGGATAGCATAAAATCTCATGAAAATTTTAAACAAAAACAAGAATTTCCTTTTGAACTTTTATCGGATCCAGATGAAAAAATGTGTAAATCATTTGATGTAATGAAAATGAAATCAATGTACGGGAAACAATATATGGGTGTGGATAGATCAACTTTTTTAATTGACACAAATGGAAAAGTAATCAAAGAATGGAGATCTGTGAAAGTAAAAGGTCACGTAGATGAAGTTCTTGAAACAGTAAAGGGTCTTTAATATATAGCGACATTTAAAATACTTTTGCTTGTAATACTGCCTCTTATCATTCCATCAGTATTAAAAGGCATTGCAATATTAGCTTCACTATCTATAGCTATTAAGCCTCCCTCTGCATCAATATTTTTAAGCTCATTAAGGATTTCTTTTGATGAGGTGCTAATGTTTTTGTCAAGATACTCAATTCTTGCACACACTTCGCGAGCAACCTGATATTTTATAAAATACTCGCCATGCCCTGTTGAAGAAACACCACAAACACCATTTTGAGCCCAAGTTCCTGATCCAATTATTGGAGAGTCGCCAACTCTTCCTGGCATCTTATTTGTCATACCACCTGTGGATGTTGCTGCAGAAATATTTCCATTTATATCTAATGCTACAGCCCCAACCGTACCGATTTTGTCCTGAGTAGCTGATTGAATTCCTGCATTTTTTTTAGCCTTAGCTTTTTTCAGTCTTTTGAGATTTTTTTCAGAGTAAAAGTAATCTTGATCAACTATTGTTTCACCAATATTTTTTGCAAATATTTCAGCGCCTTCTCCAACGAGCATCACATGCTCAGTTGATTCGGCAACTTTCCTTGCTAATTTGATTGGGTTTTTTATTCTTTGTATAGACGCCACTGCCCCTGCCATTCTGTCTTTACCACTCATAATTGATGCATCCATTTCTTGAACTCCATTTGAATTATAAACAGAGCCCTTTCCAGCATTAAAAAGAGGTGAGTCTTCTAACTCTGCTACAGCAAATTCAACAGCATCAATGCTTGAACCCCCTTTTTCAAGAATTGTATATGCTTTAATTAAGGTATCAGAAATTTTGTTTTCAATTTTCTGTTTTTGCTCTTCAGATAAATTTTTCATTACGCCAGCTCCGCCATGAACAGCTATTCCAAAATTATCAGAGCTCATAATATAAGAAGTTTGAAAAATTATTAAAAATAATAGTGTTTTAACCTTCATTTAGTGAAGATGTTCCTGGCCATGAATTCCAAACAGCCTTTATAAATGTTGCTAATGGTATTGAGAAGAATACTCCCCAAAAACCAAACATACTTCCAAAAACAAAAACCGCAAGGATAATAACTACAGGATGCAATTTAACCGCTTCAGAAAAGATAATTGGCACTAATACATTGCCATCTAAAGCTTGAAGTAAAAAATAGAGTCCTACTAAAAGATAAAACTGAGGACCTATTCCAAATTGAAGTAGTCCAATAATTACTATAGGTATGGTAACAGTGAAAGCTCCAACATATGGAATTAAAACAGATAATCCTACTAGAACTGATAACAAGGCTGTATATTTAAGTCCAAATACAGAAAATAATATTGCAGCTGCAAAGCCTACTATTAAAATTTCTAGTACTTTACCTCGTACATAGTTGCTCAGCTGAACATCCATTTCTTTCCATACCTTGGAAAGCATCTCTCTTTTACCTGGAACGATATTAATAACTCCGTTAATAATATTTTTCCTGTCAAATAGAAAGAAAAATACGAGAATTGGAAATAGAATTATATAAAGCAAAACAGTTATAGTACTTTGGATTCCTGATATAGAGGATTTCACAAGATTTTGAGTAATTGAAGATAACTCTGATGAAACTGCTTGAAAAAATACTGATATTTGATCTGCTGATACAAGATCAGGAAAGGTTGCAGGCATATCAGATACAAAATTTAAAAATTCATTAAATAGTCTGGGTAGATCCAACACAAAAGTTTGAAGTTGAACATATATTAATGGTATCAACCAAATAAACATGGCAGCTCCAACAATTATAAATACTGCAAATGATAGAATTAATGCTATCGATTCAGAGACATTGTAAGTCTCGATCTTTTTTTGGAGGCCAACTAATAAATAAGCAACAATTATGCTGATAATGAATGGAGTTAATATAGCTGCAAAATAATTTAAGGTAACTAGAGAAATAACAATGATGATAGAAAATACTACCGTTTCCTCATTATTAAAGACTTTTTTAAATAAATTATTTATATGTTCAAGCATAATTTCCTATTATATAGAAGAATGCACCAAAAATTGAACTTTAGAGTAATAGCTCGATCTAAAATGAGATAAACTTATGTTAATAAAATTTAAATGAAACCGATCTTTCAAAATACTAATATTTGTTTGTTTGGCCTTTTGCTATCATTAAATTCTTTGGCTCAAGAAATTAAATTACCTGAGTTAGGAGATAGAGTTTCTGGTGCTGTATCTGCTGGACAAGAAAAAGCTATTGGTGAAATGTTTCTGAAGCAAATATATTCTCAAGCACCTCTTATATCTGACCCACTTCTTTTTGAGTATACAGAGCATCTAATATATCGTTTATCAGAATATAGCCAAGTATCTGATAGATATTTCAATATATTGTTAATTGACGATAGTTCACTAAATGCGTTTGCTGCTCCTGGAGGTATTATTGGTGTAAATGGCGGATTATTTCTTCATGCAGATAACGAAGGTCAATTTTCTTCAGTCCTGGCTCATGAATTAGCCCATTTAAGCCAAAGACATTTTGCTAGAAATGTTCTTAAATCAAAAGATAGTAATCTTGCATCTGCTCTTGTTATGGTTTCTTCCATTGCAATAGCTCTAATAAGTAATAATCCAAATGCCATAGCGGTTGGACCTGCAATATTGCAACAGCAAAACCTAAGATATAGTCGTTTATTTGAAAAAGAAGCTGACAGGGTTGGCTTCATAAATCTAGTTAATGCTGGTTACAACCCAAAATCAATGGGTGAAATGTTTGAGAATATGAATAATCTTAGGAGGTTATCAGGTGACTTACCTCCAGAATTTCTTTTAACTCATCCGCTTTCTTCTTCAAGAATAAGCGATGCTTTTAATGCTGCTGAAAATATACCAGAAGAAGGTACAAAGAAAGATTCGCTAGAGTTTTCACTTATGCGAGCTAGGCTTGAAATATATTATGAAACTATTCCAGCTAATGCCCTAAGATTGTATAAATCAAAAGTTTTAGAAACCCCTAATGATGCTAATATTTATGGTCTAGCTTTGGCTTATAAAAATAATAATAATTACGCAGATGGTCTAAAGTTGTTAGATGATTTGATAAACAAATATCCTAAAAATCTTGTGATTAACACCACTAAAGTTGATTTTTTAACTCATTTTGGTAATTACAAGGAGGCTCTTTTACTTGCTAATAAATTCTTAGAAATATCACCAAAAAATTATCCACTATCTATATCAAAGTCAAAAATATTACTTCTTATGAAAAAATATTTTGAATCTGAAGAAATAATAAGAGACCAACTATTGAGAAAGAATGATGATCCGGAGTTATGGCTACTTCTTTCCGAGATTCAGAAAACAAGCCAAAACATAATAGGCTACCATCAAAGTCGTGCAGAGTATTATCTTCTTTTAGGGCAAAACGAAATGGCTCTAAACCAGCTTGAATTTGCTCTTCAACTTACTCAAAATAATTTTCAAGTATCAGATAGAATAATGACAAAGATTATTGAGATAAAAAAATATTTACAGGATTCTAGAGGTCTTTAATTTTATCTTTATTAGATATTTTTATACCCAAATAAGATAAATATCCAGCGATTGGAAGTGCCATTAATGGCAAGGCGTTAGTAGCAATTGAAGTTACTCCAGCTAATTTAATTAATGCGCTTCCAGTTAGATCACCAAATCTTGTGACAAATGTATCTATTAACACTGATGACTTATATCTATTATTTTTATTAAATACTGAATAAATCATTTCTCTAGACGGTTTATTTAAACCATATTCAAATACCCTGCAAAGAACTGTAACAAAAGCTACTGCAGTTATAGATGGAGCAAGTCCATATATCAGATATGCTACAAGAAATATAATTCCGTACGCAGGCATTATATTTTTAATGCCTATCTTCTTTATTAAGAAATTAGTAAAAAATAATTGAATTATTAGAGTTAGTGGAGAAACAATTTGTTCTAATGTTGCAAAAAATGAGATTCTTTGTTGAGAATCAGATGACCAATCATCAATTATATTTATTGCTGTAATCCATTGGATTGTCATTAAGCATGTCCAAATCCAAACATAAGAAGCAATATTTCTTATTTCAGATTCTTTAAGTGAATTTTTTATAGAGTCCAAGCTGCCTCCACCTATACTTTTATCATCTACCACCTTTTTAGCTATGCTTGATTTGGTAATGTTCATAGCTAATATCATTGCTAAAAATAAAAGAATAGCTGCAGACAATGTAAAAAATTCTAAACCAAACTCATCGAATGAATTTGAAAATCTCTTTGAGATCTGAGATCCAAAAATGGCTCCTAATGAGCCACCAGCCATAATGACTCCATAGAAGCTTCTAGTTTTAGAATTTCTAAAAATATTAATAATTACTACCCAAAATATAGAAACTACAAAAAATGAATATACATTGCACCAAACATAGAAAACACGTCCAATCCATAAAGAATCTCCAATATCAGAAAATTTCCATATGGATAAAAATGCAATTAAATTAAGAATTAAAAATGAATAACAGTAAAAGACTATATTTCTTAAATTTGTTTTTGAAACAATAGCAGAATAAATTGGATTTATTACTAACATTGCTATAGCTCCTGCTGCGAGAAGATATGGAAGATCATCTACATTTGCTACAGCCATTTCATTCCTTACAGGCCTAAGAACATACCATGAGGAAAGAACTAGAAAAAAAAGAAAAGAACCTAAAAGAGATTCTGGTGAAAATGAGCCTTTTATATCATGTAAAGATTTATTTAATATTTTAAGATTCATTCAAAATATTATGCCTTATAAAGTGGTGGGTCGCACAGGATTCGAACCTGTGACCAATTGGTTAAAAGCCAACTGCTCTACCAGCTGAGCTAGCGACCCACGATGGAACATAATAAAAGATGGAGATTATTCCATATTTTTCAATAACTGCAAGGCCAAGGATGATGCGGTATTGTTTGGGTATTCTCTAACTACAAAATTATACTTACTTTTCGCAGCATTTTTATCATCATTTTTTAAATAAATATCTCCAATTTTTTTATGTGCTAAAGGAATTCTGTAATGATTTGGGTATGAACTTATTAGCTCCATAAAGTAATCTTCTGATTGATTTAAATTATTATTTATCAAAGATATTTCACCTAACCAAAAATAGGCAAGTGGAGTCTTGTCATCATCATCGAAACTTTCTACAAAATAATTAAAAAGATTAAAAGCTTTATCAAAATTTTGTTCCTCGAGCGCATCGGTTGCTGCGCTGTATATCTGATCTTTGCTTTTTGGGTCTTCAATACCTTTAAATCTTATATCTGAATTTAAAGCAAGATTTTCTATATTGTCTGCAGGTTCTTGATTTTCAGACATTGATTCATTAATCAACTTTTCAATTAAATAATTCTGTGATTCTATCTTGTTTCTAAGATCAGCTATTTCAGATTCAAGTTCCTGAATTTTAAGAAATAATATATCTGTTTTAGCTTCTTGATTTTCGTTAGCAACAACATTAAAGCTTAATTGGCTAATCACAAACAAAGATAGTAAAAAAGAAATTTTTTGAAGCATTAATTAATTTATTTGTACTCTTCTATTTTTAGCATAACTTGCTTCATCCTGCCCATTTGCTATTGGTCTTTCCTCGCCATAACTCTTGGTTATGATTCGGTTACTTTCTACACCATTAAGAATTAAATACTGGCTAACAGTATCTGCTCTTCTCTGGCCAAGAGCCAAATTATATTCACGCGTGCCTCTTTCATCTGCATGACCTGAAAGAACAATATTTAGTTTAGAGTTATCATTTAAAGCATCAACAACACTTTTTAGAGTTTGAAGAGATTTAGAAGTAAGATTTGTTTTATCAAAATCAAAGTATACAGTGGCATTAGCAAAAATTGCTTGGCTATCATAAGAAATATCTTCATTATCAGTTGATGAAGCTTGCACTGTTTTAACGTCACCGGAGTATACAGTTTCTTCGGTTACATTCATGCTTGAACATGATGACAGAAAAATAATAATAAATAAAAAACTAATGTTAAATTTTGAAAAGATCATAAATACTCCATCTAATTATCTTAAATATCCTGACCAAGAAGGTTCTCTAACTGAGCCTTTGGTTGCTGGAAGTCTAAATTTTGCACCACTCAAAGTTACGCCAGCTAGTAGCCCCATTCCGTCATCCTTAATTGCATAAACTATAACATTTCCATTAGGTGAAATGCTAGGTGATTCATCCATCTTGGCCTCTGTCAATGTTCTAACAAAATTCTCATCAAAATACTTCATTGCAATTTGGAAGTTTGTATTAGATCTATGAACAAAAACAATACCTTCATTGTCAGGCAGGTATGAACCTTTAGCATTATAGTTTCCATCAAAAGATATTCTTTTGGGTTTTGAATTAAATTTTTTTAAATCCAATTCATATAATTGTGGTGAGCCTGATCTACCTGAAGTAAACATTATTTTGGAGCCTTTAGGTGACCAAGATGATTCGGTATCAATCGAATAGTGATTTGTTAGTCTGGTTAAATTTTTGTTGCGAAGATTAAGAATATAAATTTCAGCATTTCCATCCTGAAAAAGCGTTAATGATAAAAATTTACCATCTGGTGACCATGCAGGTGAACTTATTTGACTGCTATTCTCTATTGCTACACTCCTTTCACCAGTTGCAATATTTTGAATAAATACCTTAGCCATACCTGTCTCAAATGACACGTAAGCAACTTGTCTTGAATCAGGAGACCACGATGGAGAAATGATTGGTTCTTTGCTTTCTAGAAGAATTTGTTCATTTTCACCATCTGCATCTGCAACCATAAGTCTATATTTATTTTCTTGAGTAACATACAGGATCTTCGTTGAAGAAATTCCAGGAATGCCGGTTATTTCTTCGTAAATTCCATCGCTTATGTAGTGAGCAAGTTGTCTATTCTTATTAGGTATGCCGAATACAGTAGATGATCTTACTTTAGATCTTTTTCCAATATCATAAATCTCGTAAACCACATCACCATTTGTTATGTTTCCCATAACTAAGTAATCCACATTTAATATTTTAAAATCATTAAATACAATATTTTCTTCCTTATCAGGTGTCGACAACAAATCCGAAGCTTGAAAAACATAAAACTCACCTGATCTTTTAAGGTTATTAATAATAATATTTTCAAGTTCTGAGGATAATTTTTTGTCTCCCTTAAATGGAAGAATTGCAACTCGATATGGATCTTCCGTGCCTTCTGTTATCTCTAAAATAAGTTCAGAAAAGATAGAATTCGAAAAAATTAATAATAAAAATATTTTCTTCATGATGGATTAAATTTTACCAAAATATTTTTGAAGTCAGATTGATAAAGGTTTGGAGGAATCCTATCAAAAAAATTAAAAGTCTCAACTCTCTCTACTGCTTTTAATGCAGAATTATCAAATCTTATATTTCCACTGCTCCTTATTAAATTTATTTTTACAATTCTCCCATTTTTATTTATGGTTAGCCTCATATCGCATATCAATCCGCCTTGAATGTTGATGGGTTTTCTCCATGCTTTCTGAATGTTAGAAATTATTAATGAGCTAAAAAAATCAATCTTGTTCTGATCAGATTGATTTAGTATTTCGCTATCCTCATCAATTAGGTCTTTTATGTTTAATGTATTTGCTAGCTCATCAAAAGAGATTTCATTTTTAATTGTTTCTGTTGATAGTTCATCATTTAATTTGCTCGTTTGGATCTTATTTTCTGATTTAGAAACTGACTCTTTTGGAGCAACTGCTAACTGCTCAAATATAAGATTTACATTTATTGGTTTGCTAATGATTGATCTTTCAGTGCTTTCTTTATAAAAAACTCCAAGCATCGACAAAATAATAATCGCATGAATGAAAAAAGAAATAAAAGATGCTTCTAAGTATTTAGAATTAGTTTCCATATCCTGTTGTTACAATCCCTATTTTGGTAATTCCAACGCTTTGTACCGAAGCCATTGCCTTGGCAACAAAATCAAATGAAGCATCTTTATCGCTTTGAAAAACAACTTCAATTTCTGGATTTGCTTCAAAAATGACTTGAGATTTTCTCTTAAGTTCATCTAGATTAATAGTGAGAGACTCATCTCCTACATTGATAAAATATTCGCCACTTGAATTAATTGAGATAACAAGAGGTTCACTCTGCACAGTCATTTTTGTTGTGTCAGTTTTTGGAAGATTTACTTCAATGCCTTGTATTAATAATGGTGATAAAACCATAAAAATTATTAGCAATACCAGCATTACATCAATATATGGCACTACATTTATTTCTGCTTTTAATTTTTTTTTATTTCCAAGCCTATAAATCATTTTTTAGTTGATTGCTTATAAAAAATACTGGCTAACTCTTCAGCGAAGATCATAGTATTTTGACTAATTGATTCAGCTTCGGATGTAAATTTATTGAAGGCTATCACTGCAGGTATGGCTGCAAACAACCCCATTCCAGTTGCAACTAATGCTTCAGAAATTCCTGGAGCAACTGCATTAATTGTTGCTTGAGTTGCATCAGATAAACCTTGAAAAGAAGTCATTATCCCCCAAACAGTTCCCAACAGACCAACGTAAGGACTAACAGAACCAACATTGGCTAGAAAAGACATATGTTTATTCATTTCTTCTTCATCTGAAGCTATAGAAACTCTCATCAATCTATTAATGCTCTCCAAATCAGACTCATTTATATCTATTTGAGAACTTAAATTTTTAAATTCCATATATGAACTTTTAAAAAGATTCATAGCACCATAAATATTTTCAGATTTAGATACATCTTTCATAAGATTATCTAAATCCTTTTCTATCCAAAAATTTTTTAAAAATAAATCATTTGTTGATCTTATTTTTTTGAAGAACCGATATCTTTCAACGATAATTATCCAAGAAAGTATCGATGCTACGAACAAAAGCATCATTACAGTTTTTACTACTAAGCCAGCTTCAAGAAAAAGATTTAAAACCGATATTTCATCCATAAAAATAACCTACTTAAAAATTAATAATAAATCATCTGGAAATTTTTGTGGTTTTTTTGTTAACAAATTTATAAAACAAACTTCCACATCACCATCAACATATTCTATTCCCGTTTTTGAATTTAATATTTTTTGATTAAAAATCATTCTTGCATCTGATTTTTTCTGAACAATGGAATTAACTTCTATTTCATCTCCTAGTTCGGCAGCTGCAAGGTATTTGATATTTATGTTTTTAATAACAAAAGCAAGATTATTTTTTCTTAGCATATCTTGTGAGATATTATTTATAGCTAAGAACTCAGATCTAGCTCTCTCAAAGAATTTTATGTAATTTGCATGATAAACAACGCCTTGAAAATCGGTATCTTCAACATAAATTTTAAGATTTAATGTATTACACTTGATAGCTTTGTTCATGAAGTTCTATATCCTCCTGAAATAGCTCAAGGATAATTTGAATAAAGTCAGGCCATAATAAATCAACCGTTACCAAGTTGTTTTTGATGTCTTTATTTATTGTATTTGCAAGGACTCGAACTTTTATAGGTCTATTATTAAATTTGTATACTAAAGCTGGCTTCAAGTTTGAACCAGAAGATGATGCAATTACCTGATCCCACCAATCTGGTCTTGGCTCAGCTCCGCTACCATATGCTTTACATTCTATACACCAAGTACCAAGCATCAAATCAGGTAATTCCTTTGTTCTTGTTTGTTCAAGTATTCTTTTAACAGGATTTTTAAGACTAAGATCTTCTATCAATGCATTAGCTATTTGTCTTTCAAAAGCAGCTCCTTTATTTCTTGAATTAATAGACAAAATTAATTTTCTACCTCAAAATTTTCTGCTAGTTCCGCATTTGTATGAACCTCTTGCACATCATCTAGATCATCCATAAATTCCATAATATTGAGAACTTTCTCAGACATTTCTTGATCTAGGTTTATCAAGGTCTCGGCTCTCAAGCTCATCTCAGCATTTATATATTCAATATTTTTTTCTTTTAATATATCAACAATTTGGTTGAACTCATTAGCTCCTGTTGTTATTTCAAAAAAATCATCTTCTTCAGTAAAGTCCTCTGCTCCAATTTCTATAACAAGCTCTACAAGTTCATCCTCTGCAAAATCTTTGTTCAAATGTATTACTCCAAGTTTTTTAAAAAGATATGCAACTGAACCATCAGTACCAAGATTGCCACCAAATTTTGAAAAAGCATGTCGTACATCTGAAACTGTTCTATTTCTATTATCAGTCATAGTTTCAACAAGAATAGCAACTCCACCAGGACCATAACCTTCAAAAATAATTTCTTCTAAAGCTCCGGTTTCTCCAGTACCCGAGCCCTTCTCAATCGCACGCTTAATAGTATCTTTAGGCATATTTGCAGAGTTAGCTTTTTCAAGAGCAAGCCTTAATCTCGGATTGTCGTTAGGATCTGGGCCGCCTTTTGCAGCAACAGTAATTTCTCGAATAACTTTAGTCCAAACCTTTCCTCTTGAAGCATCTTGTCTAGCTTTTCTATGCTTAATGTTTGCCCATTTGGAGTGACCTGCCATAATTTATTATTCCTTGTGGGTGCTTATAATTTTAAGTTCTTCAAGTTGCTCTTTTTCAACTTTACTTGGTGCATCAGTCAAAAGACATGCAGCACTTTGAGTTTTTGGAAATGCAATTACATCTCTAATATTTGATGTGTCTGTTACTAACATTACTATCCTATCAAGCCCAAAAGCAATGCCTCCATGAGGCGGACATCCTGATGAAAGAGCTTTTAATAAGAATCCAAATTTATTTTCAGCATCTTCTTTAGTAATATTAAGAATGTTAAAAATAGTTTTTTGCATTGCATTGTCATATATTCTTAGAGAGCCTCCGCCAATTTCGTATCCATTTAAAACAACATCGTACGCATGTGCAATTGCATCTATAGGATTTCCTTCTAATTCTTTAGTTGAGCATTTTGGAAGAGTAAAAGGATGATGAAGCGGAGTTAAATCACCCTCTTTGTTTGTTTCAAACATTGGAAAATCAACCACCCAACAAGGCGCCCATTTCTTTATATATAAATCAAGATCTTCTCCAAGTTTTTTAATAAGGCTACTCATAGATAAGTTCACAACTGACTCATTGCCAGCTCCAAAGAAAATAAGATCATCTGTTTCAACACCTAAAGACTGAATTATGTTTGAAACTGTTTCAGGTTGTAAGAATTTTAAAATTGGTGATTGAATACCACTTTCTAAATCATTTACATCATTAATCTTGATATATGCTAAACCTTTGGCTCCAAGCTTTGAAACGAACTTAGTATAATCATCAATTTGTCCTCGAGATAAAGAATTACCTTTGGGAACTTTTAAGGCCACTACCCTTGATCCTTTTTTTGAAGCAGGTTCTGAGAAAACTTTGAATTCTTCATCTTTAACCACCTCAGATATATCAACTAAATTAAGTGGTATTCTCAAATCAGGCTTATCACATCCATAGTCACGCATAGCATCATGCCAATTAATTACTTCAAATTTATCAAGTTCATCATCACAAAATTCTTCAATGATATCTTTGATCATTTTTTCACTTACAGCCATGATCTCATCCTGATTTATAAAAGAAGCCTCGATATCAATTTGAGTAAATTCTGGTTGTCTATCAGCTCTTAAATCCTCATCTCTAAAACATCTTGCTATCTGATAGTATTTATCTAAACCACCTATCATTAAAAGCTGTTTAAAGAGTTGAGGTGACTGAGGCAAAGCATAAAAACTGCCTGGCTGGACTCTGCTAGGTAAAATGTAGTCTCTAGCTCCCTCTGGAGTTGCCTTGGTTAATATAGGTGTCTCAATTTCGTGGAAATCATTTTTATCTAAATAATTTCTAATTAATGAAGTAATCTTTGATCTAGTTATGATTCTCTCATTCATTTCAGGTCTTCTAAGATCAAGCACCCTGTTTTTTAATCTTACATCCTCATTAACTTCTTGATATTCATCTATTGGAAAAACCGGAGTGCTTGCTTTGCTAAGAATAACCAGGTCTATAACTTCAATTTCAATTTCACCTGTGTGCATATTCTTATTAATTGTTCCTTCTAGCCTATTTCTTACACTACCTTTGATCTGAACAACATATTCATTTCTTATAGACTCAGCTAATTTGAAAGATTTTTCATTATCAGGATTTACAACAGCCTGGCATATACCTTTAATATCTCTTACATCTAGAAAAATTACGCCTCCATGGTCTCTTCTTCTATGAATCCAGCCACAAATTGTTATTTCTTCTTTTAGATTTGAAGATGTAATTTCACCGCAATAATGAGATTTCATGATTATTCCCTATTTAATCTTTAATTTTATCTTGTTTGGAGACTTTCTTGGAGTTTGTTTTAGAAGTTTTTGGTGATTTATTGTCATTTGAGGATTCATTTGTCGATATATTCTTCTTTTTGCCTGTTTTAAAGTCAGTTTCATACCAACCACCACCTTTAAGTCTAAAAGAAGGAGCAGAAATAAGCTTCTTAAGACTTTTTGCATTGCATTTAGGACAAATCGTCTTAGGTTTATCACTTATTTTTTGTATTACTTCAATTTCATGTTCACAATCGGAACATTTGTAATCATAAATGGGCATAAGTCCTCAAAAAAAGATAAAATTATAAACTATGTTATTTTCAAAGCTACTAATACCTACTTTAAAAGATGCTCCTCAAGAAGCTGAAGTTATCAGTCATAAACTTATGCTAAGAGCAGGAATGATTCGCAAAGTAGCTTCTGGCATATATACCTGGTTACCTTTGGGTTTTAAAGTTCTTAAAAAAATAGAGAATATCGTTCGAGAAGAAATGGATGCTTCTGGTGCTCAGGAAGTATTTATGCCTATGGTTCAACCAAAAGAATTATGGAATGAAACAAAAAGGTGGGAAAAAATGGGTCCAGAATTATTAAGAATTAAAGACAGACATGAAAGAGATTTTTGCCTTGGGCCAACACATGAAGAAGTAATAACAGACATAGTTAGAGACAATGTAAAAAGTTATAAAGAGCTACCTTTAAATATATACCAAATTCAGACTAAATTTAGAGATGAAGTAAGACCAAGATATGGAATTATGCGAGGAAGAGAGTTTTTGATGAAAGATTCTTATAGTTTCAATATTGATGAAGAGTCTCTGCAAGAGACATATCTAATTATGAGAGAAGCGTATAAAAAGATCTTAGACAGAATTGGTCTTGAATATAAGATTTCCGCAGCTGACTCAGGAGCAATTGGTGGGGATAGTTCAGAAGAATTTCATGTATTAGCCGAAAATGGAGAGGATACTATTGCTGTAAGTGATTCCTCTGAATTTGCTATTAATTCTGAGCTCCTTTTAAAAGATGGTGAAAATATTAATTCACTCGAAGGAAAGCCATCACCAGATGGAAAGGGAACAATACAAATCAAAAAAGGGATTGAAGTTGGTCACATTTTTAAGCTTGGCAGGCTTTACGCAGAGTCTATGAAAGCTAATGTTTTAAATTCTGAGGGTAAGGCCTCTACTTTGTATATGGGTTGTTATGGTATAGGTGTATCAAGATTGGTTGCAGCCGCGATAGAACAAAATTTTGATGAAAAGGGAATTATTTGGCCTCATAGCATTGCTCCATTTGATATAAATATTATTTCGATAGGATTTGAAAAAGATGAAAAAATTTCATCTGCTTCGATTAACTTATATGAGGAGCTAAAAAGCATGGGATACGAAGTTCTTCTTGATGATAGAAAAGGTGGCTATGGAGCAAAAATGAAAGACTCAGAGCTAATAGGAATACCTTTAAATATTATTATTGGAAATAAATATCTAGAAAATAAAGAAGTAGAGCTTGTTGGAAGAAACGGTGAAAAATCAACTAACCCAATTTCAGATTTAAAAGAAATATTAGATTTCTTCAAATAAGTTCAGATTGTAAGTTAGAACTTTCTATTAGATTTAATTAATATATCGCAATCACCCCTAAATTCATCATTGTAATGACTATAGACTATATTTCCTAAGATTCTGTCTAGCTTAACTTTACCTTTGATAGCTTTTTTTGGATAGTTGAAAGATCCATAGATAATATTTTCATCAATGGATAAATTATCTATTGTAATAAAGGTATTTATTACTCTTTTTTTTCTAGAATAAGGTTGCATTAAAGGCGGTAACTTTATTGAGGCTACTGTTTTTTGCTCATTAAACTTAAATAAAACAGAAGATTTGATTGATGAACTTGAAATCACAAAATCAGCAGCATCTTGTCCGCCACCAATTATTTGATTTAATTCAGGACTTCTGTAGAAACCATCACATTTAAGTAATTTTTCTTCACTTTCTATATTTAGTATCGTAAGTAATGCAATAAAAATGAAAAAATTTTTCAAAATTAATAAATTATATTCTTTTGATTATTGTTGCATTTGCTGTTCCACCGCCTTCACAAATAGCTTGTAATCCATATGTGGATTCTCTTCTTTCCATTTCGTGTAACAACGAAGTCATAAGCTTTGCGCCAGTTGCTCCAAGAGGATGTCCGAGAGCCATCGCACCACCATTAACATTAAGTTTTGATCTATCTGCTTTTAAATCAGCTGCCCAAGCAAGAGGAACAGGTGCAAAAGCTTCATTAACTTCATATAAATCCATATCTTCAATTGACAAATTAGCACTCTCAAGAGCTTTAAATGAAGCAGGTATTGGCCCAGTTAACATAAATACTGGATCATCTCCGACTACAGAAATTGATACTATTTCAGCCCGAGGACTTGCTTTAATTTTCTTTAAGCCCGCATCATTACAAACCATTACAGCAGCAGCTCCGTCTGTGATTTGACTTGCATTACCTGCAGTAATTACACCACCTTCAGTTACAGGCTTTAATCCTGCTAACTTATCTAAACTTGCATCGAATCTAATTCCTTCATCTGCCATGACTAAATCATTTAAACCTTCAGCATTTTTTCCTTCTACAGGTAAAATTTCTCTATCAAAATATTTTGATTCAGTAGCATGTGAAGCTTTTTGATGACTTTCTAAAGCAAAATTGTCTAAATCTTCTCGAGACAGTTTCCATTTATCAGCTACAAGCTCTGCTCCAGTAAATTGTGAGAAGAAAACTCCGGGATATCTCTCCTTCATTCCGTCAGAATCAAACGGAAGACCGTGTCCTGCATTGTATCCATCAGTTACGGCAGCGCCTATAGGCACCATTGACATCACCTCGACACCCCCACCAATAACAATATCTTGTGTTCCAGACATAACAGCCTGTATTGCGAAATGAATAGCTTGTTGAGAAGACCCACATTGCCTATCTACAGAAGTACCTGGAACTGATTCTGGAAATGATGAAGATAAAACTGCATTTCTAGCGATATTTCCTGATTGGGCTCCAACTTGATCTACGCAACCAAAAACAACATCATCTACAAGAGCAGGATCCATATCCAATCTCGTAACAAGCTCATCTAAAACTTTAGCTCCCAAGTCTGCAGGATGCCATAAACTAAGTCTACCATCCCTCTTACCACCAGCAGTTCTGACTGCTTCAACAATATACGCTTTCTCTGCCATAAAAAAATCCCTACTAAAATAAATTAATAGGGATTATTGTATCAAAAAAAATTATTTTGATTTAGATGTTATATAAGAAGAACGAATTTCTTTAACAAGTTTATTTTTAACTTTAGCATTTTCCTTTAAAAATAAACTGGCTTTTGTTTTACCTTGTCCAATGGTTTCGCCATCTAATTTATAAAATGCGCCAGATTTTTCAACTAATCCAAGTTTATTTCCATAATCTAACATTTCACCTTCTTGGTTAATTCCTAATCCATACATAATTTGAAACTCAGCCTGTTTGAATGGAGGTGAAACTTTATTTTTAACAACTTTAACTCTAGTTTCATTTCCAATTACTTCATCGCCCTCTTTAACTGCACCAATTCTTCTTATATCTAGTCTTACTGATGAATAAAACTTAAGGGCATTTCCACCGGTAGTAGTCTCTGGACTCCCAAACATTACACCAATTTTCATCCTAATTTGGTTAATGAAAACAACCGTAGCTCCAGATCTTTGAATATTACCTGTTATTTTTCTGAGTGCTTGAGACATTAATCGCGCTTGCAAACCTACGTGATGATCTCCCATCTCTCCTTCAATTTCTGCTCTTGGAACTAATGCAGCTACTGAATCTATGATAACCAAATCGACGCTTTTAGACTTAACAAGCATATCAGCAACTTCAAGAGCTTGTTCTCCAGTATCAGGTTGAGATAAAAGAAGCTCGTCAACATTTACACCGAGCTTCTCGGCATATTGGGGATCTAGAGCATGCTCTGCATCTATAAACGCACATGTTCCCCCCTCTTTTTGACACTGTGCAATAATTTGAAGTGTTAAAGTAGTCTTACCAGATGATTCTGGACCATATATCTCAGTTACTCTACCTTTGGGAATACCACCTATGCCTAGTGCAATATCTAATCCTAGAGAACCAGTCGATATTGATGGGATATCTAGATTTTCTCTATCCCCCATTCTCATTACTGTTCCCTTACCAAAATGATTATCGATATCACTGATAGTATCTTTTAATGACTTCGGGGAAGTATCTTTTGATTTAGCCATAATTAACTCCTTAATTTACTGTATATTTATACAGTATAAATCATATTTTGATTTTTTTAAATACTTTTATGTAAATTTAAAATTTAGTAAGCTAAAATTCAAACTTCTCAACTAATTATGACATACGTAGTAACAGAATCATGCATTAAATGTAAATACACTGATTGTGTTGAAGTGTGTCCAGTTGATTGTTTTTATGAGGGGCCTGAATTCTTAGTAATTGATCCAGATGAATGTATTGATTGTGGCTTATGCGAACCAGAATGCCCTATTGAAGCAATTTATGCAGATGATGAATTACCCTCTGATCAGATTGAATTTATAGAAATAAATCTTAAGCTTTCTGAGGTGTATGAAAATATTACAGAAGCAAAAGAGCCTTTACCAGAAGCTGAGAAATATAAAGATATTAAAAATAAAAAAAAGTTTTTATAAAAAATTATTAATTCCTGCAGTAAAAATTAATCCACCAAAGAATACCAATATTGATTTACCAAATTTTTTATAAGCTTTATTGATTAATCTAGGCATTAAAAATATTGCTAACGCCATGCCAATTCCAAAAGGAAACAACACATTAAGATTTAAGTTTGAGATACTTCCAATAATTAAGGGGTAGACTCCCACAGATAGTAAAAACGCACTTCCAGAGATTCCTGGAAAAAGTAAAAAAGAACACGCAATAAAACCAAATAATATCAATAAAAGAAGATTGGGCTCTTCGTTTGAATGCAAATGAAAACTTGTTAAATATAATCCAATGATGATTGCTACAAATAAATTAATATAAAAACTCTTACCTCTATCAATATCTTCATTGATGTATGTATTTATTATTAAAAACATACCGTATCCAATCATCAGTATCGCAATAACAATATTGAAGTTCTTTGGATAAGTTTCATAAATAAAATCAATTAAAGAGGAAAATGCAAATACACTTAAAATCATGCCAATTAAAAGAGGTAAAATTAAATTAAAATTTTTAAATTTTCTTAAAAAATCTAATAATTTTTCATAAACGCCAAACATTAGCGCAACTGTTGCACCTGATATTCCAGGTAATAATTCAGACAGTCCTATAAATATACCTGCTATAAAATATCGAATTCTTTCATTCATGCATCATTACCATCTTCTGATATTCCTGCCAACATAGGAACAAACGAAACATCATCGTAAGTGCTTTCTTCAACTTCTTCCTTGTTTATTTTTTTTATAGTTTTTAAAACTTGCTTACTTCCCCCAACTGGAATAACTAATTTAGCATCTGTCTTTAGAATTGATACCAAATCATCAGGATAGGATCTCGGCGCAGCTGCACATAAAATTCCATCGTATTTTGCAGATTTGCTCCAATCTACAAAACCATCTCCGTGTTTAAATTTAACATTATTAATTTTTAAATTTGATAAATTTTCACGAGATTTTTGGACTAATGGTTTTATTCTTTCTATTGCATCTACATGTTCACAAAAAAAAGATAAAACAGCTGATTGATATCCACAACCAGAACCAAGTTCTAAAACACGATCGAAAATTTTTCCTCTTGATTTAGTATGAGAGATTAAAAGTTCTGTCATCTTTGCAACTATATATGGCTGCGATATTGTTTGCTGATAACCAATTGTAAGTGATCTGTTTTCATAAGCTCTTGATCTTAGGGCTTCGTCAACAAATATATGTCTAGGTACTTGAGAAATTGCATCGAGTACCCTGAAATCTTTTATGCCTAGATCGAGAAGCTTTTCTATCATCTCTTCTCTAACTCTTCTAAAAGTGAAGCCTGAATTATTCATTGAATATTTTTGATAAATTATCAATAAAATTTTTAGAATTTAATGAATAATCAAGGGCTGATACTGATACAAAGCCCTCTTTTACTTCTTCAGCATCTGTTGCATAGCTTTCACCAAGTGGCTCCCCAGAGTAATTATAACGAAATCTTAATTTATCCTTATTATCTACAGGTATAGGTCTAGCAGGAACACCTCTTTTTGAAATTGCAGTTCCTTTTATTCCTTTAAACTCACTTTCATTAATATCTGGAAAGTTAATATTAATTACCATTCCATGATATTCGATATGATTTTTAATAATTGTATTAATTAATTCAACAGATTTAGCTGCTATAAAATTTATGTCTTTTGCATCATATGACGCTACAGAAATTGCAATTGGAGGATATTTTAAATTTCTTCCGCCAACAGCTGCTCCAACGGTACCTGAATAAAGTACATCATTGCCGATATTTGCACCATGATTAATTCCAGAAATCACAATATCAAATTCAAAATCAACAATACTTAATAAACCAAGATAGGTGCAATCAGCAGGAGTTCCATCAACCGCATATATCCTGTCTGATATTTTTTCTACATCAATTTCTTTTAGGTAGGATATTGCTGCACTCATTCCACTACAATTATGTTTTGGGGCTATTATCCATACCTCATTATCTTCAGATAACTTTTCATATAACTTTTGAATATTTTGAGCTTCATATCCGTCATCATTTGTTAGTAATATTTTCATGATACTTCTCTAAGATTTACAAAGCTTTGAACAGCAATAGCTTTATTTTTACCAATAATACTTATTTGTTCTGAAGTTGTTGCCTTAAGGCCTATGCTATCAACTGGAATTTTTAATATTTTTGAAAGGCTTTTTAGTATTGAATCTCTATGGGGATTTATTTTAGGTTCCTCACATATCAAAGTAGCGTCAATATTATGAATCTCAAGATCTTTATTCTTGATGGTTTCAAGACAAAATTCGATAATCTCTTTACTATCAATACCTTCATTTTTAGGATCCTGATCTGAAAAATATTTTCCTATATCACCTTGGCCTGAAGCTCCTAGGATTGAATCTGCTATGGAGTGCAATAAAACATCTCCATCTGAGTGAGCGATGATTTGAAGATCGCATTCCAACATGTATCCACCTAGAATGATTCCTGAGCCTTCCTGATATTTATGAAGATCAAAACCAATACCACCCCTTGTAATAAATTTGTTGAGAAGATCAAAGTCATGCTTTTCAGTAATCTTAATATTGGTTCTCCTTCCAAGGACTCTTGAGCTTTTTAGTCCTATATGCTCAATAGTAAATGATTCATCTGGAATATCTATATTACTCTCAGTACATTTATTCATAGCATTTGTTAATTCTTTTAATTTTGAAATTTGTGGGGTTTGGACCAAAATGTATTCATTTTTATCTTTTGTTTTATCTTTTTTACCAACTTTCTTAATTGAATCATAAACAGGAGTATAGAAATACGAACAAAATGTATTGTTAACAATAATATCTGAATAAAGAACTTCTATATCTTTCTCATTAATATTAGGTCTAGCTGCATCGTGGGTAATAACATATTCATATTCATCTAATCCTACTGATTTTATTGCATTCATAATAGAATCAGATCTCATTTCTCCGCCTTTTAAAAATTTGATCTTATTTGAACTATAAAAGCTTTGTTTGTTAATAAAAGAATCGTTTTCTGATATTAAAACAATTATTTTTTTCACATATTCAGAGCATAAAAAAGGCTCAACAGCTTTCTCAATGACAGATTTGCCATTGAGCATTAAATATTGCTTAGGAATTTCAGATCCAAATCTTGAACCAGTTCCTGCTCCTGCAATTATTGCCAGTAAACTATCTTTTTTCATCTTTTACTTTATCTTCCTCATCAAAGATTATAAATTCTTCATCAGGATATGTAAGGTTTAAGTTTTCTCTAGCAAAATTTTCAACATGGTCATTAGAATTCTGGGCATTACTTATTTCAAATTCTAAGATTTTATTTTTTTCTTTAAGTTCAAGATTTCTTTTCAACTGTATTTCATTTTCAGCTTTTAATTGATTTTTAATATCAAAATTCTTCTCACCAAAAAAAATACTTCTTGATAACATAACTACTATCAAAGCCAAAACCAAAATTATTAATATGTATAATTTTTTCATTTAAGAAGAATATGGCTATTTTCTTCTTCTATCCAAAGCAATCTATTATATTTGGCAACTCTATCAGATCTGCAGGGAGCCCCTGTTTTAATTTGACCAACACCCAAGCCAATTGCTAGATCAGCTATTGTTGTATCTTCTGTTTCTCCAGATCTATGCGAAATTATAGATTTGTATCCATGTTTATTTGCACATTCTATAGTTTTTATTGTTTCAGTTATTGATCCAACCTGATTAAATTTTATTAGGATTGCATTAGCTATGCCCTCTTTAATACCACCTTCAAGTATGTCCTTGTTAGTAACAAATAAATCATCGCCTACAAGCTGGCATTTTTTTCCAATTTTTTTTGTTAGTAATTTCCAACCATTGTGATCATTCTCATCCATACCATCTTCGATTGATGTTATCGGATACTTTTCAACCAGCTTATCTAAATAATCTACAAATTCAGATGAAGATAATTTTTTATTTTCCCCTTTTAAGGTATAGCTATTTCCATCAAAAAATTCGCTAGCAGCACAATCTAAAGCTATGTTTATATCTTCTCCAGGTTCTAAACCTGATTTAATAATTGAATCAATGATTATTTTTATTGCTTCTTCATTATTTTTAAGATCTGGAGCAAATCCACCTTCATCACCTACTGATGAGGACAATCCAGAGTCTTCAATAATTTTTTTTAAATTTACATATATTTCTGTTGACCACTGCATTGCTTGATTGAAGTTTTTAGCTCCACTTGGAATAATCATAAATTCTTGAATATCTATGTTGTTGTTAGCGTGTTCGCCGCCATTAAGAATATTAAGCATTGGCATTGGTATACTTTGAACTTGATTTTCACCAACAATATTTTCATATAGATTATAAAAGTGATCATGAAGAGATATTTTATTAGCAATAGATGCTGAATGAGATACTGCTAAAGAAATAGCCAAAATAGCATTTGCACCATACTTTGATTTATCTGAGGTTCCATCTGAACTAATTAAAATTTTATCTATTTCTTCTTGATTGTTTGGATCTATATCAATAATTAGAGGTCCTAAGATATCATTTATATTTTGAACAGCATCCTGAACGCCTTTACCGTGATATTTATTTGCTTCATCTCTTAATTCCAAAGCTTCTTTTGAGCCAGTTGATGCACCGCTTGGAACCATTGCAATACCATAGCTTCCATTATCTAAAAATACCTTGCATGACACAGTAGGAACACCTCTTGAATCAAAAACTTGAATTGCTTTAGTTCCAATTATTTTTGCCATTATTTATTTAATATCTAAATTATCTTGCTCTTTAACAAAATCATCTAAGTCCTTTACTTGAGTTAAAAAGTCTTTGAGCATTCCAAGCGGTAACGCGCATGGGCCATCACATTTAGCCTGTTCTGGATCTGGATGAGCTTCAAGAAAAAGCCCAGCAATAGACTGAGATATACCTGCTTTAGCTAGACTTAAAACATACTCTCTTCTGCCACCAGTTGCACTTCCCAGACCTCCGGGAAGCTGAAGAGAGTGTGTAACATCAAAAACAACAGGCTTTAAAAGTTTTTTAAGAATTTGAAAATTAAGAGTATCAACCACTAAATTGTTATATCCAAAAGAGTTACCTCTTTCACATAATGTTATATTTGGATTGCCAGCAGCAGAGCATTTCTCGACAATATTTGACATTTCTGGAGCTGATAAGAATTGTGGTTTTTTAAATTGAATTATTGATTTAGTTTTTGCAGCGGATTGCACTAAATCAGTTTGCCTCGCCAAAAATGCAGGAATTTGAATAACTTCACAAACTTCGCTAACAGGCTCTGCCTGTGAGGGTTCGTGAATATCTGTGATGACTGGAACATCAAATTCATTTGAAACTTCTTGCAGTATTTTAAGACCCTCTTCCATACCAGGGCCTCTAAATGAATTCATTGAGCTTCGGTTAGCCTTATCAAAGGAAGCTTTAAAAATATAATTGATTTTTAAATCATCTGTTGCTTGTTTAAAACTTTCAGCAACTTGCAATGCCAAATCTCTTGATTCTAAAACATTCATTCCTCCCATTAAGGTCATGTTTTCTGAATTACCAATAGTAAAGTTTCTTAATTTCATTATTTTATTTTTTCTTAAGTGTGCTCTTAATGTAACTATTGAATATTGGGTGTCCGTCTCTTGGATTTGATGTAAATTCTGGATGGAATTGACATGCTAAAAACCATTTGTGCTTTGGAATCTCAATCATTTCTACTAGCTTACCATCAATTGATGTTCCAACAACATCAAGTCCCATTTTGATCATTTTGTCCTTATATTTCGGATTAACTTCATATCTATGACGATGTCTTTCAACGATTTTAATATTTTTATACATTTTAAATGAATTAGAGCCTCTCTTGAGTTTGCACACCTGACCACCGAGCCTCATCGTGCCTCCTAAATCTGAATTAATGTTTCTTTTTTCTTGTTTACCAGATATATCACTCCATTCAGTAATTAAACCAATTACAGGAAATTTGGTTTCTAAATTAAACTCAGTGCTATTTGCAGATTTTAATTTAAGAATATTTCTTGCATACTCAATAATTGCAACTTGCATGCCCAAACAAATTCCTAGATACGGAATATCATTCTCTCTTGCGTGCTTGCATGCAGTTATCATCCCTTCAATACCTCTTTCTCCAAATCCACCAGGTACTAAAACAGCATCAGAATTTTTTAAGATTTTTTTAACATTTTTGGGTGTGATTTCTTCAGCTTCTACAAAATTAATATTTACTTTAGCTTTATTCTGAATTCCAGCATGTTCTAGGGCTTCGTTAATAGATTTATATGAATCTTTTAGCTCAGTGTATTTGCCCACAAATGATACATTTACTTCTTTTACTGGATGAAGCTTTGCTTTAACAACCCTTTTCCAATCATTTAAATTAGGTTTTTTTGTTTTTACATTTAATTTTTTTAATATTATTTCATCAACCTTTTGTTTGTTTAATAAAATTGGTATTGAATAAACGGTATCAACATCATGCATGGAAATTACATTGTTATTTTGAACTGAGCAAAATAATGCGATTTTGTCTTTTTCTTCATTTGGTAATTCTTGTTCAGATCTGCAGATAAGAACGTCAGGTCCTATTCCGAGTGATCTGAGTTCTTTTACTGAATGTTGTGTGGGTTTTGTTTTTAGTTCTCCAGAAGCATTTATATATGGAACAAGTGTTAAGTGAACAAACGCCCATGATGAATTAGGTAGTTCGAGTGCCATTTGTCTAAGCGCTTCAACAAAAGGCTGACTTTCAATATCTCCAACTGTGCCACCTACCTCAACTATAGCAATATCCTTACCTTGACCTCCTTCTTTAATTCTTTTCTTAATTTCATTTGTGATATGAGGAATTACTTGAACAGTTCCACCAAGATAGCTGCCTTTTCTTTCATTTCGAATTACAGTTTCATATACTTTTCCAGCCGTAAAATTATTCTTTTTTGATGCTTTGAACCTTACAAATCTTTCGTAGTGTCCTAAATCTAAATCTGTTTCTGTGCCATCCTCTGTAACAAAAACTTCTCCGTGTTGAAATGGACTCATGGTGCCTGGATCAACATTGATATACGGATCAACTTTAATCAATGATACGGAAAGTCCTCTAGATTCTAAAAGAGCTCCTATGGAAGCTGCTGCTATGCCTTTTCCGAGGGAGGAAACTACACCGCCAGTAATAAAAATATACTTAGTATTTGCCATCATTAAATTCATTCATGATGGGTAAACAGAATAGCAGATTAATTAATATTTTTATATATCTTTTTTACTCGTGACTTGATGCTTGTCATCAAATAATAGGATATCAAGTCATTTGACTTAGCTATATTTGAAATTGGTAAACTGGGTGAAAAGAACTCACACCAATCTCCAACATTACATTCTTTTAAATTTGTAACATCTATTGTAGTAAGATCCATGCTTACCTTGCCAAATATTTGAGCTTCACTGCCATTAATCAAGACCTTTGTACCATCTTTAATGCCTACTGGAAGGCCATCAGCGTAGCCTAGATAAACAGAAGCAATTTTCATATTTTTATCAGCGATTGCTCTCCCATCATAACCAACACCTTCACCTTTCGAAATTGATCTTAAGTTAACAATAGGTGATCTTAGGGTCATAGCAGTTTTTATATTTGGATCATTAAGATAGCCTCCATATATACCGATACCACATCTGACCCAGTCATAAGATTTTTCAGGAAAGTTCATGATACATCCGGTATTAGCAATGCTAAGACATACATCTGCATGCAGTCTTTTGTGAAGATTCTCAAACAATGAGAATTGCTTTGCATTAGATTCTGCCTCAGGATCATTTGATGATGCTAAATGTGTCATTAATGTAAATTTTGTACTAGTTAGATATTTATTATAGATATCCATAAATTCATCTATATCGAATCCAAGTCTGTTCATGCCAGTATTTACTTTGAACCACAGATTTTCATAATTATTGTGTTTTTTTATTAAATTAAATTGGTCCGAATTATGGACAACAATATCAAAATTATTTTCTCTAGCTAATTTGTAGTCTTTGTCGTTGTATATTCCTTGCATCAAAAGAATTTTCTTTTTAGATAATAGCCTTATTTTCAATGCCTCATCAGTTCTTACAACTCCATATCCGTCTGATAAATCATCAACATCTTTAACAATACTTTCTAGATGATGGCCATATGCATCGGATTTTATGACTGACATAAATTTAGAGGAAGGATTTATACGATTTTTAATATAAGAAATGTTGCTTCTAAACATTTCAGGTTCTATTAATAGTTCAGAGTTTAGAGTCGTCATTCAAAAGATTCATAGAAACTGTCAGTAGAAAAGTTTTCAAAACGAGTAAACTCTTTCAAGAAAGTAAGATTTACAGTCCCTATTGGTCCATTTCTTTGTTTTCCGATAATGATTTCAGCTTTATTACCTTGATCAGAATCTTCATTATAAACTTCATCTCTATAGATAAATAATATTACATCTGCATCTTGCTCAATTGCACCTGAATCCCTTAAGTCTGCCATTATTGGTCTTTTATTAGGCCTCTGCTCGACAGCTCTGTTAAGCTGAGAAAGTGCTATAACTGGAACATTTAATTCTTTTGCTAATGATTTTAATGATCTAGATATTTCTGAAATTTGATTTACCCTATTTTCAGTTGATAAAGGAAGTTGCATGAGCTGTAAATAATCTACAACTATTAAGGAAAGTCCATTTTCCTCTGTTCTGGCAAGTCTTCTTGCTTTTGCTCTAAGCTCCATTGGTGAAAGAATAGAACTATCATCTATCCACAATGGTAAATTTTTTAATTTTTCACTTTGCTGCAGTAACAATCTTAATTCATCATCTTTCAACATTCCCGATCTTACATTTTGTTGATCAAGTTTACATATTCCAGAAAGCATTCTTGTAGTTAATGACTCGCCGGGCATTTCTAAACTAAAAATTAAAACAGCTCCTTTAGAATCCTCATCTAATAACACATTTTCCGCTATATTCATGGCCAAGGATGTTTTACCCATACTAGGCCTACCAGCGACTACAATTAGATCTCCATTTTGAACTCCTTGCAGTTTAGTATCTAAATCTTTAAATCCTGTTGATGATCCAATTAATCCACCTGATTTATTAGACAGTTCATGCAGCCTATCCATTGTTGAAGGAATAAGCTCTTTCATAGATTGTAAGCTTTGATCATTTTGACTAGCTTCATCGTTTAAAGCAAAGATCATACTTTCAGCTTTATCTAATAATGAAGCACCATCTTGGCCTTGAGGGTTAGAGATCAACTCTGAAATATCAGTGTTGGCTTTCATCAACTTTCTTGTAATTGATCTTTGTCTTATTATCTCTGCATATGCCTCTAGATTTGCCGCTGAAGGTGTCGAAGTTGCAAGTTCAATTAAATACTCTTTACCGCCAACTTTATTAAGAGAATTCTTATTATCAAGCTTTTCTGAAACAGTCAGTGGATCTAGTGGCTTATTTTCTTCGATAAGCTCTGACATGGATTGAAAAATAATTTGATGATCTTTTCCATCAAAGTCATTTTCTTTTATTACTTGAATTACAGTATCAAACCTTTGCGTTTCGAGCATTAACCCTCCAAGGACTGCTCTTTCTGCCTCTCGTGCTTGCTCGTTTTGATTGATAGTTATGTCTGACATTGGAATATGATTTTTACATCATATTTCAAAATATACAACTACTCTGGAGATACTTTTACTAAAACTTCTACGCTAACTTCTGGATGAACGCTTATTACAATATTATGATCACCAGTTTCTTTTATAGGGCCCTCTGGAAGCTGAACTTCACTTTTATCTATTGCTACGTCATTATTTGTGAATGCTTCAGAAATCTCTCTAGTACCTACAGAGCCATATAAAGCACCTTCTTCAGTGACAGGAACAAAAATTTCACATTCCGAACCTTCAATACTCTGAGCTCTAGCTTTTGCTTGCGTTAGAACATCTTCAGACATAGCAGCTAACTCATCTTTCTTTGATTCAACTTCTGCAATGTTAGACACACTTGCAAAAGCCGCTTTTTTTTGAGGTATTAAGAAATTTCGGGCATAGCCTGAATTAACTTCTACAATATCGCCTATTTCACCAAGTCTTTGTATTTTATCTAAAAGTATTATCTTCATAATTATTTGTGCATGTCAGTATATGGAATCAAAGCTAAAAACCTAGCTATCTTGATATATTTTGTTAATTTTCTTTGATTTGATGCTGTCACGCCTGTTACTCTTGCAGGAATAATCTTGCCGGTTTCAGTTAAAAACTGTTTTAAGATATTTACGTCCTTGTAATCAAAATTTTTAGGTAGGTTGTACTTACTCATCTTTCACCTCATCTGAATTATTTTCAGTTTTTTTCTCATCTTTGATTTCACTATCAATTTCTTCTTTATCAACATTTTTTTCAGGAATCTTGCTAACTTTTGATTGTTCAATCTTAGGAGAATCATCTTCTACTTCAGTATCTTTTCTCTTGGTCTTAGATTCAACTAGTAGCTGAGAATCCTCTCCATAATGTTTCTTAACATTTATAAATAAATGCCTAATTATGGATTCGTTGTATTTAATCTTGTTCTCTATATCTATTAACTTAGAGGGGTCTCCTTCTAAGTTAAAAAGTAGATAATGGCCTTTATTATGATTATTAATTGAGTAAGCTAACTGTCTTCGACCAACGTCTTCAGTTTTCAGAATCTTGAAAGAGTTAGATGATAGTAATGTTTCAAAATCTTTAAGAAAAGAGTCAGCTTTACTTGAAAGGTTTGGATTTAATATTATTACTGATTCGTATTTGTTCATGTTTTACCTTGTGGTTTAAGATTTTTACTTTATGTAAAAACCAAGGAAAAAGCATTCTAATTCAATTAATATTGAATATCAATATTCGCTTCTAACTATCTTGAGCAGCTTAGAAAAGAAGCCTTGATTTTGCTCTGCAAGCATTTCATTGTTTAGCTGTTTATATCCATGCTCAATAAGTCCAATAGAGGTAGAGTATATTGGATTCTGCAGTATCGTCTCCATGCCTTGAAATTTTGATGGTATGCCCAATCTTACAGATGTTTGAAAAATAGATTCTGCAAGCTCAACAACTCCTTCCATTTTTGATGTACCACCAGTAAACACAATTCCAGCAGAAATTTTATCTTCAAAACCATTTCTTGTTATCTCAGCTTTAATTAAGTCAAATAGTTCGGAATATCTTGGTTGTATTATATCTGCGAGTGAACTTCTTGAAAGCTCTCTTGGCGGTCTTCCACCAACACCAAGCACTTCGATTGTTTCGTCATCTTTTGTAAATTCAGTTACAGCACAGCCATGCTTTTGTTTAATATCCTCAGCTTGAGGAGTTGGTGTTCTTAACGCTTGAGCAATATCACTAGTTACTTGATCGCCAGCAATTGGTATCACTCCTGTAAATACAATTGATCCTGAGTTAAAAATTGCAATATCTGTTGTTCCACCTCCAATATCAACTAAGCATACGCCAAGATCTTTTTCATCATCAGAAAGTATGGAGTGTGAGCTAGCGAGCTGTTCAAGAACAAAACCATCAACTCCTAAATTACAATTCTTAATACATTTTTCTATATTTTTTATTGCGCTGTTTGCACAAGTAACCAAATGGACTTTAGCTTCCAATCTAACACCTGACATCCCCAATGGATCTAAACTAACCTCTTGACCATCTATAACAAATTCTTGAGGTAATACATGCAGAACCCTTTGATCAGATGGAATAGAAACTGCCTGCGCAGAATCTATTACTCTATCAATATCAAATGGGGTTACTTCTTTATCCTTTATTCCCACAGCACCCTGAGAATTCAAACTCTTTATGTGGTTTCCTGCAATACCAACAAAAACAGATCTTATCTTGTCTTCTATCATTGATTGCGCCTGTTCAACAGCTTTGCTTATTGCGTCCGTTGTAGCATCTATATTTACAACCACCCCTTTTTTAAGGCCACTTGATGGATAAGCCCCTAGAGCAACAATTTCTAATTTATTTTCAACATTGTATTTACCAACAATACATACAACTTTTGAAGTGCCTATATCCAAACCAACGATCATATTAGAATTTTTATTTACTGCCATAATTTATCGCAACTCCGTCTTTATATCTTATATCTATAATACTAGGTATTCTTCCAATCTCTAACAAATAATTTAATGTATCTTTAAAATTTTTAAATTTAATATCTGATAAGTTCTTTCCAAATCGAATCGTGGTTTCTCTGGATGCCACCTCCCATCCAGAAACGTGATTGTAATTAATTTTTTTGATATTAAATCTTGTTGGAACAACATTTATAATTGTAATAATGTCTTCAAGGTTATTAATTGGGCCATAAACAAAAATTAAATCTTTGCTCGATGTATCATATTTAAACTTATTTAAATTGATGTCATAAAAGTGCTTTTCGTTTAATACAAATAATGGTTTTTTATTTCTAATATTTATAATTATTTTTTTTTGGAAAGGCCTAAAAATTAAAGTATATTCCTCAATCCAGTCCTCCTCTTTGATTAGTTTTTCAATCTCGTTTCTAGAACCTGAGTTATAAATTTTATTTATTAAATCTGACTGCGATTTGAATTCAAGTCCTGATTCAAAATTAACTTTTATTTCATATTGTGCATATGAAAAGATTGAAAAAAATAGAATTAATGGTAAAAATATTTTTTTATAGTGATGCATTTATAATTTCTTGAACTACATCATTATATGAGAAACCTAGTAGGCTGGCAGATTTTGGGACATTGCTATGTGCTGTCATTCCAGGAACAGTATTTATTTCAATAACATAAAAGTTACCCCTCTCGTCTTGAAGCAAATCTACTCTACCCCAGCCTTTGCAATCAAGTGCTTCAAAAGCATTTAATGAAATTGTTTCTATCTCTTTTAGTTCTATTTCACTTAACTCTGCTTCTTTATGAAGAGTATCGTCAGAGATGTATTTTGCATCGTAATCATAAAAGTCGTTATTAGTTATTATTTCAATAGGAGGCAAGCATTTTTTATTAATTATAGTTACAGTTATTTCTCTTCCACTTATGTACTCTTCAAATAAGAAATCTCTCTCAGGCTTGATACATTTTTGATAGGCATCTTCAAGACTTTCATTGTCACTTATTTTAAAAATATCAATGCTTGAACCATCTTCTTGTGGTTTTAGGAACAAATAATCAAAGGGTCTGAATTTATCAAATGAAGATGCATCAAGGCCATTTTTAACAATTTGCTTACCAAAAGAAACGTCCAGCCATTTAGGTGTTCTAATATGATTTTTATACAAAATTTCTTTTGTTAATTTTTTGTTCCAGGTATTGCTACAAGCATCTGGGCCGGAGCCTGAGTATCTTATATTTAATTTATCTAAGTTATCTTGAAGTTTGCCTCCCTCTCCCTCAAAACCATGAAGTGCAATAAATACATAATCATAGTTAATTAATTTATTTAGACTTTCTAAATCATTAAAATCAATAAGGCATGACTCATACCCTAATTCTAAAATTGACTTATGTACTCTATTTCCACTTTCAAGAGATATTTCTCTTTCAGATGAGCTGCCACCATAAAGTACTGCAATATTATTTATTTTATACATTTTTAATAATGCTCTCACAAACCATAGATATACTGCCAGCTCCTTGAGTAACTAATACCTCAATATGATCACTCTTTGAATTTAAAATTTGGTTTATCTTGTTGTGATCAGCAAGATGGATAACATCATTATGGCCTTGTTTAGTAATTGCTTTAGCAATGGCTTCTGAACTGATACCTTTTATTGGTTGTTCACTTGCCGAATATATATCTAACAATATCAATGAATCAACTTTCAATAGAGCTTTAATAAAATCATCAAAAAGTTGTTCTGTTCGTGTATATCTATGGGGTTGAAAAATCATACATACTTTTTTTTCAGGATATTCTTCCTTTATCGCACTTAAATTTGCATTAATTTCTATTGGATGATGGCCATAGTCATCAATTAAAACTATATCTTTTGAAGCAATATTGATTGAATGTTTTTCATATCTCCTTCCAACTCCTGAAAATTCAGAGATAGCTTTTTGGATTTTTTCAATTTCAATATCTTCCTCAAGAGCAACTGCAATTGATCCAGCTGCATTAAATACATTATGCTTTCCGGGAATATTTAACAAAAAATTATAAGATTTATCTTTTCTAGCATCTAAGATTTGAAATGATTGAGTGCCATTGGCTGATCTTATATTTGAAATTTGATAGTTACAGTTCTTTGATTCACCAAAAGTAACTTGTTTCCTAGAAATTCTTTTTGATACATTTATAACATCTTTGTCATCACCATTAACAACCATGTAACCCCAAAAAGGAATATTTTCTAAAAATGTTACAAATGAGTCTAATAAATTTTCAAAAATATTATTGTAATGAGCTAAATGATCATCATCTATATTAGTAATTAGAGCAACATCAGGTTGAAGATGAATAAAAGTCCCATCACTTTCATCAGCCTCAGCAACAAGATATTTTCCTTTTCCAAGATCAGAATTTTCATCGGTACTAAGAACCTTGCCACCTACAACATAAGTTGGACTTAAATTGGCCACACTAAAGATTTTTGCAACCATGCTTGTGGTTGTTGTTTTACCATGACTACCAGCCACTGCAATACTCTCATAACCAATCATGATACTTCCAAGCATTTCTGCTCTTGGTATAACAGTAATTTGCTCTTTTTGAGCTTGAATAATTTCAGGATTGTTTATATTTATAGCAGACGAAATAACTAAAAGATCAGCTCCTTTTATATTTTCTTTTGCGTGTCCCTGAAAAACTTTAGCTCCATCATTTTCAAGTTTAACCAGATCATCTGAAAAATTTAAATCAGATCCAGAAATTGAATACCCTTTTTGTAAAAGAACTTTTGCAATTCCTATCATTCCAGCACCGCCAATGCCAACGAAGTGAATATTTTTTACTTTTTCAAATTTTTTCATTTTTGGGTAAAGTAATTTTGAATATTATCTAGGATGATTTTTTTTGCATTGATATGATTTTTTGGAATTATTTTTTTCCAGTTATCATAATATTTATTGATAATAATCTCCTCTAATTTCTGTACAAGAGAATCAATATGGTCATTTTGTTGATGAATTATTCCCATGCCCTCTGCTTGTATTGATTCGGCATTTTTTAACTGATGATCGTCTATTGAGTTAGGTAATGGAATCATAAGAATGCCTTTATTCATAGAGGTAATTTCAGCTAAACTTAGTGCTCCTGCTCGTGAAATAACAAAATCGGACCAAAAAATCTGTTGTTGAGGATTTAAGTAGAAATCTAAAACTTCTGCATCTATATTATTGTGCAGGTAGATTTCTTTAACCTTATTTGAGTTATTTCTTCCAGATTGATGTTTAATATTTATATTTGAAAAACCTTTTAATGATTTTGGTATATTTTTGTTAATGTAATCAGCACCCTGGCTACCTCCTGTTATATATATGTTAATACCTTCATTATTTTCATTTTCTTCGTCATAATTAAAGAATGACTCCCTTATTGGATTTCCGCTAATAATAGAGTTATTTATATTTTTTATTGGCATGCCTAGAAAATTGATTTTAGAAATTTTTGATAATATTTTATTTGCTGATCCTAGTACGGAGTTTTGTTCATGAATGAAAATAGGTTTTTTTATAATCCAACATGCAAGGCCTGCAGGGACTGTAATAAAGCCTCCAAAACCAATCATTGCATCTATTTTTTCATTTCTTAAAATCTTAATAACCTTAAATATATTTATAAAGACTTGAAACAAAACTTTAAGTTTTATAAGTGCATTATTTCCACGGAATCCCTGAATTAATAGTTTAAAAGTCTTAGAATTCAAGTCTTTAAAGGCTTTATTTTCTATATCTGAGCCAGTCCCCAAAATTGTTACTTCATGATTAGATTTAATTAATTCTTCTGAAATAGCTAATGCTGGAAATACATGACCACCAGTTTTTGCTGCAACAATTAAAAATTTCATTTTTTATAAATTTTTATTCTCATTATTTATTCTCAAAACTATACCAATTAATGACAGCATTATAATAATACTGGTTCCTCCATAACTAATGAAAGGAAGAGTAAGCCCTTTTGTGGGAAGAAGTCCAATATTAACTGCGATATTAAAAAGAGTCTGTATTGCGATTAAAAGAAATATTCCAAATACTGTATATCCTTGAAAAAGTCTCTCTTTTTCAAATGATTCAAAGGATATAAGAATTAAGCCCAAAAACAATAACGCGAACAAAAAAATTAAAGTTAAGCCTCCAATTAGACCCAACTCTTCGACCAAGATTGCAAATATAAAGTCAGTATGGGCTTCTGGTAAATAAAAACTTTTTTGGAAACTGTTACCAAGTCCAACTCCAAACCATCCCCCTTGGCCAATACTAATTAAAGAATTTGATAATTGCCAGCCTGCATTAAGAACTACATCTGCTGCAAATGGATCTGTAAAAGCTAGTACTCTTGCTATACGCATTGGTGAGGTTGTGATTGCAAGATATCCTAATAATGCAATTAATAGTATTAATAAACATAGTTGACTGAAAGATATGCCTGCGTAAAAAAGAATGCCAACAACTAGAATACAAACTATAGCGGTTGATCCAAGGTCTGGTTGCCCCATAATCAAGATAGAAATTAAAAATAACAAAAATAAGGGTTTCAAAAAGCCTCTTAAAGAGTTTATTTCCGTCATTCTTCTCACTGAATATCCTGATATATATAGTATTAAACTAAACTTACATATCTCAGATGGTTGAATATTTATTGGTCCTAATCTAATCCACCTTATGCTTCCATTTACACTTGTACCAACGTCAGGAATAAATAAAACTACTAATAAAATTATACTTATTAACATAAATATCCAATCTGTCTTATACAAAAATTCAGATGGCATAGATAGGAAAAAAATTAAAGCCAAGAGACCAATTGCTATAAATAAAACCTGTCTTTCAACAAAATGAAATGGATTTTTTGTCATATCATCAGCTATGTAAATACTTGATGATGCAACCATGATTATTCCAATCATTAACAAGAAAGAAATTGGAAGAATAATTAAAAGGTTATTGGTATCGATCTTCATGTGTATTTTTTTATGGTTTTGTTGAATGCCTGACCTCTTTCTTCAAAATTTTTATAATCTTTTCCGCTAGGATAACCGGGTGAAAAAAGAAAATTTTGTGAAGTTAGATGTTCATTGAAAGATTTAAAAACATCATCTAGATTATTAAAGATCACCTTGTTTTGATTGATTATGCACTTATTAATGTCTTTAGAGTGCTTACCAAATATACAAATCATTTTTGGTCCAAGTATTTCTATTTTTCTAAAATCTTCTTTTTCAGGATTTCCACAAACTATCAATATATATTTTGAGTTTCCAAAAGTTAGGTTAGCCTTGTTAATTGCATAATTTAATGAATGGAAGTTTGTTGATTTGGAGTCATTGATGATATGTTCTGAAATGCTTTGATATCTATAAGGAAGGTTTTCAAAATTTATCTGTGTAGCTTCTTTGTTTGTAACCCAATAAAATAATTTGTATGGATCAAGTTCATTTGAGATGCTTTTTTTTGCTTGTAAGATTTTTTCTTTAGCCTTTTTGTATGATTTAAAATTACCATGATAATCCAAATGATCCTTGTCTATATTTAATAAAATTCCATAATCAAGTTCATTTTTAATCATTTTATCAAGCTGAAAGCTTGAAAGTTCAATGATTGAATATTTCGCTTTATTAATATTGTCTAGGAGAGTATTTCCAATATTTCCTACCAAGCTTGCAGATTCAAAATTATTAAATAGCTGCTGCAGGTGAAATGCTGTTGTGCTCTTTCTGTTTGTGCCAGTAATACCAATCTTTGTTGAATTATCTTCTTTAAAGAAAATATCTATATCTGTTAAAACATTCTCATTGATTTGGGTTAGCTCATTGTATACATCTCTTGGTATGCCTGGGCTGCAAAGAATTTGAGAATATTTTTTATAATCATAACTCTTAGAAAATTTTTCAATATTTATATCAAATATATCAAAATCAATATTTCTATTCTTTAAAAATCTTTCAAATGACTTTCCGGTCTTACCATAACCATAAATAAGAGATTTCATTGCCTTTACCTGAGTTTAAGAGTTGCGAGGGCGATAAGTATTAATACTAGAGTAATTATCCAAAATCTAACAATTATCTTAGGTTCAGCCATACCTTTTAATTCATAATGATGATGAATTGGAGCCATTAGGAAAACTCTTTTTCCTCTAGTTTTGAAAGAAATAACTTGAATTGCAACACTTAGAGTTTCCACAACAAATACTCCTGCCATAATTGCAAAAACTAATTCATGCCTGAGTATAATTGCAATTATTCCAAGAATCGCGCCTAATGAAAGAGAGCCTATGTCACCCATAAAGACTTGTGCTGGATATGTGTTATACCAAAGAAATCCAATTCCAGAACCTATTAAGGCACCACAAAACACAATCAACTCTCCTGATAAAGGAAGATGAGGAAGGTATAAATAATCTGCTATGAACTGATTACCCATTGAATAAGCAATAATTCCAAGAGCACCTCCTATCAAAACAGAAGGTAAAATTGCTAATCCATCTAGACCATCAGTTAGATTTACTGCATTCGATGAGCCAACCAAAACAAATATTCCAGTAAAAATAAATAAATATGGTGACATTGGTATTATCAAGTCTTTAAAAAATGGGACTATAAATGCTGTTTCGGGAATAATTTCTGCTGAGTAATAGAGATAAGACATTGATATAAAAGCGATGATAGTCTGAAATAATATTTTTTGTTTTGAGCTAAGCCCATCAGAACTTTTATTTTTTATTTTTAAATAATCATCAAAAAACCCTATTATTGAAAATCCAATAGTTACTCCCAAAACTACCCATATGTACCTATTTCCAAGATCAGCCCAAAGCAATGTCGATATTACAAGCGAAGATAGTATTAATAAGCCGCCCATTGTTGGGGTTCCGGTTTTTTTATGATGCGAGGAAGGTCCTTCTTGTCTAACATGTTGTTCAAATTGCAATGATTTTAAAAGCTTTATAATCATTGGGCCCATCATGATAGATATGATTAGTGCTGTTACGGTTCCTCCAATAGTCCTGACTGTGAGATATCTTAAAACATCAAATCCAGGATCTACATTTACTAATACAGTTCCTAGATATTCAAACATTTACAAACCTTTCCATTTTCATGCCTCTTGAGCCTTTGATTAAGATAACATCTTTTTTTGAAATATTTTGTTTTAAATAATTTTTAAGTTCTGATTCTTCTTTAAAAAAAATACCATCATTACCGAAGCCATCGACTGCATGTTTTGCAAGCTCTCCAAACCCAATAAAAATATCTATACCTTTCAACTTTGCATATTTGCCAATTTCTTTATGTAGCTTCTTTTTGTATTTTCCCAGTTCAAGCATATCACCAAGGATCACATATGTTTTGTTATTATAATTGCCTAGCAAATCTATTGATTTTCTTGCCGAATCAGGATTTGCATTATAGGTATCATCAATTAAGGTTGAGCCCTTAATCCATTTAATTTTACTTGATCTTGAATTATTAAATACTACAGATTCTATATTTTTTGTTATTTCATTTATATTTTTTTTCAAACAATAGTGAACTGCACAACTCGCAAGAATATTTGCAATATTATGATTGCCTTCTAGTTTCGAATTTATTTTAAATCTTTTATCAACATATTTTGATTCAACTGAAAAATCTACGCCGTTGGTATTCAAATTTATGTCTAAAGGATGAAAGTCTGAAGACCTTTCAAGTCCAAATGTGATCATATTGATATCACTTCTCAAGCTTTTCCAATGCTTGAGATGACTCTTTTTTTCATCAGGAACAATCAAAAAACCATCTTTTTTTATATTATTTACAATCTCAGATTTTACTTTCAGAACACCTTGTTTATTCTTTAGGGATTCAAGATGAGAAAGACCAATGTTCGTAATAACGCCTATATCTGGTTTTAAAATTTTGCTTAGGTAATTAATATCATTAAATTTTGATGCCCCTATTTCATATACAAGATAGTCAGATTTTGAAGAAGAATTGAAAATGCTTAATGGCAGTCCAATTTCATTATTAAAGTTAGCAAGTGTTGATGATGAGCTTTCAAGCGTCGAAGCAATGATATTAGTTGTAGTTGTCTTACCATTACTGCCAGTAATAGCGACAACCTTTCCATCGTAATTATTAATAATATTTCCAGCCATTGTTGCCAATGCTTGAATAGTATTCTTAACATAAATGATTCTATTATTTTTAATATTAGCAAACCTTGGATCATCAACTAAAGCAAGTACGGCACCCCTATTAAAAGCTTCTTCAACATAATCATTTCCATTAAAACGTTCTCCTTTAATTGCAATAAAAAAAGAGTCCTTTTCTATAGATCTTGAATCAGTTGATATAGTTTTAATTAAGGAATATTCTTTGATATCAATGTTTAAATATTTTTCTACATCTGAAGAGCTAGCTATAAATTTCATCTATAACCTCAAAATCATTATATTTTATATAACTACCTTCTTTTTCTTGAAATTGTTCATGTCCTTTACCTAAAATTACTAAACAATCTTTCTTGCCAATCATTTTACTTCCTTGAAGGATGGCTTCTTTTCTATTCTCAATAGCAATAACAGTTTCCAGTTTATTGCCTTCTTTTGCATCATTGAAAATTTGTTCAAATGTTTCATTTCGTAAATTATCGCTAGTAAAAATTACTTTTGAAGAGTTCTCAATCGCACTTCTTAACATCTTTGATCTTTTTTTCCTGTCTCTATCGCCTCCACAACCAAATACAGCAATTAAATTATCAAAATATTTTTCAATGGAGTTAAGAAAAAATTTTATCGCATTTTCATTATGTGCATAGTCAACAATAACATTTGCTGATATATTTTTTATAAGTTCTGATCTTCCGGTCGGAAGTTTTAAAAAAGATAAATCATTAACAATATCTTCAGAAAATTTATCAAAACCAATTGAGCAAATTGAATAAACTAAATTGCTAATATTAAACTCAGGAAATAAATTACATTTAAAATGGTATTTTTTACCTTTTTCTTGCTCCTGGTTTTGAGGTGGATTATTTATTTGGATATAAAATTCAGATTTTTTTAATGATATATTCTTGATCTCAAAGAAGATATCAGCAAAATGATTTGTGCTGCTTATAGAAGTAAGTTTTTTATTTGGATCTTCAAGAAACTTAAACTGATTTTTAAATTTCAAAAGATTTTCTTGTATCAGTCTTGCTGTTGAATTTATTTTGAATATTTTAAATTTTGCATCAATATATGAAGCAATATTATTATGATAATCAAGATGATCATCTTCAATATTAAGTATCGATGCAGAATAAAAGTCATGAATACCCTCAAGTCTTTTTTGATCAAGCGCATGAGATGATATCTCGATACAAATATTTAATGCATTCATACTCCAGTTGCAAGAATGCACTATTTCAAATAACTCGAAGATATCGGGAGTTGTATTTGAGCTATAAGAAGTTTGCAATTGTTTGTTATTATGCTGGACTCCAATAGTTCCGATATAAATTGATTCATACTCCATATTTGTAAGTAATTGATGGCAAAGAAAAGCTGATGATGTTTTTCCATTAGTACCAGTAAAGGTAAAGAAATTGTTATTATTAATATTGATCTTGTAAAATGAGTTAAGAAATCTAACAAGAATATTTTCTAGATCTTTGACATAAAAAACTTTTTTATTACTTATTTTTAAGTTTTTATCATTATGAACAACTAGTGAAGCTCCAAGATTTAATGCTTCAAGTGCATAATTACTGCCATGCTCATTTATTCCTTGAAGTCCAAAAAATAAAGAATCTTTTTTTACTTTTTTAGAGCTATTAGTAACACTTGAGACTTCACAATTGCTTGGAAATTTTATGCCTAGAATATCCTCAAGTTCATTCATCTTCAAAATATCCTAAATGATTTAATGAACTTTCGGCAATTTTTGTAAAAACTGGAGCCGCGACTACCCCTCCAGAGTATGAATTTAGACTAGGGTTATCAATAGACACAAATATTGTTAAAGATTTATTACTCAATGGTGCAATACCTATAAAAGAGGCTCTGTAAACATCTTCAGCATATCCAGCACCGCTCCTAATTTGATGAACAGTGCCTGTTTTTCCTCCCTCAGAAAAACCTTTAATATCTGCTGCTTTTCCAGTTCCTTCTTTAACAACTTTGCTTAAAGCCTCTAAAACATAATTTGCGGACTCTGATGAAATTATTCTTCTAGATATATCATCTTGATTGCCTAGTATTTTAAAGTCTTTAAATATACCTTCATTTGCAAAAACGGAATAAGCTGAAGCTATTTGAAAGGGACTAATTGTAATCCCATAACCATAACCCAAACTTGCAAGCTCTTTGTCTGCAACTGTTTCCTTAATATTCATATATCCAAATGCCGATGATGGAAAATTAATTGATACAGGTTTTGTAAATCCAAATTCGTAATAATTTCTTTTTAAGTTTTCATAACCTAATTCAAGAGCAATCTTAGATGCACCAATCTGACTTGATACGGCTATGATCTCTTGAGGTGTTAATTTCTCATGGTTCTTAGAATCTACTATTACTTTGTCATTTAAAATTAATCTTCTTGGAATATCGATTTGTTCATTAGGCATTATGGATTTGCTATCAATGGCTTTTGATAGCACGATAGGTTTAATAACTGATCCTAATTCATATGCATCAACAAGAGCTCTATTCTTTTGGATTTTTCTATTAGGATTGTTGGGGTTATATGAGGGATAGCTTGCCATGGCAAGAACTTCGCCTTTTTCATTGTCGAGAATAATGACTGTTCCAGCCTTTGCCTCATTATTTTTTATTCCTTCAACCAAATATTTATATGCATAGAATTGAAGTGTGGCATCAATGGTAAGTTGAATGTCTCTGCCCTGTATAGGTTTTTTAATTTCTATTGGTTGAGAAAAAATTTCTTGTTTAGCATTTTTAAAGTACTGTTTTCTGCCAGTGACGCCAGAAAGCATTCTGTCATAACTTTTTTCTAATCCCTCTTGAGCGCCATCTTTTCCATAGAAGCCAATTAAGGGAGCAATTTGATCTCCCAATGGATAATGCCTGCTATGCCTAACTTCAATTTCAAAGTTTGTTAAGTTTAATTTTTTAATCAGATTTATGTCTTCATTAGATATATTTCTTTTTAGAATTGTCTTTTTTTGATAATCATCTCTTGTAATCTCAAACTCTATATCGAAATTCTCTGCTAACTTTAAAAGTTGAGATTTTTTAAAGCCTTTAAGAGCATATAGATCATAATTAACTGAGGAGACAGCGAGAGGAAAGTTATTTCTATCAAATATCGTACCTCTTATAGGCATGATATTTTTATATTTTATGTATCTTTTATTTCCTTCATTTTGCAAAAAATTACCTTCACTTATTTGTATTGAAAAAATTTTATATACGATCATAAAAATTGAAACTAAGATGCAAAAAAATATCAAGGCAAATCTCCAATTTAAAACTTTTACTTTATTCATCATTTATAGTTATTTTTTTTGGTCTTTTCTTTTCCATTCCAAGTTTTTCCTTAGCAATTTTTTCAACACTTGCAGGAGAGTTTTCGATGTGAAATTGTGTGATGAGCTTCAAATTAAGGTCTTTTAAATTATCATATTCTATTTGTAAATTTTCAAAATTATTATGTAGTGTTGAGATTTCCCATGAAAGTTTAATCTTTTCAAAACCAAGGAATACAATTAATAAACACAGTAAGCCAATATAAATAAATTCTTTTGGTATAGTCATTTTTTTTGAAAAACTCTCATGATTGCACTTCTTGATCTTGGATTTTGAAAAATCTCTTCTTTTTCAGGCCTAATTTTCTTTGCAAGGCATCTAAACTGCTCTGTTTTTTCATTATTGATAGGTATATCTTTAGGAAAAGACTTAATGGTTGGTTTGAAAAAACTTTTTATAATATTATCCTCTAGAGAATGAAATGCTATTGTGACAATAATTCCTTTAGTTTTAATTATTTTTGCAGCCGCTAAAAGTGATTCCTCAAACTCTTTTAACTCGTTATTAATATGTATTCTAAAAGCCTGGAATGATTTTGTTGCTGGGTGATTCTTGGTATTTTTTTCAGGATATATCTTTTTAATTAGTTCTCCAAGTTGCGATGTTCTGAGAATTGGTTTGTCTTTTCTTTCAGTATCAATTGCTGAGGATATTAGCTTGGCATGTTTTTCGTCACCGTATTTATATAAAATACTCATGATATCCACTTTAGAAGCAGTATTTATCCATTCAGATAATTTTTGACCAGATGTATTATCAAACCTCATATCAAGAGGACCATCTTTATTAAAACTAAATCCTCTTTCAGGATTATCTAAGTGGGTAGAGCAGGTGCCTAAATCATAAATAATTCCATCCACCGAACTCTCATCAAAGTATTTATCAATATTGCAAAATGAATCGTGAATGATTCTAAAATTATCTTGCTTATTTTTTTCAGCATATTTGACTGCCTCTGGATCCTTGTCAAACGATGAAAGTGAGGCATTGATTGAAATATTTTCTAAGATTAATTTTGTATGGCCACCTCTTCCATAAGTACAATCAATATAAGAACCATTTATATCTTGAACTAAATATTCAATTGAATCTTCCAGCAGAACTGGAACATGTAGCATTTTAGTCTACTTGCTTTCTCATAAAAGTCGGCACATCAAGGAAATCAATTTCCTCTGCAGACGACGTGCCAACTTCTTGATTTGTTTGGTTTCTGTTTAAGCCTACTGGATTAAGTGTCATTGTAGGTTCATTGTCAATTACCAATGCGGGAGCTCTTTGGTCAACTCCGGTTGCTACTATGGTTACTTTAAGATCATCTTTATAACTATCATCAAATACAAGACCATAAATTATGTTTGCATCTTCGCTTACAATTTCTTCAACAATATTTGTCACTTCTGTTTGATCTCCAAGTGTTGGACTTTTGCCTGTAATATTTACTAAAACACCTCTGGCATTTTTAAGATTAATGTCATCAAGTAATTCGCTTTTAACTGCCATAGTTCCTGCTATTTCAGCCCTATTTTTACCGCTTGCTATACCAGTTCCCATCATCGCAATACCTTTTTCTGACATCACAGCTCTAACATCAGCAAAGTCAACATTAACATGTCCTCTCTGCATGATGATATCTGAAATACCCTGAACTGCTCCCTTCAGTACATCATCTGATTTAGCAAATGCATCTTGAATTGGAGTATCTGCACCTAATATCTCAAGAAGTTTCTCATTAGGTATTGTTACAAGGCTATCTACCTCTTCAACCAATGCAGCAAGACCTTTTTCAGCAGCACCTATTCTTCTCTTTCCTTCAAATTTAAATGGCTTTGTAACTACCGCTACTGTAAGAGCACCTAATTCTTTAGCAATTGATGCAATAACGGGCGCAGCTCCTGTTCCAGTTCCACCACCCATACCAGCAGTTATGAATACCATGTCCGCACCTGATAACAATTCTTCAATAGCCATTCTGTCACTTTCAGCGGCTCTTCTTCCAATATCAGGATCTGCACCTGCTCCAAGACCTTTTGTAAGTCCATTGCCTAATTTTAAAGTTATTGCGTCTTTCGTAGCACTAAGTGCTTGTGTATCCGTATTTGCACAAATGAAATCTACGCCTTTTATATTATGATTGATCATATGCAAGACTGCATTACCACCCCCACCGCCAACACCAACTACCTTGATCTTAGCATTTTCTATTTCTTGCTCTATTACTTCAAAATTCATTAATTTCCCCTACTTAAAATGACATTTCTTTTATACTCTCTGGAAGAACGACATCCAGTATTTCTGTTGATAGAGATCCTCCAGTTTGACGCATTTCCCAATTTTGTATGTTCCAAATTTCAAATTTTTTTCCCATTCCAACTAACGCAACTTGTTTTTGTTGACTAATTTCAGCATGGCTTTGAAGATCTGATGGAATTCTTATTAACATTCTTCCTTCAATATCGATATCTGTTTGATAAGCATTTCCAAGAATAGTCCATTGTAAATTTCTTACTATTGGATCAAGGCCCTGCAACGACTGAAGTTTATTTGAAATACTATTCCATTCTAGTTCAGGATATATTTTCAAGGATGGATATTGGGGGTCTTTTGTTATGACAATTGTATTTTGATTTTGAGCTCTAAAATCATTTCTATACCTTGCTGGAATAGCAATCCTACCCTTGCTGTCTATAGATGGTGTATTAAATCCAAACATCTACAAAATATAAAGACTTTTTGCACACATTGCAACACTTTTACACACTTTTTCACACCATTGAAATGACATTTAACTCAAGTATGGAAGTGTGAGTTGGTCTGTAAGCCGGATTCTGTCAAAGATGATCATCTATCTTGATATTATGTTGCCATAATATTCTAGCAACCTACCCAAATCCAAAGCGAGCAACTTTAAAGGATTTCTATTTGGTCTTGCTTCAGGCCGGGGTTTACAATGCCTTAAAATGTTACCATTTAAGCGGTAAGCTCTTACCTCACCTTTTCACCCTTACCATATAATGGCGGTATATTTTCTGTTGCACTATCCGTAAGCTCGCGCCTCCCAGGCGTTACCTGGCGCCCTGCTCTATGAAGTCCGGACTTTCCTCTAATAAATTAGCGATCATCCAACCAACTCGAACAACATTATAAATGTTTTTAAGATTTATTTAGAATTTTATATATATCTCTTTTATTTTGCTTAGTTAATAAAGAAATTAGTTTAGCAGCATCAGATACCGACATTTTTGATAAAAATTCATCCTTAATTTTTTTATCAATACTCAAATTATGCTTTATTTTTTTTGCGCCCTCGATCACAAGAACAACCTCACCTTTAAGAGTTAAGTTTCCATTATCAATTTCTTTCAAAACATTAAAACAAGTATCTGTGACAACCTGTTCGTGCAATTTTGTCATCTCTCTACATACAGAAATCTTTCTATTTTTTTCTAAGTAATTTGATAAATTTTCTATAGTTGCTCTAAGCCTTTTAATAGATTCAAAAAAAATGCTAGTCTTAATTTCAGTTGCCACTTTCTCAAAGGATTTATTCTGCGCGTTTTGTTTTCTTGGAACAAAACCATAAAAAGAAAACTGATCTGTTGGTAAGCCTGATAGTACAAGAGCATTTGTTACTGATGATGGTCCAGGAATAAGTGTATATTCTAGTTTTAAATCAACAAATTTTCTTATCAACTTGAAGCCAGGATCGGATATACACGGGGTGCCTGCTTCGCATGCTAAAACAACACTTTTTTTATTAGTTACGTGACTAATTATCTCATTTAAAACTCTATCTTCATTGTGTTCGTGAAAGCTTCTACAGGATTTCTTAAATTTTATTGATTCAAGTAATTTCTTGAAGCTTCTAGTATCTTCGGCATATATGTAATCTGATGATCTAATTACATCTATTGCTCTTAATGAGATATCATCTAGATTGCCAATTGGCGTTGAAATTAAACTTAACATTTATGCATAATAATTATATGAAAGTCAGCTTAACATTTATTTTATCTGTATTAATAATCTTTGTTTCATCATGCGCCACAACAGCTGGTAATAAAAAAAATTTTGAAGATGGTAATAATAGATCAAAAGATTTTGTTTTGAATCAAATAAATAAATCTGCAAATAAAGATGTTCCTAATATCGTATCAAAACTATATAAATTAAAAAAACTAGATAAGTCTGAACAAGATTTACTGATTGTTAGTTTAAAAAATGGTGATATTAAAAGATCATATACTAATGAAGTAGAAAAGCTCCTAAATCATTCGCAAGAAATATATTCATCAGATCTTAAGATTAGTATTCGTACATCTGAAAAAAATAAAGAAATGCTTGTTGAATCCCTTCTAAAGGAAAACATTCTATTTAGCATATCATTTAGCGAAAATGATCTTTTTATAAATGATGATGTATTTGCATCAAATTTAAAATTCTATTGTCAAAGCTTTATAGAAGAACAAAATAACAAACTTGAAAATAGGCTTCTAAGAGAGGAAAAAATCTTGATAGTTTTTTCTTCTGAATATGAAGAAGATGCGAATGCACTAATGTTAAATAATTCTGATCATATATATTTAAGAATTAATGGTGATGATTATGAAAATAAACTTCAAAAAATACTTGAAATTAACAATAGCTATAACAAAGCTGAATTAGTATCTAGCTTTGATAAAAGTTTAAAAATTGAACATACACCAAGGTTAAGACAAGATTTAAAAAAAATATATTTTTTAGTTGGCTACAATGAAGGAAAGTCAGTAGTTCCATTTGTAAAAAGTTTTTCAACAGATCTTCAACTTTTCTCATCAACTAGAATTTTTCATGAAGCAGATAGCCTAAATGATTTGGCAGATTTTGAAAATTTAACAATTCCTGTTTCAAAAAACTTTATTGCTAAAGCAGAAAAAAATAACTTTGATAATCTTAAGAAGAAATTTGAAAATTTATTGTTAGAAGACTACATAAATATTGAAAAAGCTTATCAAAACAATATTTTTAATTCGAAAATAATTCTAAACACCGGATTAACCCAAATTAATAGAGGTGCTTGTGTGGAAAGAAATCTAGGTTTTTGGAATATAAATATTAATTCTATTGCTGGTCAGTCTTAAGATCTCTTTCTAGAGAAGAAAGACTATCCAGAAAACCAGGTCTTTCAAAAACAGCTTTTTGGTAATCTATTAAAGGTTTTAAATGCCTATTAACTGGAAGTTTTATACCTATAGATGGGAGCCTCCATAATATTGGAGCAAAACAACAATCTACGAGAGTAAACTCATCACTCATAAAAAATTTAAACTCTTTGAAAGTTGGTGCTATAGAAGAAATTTCATGCAATAGCTCTTCTCTAATTTTCATTAGTTCTTTTTCAGACTTCGTTGCTTCAATAAGATCATCAACCATAGGACACCATTCTCTATCAATTCTTAACATTAATGTTCTGCTGTTTGCTCTAGCTACTGGATAAACTGGTAACAAAGGAGGATGTGGAAATCTTTCGTCAAGATATTCCATCATCACAGAAGGGTCATGCACAGCAAGATCTCTATCTACAAGAATTGGTAGCTTATGATATGGACTTATTGACAAAATCTCATCTGGAGCTTCTTCAGGTTTTGACTCTTTAATTTCAGCGGATATATCTTTTTCAGCAAGAACAATTCTTACTCTTTGGCTGTAATGGTCATCTCTATCTGAATATAAAATCATATTGCTCCCCTAATTAATGATTGTAATCTTTATGATACTCTCTATAAAGCAGAGATGATAAAGCTGTGAAAATTAAAAAGTAGAAAACCACATACCAGCCTATTCTTTCTCTAGTAGCTTTACTTGGTTCACCAACATAAACTAAAAAATTTGTAAGATCATATATCAAAGAATCAAATTCTTCCTTATTTAATTGGCCAGTGCCCTCCTCGACTTCTAAAAAACCGCATTTCTCCTTAGTAACTGGATTGCCAAGTTCATCTCTTTTTTCACCGCCATTTTGAGCTATTACAGGTATATCTTTGCAAATGAGTCTTTGGTTTCCTTGAAGTGCCATTAAAACATTAGGCATTGCTGTACCAGGATAAACTAAATTATTTACTCCATATTGTTTTGAAGCGTCTTCGTAGTAAGCTCTTAAATAAGAATAGATCCAATCATCGCCCTTGTATCTTGATACAAGTGTTAAATCTGGAGGAGCAACTCCGAACCATTTTGCAGATTCTTCAGCTGGCATTGATCCTGTCATTAAGTCACCTGGTTTGATAGTTTTATCAAACACTAGATTTTCAAAAAAAATATCTTCTGGGATTTGAAGATCTGTTGCAACTCTGCCCCATCTTGAATATTGTAATGAATGGCATCCATAACAATAATTTATGTAGGTTGAAGCCCCTCTTTGAAGAGATTCAATATCATTTAACGAGTATTTGAAGTTGTCACACTCTCCATAATCTTTACATGGACCACCTTCAGCAGCCATAGAATTATTTAATAAAAGAGCTGATGCTAAAATACAAAATATAGATAAAAAATTCCTAGAATTTATTAGAGTTTTATTCATAGCCTTTTTGGGACTTCCTTTGTTGACTCATACTTCGTATATATTGGCATCAATAAGAAATAAGCAAAATATATAATAGTGCAGATGACGCTCATCGTTTTTCTTATTTCTGTTACTCCAACGGTTCCTAAATATCCAAGTGTAAGAAAACTTACGCCAAACATAGTTAAAGCAATTTTACTAAAAATACCTTTGTATCTAATTGAAGCAACTTTACTTCTATCAAGCCAGGGCACAACGAAAAATATGGCAACCGCTGCAGCCATAACTATTAGTCCTCCAAGCGGGTCTGGTATTGCCCTTAGCATTGTATAAAAAGGAGCATAATACCAAACTGGAGCTATGTGTTCAGGTGTTACAAGGGGGTTAGCTTCCTGAAAGTTAGCCATTTCAATAAAGTAACCTCCTCCCTCTGGAAAAAAGAACATGATTATTGAGAACACTGTCATAAAGACGCCTATAGCAACTAACGCGTTTAAAACCTTATATGGGAAGAATGGGACGCTATCAAGAGGAACTCCATCATCATCTAAATATTCCTCAATATCTACGCCTTCAGGATTACCAGCTCCAACTTCGTGAAGTGCAACTAGATGTAAAAAAACTAAAGCTATTAATACTAAGGGTAAGGCAACAACATGTAATGCGAAAAACCTAGATACCGTGATACCAGATATATAATAGTCCCCTCTTACCCAAAGCTCCAATGATTCTCCAATATATGGAATAGCTCCAAAAAGAGAAATGATCACTTGTGCTCCCCAGTATGACATTTGACCATATGGTAAAACGTATCCAAGGAACCCTTCTGCCATCATGGCCAAATATATTGTACAGCCAAAGATCCATACCAATTCCTTTGGTTTTTGATATGACCCATACAGAAGGCCTCTAAACATGTGAAGATATACAACTGCAAAAAACAAAGATGCTCCTGTGGTATGTATATATCTAATGACCCAACCATAATCCACGTCTCTCATTATGTATTCTATCGAAGAGAAGGCTTGCTCTTCAGTATTTGAATAGGGCATTATCAGCCAAATACCAGATACTATTTGTATTATTAGAGTAACTGCTGCAAGTGCTCCGAATAAATACCAAAAATTAACTTTTGAAGGCACAGGGTGTTTAGAAAGATGTCTTTCAAAAGTGTTTACAATAGGAAGTCTACTGTTAACCCATGAAAATAATTTTCCTGCCATTTCGCTCATCTATAACTCCTTATCCTCTCCAATAGTTAGAATACTTCCCTCAAACATATGAGGCGGTACAACTAGATTAGTAGGTGCTGGAACACCCTTATAAACTCTTCCAACCATATCAAACATTGATCCATGACAAGGACAAAAAAATCCTCCTTTCCATGATTCATCCCATGGTTTTGGCTCTACTTCAGGATGATATTTTGGAGAACAACCCAAATGAGTACAAACACCAGACATAACAGAGTACTCTGGGCTCTTTGATCTTGATTGATTAAGACCTTTATATGGTTCTAAGATTTGATCTGAATTTGGATCTGCTAATTTTTCTAATGATAGATCTAAACCTGCAAGACTCTCTTCTGTATGCCTTATGATAAAAACTGGTTGTTTTCTCCAAGCTACTTGAATTTGTTGTCCATATTGCATTTTTGATACATCTAGTTTTACAGCAGCACCCGCAGCTTTGGCTTTAGCGCTAGGGTTCCATGCTGCTATAAATGGTGTTGCGGCAAAAGGGACGCCTGATAAACCTAAAGCACTTGTTAGGCCAATTAAAACCTTTCTTCTTGTCTTGTCTTTTTCTTGCATTTGAGGTGTGTGCTACTTAAATAAAGGAAAAAATTATAACATAATTATGTAATATAAAATTTAGTTATAATTGAAAATAAATTAGAAAAATTGTGCAATTATCTTTTGGAAAACTGCTTACTTTTTCTTGCTTTTACAAGCCCAGGTTTCTTTCTTTCAACTTTTCTTGGATCTCTTGTTAAAAGACCAGCTTTTTTTAATTGAGGTCTTAATTCTTCATCATATGAAACCAAAGCTCTTGAAATTCCGTGTCGAATCGCACCAGCTTGTCCAAAACTGCCACCACCTTTGACTTTGACATCTAGGTCAATTTTTTCTGAGAGCTCGGCAAGTTCTAATGGTTGTTTAACAAGCATTTGAGCTACTTTTCTACCAAAATACTCATCAAGTTTTCTGTCATTAACAACGATAGTACCTTTACCTTTTTTTAAATATACTCTTGCAGAAGAAGTCTTTCTTCTTCCGGTTGCGTAATGTATTTCAGAACTCATTAGTTAAGATTCCATTCAGTTGGTTGTTGTGAGTCATGGTCATGTGATGGACCTCTAAAAACTTTTAATTTTTTGATCATGGACTTGCCAAGTTTATTCTTTGGAAGCATACCTTTGACAGCTTCTTCAATAATTTTTTCAGGATTTTTTTCATGAAGTTCTTTAAAGGTCTGAGTTTTCAGACCGCCAGGATACAATGAGTGACTATAGTATTTCTTGTCATTGAATTTTGAACCAGTAACTCTAATTTTTTCGGCATTAACAACAATTACATAATCACCTCCATCGGTGTGGGGTGTAAATGTTGGTTTGTCTTTTCCTCTGATTCTATCTGCTATTTTTGTAGCTACTCTTCCAAGCACCTTATCTGTCACATCAAGAACAAACCATTCTCTAATAACATCTTCTTTTTTTAATGAGTAAGTCTTCATATTCATTTAATTTGAGAGGGAATGTTAATGTTTAGGACAAAATATAGCAACATTTATATTGATTTTAATTTAAATAATTATGAGTTATTTATATGACTAAAATTATGCATCTCATTTAATCTGCTCTCGCATCTATCCCAAATTACTCCCATTTTTGTTCCTATGTAAATCTCATTAATTTTACATTTATTGAAAAAAAACTTCACTTTAGTCTTTTCTTTGTATGCTATGTCAACAAAGGATATAAATCGTCGCACTATATCTAAAGATTCATCATCACAACTTGAAAAACCACTAATAAAAATCCAGTCATATTTTTCACAGATCATCAAAAAGTCATCTGCTCCAGTAGGTTGTCTAAAAAAATCTATAAATTCTATCCAAAGGACATTGTTTTGAACTTGCTTGCAATTAAACTTTCTATCATTTATTAACAGGTTGTTATCAATAAAGTTTTTAGCTTCAGCATTTACGTTAATTAATTGAGAAATTTCTTTATCAGAATAATTTTTTCCAAAAACATTTTCTGCAAAAATTTGTTTGCTTCTGTAATCTATTTCTCCAACAAGTTTAAATACTTCTACTTTTTTCTTCAGCATTTCCATTGCATTCAAAAATTTTCTTCTTTGGAGTCCGTCTTTATATAAATCGTCTGGGTGTGCGTTTGAAGTCAGTATTATTTTTAAACCATCATCAACCAAAGCATTCACCAAATTTCCAACTATCATGGCATCAGCTACATCTTCAACCTGAAATTCATCTATGAATATGAGTTGGCATTCTGTTGAAAGATCTTTTTTTATTAGCTTAAGTGGATCTTTTTTTCCAGCATATTCAGTTAGTTTGCTATGAATAAATTTCATTAAATCAATGTAATGGAAACTCTTAAACTTAATACTTCTACATTTATTCAGAAAAGCACTAGTAATAAGTGTCTTACCTCTACCGACCTCTCCCCAAATATATATCCCTGAACTCGAGGTATTTTTAAAAAATTTTAAATTTAAAAAATTGTTTTTATCAAATCTTATTAGGCAAAGCTTTTTAATGAGCTCTATTTGAGAGGAATCTGGTTCTATGCCTTGGTTTTTTAGTTCATCAATGATATTTTGTGAATCAAACATTATGAAATTTTTTCAAACATATGGATTAAGCTATTTTATTGTTATTTTTTTAACATTTGCAATCACATGGTACTTTATATCTGATAGCAAAAACAAATTTGTATCTGCCTCAAATAAATCGATAGAATCAGTAGTAAGGATAACTTCTACCAATAATTCGATATATTCAAAAAATAAAAATGATATTGGTTCGGGAGTTATTTTTTCAGAAGATGGCTATATTGTTACAAACCTTCATATTTTGAATAGTCAGCAAATTAATGTAAGTCTTAATAATGGCAAAAACTATCCAGCAAAAATAATTGGAATTGATAAGAATGCTGACATAGCTGTAATTAAAATATCAGCAGATGAAGATCTAAATCCTATAAACATTGCTGATAGTAATAGTTTAAAGATTGGTGATAGAGTGCTTGCGATTGGAAATCCCTATGGAATTGGGATTTCTGTTTCTAACGGAATTATTAGTGCGACTGGAAGAGATTATGGAAATCCCTATCTTCAGCTTATTCAAACTGATGCCGCTATAAATCCAGGAAATTCAGGAGGAGCACTTATAAACGAAAATGGAAATCTTATTGGTATAAATTCAAAGATTTATTCAAATACTGGTGCCTATCAGGGTATTGGATTTGCAATTCCATCAAATGTTGTAGTTCAAATTGCAACTCAATTAATTAGATTTGGCAAAATTAAGTCTTTATGGATTGGGAATTTTAGGGTTTCTTCAATTACATTGAAGATTAATGAAAAAATTACACCTGCTCTAAGAATTATAGAAATGGAAAAAGTTGGCCCTCTTCATGAAAAAGGTATAAAAGTAAATGACATAATAATTGGAATTAATAAAAAAGAGAGTAACTGGAATAATCTTACTCAATCATTAAGATTTGCAACGCTTGGAGAAAATTTAATATTAGAGTTTTATACTTTTTCTGATAAATTCAAAACATATGAATTTAAGTACACTGAAGAAAAAACTTAGCTAGGCAGTCTTACTATATCTGCACCCAAGTAATTTAGCTTTTCTTCAATACGTTCATAACCTCTATCGATATGGTAGATTCTATCTACAATCGTTTCACCATTTGCGCATAAACCAGCAAGAATTAAGCTTGCTGATGCTCTTAAGTCTGTTGCCATTACTTGAGCACCATATATTGAATTAACTCCTTTGATAAAAGCGTGATTACCTTTAACAATGATATCGCATCCCATTCTATTTAATTCCAATATATGCATAAACCTATTTTCAAAAACTGTCTCATATATATTTGCTGTTCCATTAGATATTGCATTTATGACTGAAAATTGAGCTTGCATATCTGTTGGAAATTCTGGGAAAGGTGCTGTTGTAATGTCTACTGGATTTGGAGATTCTAAATCCATTTTGAGTGAAATTGAATTATTTTCATACTCTACTTCTGCACCAGTATTTTTTAATTTATCTATTACCCGCATCAATCTATTTGGGTCAATTCCATCAATAGTAACATTGCCCTTGGTAACAGCAGCAGCTACAAGATATGTTCCTGCTTCAATTCTATCTGCTGGAATATCAAAGACAGTACCAGATAGATTTTTAACTCCCTTAATGGTCATTTTATCTGTACCAGCTCCTTCAACATGAGCTCCCATAGAATTGAGCATATCTGCAAGGTCAACTATTTCAGGTTCCATTGCTACATTTGATAAAGTTGTGGTTCCATCTGCAAGTGATGCAGCCATCATTAAATTCTCAGTTCCAGTAACGGTGATGTTTGGAAATCGGATATTAGCTGCTATTAATTTTTTTGCTGATGCCTCAATGTATCCATTTCTCAAATTAATAACTGCGCCAAGCTCTTTTAATGCATCTAGATGGTAATTGACTGGTCTTGAACCAATAGCACAACCGCCTGGAAGAGCAATCCTTGCCCTACCATATTTAGCTAATAAGGGACCTAACACCAAAATGGACGCTCGCATTGTTTTAACTAATTCATATCTAGCTTCGATATCTTTTAGATTTGATGATGATATTGTGAAATCCATTTTTTCATCTAACATTATTTCGGAGCCCATAGAGCCTAAAAGCTCAAACATGGTAGTTATATCTTGAAGATATGGTAAGTTTCTCAGAGTAACTTTTTCATCACATAAAATTGTTGCAGCAATCATCGGTAGAGCTGCATTTTTCGCCCCTGAGCAAGTTATTTTTCCTGACAGTGAATTGCCACCTTTTATTAAAAGTCTTTCCATGGTCAGTTAGTTCGAGTTTCTAAGCTAAGAGCATGAAGCTCTCCTGATTCAAAATCATCTTCTAGAAGTTTTAAAACTTTTCTGTGTTGATTAACCAAAGATAAGTCTTCAAATTCTTTCGAAATAACTGTAAGTTTTAAATTACAAGCATCGCCTTCAAAAGTGCAGACTGCATCTGGAATATTTAGATTGATTAAGTTTTCTATCTTATCTTGCATCTAAGAAATACCAGCATCGCCTGCATCAGAAACCCAATATTTAAGTGTAAGATTAATATTTTCATCATGAGTATCCGCAAGGGCTTGAAATTGATTTCTAAAAGTTAGTCCCAAATTTACACCATTAATAATAATGTTTACTATTTTCCATCCTTTTTCATTTTTATTTTTTCTTAACTTGTATGAAATGGGATATTTGCTTGAGCCTGTATCAAGAATTTGCTTAACCTCAACATTTTTTTCATAAATATTAGTATTATTATCTGGAAATTCAGTCGTAATTGTTGAATCACCCCATTGTGCCAATGTTTCAGCATATGTATCTAATAGTGATTCTCTGAAAATAACTACAAATTCAGATCTTTCTTCTTTTGATGCTAGCAAGTAATATTTTTTTCCCATGACGCTTGCTGCAACCCTTCTGAAATCAATCATTGGTTCAAATATATCTTTAATTTTTTGTTCATAAAGTGATCTATCAGTTTCAAACAAAGCTGCCTCTAAAGTTAAAACTTGAACCATTGTCTGAGCATTACTATCTATAAATATATATGGATTTTCTTCAGTAAAAGATTCTAATGCAAAAAAGAATATTAAAAAAAGAAAGAGATTTTTTTTATGTAACTGTAACATTGGTCTATTATAGCATTTGAACATTAGAATATTTTCAGATAATTATTATGGAAAAGAAATTTAATTATATAGCTTCTGCAAAAAGAACACTAAAAATTGAATCGAATTCAATATTAGGGATTACTAAACAATTAAATAAATCATTTACTAATTTTTGTGATGAAATTATTGCTACAAAAGGCATTCTTGTTGTGATGGGTGTTGGTAAATCAGGTCATATAGGTCAAAAAATTGCTGCAACCTTATCCAGTACTGGCACTGGGTCAATCTTTATTCATCCAACTGAAGCAGCACATGGAGACATGGGCCTTGTTAATAAAAAAGATATTGTTTTATTGATTTCAAATTCTGGTGAAACAGATGAAATTATAAATATACTTCCATCATTAAAAAGACATTCTAAAAAAATTGTCTCATTAACAGGCAATAAATTATCGTCCATAGCAAAAAGCTCAGATATCTCAATTGAAATTAAGTCAGGTAAAGAAGCATGTCCATTGAACTTGGCTCCAACCTCTTCAACTACAAATGCTCTGGCTTTTGGAGATGCTCTTGCAATTGCTCTTTTAGAAGCTAAGGGTTTTTCTAAAAAAGATTTTGCTTATTCTCATCCTGCTGGAAAACTTGGTAAAAAACTCATTACTCAAGTTAAAGATCTTATGCATACTGGAAATTCAATTCCAAAAGTAAATCAAAAAACCATTCTTGATAAAGCATTGGTGGAAATGACAAAAAAAAGTCTTGGAATTACTCTTATTTTAAATAAAACAAAGGTCATTGGTATATTCACTGATGGAGACCTGCGAAGATGTATAAATAACAAAATAGATATCCATAAAACAAAAATATCCGAAGTCATGACAACAAAATTTAAGACAATAAGCTCTGAAGATTTAGCAGTTGATGCTGCTGAGATAATGGAAAAAAATAAAATTTTTTCACTAATAGTTTATAAAAACAAAAAACTTGCAGGCGTTATTTCGATGCATGATCTAATTGAAGCAAGGATTCTATAATTGGACAAAATATTTTTATTTTTACTCTCTTTTTTAATAGCTACAGATATTAGCGCAGTTATAGATAAAAAAATAAATATTGAATCAGCTACTGTTGAATATATTAGAGTTACAAATTCAATATCCTTTTTAAATAATGTAAAAATAACCTCAGATAAAATAAATGTGTTAGCAGAAGAAGCTGTCTATGATGGTGAATCAGAAATGATTTCAGTTATTGGTTTTCCCTCACTAATTTCTTCAGGCAAAGAAGGTGTGCAGTTTAAAGGAAAAGCAGAAAAAATAATTATTTATTCTAATGAAAAAGTTCATCTAGTAGGAAATGCATCAATGAGTTATGAAAATATAAATATTACTTCTGACAAAATTGTTTTTAATCCTCAAACGGGAAACTTAACTTCAGAAGAATAATGTTAAGTGTTAATAAAATATCGAAAAATATTAAGGATAAAAAGATCCTTGATAATGTTTCATTTAATGTTGAGTTTGGCAGCATATATGGCTTACTTGGTCCTAATGGCGCAGGTAAAACGTCATCATTTTATATAATTGCTGGCTTGACTACTTCTGATGAAGGTCTAATCCAATTAGCAGGAGAAGATATAACAAACATGCCAATGCACATAAGATCAAAGTTAGGCATTAAGTATTTACCTCAAGAACCATCCATATTTCAAAATTTAACAGTATATGAAAACCTTCTTGGTCTTGCCGAACTAACATTTAGCTCTAAAGATAAAATAAAAAATTTTATTGATGAATCTATAGAAGAATTTAGTCTAGAAAATATCTGCAATCTTAAAGGAAGGCAATTATCTGGAGGACAGAGAAGAAAGGTTGAAATTGCAAGAACTCTTGTATCTGATCCAAAGATGATTCTCCTTGATGAACCATTTGCTGGAATAGATCCTATTGCAATTGAAGATATAAAAAGTGTTCTAAGAAAGTTAAAATCTAAAAATATTGGTATGTTGATAACAGATCATAACGTTCATGAGACACTTGAATTGTGTGATAAAGCTGCAATTATAAATTCTGGTGAAATCATTGCTCGTGGTACAAAAGAGGAATTGATAGCCAATAAAAAAGTTCGTGAGGTCTATCTTGGAAATATGTATAAATAAATGGCAATAGTTCTTTCACAAAAATTTAAGCAGAAACAGAAACTTGCCCTTACACCTTCTTTAAAAAAATCAATTGATTTACTTCAACTTTCAAGATTTGAACTGATAAATAAAATCCAACAAGAAATTGAAGATAATCCTTTTTTAGAAAAAATAGAAGACTTTGAAAACAGTTCACTACTAGATAAAGATTTCTCTTTTGAAATAGAATCCAAGGTTGATTTGAAAGGTAGTCTTCTAAACCAAATAAATGATCTTAATTTAGATAAGAAATCATTTCAAATATCGCAGCTTATAATTGAAAACATTGATGAAGCTGGAAAATTGATTGAGCAATTGGAAGATTTGGAGGAGTTGTCTAGATTTAAATATAGCATAAAAGAAATAGAAACTGTGTTAGAAGAGGTGATACATAAGCTTCATCCTCTAGGTATTGGTCATAGAGATCACAAAGAATGTATAAGGATACAAATTGAATGTGGGAAACTAAAACATGAATTAAAAGAAATATGTTTGAGCATCATTCTTAATGATTCCTTGGATGATTTAATCAAAATTAAAGATAGTTTTATTAACAAAGGAGGAAAAGAGTTGTCTTTTGAAAATGCTTTAAATGAAATTAAGAAATGTGATCTAAGTCCTGGCTTAAACTTTCAAGAATCGCAATATGTATATCCTGATCTAAGAATTACTAAAAAAAATAACCAAACAAAGCTGAAATTTATAGAAAAAGATTTTCCAAAAATAAAGATTGATGAGACTCTTGCTGAAAATGTTAAAAAAAATTTAAAGATTAAAAAAAATAATGAGCTTTCTGAAAAAATATCTGAAGCGAGATGGCTTTTGTCGTCAATAAATAAAAGAAACGATACTGTCTTGAAAGTTGGTGAGCTAATTTTTTCAAAACAAATTAATTTCTTTGAAAACAATCCATTAAAGATTGCTACCTTATCTAATAAAGAAATCTCAGAAAAACTAAATATACATCAATCAACAGTATCCAGAATCTTGAGGAATAAATATATAGAGACTCCAATGGGAATAATTCCATTAAAATCTTTAATGGTTTCTTCTGTTTCAAAATCTAGAAATGTTACATCAATTCAGCTTATGAAGTTAATCGAAGATATAACTAAAAAAGAAAAAAAACCAAAAAGTGATAAGCAAATAGCTATTGAGTTAAATAAAAGAGGTTTTAATCTAGCTCGAAGGACAATAACTAAATATAGAAAAATGAATAATATTCCATCGTCACGAGATAGGTAATAATTAAATAAGGATTATTGAATGGATGGTTTTGATAAAAAAAATAATTTAGAGGCTATATTAGATGATTCCTCAAATTTATCTCTTAATCAAATAAGAACACTCTTAAACAAAATGTCTCCGTCTGAAATTGCCCATGCTCTTGAGTCCTCTCCTCCAAAACAAAGAAATCTTCTCTTTTCTCTTCTTAAAACTGAGGAGGAAGGTGACGTTTTGTTTGAAGTTGGAGAAGAGATTCAACAAGATTTAATTTCTAGCATTTCTAATGAAGAATTGACTGAAGCTGTTAAAGAGTTAGAACTTGATGAGATAGTTGATATTTTACAAAATCTACCTGAAGAAAGAATGAAAAAAATTCTTTCGCAAATGTCAGAAGTTGATAGAAAAAGAATTGAGATGGGACTCAACTATGCTGATAACACTGCCGGAGGTTTGTTAAATACAGATGTCATTAGTGTAAGACCAAATAACTCAATTGAAGTTGTTATAAGCTATTTAAGAGGTCAAAAAAAACTTCCTGAAAATACGGATAAAATATTTGTTGTTAATAATGATAATGAATATTTAGGTGAGCTTCCTATAAGTGAAATCATAACCTCTGATCCCTCTATGATTGTAAGAGCGGTAATGCATACTGAATTAGCTGCTTTAAATGTAGGTATGGATGACAAAGATGTTGCCACTATCTTTGAAAGGAACGATTTAGTGTCATGTGCAGTTATAGATGATGCTAATAAATTAATTGGAAGAATAACCATTGATGATGTTGTTGATGTAATCAGAGAAGATGCTGACCAAAATCTTCTGGGAATGACTGGCGTTGCAGAGGATACATTTGCACCTCCGGGCAGGGCTGCTAAATCTAGAGTATTTTGGTTAAGCATGAACTTGATTACAGCTTTTATTGCAGCAAGTGCAATAAACTTATTTCAAGATGCGCTTGATAAAGTTGTATACCTGGCAGTATTAATGCCAATTGTAGCTAGTATGGGTGGTGTGGCTGCAACACAAACACTCACCATTGTTTTGAGGGGGCTTACTTTGGAACAAATAAACACATCTAATATTAAATGGTTATTTAAACGTGAATTAGCTGTATCGATTATAAATGGAATAGTCTTGTCATTTCTTGTTGGTATTTCTACATTTATATGGTTTCAAGATAAAACATTGGCAATATTAATTTCTTGTGCATTGGTAATAAACCTTATAAGTTCTGTGATTGCAGGAATACTTGTGCCTCTAGCATTAAGAAGATTTAATCAAGATCCAGCTATAGGTGGAAGTGTCGTAGTAACGACAGTTACCGATGTTATTGGTTTTATCTCATTTTTGGGACTCGCAACACTATATTTAATTTAATCTGGTAATCTTGGGATCTTTAATATCGCCGCTTACCTTAAATTTAAATGTAGAAACATCATCTAAACTATCATCAATTATATTTTCAAATATAAATCCTCCGGCTAAAGCAGGCACGCCACCAAATATTGCAGCATACCAAGGAATATTTTCAGAAACTTTAAGTCTCATATTTAAGTCAAGATTGAGCTTATTGAGAATTCCATCAGGGTCTTTAATAACCTCTCCTATCCATTCCATTTTTGCTTCATTTGTTTCAAATTTAATTGGCTTATTTATGTATGCTCTCTTTTTACTAATGTAAAAATCACCCTGAGCCCTTTTTATTACTAAGCTTGAAGCCCTTAATGATTCATTTCCAAGACCTTCGATAATTGCATTAAGATTAAAGATTTTTAACGTTCTTAAAAAAGCAGAATCTGGCATTACAGATTTTGATTCTAAATTTTTTATTAAGAAAACCACATCTCCTTCGAGATTTCTTAAATCATTTAAGCTATTCCATTGAATATTTAAATCAGTAGATAAAAAATCAAATTTATAATTTAGTTTATTTTTAAATGGGAAATCTTTAGTATTTATTGAATATGAGCCCCTTACTTTATATAAATCATTTTTATTGTTATAGCTTATATAAGCTTTACTATTTTTATTAAATGGGCCTATATTAAAATTTTGGCTTTTGATTCTTATATTATCAATCGTTGTAATATTTTTATTTCTTAAAAAGTAAAAATCTACATCTTGGAAAGTATCTTCATAAGTCTGGATATTCTTACCAACAAATCTCACATTAATATTATCATTATTAAGTGATTGGCTTGAGCCTGCTAAACTAACGCCATCAAATTCAAACTTAGTATCAAATACATCAATCCTAGTGAAGCCAGTAGCGTCTATTCTTATTTTTCCATTAAGATTTTTGCTGGAAAAATTGGCTATTGTTTCTTTTTCATTAAGCTTAATTTTTAGAGTTTGATTACTATAAGTATTATTGAATATGTGAAATTTCTTTGTTTTTATGTCGATTAATTTTAAATTTGAAGAATTATTTTGGCTTGAATCAATAAGAAAATCTTCAATATCAACACTTTCTAAATTTAAATATATATAAAAACCATTTTTCTTTGATTTTTTGTATCCAGCATTTTCATCTGGCAGTGAGCCATATGCAAAAAATCCATTACTATCTTGATCAAAATAAATTTCAAAGAGCTTATTTGATATCGAGTAAGTTGGATTGGATAAATCTATTATTTTTACAAAGGTTTGAAGTGATTCAGAATAGTTCTTTGATAGTTCATCTATGACTGAAATAAATTTTGTATTTTTTAGATTGCTCTCTAAATATAAATCTGATTTATTATTTTTAATTAGTAATGAAGCATCGAAGTACTCATCTCCCTCTATAGCTAAGTATCTTTGATCAGCTAGGATTGTATCAAGATTAATTTTTAATTTAGTTTTTATTAAAACACCATCAGTTATATCTATTGAGCCAGAAATTTTTTGGTCTGGTATATTTGCCCTAAATAAGCCAATCAAGATTTTATCAATGTTTTCGTAGAGCAAAATATTTGCTGAATCAATCTTATATTCTGATTGTGTTTTAATCATAGAATCTTTAAATTCATATTTATTAAGGTTGTTAACAATTTGCTTATTTACTTCAAGGTAACCTTTGCTCCAAACCTTTAAATTAATCGAAGATTCTAAAAAACTATCAAGATTAATTAATCCCTGATCAATTATTTCCTTTTCGTTAAAAGAGAATAGTCCAGCATAAAATATTTTTTTTGAAGATAAGGGCAAAAAGAAATTTATTTCTTCAAAAAACATGCCATTGAGTTTGCCCTCCTCACCATACACAGAGGTGCTACCATTTTTGTAAATTAAATGGGTGTTTGAACCGTGAAAAGTAAAATCTAAATTTTCAATTTTAAGATTGTTTGCTTTTAACTTTATAAAACTAAAATCTCTTTCTTGATACTCTCCACTTCCCTCAATAGAAATATTTTTTATCTCTAAAACATTGAAACTAAAGAAATCTTTTTTTAAAGTTTCAATTATATTTATGCCAATCTTAAAATTAGATATTTTTATTATTTGATTAGTTTTATCATTTTTGATCTCTACATTATTAAAGTCATATTCAGGAGAAAAAAATTTATTACTTGATTCCAGAGATTCGAAGTAAATACTATGATCAACTGCTCCGGATAAATTAGAGATTTTTATAAATAGCTGCGGTTTCAAAATAAAAACAGAATAAGTCGCTACAAATAAAATAATAAACAATAAAATTAAGTATAAAAAAAATTTATAAATTCTTTTTAGAGATTCCATAATTATATTTTTCTACTTGAAATGCTAGGAAAATATACAGAAAGAAATGCAATAAAAATACAAAACATTATGTTGAAAATTGCACTTAAAAATAAAGTCATATAAGAAAAGTTATACAAGTTTAGAATTATTTGTGAAAAACCTACATATGCTGTTGCAGATGCACCAAAGAAAATACATATTTGAAGATATGAAAAAAGTTTAAATGTATTTGAGTAAGTATTAATTAAGTATGATGCAAAGCAAAAAAGAATAGCATTATGACCGAAATAACTATTGGTTATAAGATCTATAAAAAGGCCTGTTACAAAAGATTCTAGAGGCCCAATATTTTTATCTGATTTGTACAAAAAAAATGAATACGCTAAAAATGTTAATGGCAACATAACGTATATCTGTGATAACCCATTCGAGATTTTGTAATCTACGTAACTAACTAGAATAATTAGTGTAATTTTTTTTATGTAACTGATAATCATAGTTTAATAACTCCAAAAAAATCAGTATCAAGAGGACTAGCAATTAGTTTTATTTCAAGCTTAGTAAGTGAGCTATCTATAATTTCAATAGAAGTTAATTCTCCTACTTTGATATCTTTTGGATAAACTCCACCTAGTCCAGAAGAGTAAAAAGGATCGCCTATTTTATGCTCATCAATCCAAACTAAGTGACTATAGGTGCATGAGACTAGGCTTGCTTTTCCGCTACCCGAAGCATTACAAAAGAAATCTCCTTTAGAGCTTTTTAAAGGAATGGCGGATTTTATATCTGTTAGAAGAATTACCTCATTTTGAGATCCATTTCCTATAACCTGTCCAATAATTCCGTTTAAATTAAAAACTGCAGCCTCTTTAAAACTTTCTTTATTTTTATCTAATATTTCAATATAAATTCTATGCTTATCGCAACAGTTAAAAATATTTGGATCGATCTGACTAAGCTTTGCAAAATGGAATAATTCGATTGCTAAATCATCTTTCATTAATTTGATTATTTTAGTGTGATCTGTAAAAAAAGTATTTTCTTTTGAGATTAAAAAATTTCTTAGAAAAGTTTCATCTAATTTATCTCTAAGCATAGTATTTTCATCTATTAATCTTTGTTTTGATTGAATTAGTTCAATAAATTCTTTAACAGGATTAACAGAAAAATTTTTGATAACAAAAGAGGATGAGATCTTTAAAGATTGAAAATTATTTTTTAAGCCAGAAAATATCTTTGAGTTGATGTCGAGATAAAGAATTGAGATTCCAAGAGCTATAAAAATAAAATATGTTACTTTTTGACCAGGAGTAGGCGAAGACCTAGCCATTGATATTATTCAGATGACAATAAGTCTATATTGTATTTATCCATTATCTCTAGTGCTTGTCCTCCACCTCTTGCAACACAAGTAAGCGGGTCCTCAGCAACGATTACTGGAATGCCTGTTGAGCTCGAAATCAATTTGTCTAAATCTCTCATTAAAGCTCCCCCACCTGTAAGAACAATTCCTCTTTCGGCTATATCAGCAGCAAGTTCTGGAGGGGATAATTCTAGGGCATTTCTAATTGCTCTTACCATGCCATAAAGTGGATCTTTCATTGCTTCAAATATCTGCTCACTATTAATTGCAAATGTTTCAGGTATCCCTTCTGCTAAGTTTCTGCCTGTAATAGACATTTCAAGCCTTTTTGATTCAGCAGTTGCACAACCAATTGTATACTTTATTTTCTCAGCAGTAGATTCACCAATGACACAACCGTAATTTCTTCTTATCCATGATGTTATTGATTCATCCATCTTATCTCCGCCAATTTTTACGGATTCAGAATAAACAACGCCATTAAGAGAAAGAATAGCAATTTCAGAAGTTCCACCACCAATATCTACCACCATGTTTCCACTTGCTTCTTCTACCGGTAATCCCGCTCCTATAGCTGCTGCCATTGGTTCTTCAATTAATTTAACATCCCTTGCTCCTGCTCCTAAAACTGACTCTCTGATAGCTCTTCTTTCTACTTGAGTAGATCTACAAGGAACACATACCAAAACTCTTGGGCTAGGTTTTATGAATAATTTTTCGTGTACCTTTGCTATAAAATGTTGAAGCATCTTCTCAGTTACTTGGAAATCTGCAATAACTCCTTCCGATAAAGGTCTGATTGCCTTGATATTTCCAGGTGTTCTTCCAAGCATTTTTTTTGCTTCAGTGCCAACTGCTACAACAGTTTTTTGTCCTCTAGATTCTCTAATTGCAACTACTGAAGGCTCATTAAGAACAATACCTACATCTTTTGTGTAAATTAATGTATTTGCAGTACCTAGATCGATAGAAAGATCGTTAGAAAAGTATCCTCCAACCATCTTAAATAAGTTAAATTTCACTTGATTTCCTAAAATAAAATAATTTAATTAATTTTTTAGATAGGTTAATATCCCACCACTAATCTATAATAATATCCTATATATGGACAAGAAAACAGTAACAACTATATCTTACTTATCAAGACTCAAAATTGATGCTGAAAAAGAAGAAAAAATAACAAACGATTTAGAGAACATCATCGAATTTGTAGATAAATTGAATGATGTAGATACTTCAGACATAGAGCCTCTAACAAATCCTTTAGAAAAGACAGCAAAGACCAGAGATGATCAAGTTACAGCAAAGAATTTAAAGCAAGAGTTACTTGAAATTGCTCCCTCCACAAATGAAGATTATTTTTTAGTTCCAAGGGTTGTTGAGTGACAATAAAATATAAAACAATCAAAGAAATAAAAAAAATGATATCTCAAAAAGAGATATCAAATAAAGAAATTGTGCAAGAAGTCTACAAACTGATAAATGAAAATTCACATTTAAATGCATTTGTAACTCTTAATGAAGAAAATTCTCTAAAACAAGCTGATGATTTAGACAATAATCCATCAGAAATGGCTTTGGCTGGAATCCCGATTGCTCAGAAAGATCTTTTTTGCACAAAAGGCCTAAGAACTACATGCGGATCTAAAATTCTTGATAATTTTATTCCTCCATACTCAGCAACTGTTATTGAAAACTTAGAAAATGCAGGTTGCATATCTATTGGTAAAACAAATATGGATGAATTCGCAATGGGTTCATCAAATGAGACAAGTTATTTTGGTAATGTTCATAATCCCTGGGGTGAAAAATTAGTGCCAGGAGGCAGTTCTGGAGGGTCTGCTTCTGCAGTTGCAGCAGGCATTGTGCCCGCAGCGTCTGGAACTGATACTGGTGGTTCTATAAGGCAGCCTGCTTCTTTATGTGGAATAACTGGGCTTAAACCAACCTATGGGCGGGTATCAAGATGGGGAATGATAGCTTTTGCTTCAAGCCTAGACCAAGCCGGTCCTATGGCAAGAACGGTAGAAGATTGCGCATTGCTTCTAAATGAGATGTGTTCTCATGACATAAAAGACACTACTTCTTTGGATGAAGATATACCTAATTTTGAAAATGATTTAAATCAATCGTTAAAAGGCAAGAAGATTGGGGTTGTAAAAGATCTTGATTTATCAAGCTTAGATAATGATGTCGTAAGTGTATATGAAGACTCTCTAAACGAATTCGTTTCTCTTGGAGCCGAATTGAAAGATATTTCTTTGCCTAACCTCGCCTTGTCTGTTCCAACTTATTATGTTGTTGCACCAGCAGAATGTTCCTCAAATTTATCTAGATTTGATGGAGTAAAATTTGGAAGAAGATCAGAAAATCCAAAAGATCTAGAAGAGTTATATGTTCAGACAAGATCAGAAGGTTTTGGCGATGAAGTAAAAAGAAGAATCTTAATAGGATCTTATGTTCTTTCTGCAGGATATTACGATGCTTATTATAAAAAAGCTCAACAAGTAAGAAGGCTTATAAAAAAAGATTTTGATGAGGCATTTTTTAATGTTGACGTAATTATGACGCCTACAACAAGAGGTCCTGCATTTGAAATGGGTTCAAAAGGAAGTGATCCAATTCAAATGTATCTTGAAGATTTATTTACTATTTCTGCAAATCTTGCTGGATTGCCAGCAATGTCTCTTCCTAACGGAAACATTGATAAAAAGCCTATTGGTCTGCAAATAATTGGAAACTTTCTTGATGAAAGCACAATACTAAATTTTGGCCACATGTATCAAACCAAAACAAACTGGCACATGCTCACTCCTGATGGAGTAAAAGAATGAGCTGGGAAACAGTAATTGGTTTAGAGATACATGCTCAACTTTCGACTAAATCTAAGTTATTCTCAGGTGGCTCCACAGAATTTGGAGCTGAATCAAATACGCATGTTGATCTAATTGATATGGGATTACCTGGAGTTCTTCCTGTTGCAAATAGGGAAGCATTTTACAAAGCTATAAGATTTGGTCTTGCTACTGGCGCAGAAATCAATCAAGTCTCTTCTTTCGATAGAAAAAACTACTTCTATCCCGATCTACCCAAGGGTTATCAAATTACTCAAATGACTAAACCTATAGTTGAAAAAGGGTTTATAAAGGTTGTAACGGATGAGGGTGAAAAAGAAATAAATATCACAAGAGCCCATCTTGAGGAGGATGCTGGTAAATCTATTCATGACCTTTTTGAAGGAGAAACAGGGGTTGATCTTAATAGAGCTGGGACCCCCCTTCTTGAAATAGTATCCGAGCCTGAAATTTCGAATGCAAAAGAGGCTGTTGCCTACTTTAAAGCTATAAGACAGCTGGTAACTTTTTTAGATATATGTGATGGTAATATGGCACAAGGATCTATGAGATGTGATGTAAATATTTCTGTTAAAAAAAGTGACGATAAAGAATTAGGGACTAGAGCTGAACTTAAAAATATCAATTCTTTTAAATTTATTGAAAAAGCTATTAATTATGAAATAGATCGTCAAGTTAGATTAATTGAAAGTGGTGGAACTGTTGTTCAAGAAACAAGACTATATGACAGTGACAAAAATGAAACAAGATCGATGAGATCTAAAGAAGAAGCTAATGATTACAGATATTTTCCCTGTCCAGATCTTTTACCGGTAGTAATTTCAGATAAGGAGTTGCAAAATATTAAAGACAATCTTCCTGAACTTCCAGAAGAAAAAGAAAATAGATATATCTCAGAAATTGGGCTGGAGGAATCAGAGGCAAAAATAATATCTTCTTCTAAAGCAATGGCTAACATGTTTGAAGAAGCTTCAAGTAAAACAGACGACCTAAAGCTTGTTGCTAAATGGCTAGTTGGTGATGTCAGTGCTTTATTAAATAAAGATAACATTGAAATTGATGAATCAAATCTGTCTCCAGAAAATTTTGGAAAATTAATTAAAAGAATCTCAGACAACACTATATCAGGGAAAATTGCTAAATCGGTACTTGAAGAAATTTGGGAAAGTGGTTCTGATGTTGATGAAATAATTGAATCTAAGGGTCTTGTTCAAATTCAAGATGAATCATTACTCGAGGAAATAGCTAAAAAGGTTATTGATTCGAATCCAGGTCAGGTTGCTGCATACAAAGGTGGAAAAGATAAGTTATTTGGTTTCTTTGTAGGACAAGTAATGAAAGAGACTCAAGGTAAAGCCAATCCTAAGAGTGTTAACGAGATCCTTAAAAAAATTCTAACTAGACAATAAACATACTAAGAGTCTCAGCAACAAATGCTGGCTTCTCAACACCTTTTATTTCCATTGTTACCTCAGTCTTTGCAAGATATTGTCCAGGATTCTTTTCAGTTATATCAATACACTTCATATGAATCCTAACATCTGAATTAACTGGCACAGGACTTAGAAATCTTACTTTATCTAATCCATAATTTAGCCCCATTTTGGTTCCTTCTAAAACCATTCCTATTTCTTGTTCAAAAGGTATTCCAGCTACAAGAGATAGTGAAAGAAATCCATGTGCAATAGTAGACCCAAATACAGGAGTTGCTTGCTCAGGATCAACGTGAATGAATTGATGATCCATCGTTGCATCAGCAAACTTATCAATTCTTTCTTGATCAATGGTCACCCAGTCTGATACGCCTATTTCAGTTCCAAGCACTGAATCAATTTCTGATGGTTTAACAATCTTTAACATATTATTTCTCCATATAATGGTTACTGTATTCCTCTCTTAGTTCAAATTTTTGAAGTTTTCCTGTTGCTCCATGAGGTAATTCTTTTAAAAAAATAATTTCATCCGGTAGCCACCATTTAGCAACTTTATCGCTTAAAAATTCGATAATGCTATCCTTTTCAATGGGATCTCCAGAATTAGTTACTATAAAGAGCATTGGTCGTTCATCCCATTTGGGATGAGGTATGCCAACAACGCATGCTTCGGCGACTTCTGGATGTCCAAAAGCAGCATTTTCTAAATCAATTGAACTAATCCATTCTCCTCCCGATTTAATGACATCCTTTGCTCTATCCTTAATAGTCATATATCCATCTTGATCTAATACAGATATATCTCCAGTATCAAACCACCCTTCTGCATCAACAGCATCTTTATCAGCTTTAAAATATTTTTGTAGAATCCACGGACCTCTAACCATTAAATGACCTTGTGATTCTCCATCTTTGGGTAGTTCATTACCTGCATCATCTACAACTTTTAATTCAACGCCATATATAGGCCTTCCTTGTTTAAGTTGGATGGCATACTTTTCTTCTTTAGACATATTGTCCATTTCGGGTATTGGAATATTGGTAGTACCCAATGGACTCATTTCTGTCATTCCCCATGCATGAATTACATTAACATCATGAACTTCATCAAATTCTTGAAGTGTTGCAAGTGACAATGCCGAACCACCAATAATTGTGTTTTTTACAGATGAAAGAATTTTATTGTTTTCTCTACAATAAGCTAATAAACCCATCCATATTGTTGGAACACCAAATGCTAAAGAAACATCCTCTTTATCAATTAATTCATATAGTGGTTCTCCTTCCATCTGCATGCCAGGCATGATTAGTTTTAGTCCATTCATTGGGCCAAAATATGGAATACCCCAGGCAAGGACATGGAATAAAGGAACTACCATTAGAATTGAATCATCTGGCTGAATGGTCATTGCTGTTAAAGCTGCCTGAGCATGAAGAACATTAGATTTATGGCTATATAAAACTCCTTTAGGATTTCCTGTTGTTCCTGATGTATAGCATAGTGCACATGCTGCATCATCTGCCAATACTGGCCAATTATAATTTTCGTCACCATCTTTGATATATTCCTCATAGGACATCGCATTCTTTAATGAGGTTTCTGGCATCTCTTTTTCTTCACATAAAACAATGTATTTTTCTACTGTTGTTAATTTATCTTTAAGTCCCTCCAATATAGGTACAAACGGAAGTTCGACAAAAATGATTTTATCTTCAGCATGATTGATAATATATACAGCTTGTTCAGGATGTAACCTAAAATTAAGTGTATGAGTTACCGCCCCCATTCCAGAAATACCATAGTACATTTCAAGATGCCTGAAAGTATTAAGAGCTAGTGTTGCAACTACATCTCCATGTTTTACACCATCTTTTTCTAGAGCTGATGCTAGTTTTCGTGATCTTATACAAACTTCTTCGTAATTTGTTCTATGTACTTCTCCAGAAACTAGTCTGCTAATTACTTCTGTCTTTGGATGAATTTCTTTTGCGTGTTCAATAATACCTGCTACATTAGGTGTCCACTTTTGCATATCTCCAATCATTTGAATTGCTCCGTTATCTTGTTTGATATAAATTATATAAGAAGCAACATTATTTGATAACAAAATTATGAATATAAAAGAAGGTATTGAGAAAAGATTTTCTGTAAGAGCATTCACAGATGAAGTTCCAAGTATGGAAATAATTATAGAAATTCTTAAAACTGCTAATTCTGCTCCATCAGGAGGTAATATTCAGCCATGGAAGGTTTATGTATTAAATGAAAAATCTAAAAGTAAGTTAGCAGAAAAAACTCTTCATAACTTTGATACGGGTGTTCAAGAAGAAATTGAATATGATATTTATCCAAAACCTTTAGCAGATGAATATAAAAAAAGAAGGTATGAGTGCGGTGCAGATATGTACAATGCACTATCTATCGAAAAGGATGATCTTGATTCGAGGTTCAAGCAAATTAGAGAAAACTACAATTTTTTTGGAGCTCCATTGGGAATGATTATTACTATTGATAGATCATTTGGTAATAATGGTTGGGGGCATGTAGGAATGTTTTTAGAGAATCTGTGGCTGAGTGCCATTCATCACGGTCTAGGATTATGTTTACAAGAATCCTGGTCCATCTATCCAAAAACTGTAAAAGAAGCAATAAAACATCCTGATAATGAAATAGTTTGGTGTGGTGTTGCAATTGGTTATGAAGATAAAAATGATCCAATTAATAATTACAGAACAAAAAGGGAAGAAATCGATTCTTTTGTAAAATTTATTAAATAAATCCCAAGTGACAATATCTAATGCAATAAAATTTAAAAATTCTTATGCAAAAGAATTAAGTGAGATATGTGAAAGATGCACTCCTCATGGTTTTAACAAATCTGAAATAGTATTAAAAAACTTTATTCTTGCTAAAGAGCTTGGACTCAGTAAAAAATTTGTTGAGTCAAATGAATGTTTGGAAATATTCTCAGGAGTATCGTTACCTGATAGTTCTCAACCAATAGCACAAGGTTATTGTGGGCATCAATTTGGACATTTTAATCCTCAATTAGGTGATGGAAGAGCAGTTCTTTTAGGTGAAATCAATAATAAGGATATTCAATTAAAAGGCATAGGACAAACTCCTTTTTCAAGAAGAGGAGATGGCAAATCTTCTCTAGGGCCTGTATTAAGGGAATATATTGTAAGTGAATTTATGCATTCTATAAAAATACCTACAACAAGAGCCCTTTTTGCTCTTAAAACCAACGAAACAGTTATGCGAGAAACTGAACAATTTGGTGGAGTTTTAACTAGAGTTGCTAAAAGTCATATAAGAATTGGAACATTTGAATATGCAAGAAGTAAAAGCAATAAAACTCTCAAATCATTAGCAGATTATTCTATAAATAGGCATTATCCAGAATTAAATCAAACAGATAACAAATATTTGAGTTTTTTTGCGGCTGTATGTGATAAGCAAGCTTTGTTAATTTCTAAATGGATGAGTGTAGGCTTTATTCATGGAGTCATGAATACAGACAATATGACGATTTCTGGTGAAACAATAGATTATGGTCCATGCGCTTTCATGAATATCTACGATCCAAAAACTGTTTTTAGCTCTATTGATCATAATGGGAGATATTCATATAAAAACCAACCTGCGATTCTTGTATGGAATCTTGCTAAATTTGCTGAAACTCTTATTCCTCTTGTTAATGAAGAATCAGAAAAATCTGTAAAGCAACTTAATGAAGTTTTACAATTAGTAATGCCTTCATATGAAGAGTATTTTTATAAAGAATTCTTTAAAAAATTAGGATTAGAGGAAAAAAATAATAAAAATATTAGAATAGTAAAAGAGTATTTGGCAATATTAGAATCTAATTCGATAGACCTAACATCATCATTTAGAGACCTTTCAAAGATTCTTGTAAATGATAAAAAAATTAAAGAGTCAGTATTTTCAAATATACCTAATTTTGTTGCATGGTATAGGTGTTGGGAGCAAGAATTAAATAAAAATCAAAACCTAATTACTGCAAAAAAAATGAATAATATCAATCCATGCTATATTCCTAGAAATCATATCGTCGAAGAAGTACTGATGTCTGCTATGAATAATGATTTATCAGAACTTAATAAGTTTATAAAGATTTTAGAAAATCCATTCAAGGAGATCTCTGAATATGAAGAATATGCATCTCCACCACTAAATTCAGATAGTAATTATGTCACTTATTGTGGAACTTAAATCATTCCCAATGTTGCCCTTGGATGATTTTGAAAATCTTTTATTAGCTTAATATTTGTAAAGCCATTTTCTTCAAAAATATTTTTAACATCATTTGATTGATTAAATCCATGTTCAAAAATAATCATCCCTTCCCTTTTTAAAATCTTCGTTGATTGTTGAGTAATCTTTTGAATGTCGCCTAGTCCATGATTAGATGCAACCAATGCTTGATATGGCTCATGTTTCAAATCATTTAGATGAGGGTCTTCTTCTGCAATATAGGGTGGATTGCTTATGATTACATCAAAAGATTTTTCATCAAAACAACATAGCCAGTCAGCTTGTATTAGATGAAAATTGGCTACATCAAGATTTTTCTTATTAATTTTTGCAACGTTTAAAGAATCAATGGCGTAATCAGATCCATAAACTTGAAATTTTGGATTCTTTATGGCAATTGAAATGCCTATACAGCCAGAACCTGTTCCAGCATCTAAAATTTTTATTTTTCTTGGAAAATCATAATTATTTATATAATCAACCAATAATTCCGTTTCTGGTCTTGGTATAAGCACTCTTTCATCAACATAGAATTCTTCCTCATAAAATTTAGTTGAATTAAGAATATAATCTAATGGAATACCCTCTTGTTTCTTTTTTATAAAATTTTCAATCAAAATATCTTCACTATCTGTAAAGATTTTTTCCTTATTAAGATATATATCTTTATGTTTAAGGAGTAACTTTTCTTTAAGATAAAAAACAAGCTCTTTCTTGACACCTGAACCAGCTTCAAAAGAATTATCGATTATATTATTGTAATGAGTTAAATTTTTAGACAATTATTCTGATTCAAGTTGTGAGAGCATAGCCAACTGATTTTCAGCTAATAATGCATCGCAAATAGTTTTAATATCGCCATCCATGATTTGGTCTAAGTTATGTTGAGTTAGCTTAATTCTGTGATCAGTCATTCTGCCTTGTGGAAAATTATATGTTCGTATTTTTTCACTTCTATCTCCAGTACCAACTAAAATTTTTCTCTCGCTCGCAATGCTCTCTTGTTGGCTATCGATCTCTTGCTGTTTTAATTTTGCAGCGAGTAATGATAAGGCCTTCTCTTTGTTTTTATGTTGGGACCTCCCATCTTGGCATTCAACCACTATGCCAGTCGGTATATGGGTTAGTCTGACTGCAGAATCTGTCTTATTAACATGCTGTCCTCCAGCCCCAGAAGCTCTAAAAGTATCCACTCTTAAATCATTTTTATCAATATTGATATCTTGGACCTCTTCTACCTCGGGTAAAATCGCTACTGTACATGTTGAGGTATGGATTCTACCTTGCGACTCTGTCTCAGGAACTCTTTGAACTCTGTGAACTCCTGATTCAAATTTAAGTACTTTGAAAACGGCTTTACCGTTAAGCTTTGCAACAACTTCTTTTAAACCACCTTGTTCTGAAGGCTTAATATCAATTACTTCAAGGCTCCAGCCCTCCCTTTCTGATAAGCGCGTGTACATTCTAAATAAATCACCAGCAAAAATACTTGCCTCATCACCTCCAGCGCCAGCTCTTATCTCAAGAAAAGCAGAGCCATCATCTGCAGAGTCTTTAGGAAGAAGCATAAGTTTTAACTCTTGCTCTAAAATTTCTGGTTTATTAATAAAATTTTTTAGATCATCTTCAGCCAATGATTTTAAATCTTCATCTCCAGAATTTAGTATCTCGTTTGCGTCGTTGATACTCTTGATAGTCAGATTATATTCATCAAATTTTTCAACTATAGGTTTTAATTCTGAAAATTCTTTATTTAGTTGAGTGTATTTTTCGATATCTTTAACTGTTTCAGGATCTACCAAGAGGGCCTCTATTTCATTTACTCTATTTTGAAGCTGATTAAGCTTTTTAAGCATTGAATCATGCATTATCAAAAAATCTCTTTATCATTGATGTAATAACATGATCTTCTATATTCTTAATATCTTGAAAATTATTTAAGGCTGAATCTTCTACAGTCATTGTTTTTATTGCTTTTACAAGCTCAGAGAAATCTTTTGATACTTTAAATTGATCTAATTCTTGATCTGATAGCGCCGATAAGAAGGTCTCAAGCTGAGTGTTTATATCGTCTTTAGATGATTTTTTAGAATATGAATCTAGAGCTTCTTGAGCTTCTAATGCAATTATATTCATAGCTTTTTCAGCTTCAATTGTTCTTTGGCCGAAATTTTCTTGAGTTATTTTTTCTATATCATCTATTGAGAAAAGATATGCTTGTTCAATATTTCTAATCTCTTCTTCTATATTTCTAGGAACTCCAAGATCGATAAGAAGCATGGGTTTATTTCTTCTAATTTGGAGGGCATTTTCTATTGCACCCTTCCCAATCAAAGGAAGCTCAGTTGATGATGATGCTATAACAATATCAGCATTCTCAAGCTGACCATACAAGGCATCTAAAGACGCAGACACTATTTCATAAGAATTATGTAATTTTATTTTTCGAATTGTTCTGTTAACAGATTTAATTTTGTTAATACCCTTTTTGTATAGATTTTCAATAACATTCTGGGCTAATGATCCAGCTCCAACTACTAACACATTCTGTTCGTGAGGATTTTCAAAAATATTTCTTACAAGCTTAAGTGCTAAACCGCTTACAGATAATGAATTAAGCCCGATGTTTGTTTCCGATCTTGCTTTTTTTGATATTTGAATAGCCTTTTCAGAAAAATAAGAAAGATTTTTTCCCACAATATTGATTTCTTTTGCTTTTTTATAAGCTATTTTAAATTGGCCAAATATTTCCTGCTCCCCAAGTACTTGAGAATCGATTCCTGATGAGACCTTACACATATGAACCAAAGCATCATGGCCAGACAAAAAGTAGAAACTTTCATTGGAAATATCTTTTATATTTAATGCATTTAAAACTTCTGGCAAAATCTCTTTGCTAATATTCTTTGCACCAAACAAGTAAAGTTCAGTCCTGTTGCAAGTAGAAATACCATAAAAAGATTCAATGCTATCTTTAAAGACCTCTTTTAAATGAATATCTAATAAAATCTGATTAGACTCATTTATAATAAACTTTTCTCTTTCTGAAACGTTTGAGGTTTTGTGATTTATGCCAAAAAGTTGTAATTCCATGTTAGATAAATTTTATTGCGTCTTTGTTATTGTTTTTCTTTATTCATGTGCGAGCGTAAATGATATTAATACAACACAATTTAGTGGTAAATTTATGATAAGCCAAAACAATCATGAGCCTTCAACTTTTAATATTAATGTAAATATCTCTAAAAATGCTTCTATTATACAGATTAAGAAGCCATTTTATGGAAATGTCTTAAAAATTGAAATGAATGCAGGAAAAAAAACAATTTTTCTTCCATCTGAATATGTTGAGCCTTTTTATGTGCCAGATGATATAGATAGGAACTTTAGGTACTGGTTGAGACAATGTATTTTTCAAAAAAAATTATATATACATGAACCAACAGATGAATTTGATTTTAAATTTAAATGTGACAAAAGTAAAAATAGAACTAATATTAGTATTGAATATAACGAATTTAATATTGAGGGATTTCTTTCATTGTCATGAAAAAAATTAAAACCCTATGTCCAGCAAAAATTAATCTCTATCTAAAAGTTTTGGATAAAAGAAAGGACGGTTATCATAATATTGATACATCTTTTCAATTAATCGATCTAGCTGACGAAATGTCATTTGAAATTTGTGAAAAAGATATCTTTATAGATTCAAATCAAGATTTCTTATGCGGTAAGAGTAATACAATTTATCAATCTGCGAAGAAAATTAAGCAAATATTTGGCATCAAAAATGGTATAAAGATAAATATTAAAAAGAAAATTCCAATCGGAGCAGGTCTTGGTGGTGGAAGTTCAAATGCAGCTTCGACAATAGTTGCGCTAAAAAGTCTTTGGGGTATAAATGCGGATACTTCAGACTTGATTGATATTGCTAAAAGCATTGGTGCTGATGTACCTTTCTTTATTTATGGAAAAAACTCATCTGGACTAGGAATAGGTGAAAAACTAAAATTTGCTGATTCAATTAAAGAAAATTTATTTCTTATTAAACCAGATGTTCATAATTCTACAAAAGATATGTTTAACGAACTTGATATGTATAGAGAAAACAATAATTTTATTGCTTATTCAAAGCAGAATGACTTTTGGGATATATTTATTAAAAGAGATTCAACAATAAGAGATTTTTACGAACAAAATTCTTTAGAATACGATTTAAATCTTTCTGGGACTGGGTCTTGTATTTATATTAGATATGATAAGAAAGAGGAATTAAATAAAATTTTAAAAAAAATACCAAGTAATTGGAGATTCTTTTTCTGTAAACCATTACAATATTCGCCGATATGTTATATCTAAAACCTATGGGGTGTAGCCAAGCGGTAAGGCAACGGGTTTTGATCCCGTCATGCGTAGGTTCGAATCCTACCACCCCAGCCATGTTGTATGATACATATAGGGAAGGTTATGAAAAATAATAGCTTTGATATATTTACTGGCACAGCTAATCCTAATCTAGCTGAAGAGGTATGTGAAAAACTTGGTATAAATATTGCACCAGCTGATGTTGGATATTTTTCTGATGGTGAATTAAAGGTAGAAATACAGGGTAACGTAAGAGGACATGACACCTTTATAATTCAATCTACCTGCTCTCCAACAAATAAAAACGTTATGGAAATTATGCTCATTGCTGATGCTTTAAAGAGATCGTCTGCATCAAAAATTACTGCTGTTGTTCCGTATTATGGCTATGCAAGACAAGATAGGAGAGTAAGGTCTGCCAGGGTTCCAATAAGTGCAAAAGTTGTTGCAGATATGTTTGCATCTGTAGGTGTTGATAGAGTTCTTACAATTGATCTTCATTCTGAAACTATTCAAGGTTTCTTCGATATGCCAGCTGATAATGTATACGCAACAAAATTTATGGTTGATGACATAAAGGATAATAACAATAGGGATGAGGTTGTTGTTGTTTCTCCTGATGTTGGTGGTGTTGTTAGGGCAAGAGCTTTAGCCAAATTGCTTGATGATACTGATTTGGCAATTATTGATAAACGTAGAGCTGCTGCTAATCAGTCTGAGGTAATGAATATAATTGGTGATATCAAAGGAAAAGTTTGTATAGTTCCTGATGATATAATTGATACAGCAGGAACTCTTTGCAATGCAGCAAATGCTTTAAAAGAAAATGGAGCTAAAGCTGTTAAAGCTTACATTACCCACCCTGTATTATCAGGACCTGCAATTGAAAGACTAGAAAAATCCTCAATTGATGAATTAGTAGTAACAAATTCAATACCTTTGTCCCAAGATGCCGAAAAATGCAGTAAAATACGCGTCATTTCATTAGCAAACATAATTGCTGAGTGCATTACAAGACTGAGCAATGAAGAATCATTGAGTGAATTGTTTAAATAGAGATAATTATGACAGATCAAATAATTTTAAATGCAGACCCAAGAGAAAGAACAGGGTCTAACAAAGCAAGAGTAATCAGAAAGGTTGATGGCATGGTTCCAGCTATCGTGTATGGAGATGAAAAAGAAACCATTAATCTAAAGCTCAAATTGAATGAACTAACGAAGGCTGCTGAAAATGAACTTTTTTATACCCAAGTTCTTTTAATCAAAACTGGAGATGAAGAAGAGAAAGTTGTTTTAAAGGAATTGCAAAAAGATCCTGCAAAAGGAAAATTTCTTCATGCTGATTTTCAAAGAGTTTCAAGAAAAACAAAATTAAAAGTCGTAATTCCTGTTAACTTTATTAATGAAGATGAGTGCATAGGAGTTAGAGAAGATGGTGGTGTTGTAGCAAAGGCTATTAGAGAAATTGAAATTATGTGTTTAGCCGGTAACATACCTGAATCAATAGATGTAGATATTGAGAATTTAAATCTTGGTGAATCTATAAGGCTCACTGAAATATCATTACCTGAGGGTTCAGAAATACCAGGTCTCACAGAAGAGACGGATCAAATGGTTGTTTCTGTTAATGCGCCTAAGGCTGTTGAAGAAGATCCTATTGAAGAAGAATTGGAAGATGGCGAGACATCTGAAGGCGAAGATTCTTCTGAAGGGTCTAGTGAAGAGGAATCTGCAACTGACGAATCTACTGAAGAAGATAGCGCCGAAGAGAGCTAATTCTATGTACAAGCTATGTATTGTTGGACTGGGCAATCCAGATCAAAAATACAACTATACGAGACATAATATAGGTAAAGATTGGCTTAAAGATATTTCAATAATCTATGATGTTGATTTTTCAACAAAATCAAAATTTGAAGCGAAGATAGGCGAGTCACATTCAAGCTCTATTTTATGGGTAATACCTTCTAATTATGTAAATAATTCAGGAAATACTATTTCTAAAATTATTAAATCAACAAATCTAAAAGCTAGCAATTTTTTAATCTTACATGATGATTTGGATCTTAAAATTGGGGATGTCAGGCTGAAGGAGTCAGGTGGTCATGGAGGACATAATGGGCTCAGAGATATCATAGAAAAAATAGGTTCTGATGAATTTAATAGATTAAGAATTGGTATTGGGCATCCAGGGTCTAAGTATGAAGTAACTAACTGGGTATTAAATAAATTTACTCCAGAAGAAAAAAAACAATTAAAAATCTCTTATTCACAATTTTGTAATGTTTTTGATCAAATCGCTTTATTGGAAATAAATGAAGTCCAGAAAATACTTCATACAGACTAATAATGGGATTTAAATGTGGAATAATTGGTCTTCCAAATGTAGGTAAATCTACATTATTTAATGCATTAACTAAATCTGAGATACCGGCTGAGAATTTTCCTTTTTGCACTATCGATCCAAATATTGGTAAAGTGCCCCTTCCAGATAGAAGGCTTTTAGAATTAAATAATATTGTTAATTCTAATAAAATTATTCCAGCAGCTTTAGATCTAGTTGATATTGCAGGATTAGTTAAAGGTGCTTCAGATGGTGAAGGTCTTGGAAATTCTTTTTTATCAAATATCAGAGAAATGACTGCTCTTGCACATGTTGTAAGATGTTTTGAGGATGAGAATATTACTCATGTTGATGGCTCAGTTAACCCTCGCAGAGATGTTGAAGTAATTAATTTAGAATTAATCCTTGCTGACCTGGAAACAGTAAGTACAAGAATTACGAAGTGCGAAAAACTTCTCAAAACTAATGACAAAGAAAATAACTTGCAATTAGAAATTCTATTGCGTCTTAAAAATGATTTAGAAAGTGGGCATTTAATAAATCTAAAAACTTTTAATGAGGATGAACGAAAAATAATAAAAAGCTTTCAATTACTTTCATCAAAACCTACTTTTTTCATTGGCAACATAAATGATAGTGAGGCTTCTAAAAATAATATTCAAGAGTTAAATAAAATGGCCTCAGAATTAAATACTTTTGTAATTCCAGCATCAGTAAAAATGGAGCATGAAATTTCCATGTTAGATGAGGCTGAAAAGAAAGAATATCTTGAATTAATGGAGATGAATGAGCCTGTGCTTAATAAGATTATTTTTGAAGGCTACAAGCTTCTTGGTCTTAAAACATTTTTTACAGCTGGTCCAGCTGAAATAAGAGCATGGACTATTAAAAATGGCTTTACTGCTCCAAATGCAGCTGGTGTAATTCATACAGATTTCGAAAGAGGTTTTATCAAGGCAGAAGTAATAGATTTTGATGACTATATTAATAATAAAGGTGAGTTAGGCGCAAAAGAAAATGGTAAATTGCGTTTGGAAGGAAAAGATTATCTAGTTAAAGATGGAGATATTATTCATTTTAAGTTTAATGTGTAGGTCATAAAAAATATTGACTCTTAGATTTTTAAGATTATCATTCAACGATTGGCTATGTAGCTCAGATGGTTAGAGCACAGCACTCATAACGCTGGGGTCGGTGGTTCAATTCCACCCATAGCCACCAGTTAAATAAAGAATTATTCTTTTTTTAGATAAGCTAGAATTATTATCAACGAGACTAAAACCAACAAGCCATCTTCACCTAACATTGCTACTATTGAAGAAACATTTTTATAAACATCTCCAACAAATGGGGTATCGGTTCCCATTAAGATTCCTAGCAATAAAGAAACCACAACAAGTGGTATAAGTATTTTAGTTAATTTGTTTAATAAGGCTGTTATGCCTGCAAATGTAAATTTAAAGTTCATATTTTTAAAAACTTAGGAAGGGTTTTATCCCTTCCTAAGTAGATTATTAAGTTATGCTACTTAACAAGACTCATTAAGACTGCTAAGACAAGAAGTCCTACAACACCATTAGAAGTAAGCATTTCAACTAATCCTGTTATATTACCAATCACGTCAAGTCCAAGAACATCACCGAACACTAAAGCTCCAACGATACCTAGACCTAGCACTCCTATTAGCACCTCAGTCAAATTTTTGACGATGCCGTTTATCATCTTCCATGCATTATCCATAATATTTCCCCCCTATTAGGTTTTTTTATGTTTTGCAGGATTAATGAGAACACAAATTATGATCTGAATCAAATCGTGTTACTAGAAATAAGACACAATATTTGACAACAACAAAATTATCTAATATTAGGAGGAAATTAAGTTTTTATGAACTTATTCAGTGTTTTCTATAAGGGCTTTCATTGATAGTTTCATTTTTCCCCTATCAAATCCTATTAGTTTTACCTCTAATTCTTGGCCTTCTTCAAGAACATCATTTACATTTTCAGTTCTTTCATTGGATATTTCTGAAATATGTAATAACCCATCTTTGCCCGGTAAAATATTTACAAAAGCACCAAACTCAACAATTTTTACAACAGTTCCTTTATATAATTTATTTAGTTCAGGTTCTTCTAAGATTCCTTCAATTATAGCTAGGCACTCTTGCATTGAGGATTGGTTCTGCCCGAAAACTGAAACCATTCCGTCATCATTAATATCAACAGTTGCTCCTGTTTGTTCTTGCATTGATTTTATTACAGCTCCGCCTTTGCCTATAATTTCTTTAATCTTATCTTTATCAACCATAAATGACTTCATCGCAGGCGCATTTTCAGACAACTCTTTAGGTTTCGATATGGTCTCATTCATAATACCGAGTATGTGATCCCTTGCCGCTTTTGCTTTCACTAATGCAGTTTCCATAATTGATTCGTTTATGCCTGAAATTTTAATATCCATTTGCAGTGCAGTAATCCCAGTTTCAGTTCCAGCAACTTTAAAATCCATATCTCCAAGATGGTCTTCATCGCCAAGAATATCAGTTAAAACAGCAAAATCTTCTCCATCTTTAATAAGGCCCATTGCAATTCCAGCAACTGGACTTGAAAGTGGTACGCCTGCATCCATTAACGATAAAGAAGTTCCACAAACTGATGCCATTGAGCTTGAGCCATTCGATTCTGTAATTTCAGAAACAACTCTCATCGTGTACCCAAATTCCTCAACATCAGGCAAGACAGCTTTGATTGCCCTTTTTGCTAAATTTCCGTGGCCAATTTCTCTTCTTTTTGGACCCATTGGCATTCCAATTTCTCCAACACTATAGGCAGGAAAGTTATAATGCAGCATAAAATTGTCACTACCTTCTCCCTCAATAGATTCAATTCTTTGTGCATCTCTTGAAGATCCAAGAGTTGCAGCCACAATAGCTTGAGTTTCACCTCTCGTAAAAAGTGCTGACCCATGTGCACCAGGCAATACGTTTGTTTCAACAAATATTGGTCTAACTGTATCTAGATCTCTTCCATCAATTCTTGGTTGGTTATTTAAAATATTTCCTCTAACAATATCTTTTTCAAGCTTTTTGAAGTCTTCCAATAATTTACCCATTTCCATTTCATCAAGATCGTCGTGCTTTTCTTTAATATCATCTCTGATAATTTTAAGAGCTTCATTTCTCTCTGCTTTATTTGAGACCTTAAAAGCGTCTGTAATTGGTTCTTTAAAATTAGATTCAAGTTCCTCATAGTAGCTATCTGAATTATCTATAGTTTGGATATCCCACATCTCGTTACCAGCTTTTTCTTTTAATTCATTACATGCATTGATAACTGCTTTCATTTCTTGATGTCCAAATAATACTGCTCCTAGCATTAAATCCTCATTTAGCTCTTTAGCTTCAGATTCAACCATTAAAACGGCTTCATCTGTTCCAGCAACAACCATGTCTAAGAATGATTCTTCTAATTCTTCAAATGACGGATTTAGAACATATTCACCATCAATGAATCCTACTCGCGCTGCTCCCATGGGACCGTCAAATGGTGTTCCAGAAATTGTTAGTGCTGCTGAAGCGCCAATCATTGCAGCAATATCTGGATTCTGTTTCTTATCAGAAGACATAACTGTACAAAAAACTTGTACTTCATTTTTAAAGTGATCAGGGAACATTGGCCTTATTGGTCTATCAATAAGTCTTGATGTAAGTGTTTCTCTTTCTGTTGGTCTAGCCTCTCGCTTAAAAAATCCTCCTGGAATTCTTCCAGTTGCGTAAAACTTTTCTTGGTAAAAGACAGCTAATGGGAAAAAGCTCTTATTTGGATCAGCTTCTTTCTTGGCTACTACAGTCGTAAGTACAACTAAATCTCCTATGGTTACTACAACCGCTGCTGTCGCCTGTCTTGCAATCTTATTTGTTTCTAATTTTACTGTTTGTTTTCCGTACTGAAATTCTACACATGTAGATTCTAATTTATTATTTTCCACGATTTTCCTTAATGTTATTTATGATACTAACCTCTTAGATTGAGCTTTTTGACTAACTCTGAGTAACTATCAGCATCTTTTCTTTTTAGGTAAGCTAATAATTTTCTTCTAAGGTTTACCATCCTTATTAAACCAGCTCTGGAGTGATGGTCTTTGTTATGATTCTTAAAATGACTTTGCAGTTTATTTATATTTTCTGTTAAAAGTGCAATTTGCACTTCTGGCGATCCAGTATCACCCTCATTTCTTTTAAATTTATCAACTATACTAGCTTTTTCTTTAGTTAATAGTGCCATATTATTTTTCCTCGTAATGTTAAAATGAATTATGCAAACCTCACATTACTAAAGTAAGCGTGCGAATATTATAACTTATTACCCTATTAAACAAGTTGTTTGTGTTTGAGGTGGTTATCTAAAATACTTCCAATCCCTACAAAATCATTCGATTGATCATAAATTCTTAGTATATCGATAGGTTTTGAATTTATATTGACTCTTCTACCATTCTTAAAAATTTTTAAATCTTCTTTATTAAGTGTAATTTTTTTATATTCTTTAAAAGCATCATCGATTTTGATAAGGTGGCTTGTAGAAATTTTTTTTATAGTTAAGGCGTTTTCAACATCAAAACTATGTTGAGTGAGTCTTATTAAGGATTTCATATGTGCTCCACAACCCAGATTTTCTCCTAAGTCTCTTGCCAATGATCTTATATAGGTTCCCTTAGTGCATGTTAGTTGAAATGAACATATTGAATCTCTATAGGTAATGTTCTTAATTTGTTTTATTTCAATTTTTCTTGGCTCTTTATCAATAAACTGTCCATTTCTTGCATATTTGTAAAGCGGCTTACCTTTATGCTTCAAAGCTGAAAAAAAAGGTGGTTTTTGAAAGGATTCGCCTAAGAAACTTTTAATCTCCTTTTTTACATTTTCCTTTGAGCAACTAACTTCACACTTTTTAATGATTTTACCTGTTCCATCATCAGTGTCGGTTACAATTCCAAGCCTAATTTCAACAAAATAAGATTTATCAGAATTCAAGAAATAATTTGAAAATTTTGTTGCTCTATTTATTGCAAGTATTAACAAGCCTTCTGCTTCAGGATCTAAAGTGCCTAAATGACCTACTTTTTTTAATAAAAAATTTTTTTTTATATTTTGAACAATCTCGTTAGATGAAAATCCTTTCTCTTTATATATGAGTAAAAAGCCATTCATTTTATTTAAGATTTTTTAAAAGTTCCTCAATATTTTCACTATATTCAATGCTTTCATCAAACTTAAATATAATCTTTGGGACTCTGCGAATCTCTATAATTTTTGATAGTTTAGATCTAATCATCCCAGAGAGCTTTGAGAGTATATTGTTTTCTATCTTGCTGTCACTCTTTTTAATGGATTTGCCAATTATGGTGTAGTAAATATAAGCGATGCCAATATCGTCAGTAACTTTTACAGCAGTAATATTGATATTTTGTAGTCGAGGATCCTTTACCTCTTGATTCAGAATTAGTGAAACTTCCCTTTTAAGTAAATCCGCAATTTTCTCAGGCCTATTAGAAGACATATAGTTTATATTACCTGAGCTTCTTCCTTTCTATCAAAGACTTCTATTTTATCACCAGGCTTAATATCTTTATAATTTTTAATACCCATTCCACATTCATTTCCATTCTTTACCTCATTAACATCCTCTTTAAACCTTCTTAATGAGTTAAGCTCGCCTTCAAAAATTACTACATCATCTCTTAAAACTCTTACTGGTTTATTTCTTAGAACATTTCCTTCTATAACATTACATCCTGCAACCTGTCCAAATTTTGGAGAATTAAATACTTCTAGAACCTCAGCCGTTCCAACAATTATTTCTTTTACTATAGGGTCAAGCAATCCACTCATTCTTGCTTTAACATCATCCAAAAGCTCATAAATAATACTATGGTAACTAAGAGGTATCGATTCAGCTTCAATAATCTTTTTAGCAGTATTATCTGCTCTCACATTAAAACCAATTATTATTGAATCAACAGCAACGGCAAGATTTGCGTCAGATTCACTAATGCCACCAACACCACTCGTGACTATCTTTACCTTTGCTTTTTCAGTGCCTAATTCATTCAATGCTGCAAGAATTGCTTCACATGTTCCACCAACATCTGTCTTAATAATCACATTTAAAACTTTCTTTGCTTCTTGTCCTAAAGTCTCAAATAGATCTCCTGCAGATTCATCTTTTTGTTTGAGTAATTTCTTTTCTTTCTCTTTAGTTACTCTGTATTGTGCTATTTCTCTTGCTTGTTTCTCATTTTTTACAACTTGGAACTGATCTCCTGCATTTGGAACAGAATTTAGACCTAAAACTTCTACCGCTGCTGATGGTCCTGCTGTCTTAATTTTTTGCCCATCACTATTTAAAATACTTTTTATTTTTCCCATGGCATTTCCAGAAACCACTAAGTCTCCAGTTTTAAGAGTTCCATCCTGAATTAAAAATGTTGCTACTGATCCTCTAAATTTATCTAACTCTGATTCAATTACAGTACCTTGTGCTGCTCCATCGTGGTGAGCTTTTAATTCTAATATCTCAGCTTCTAATGCAATTCTTTCTAGAAGGTCATCAACACCATCACCTTTGAGAGCTGAAACAGGAACCATTTGAATATTTCCACCCCAATCTTCAGGAGTTAAATCTTTTGCAGCTAAATCACCCTTAACTTTATCTATATCAGCACCATCAATATCAATTTTATTGATTGCAACTACTATCGATACGCCAGCTGCTTTTGCGTGATTGATAGCTTCTTCAGTCTGAGGTTTAATACCATCATTTGCAGCAACAACCAGGACAACTATATCAGTTGTATTTGCACCTCTTGCCCTCATAGACGAAAATGCAGCATGTCCCGGGGTGTCTATAAATGTTAAATTACCTTTGGGTGTTTCAACTTGGTATGCACCAATATGTTGAGTAATGCCACCAGCCTCTCCATCAACAACTTTCGTTTTTCTAATAAAATCTAATAATGTTGTTTTACCATGATCAACATGACCCATTACAGTTATGACAGGTGGTCTTGAGGTGGCTTCATCATTGTAAGTTATTAAGTTTGCAATATCTTCTTCTAGATTCTCCTTTTTTAAAGGAATTCCATTATGCCCGAGCTCCTCTACTACTAAAATTGCTGTTTCCTGATCAATAAAATCATTAATTGTTGCCACAACTCCTAAACTCATCAAGTTTTTTACAACCTCTCCACCTTTAACAGCCATTAATTTTGCTAATTCACCTACCTGTAGCGTTTCTGGAACTTCTACATCTTTTTTTATAAATTCCTTGGGAGCTTCAAACTGATGTTGAGATTCTTCAAAAATTACCTCTTTCTTTTTGTAAGCATTGACTGCACTGGATAATTGATCTTTAACATTTACTGGCTTGTCTGGGGCTCTTTGAGAATTTTTTAATTGAGCTTTTTTAAGTTCTTGCTTTTGCTTAACTGCCGCTTTTAATTGCTCCTCTCTTTTGGTTTGTTGCTCTTTTAGTTGTTCAGATGCTGCTGCTCTTTTTGCTTCAATATTATCCGAATAACTTTTACTTGCAGTTGAAGTTGAGGATGATTTGCCCTTAGAAGTAACTTTAACACCAGATTCAGATGTGACAGATTTTGAAGAAGTAACCTTGGAACCTTTTAAGAACTTTAATAAAGCTTGTTTATCTGCTGGAGTAATTTCATCAGATGATTTTGAGTGGCTAAGCCCAGCTTTTTGCATTCGCTCAATTAGAGCTTTATCAGGAATCTTTAGAGTTTTTGCAAAATCTTTAACAGTAATAGCCAATTTATCTCCTAATTAAACCAATGTTCTCTTGCTTTCATTATCATAGCAGAGGCGTCATCTTCCGAAATTTCTATAATATCTTGAAGTTCATCCATAGAGAGCTCTGCAAGATCATCTTTATTTTTAATACCTTTGTTTGATAGTTTCTGAATATTTTCATCATCAAGATTAAGATCTGATAAGGATTCAATATTATCTTCTTCTTCTGTTACAGCTCCCATTGCTTCTAACAGAGCTGCATCTTCTGCAGCAGACTTAATTCTTATTATTTCCTCTTCATTGTCAATAAAGTCCTTAAAGATAATATCATCCGCATAAGCTATATCATCAAAAGAAGTCATGCCTAATGCTGAAATTTTTTCTGCAATATCGTCAGAAACTTGAAGACTGTCTAATATTTTTGCAAGAAACTCTGTTTCATCAACTTTAACTTTTGCTTCAGCTTCTTCGTTTGAAATTATATTTAAATCCCAACCAACTAGTTTTGAAGCAAGCCTAATATTCTGTCCTCGAGATCCAATTGCAAGTGCTAAGTTATCTTCGTTTACAGCAATGTCCATTGATCTAGAGCTTTCATCCATCACAATAGATTCAACTTTTGCAGGGGATAAAGCATTAATGACAAGTTGTGCAGGGTTATCATCATAAATAATAATATCAATTCTCTCGTTTCCTAATTCAGAAGAAACAGCTTGTACTCTTGAACCTCTCATACCAACACAGGCGCCAACTGGATCAATTCTTCCATCATTTGTCTTGACAGCTATTTTTGATCTTGAACCAGCATCTCTTGCTACGCCTCTAATTTCTATAACATCTTCATTAATTTCTGGGACTTCGATATTAAATAACTCTGTTACCATTTCAGGACATGATCTGTTGAGCATCAACTGCGGGCCTCTTCCCTCAATTTCAACAATTTGCAGAATTGCTCTAATTCTATCGTTAATCTTATAAATCTCACCAGGCATCAATTTATCTCTAGGTAGAAGTGCCTCAGCTTCATAAGTAATATCTACAATAATATTATCCCTTGTTACTCTTTTAACGGATCCAGAAACAAGTTTATTATTCTGTGATCTAAACTGTTCGACAATTTTCTCTCTTTCGGCTTCACGAACTTTTTGAAGCATGACTTGTCTAGCTGCTTGAGTCTCTATTCTTCCAAAAGCTATGTTATCTTGTTGAACACTATGAACATCATTAATTTCTAAACCAGACTCATCTTTAGTTACGTGAGTTTCGGGATGAAATTCCTCATCATTTTCATCAAATACTATCCAGTTTCTATGTGTTGAATAATCACCTGTACCTCTATCAATTTTAACAAATAAGTCTGCGTCTTCGTGGAAATGCCGTTGAGAGGCTGAAGCAATAGCCACTTCAATAGCACTAAAGATAACATCTTTTTCTATACCCTTCTCTGTTGAGACAGAATCTACAACTGCTAATATTTCATTACTTTGCATAATTTTTTTCCTTCATTAATTCATTAAAATTTGGTTTTAATTTACAAAAATCTATGTCATCAAAATTAAACTCTATAATTTTATCTTTCGTTCTTAGGCTAAATGTATTCAAGCCACATTCTAATAAAGTGCCAGTAAAATTTCTTTTCCCTTCTAGAATTTTCTTAGATTTTAAAGATAAATCTTCGCCAATATAGTCTTTTAATTGCTCAATATCAAAAAATTTTCTATCTATTCCTGGTGTAGAAACTTCAAGAACATAATCATCACCAAAATTAAGATCTAAAGATGGTTCATAATTAAGATCTTTTGAAATATTTTCACAATCGTTTATATCAACACCACCATCAGAATCAATAAATATTCTGAAGGTAGTAATTTTTTTACCCCTCAAAATTTCAGTACCCCATAAAAAACAGTTATTTCTGCTAATTACTGGAATAATTATTTTTTCAATTTCTTCCTTATACATAATTTTTATACAAAAAAAGGGCAACAGCCCCACAAAAAATATTTAACTGTGGTAGCGGGGGCTGGATTTGAACCAACGACCTTCGGGTTATGAGCCCGACGAGCTACCAGACTGCTCCACCCCGCAACGCAGCGAACATGAAGTTTATGAAAGTAACTCAATTAGGTCAAGTTTATTTTGCAGTAGATCAATTATATTCTTGTTATAATTCAATACTTTTGCCGAAGTGGTGGAATTGGTAGACACGCTAGCTTGAGGGGTTAGTGAGCGAAAGCTCGTGCGGGTTCAAGTCCCGCTTTCGGCACCAAGCTTTACTTAATCGATGGGTATTTCTTCTGAAAGCCCTTCTTCTATAGCTTCTTCAATAAGAGGTTCATCAAAAATAACTGCTGAATTTTCAGTTTTATATAAATACGCTAACAATAAAGATAATATTAACCAAATTGCAACGATTGAATATGTTAACTTTCCAAGAAAATCTGACGGGCCTAAAGCTCCAAACATTGAATTAGATGAACCACCACCAAAAGCAGATCCTAGATCTGATCCTTTGCCTTGTTGAAGTAAAACCAATGCAATAATAACTACTGCAAGAATGATACATAAAACTTTAATAAAAATTATCATATGGCCTTACCATTAAAAATATTAACAATATTTGCAAAGCTTTTACCTTGTAAGGAAGCACCTCCAATTAATGCTCCATTCACATTATCTTGTTTAAAAAAACTTTCAGCATTTGCATCATTTACACTGCCTCCGTATAAAACATTTGGGACAATACTGTTTTCAGATGAGGATTGTACAACATCTTTGATAAATTTATGAATATCATTTATTTCTTCTGGAGTTGGAGTGTTGCCAGTTCCAATTGCCCAGACAGGCTCATAAGCCACAGAAAAGCTTGAAGGTAAAACCTTTCCTTCAATTACAGACAATTGGTCTTCTAAAATATTCCTTGTTTCTTTATCATTATTTTCTTTAGCAGATTCACCAACACACAAAATAGTTTCAACCTTATTTCCAACTGAATCTATTTTTGCTGATACACTCTCATTAGATTCATCAAAAATAGTTCTCCTCTCAGAGTGACCAACAATAGTAAATTGACATTCTATATCTTGAATCATATCAACTGATATTGCACCTGTTCTTGCACCAGAAGAAATATCAATATCTTGAACTCCAATTTCAATATCTAAATCATATGCATTTATTAAATTTATAAGTTGTTCAACATATATATAAGGAGGAGCAATTCCAACGAATGTATTTTTGAATGGTATATATGTATCTTTATAATGTTTTGACCAGTCTTGAATCATCTTTTTTGATCCATTGCATTTCCAATTAGCTATTATCATGGTCTTATGACTTGTTAATAATTAAATCTTTGATATCTTTCGTATATTTTTCTGCAACTTTTTTTTCAGGTGCCTCTATCATGATTCTTATCTTTGGTTCAGTTCCTGAAGGTCTTACAAGAACTCGCCCGACAGTTATATCAGATTCAATTTCTTTAATTAAAGATTGTAAGTCAGTATCATTAATAATATCTTTATTTTTAACATTAACTGCTTCGTTAACTTGTGGTATTTTTGTATAGTTAGCTAAGATTTCACTTGGTTTCTTTTCTAAAATCAATAATGATGAGATCACCTTAAGTGCAGCTATTGTCCCATCTCCAGTACTAACCAAGTCTTTACAAATTATATGACCTGAAGTCTCTCCACCTAACATCCAGCCTTTCTTTGTAAGCATATCACTAACATATTTATCTCCTACATCAGCTCTTATAAATTTATATCCAAGCTTTGTTATAGCATCTTCTAATCCAAGATTAGTCATCTTTGTTCCTACAACACCAGACCACGCTCCAGTCCTATTAGGGTTTGCAAAAGCTAGGATATACAGAAGATCATCACCATCAAGTATATTTCCCTTTTCATCAACAATAATAACGCGATCTCCATCTCCATCAAGTGAAACGCCAAAATCTGCTCTATGATCTACTACTGCTTTTTTAATGACTTCTGGGTGGGTTGAGCCACAATCTTGATTAATGTTATACCCATCCGGCTCTGCTCCTATAGAAATTACTTCTGCTCCTAGTTCTTCAAATACTTCAGGGCTAACTTTATAACATGCTCCATTCGCACAATCTAATACTATTCTCAAAGATGAAAAGTTTACCTCTGGTGGAACTGTTGATTTACAGAATTCAATATATCTTGGGCCAGATTCATCAAATCTGTAGGCTTTGCCTATTGATGAAGTCTCAACCAGTGTCATTTTTTTTGATAAATGTCTTTCAATTCTTTTTTCTATGTCACGTGAAATCTTTTCACCGTCTTCATTAAATATCTTTATACCATTATCTAAAAAATCATTATGCGAGGCACTGATCACCAAACCAAATTTGTTTCTTAATGTTTTAGTTAAGTAGGCTACGCCTGGGGTTGGTATAGGACCTAATAGTCTTACATTAACACCAGCAGCAATAAAGCCTGCTTGAAGAGCGGCCTCTAACATATAACCTGAGATACGAGTGTCTTTGCCAATCACAACAGTGTTCCAACCAAGCTCTTTCATAACCAAGCCAGTTGCGTGTCCAATTTTTAGGCAAGCTTCGGGTGTTATAACGGTCTCGACGGGTCCCCTTATACCATCGGTACCAAATTTTAAACTCATAAAGAAGGATTATAACTCTTCTGCAGCACCTTTTATTGATGTTTTTTTAGTAGATTTTCCTTGAGGTGAATCATCTGACCAACCTTTAGGTTCTCTTGGAGTAGCTCCAGCCATAATGTCATCAATTTGAGGGGCATCGATTGTTTCGTATTTAAGAAGTGCATCAGCCATAACATTAAGCTTATCTAAATTTTCTTTTAGCAGCTTTTCAGCCCTTTTGTAAGAAGAGTCAATGATAGCTTTAACTTCTGAATCAATTAACTTAGAAGTTTGGTCACTTCTTATTTGAGCTGGATTTGAAGCTGTCCTTCCTAGGAATGGACTACCTTCATCCTCTCCGTATTTAATTGTTCCCAACGCATCAGAAAAGCCCCATTTTGTTACCATGTTTGTTGCAATACCAGTAGCAACTTCAATGTCATTGGATGCACCAGTTGTAATGCCCTCATGTCCGTTAATAATGCTCTCAGCAATCCTTCCTCCGAACAATGTAGCTATTCTTCCTAAAAGATACTCTTTACTTTGCATATAAGTATCTTCTTCTGGTAAAAACATAGTTACTCCTAAAGCTCTTCCTCTTGGAATAATTGTTACTTTATAGACAGGATCATGAGTCGGACACAATCTTCCAACTATCGCATGACCTGCTTCGTGATAGGCAGTAATTCTTTTTTGCTCTTCACTTAATATCATTGATTTTCTTTCAGCGCCCATCATTATTTTGTCTTTAGCTAAGTCCAGGTGTGATTGATCAATTTTTTTATCAGAGTATCTCGCGGCGAAAAGTGCAGCCTCATTTATTAGGTTTGCTAAATCAGCACCAGAAAATCCTGGTGTCCCTCTTGCTATAACAAGAGGATCAACATCAGCTGCCAAAGGAACTTTTCTCATATGTACTTTTAGTATGGCTTCTCTGCCTCTAATATCTGGTAAATCTACAACAACCTGTCTATCAAATCTCCCAGGTCTTAGTAATGCTGGATCAAGAACATCTGGCCTATTTGTAGCCGCTATAACAATAACGCCGTCATTTCCTTCAAATCCATCCATTTCTACTAATAATTGATTTAATGTTTGCTCTCTTTCATCATGACCGCCGCCAAGACCAGTTCCTCTATGTCTTCCAACAGCATCGATTTCATCGATAAATACAATACATGGTGATTGTTTTTTAGCTTGATCAAACATATCTCTAACTCTTGAAGCACCAACACCAACAAACATTTCTACAAAGTCAGAACCAGATATTGTAAAAAATGGGACTTTGGCTTCGCCAGCTACAGCTCTGGCTATGAGAGTTTTACCTGTTCCAGGAGGCCCTACCATTAAAACACCTCTTGGTATTTTGCCGCCAAGTTTTTGGAATTTTGTTGGATCTTTCAAGAAATCTACTAATTCTTGAACATCTTGTTTAGCCTCTTCACATCCAGCAACATCTTTGAAAGTAGTTTTAACTTTTCCACCTTCCATTAGCTTAGCTTTACTTCTGCCAAATGACATTGGGCCACCTTTACCAGACATACCGCCTTGCATCTGCCTCATGAAAAAGAAAAATATAGCTAACAAAAGTATAATTGGGAAAGCGCCAACTAATAGTTGAGAAAAAAGAGATGGTTGCTCAACTTTTTCGTATACTGCTATGACACCATTTTCTTCGATGGCATTATCAACAGCCTCATCTTTTTTAAATATAGGGTGTGTTGTCTCAAATTTTGAACCGTCCAAACGATCACCAATAATAGTCATTTGATCGCCTTTATATACCACTTTGGCAACTCTGTCTGATAGAAGTTCCTGTTTAAATTGGCTATAACTGATTTGTTCTCTAGCTGTAGAATTTTCAATGTTATTGAAAACGTAAACCATAAGAGACCCCAAAACTACCCAAACAATTAAATTTCTCATAAAACTATTCATATATTATCTTGCTCCGTATAGGTATATTTCAGCTGATTTATTTTTTGATGCAGCAGGTTTATAAGTTTGGACTATCTTAAAAAGTAATTCCATATGTTTTCTTAAACTTTTTAAATTATTATTTTGAAAAGTTTTTATTATCATTGCTGCATTAGTATCTTTTGAATATTTATTAGCTATGTTTATAGACATTAAATTAAGCTCAAAGATATTTTCATCATCAACTGACTTTATACCAGATAAGTTTGGGGCTATATCTGAAATTACAAGGTCAAACTTACCTTTATAAGGATTTATTATATTTATGTCATCAATATTTCCTATATCATCTTTTATGAAAGTTACTCCAGTTATAGGATCCATATCTAGCAAATCAATCGCAAATATTTTTGTTTTGTGGTGCATTAGAGAAATATATTGTGACCAACCACCAGGAGCAGATCCTAAGTCTAAAACATTTTTATAGGTTTTATCACTGTGAAGTTTATCTAAAATTTCCTCTAATTTAAATACAGCTCTAGAGCGATAACCCATTCGTTTGGCTTTGATAGCCCAGTTGTCTGCATGCATTTTATAAATGTTTTACTTCAAGGATTTCATAACTCAAATTTCCCGCAGGTGTTTGAATAATAATTTCATCATCAACAAACTTACCAACCATGCCTCTTGCGATTGGTGTGTCGATAGAGATTTCTCCTTTATCTGGATCAGATTCGAGATTACCAACAATTTTATAAGTAACATTTTTATCGTTATCAATATCATAGACGGTTACTGTTGAACCAAAAACTACTCTTCCTGTTTCAGGAATCTCAGTAACATCAATAACTTGTGCATTTACGAGTGCGCTTTCAATTTCATTTATTTTAGCTTCAACTAGGCCTTGCAATTCTTTAGCAGCATGATATTCAGCATTTTCTTTAAGGTCTCCATGTGCTCTGGCTTCAGCTATAGCTTGTGATATTTGAGGTCTTTCTACAAATTTTAGATTAGAAAGTTTTTCTTTTAATGAAATCTCACCTTTTTTTGTTAATGGTACTCGGCTCATTTAAGAATTATAACAATTCTTTAATTATTTATTTAATTCTTGAAGAGTGGCATATGTCCAGTTTTCTTCATAACCTTTCAAGGCATCAATAATAGCAAAAGCTCCAAACATTGTAGTTGTGCAAAAAATTTTGTTTCTAAGTGCACTCTGTCTAATTGATGCAGAATCTCGAATAGACTGAGATCCTTCAGTGGTATTAATTACAAGATCGATTTCATTATTTAATAAACTATCGACAATATGAGGCCTCCCTTCCATGACCTTATTAATTTTAGTGACTTCGTAACCTAAATCTTCAATATATTTTGCTGTTCCTGATGTAGCAACAATTTTTAATCCTGCTTCAATAATTGCAGGAGCAAATTTATCTAGATATTTTTTATCAGATTTTTTTACGCTTATAAAAACTTTGCCTGATTTTCTTAATGTTTTGTTTGCTCCTTTTTGAGCTTTTGCATAGGCTTCTCCAAAATTAGGTCCTATTCCCATTACCTCACCTGTTGATTTCATTTCTGGTCCAAGAATTGGATCAACATGAGGAAATTTATCAAAAGGCATTACTGCTTCTTTGACGAAGAATAATCCATCTGGAAGTTTTGGAGAAAAATTTTGATCAGTTAAGCTCTTTCCAATCATTGCCTTTGAAGCAACTTTTGCCAAAGAGTTACCAATTGCTTTAGAAATAAAGGGCACAGTTCTTGATGCTCTTGGATTAACCTCGATAATGAATACTTCATTATTTTTTACTGCAAATTGAATATTCATTAATCCAATAATATTAAGCTCACTTGCTATATCTAAAGCTTGCTTAGTCATGATTGATTGAATTTCTTCTGAGAGACTATATGGTGGCAGTGAACAAGCAGAATCACCAGAGTGGATTCCAGCCTGCTCTATGTGCTGAAGTATCCCTCCTATTTGAATTTCATTGCCGTCAGAAACAACATCAACATCTACCTCAACTGCATCTGTTAAATAACTATCTAATAATATAGGTTTACTATTAGAGACTTCTACAGCTTCATTTAAATATTTTTCTAATTCATTTAAGTTATTAACTAATTGCATAGCTCTTCCACCAAGAACATATGATGGTCTCACAACAATTGGGAAACCTATTTCTTCACCTTTTTTCATGGCTTCATCTACATTTTTTGCAGTTGAGTTTGAAGGTTGCTTTAGATTTAGCTTATTTACTAACTCTTGAAACCTTTCTCTATCTTCTGATCTATCAATTGCATCAACATCTGTTCCTAATATATTTACGCCCTTTTCAGATAAAATATCAGCAAGCTTCAGGGGTGTTTGTCCTCCAAATTGAATTACGACACCATCTGGTTTTTCTATATCAATAATATCAAGAATTTTTTCAGAGGTTATAGGCTCAAAGTAAAGCCTATTAGAAACATCATAATCAGTAGAAACAGTTTCTGGATTACAATTAACCATGATTGATTCATAACCCTCCTCCTGAACAGCCAAAGAGGCATGAACACAGCAATAATCAAACTCAATACCTTGCCCAATTCTATTAGGGCCACTTCCTAGGACTAAGATTTTCTTTTTAGTTGAAGGGTTGCTTTCACAGTGATCGTCATAGGTTGAGTACATGTAACATGTAGATGTAGCAAATTCTGCAGCACATGTATCTACTCTTCTAAAAACTGGCTTAATGTTATTAGATACTCTTAAGGTTCTAATACTATCTTCAGAACTATTAGAGAGATATCCAATCCTGCTATCTGAAAAGCCTTTTTTCTTCAATTTTTTTAAATATTCTATATCTGTATCGTTGATATCTGTTTCAGCAAGTTCTTTCTCTAATTTAAGCAATTCATCAATTTGATCAAGGAACCAATAATCAATCTTTGTTAGAGAATATATTTTTTCAAGGCTCCATCCTTGCCTAATAGCGTCTGCAACATAAAACAGTCTTTTTGGACCTGGAATTGTTAATTCATTAATGAGTGTCTCCTCTGCAATATTAGAGCCATCATTACTAACTGAATTTAGTCCGTTTAGACCCTCTTCCATACTGCAAAGTGCTTTTTGAAGTGATTCTTGAAAATTAGATCCAATTGACATAACCTCACCCACTGACTTCATCTGAGTTGTGAGTTTTGGACTTGCTTGAGGAAATTTTTCAAATGCAAATTTAGGAATTTTAGTAACTATATAGTCAATACTGGGTTCAAAAGATGCTGGAGTGAGTCCGCCAGTAATATCATTTTTAAGTTCATCAAGTGTGAAACCAACTGATAAAAGAGCTGCTACTTTTGCAATTGGAAAACCCGTAGCTTTTGAGGCTAATGCTGATGATCTGCTCACACGAGGATTCATCTCAATAACAACCATTTTTCCATTTTCTGGATTAACAGCAAACTGGACATTTGATCCTCCAGTATCAACTCCAATTTCTCTTAAGATCTTAAAAGAGGCATCTCTCATTATCTGAAATTCTTTATCTGTTAGAGTTTGAGCAGGAGCGATTGTAATCGAATCACCAGTATGTATACCCATCGGATCAAGATTTTCAATCGAACAAATAATTATGCAATTGTCTTCACAATCTCTAACAACTTCCATTTCATATTCTTTCCAACCTATCAGAGATTCATCAATTAACAGTTCATTAGTAGGAGATAGTTCGAGACCCTTTTCACAAATATTTTTAAATTCAGAAATATTATATGCAATACCTCCTCCGGTTCCTCCCATAGTAAAAGATGGTCTTATGATACAGGGAAAGCCTATTTCTTTTTGAGCCGTTAAAGCATCTTCCATGCTGTGAGCTATTCCAGATGCTGGAGTTTCAAGTTTAATTTTTTGCATTGTCTCATCAAAAAGCTGGCGATCCTCTGCCTTATCTATAGCTTCTCTATTTGCGCCTATTAATACAACATTATGTTTTTTAAGGATTCCTTTTTTATCTAATGTTAATGCTGTATTGAGGGCGGTTTGACCACCCATGGTTGGTAAGATTGCATTGGGTTTTTCTTTTTCAATTATTTTTTCAACAGATTCCCAGTGAATTGGTTCTATGTAAGTAGCATCTGCTAACAGAGGATCGGTCATAATTGTTGCTGGATTGGAATTTACCAAAATAACTCGAAAACCCTCTTCCTTAAGAGCTTTACATGCCTGAGCACCCGAATAATCAAACTCACATGCCTGCCCAATAATTATTGGGCCAGCGCCAATAATCAAGATTGAAGATATGTCTTTACGTCTTGGCATATTCCTCCACCATTTTTCTAAATTTATTAAATAAAATCTGTATTTCTTTAGGACCCGGGCTTGCTTCAGGATGACCCTGGAAGCTAAATGCAGGTTTATCTGTAAATTCAATGCCTTGAAGAGAGCCATCAAAAAGAGATTTGTGAGTAATCTCAACATTTTTTGGAAGCGTATCTGCATCAACTGCAAATCCATGATTTTGGCTTGTAATAAAAACTTCTTTTGAATGAGAATCCTGAACAGGATGATTTGCACCATGATGTCCAAACTTCATTTTGTATGTTCTAGCTCCTGCTGCAAGTGCAAGCAATTGATGCCCTAGACATATACCAAAAATAGGAATCTTCTGATCCAGAAATTTTCTTATGTTCTTAATTGCATAATCACATGGCTCAGGATCTCCAGGTCCATTTGAAAGAAATAATCCTTTTGGTGAGAGTTTTACAATCTCTTCAAATGGTGTTTTTGCATTTACTACATGAACTTTTCCAACATTTTCTGATAGCAATCTGAGGATATTTTTTTTAATTCCATAATCATATGCAACAATTGGATAATCTTTTTTTGTGTTTTGGTATTCAGGCCAAGTTCCTTCCTGCCACTCGAAATCAGATTCTGTTGAAACACTTTCTGCTAAGTCTAAACCTTTGAGCCCTGTAAATTCTTTTGCCTTTTTAATTGCTTCTTTTTCATTAATTTTAGATAACGCTCCAATGCAACAATTTTGAGCGCCTTTTTCTCTAAGAATGCTAGTAATCTGTCTTGTATCAACATCGGAAATTGCCATAACTTCATTTTTAAGCAAAAAATCAGCTAAATTTTCACTTGATCTCCAGTTGCTAGGTTTTTCACAAAAGTTTTTCACGACTAAACCTGACGCATGAATAAGATCTGATTCATTGTCTTCAGGATTTGTACCAGTATTGCCAATATGAGGATGCGTAAAGGTAATGATTTGTTTTTTATATGATGGGTCCGTTATTATTTCTTGATAACCAGTCATCGAAGTATTAAAGACTAGTTCCCCAACATCATACTTTTCTTTGCCATAACCTATGCCATGCAATACACTACCGTCCTCAAATGCCAAAATTGCTGGAAAAGACACTAATCTTCTCCCATAGTTAAGATTATTTTAGAGAAATTTTTAGGTAAACTATTTAAAGAATTTGAGGTATTTAATGAGCTAAAATAATAGGCTGACATTAAAATTGTACTTTATAGATTAAGTTCTTATATGTCTAGATGTAAATTGAAAAAAAATGAAAATATCGATAAAAAATAGTAAAGAAATTGAAAAAATGCGAGTTGCTGGAAAGCTTGCTGCCGAAGTTTTAGAAATGATAACTCCATATGTGACTCCAGGCATATCGACTGGAGAACTTGATAAAGTTTGTTTTAACCATATCGTTAATACTCAAAATGCAATCCCTGCTAATGTTGGTTATAGAGGGTATGAAAAAACAATATGTTCAAGCATCAATCAAGTTATATGTCATGGTATTCCTGATGATAATAGAATTCTCAAAGAAGGTGATATTTTAAATATTGATGTAACAGTAATTAAAGATGGTTGGCATGGTGATACATCAAAAATGTTTTTAGTAGGAAAGTGTGCGCCTCATAATGAAAGACTTGTGAAAATTACTCAAGAGTGTCTTTACAAGGGAATTGAGGTTGTTAAACCTGGTGCCTATCTTGGTGATATTGGTTATGCAATTCAACAACATGCTGAAAAAAATTACTATAGTGTTGTTGAAGAATATTGTGGACATGGAATTGGTAATGTATACCATGAGGAGCCACAGATACTTCATTACGGCAAAGAAGGTAAAGGGATTAAAATTGAGGAAGGTATGTGTTTCACAATTGAACCAATGATCAATCAAGGAGCAAAATACTGTAAAACTCTTAAAGATGGTTGGACAGTAGAAACAAGAGATGGAAGAAATTCAGCACAGTGGGAACACACTATAGCTGTGCAAAAAAATGGTGCTGAAATACTTACAAAAAGAAGTGAAGAGATTTAATGCTTGAAAGGATTGATAATTCATACCAACATTTCATAGAAAATTTTCAAAATATTTATCAGAATCCAGAAAAGATAAATAATTTTTTAAATGAAAATTCTAACAATATAGAAAAAAAAATTGAAAATTTGTTTTTAAGATTAGATCTTGATAAAAATTTCTGCATATATGCCAATGGTGGGTTTGGCAGAAAGGAGATGTTTCCTACCTCAGACATAGATATTTCCATAATAGAGATGTCAAAACCCAAAAGTTATGAAAACTTAGAAAAATTTGTTAGCAGTCTTTGGGATGAAGGTTATCAGATTGGACATTCAGTGAGATCAATTCAAGATATTAAAAAAATTTCAAAGCAAGATGTAAAAGAGTTTACTTCATATCTAACCAGAAGACCGATTATTACAGTTGACGAAGTAGATTCTAAAATTACAAAGGTTCTCTTAAGGCTTTGGTCAAGAGATAAGTTTTTTAATGCAAAAAATGATGAGCAAATAGTTCGCCATAAAGACTATCATTCTACTTCATACAATTTAGAACCAGATCTTAAAGAATCTCCTGGTACATTAAGAGATTTTCAAACAGCATTATGGATACTTCAACATTGCTTTGGCTTAAATGATCTAAAATCTATTGAATATTCAGATAATTTTAAAAATGACATAAGCAGTGCTATTGAAGCATACAACTTTATTAAAACTCTTAGATTTGCTGCAAATATTTTTACAAAAAAAAATAGACTCAACTTTGAAGCGCAATTAGATATATCAAAAATAGCAAAATTAAAAACTAAAAATACAAATAGATCTGTTGAAATAATGATGAAGAAATTTTATGAAATGGCTTCAATATTAACTCACTTTAATGAGCTAGTTTTTGAAACTTACAAGGAAAAAGATCTAAAGATCAAGAAGTACACTAATGATACGTACAAATTAAATAACAAAATAGGTATCTTCGCAAAAGAATTTTTTGATGATTCAATGATTTTTCAAATATTCATAGAAATTGGAAGAAACAAATCAATAATCAGCATCGATACAAAAACTATGGATCTTCTCAAAAAAAATCTTAAGTTGATTGATCAAAGATTCAGAAAAAATAATGACAGAGCAAAACAGTTTTTAGAGATTTTAAAATCTAAATATAATCTTTCATCGATTCTAAATTCTATGAAAAAACTAGGAATTCTTCAAAAATATATTCCAGAATTCGGGGATGTTGTTGGCCAAATGCAATTTGATTTATTTCATGTTTATACTGTCGACGAGCACACTTTTAAGGTCGTGAGAAGTATGCGTCAAATGAAAATTTTTGAGGATAAGGATTTTCAATTAGAAAATGAGTTAATAAATAAACTTCCAAAAATAGAGATATTGTACATTGCTGGTCTTTTTCATGATCTTGGCAAAGGTCAAAACGGTGATCATTCAAAAATAGGAGCTAAAACAAGTTATAAATTTGCAAAAAGGTTAGGTATGTCTGACACGGATGCATATCTAATATCATGGCTTGTAGAAAAGCATTTAACTATGTCTTCTATATCGCAAAAGAAAGATATTTCTGATAAAAAAACTGTTGAGGATTTTGCTTCTGAAATCAAAGTGGTTGAAAGGCTTGATTATTTATATCTTTTAACCATAAATGATATTAAATCAACAAATCCAAAACTTTGGAACGGATGGAAACATCAATTGTTAAGAGATCTCTATATTTCAACAAGGTCTAAGCTGAATAAAGAACCTGAAAAAGCTTTCTCTGAGATTGCAAAAGAAAGAAAAAGCAATGTTTTAGATAAATTAAATACGAAAAATGAGAAAAATAATCTTATCAATCATATGAACTCATATAACGATGATTACTTTAATAAAAATACTACAAATATGCTTTTATGGCAGTCAGAATTGTTGTCAAAAGCTATTGATCAAGATTTCATTATTGGTTGCAGAGAAAAGTTTGAGAACCTAATTGAAATCTTTATAAAAGTTAAAAATTCTGATGGACTTTTTTATAAACTTGCAAAAGTTTTAGAACATTCTGGTTTGGAAGTAATAGATGCAAGTATTTTTACTTCTAACAATAACAATATTGCCGCAAATACTTTTATTACCAAATATATTCATCACGATAGATCCCTAACAAAAAATGAGTTAGTTGAGTTATCTGAAAGAATTAATAAAAATTTCATGAATTATGAAAGAATTAGCAATCTACCTGAAAAGAAACAAAAAAAACAAAATTTTGCAAAAATGATTCAGATTTCTCACTCCATTAATGAAGTCCAAAATAGAAACATGATAACTATCAAAACAGCTAATAGCATTGGTCTTTTGGCGAAAATTGCAAAAGTTTTTTATGCAAATAAAATATCAATATTTTGTGCAAGGATTAATACTCTTGGAGAAAGGGTTGAAGATACTTTTGAAATTACTAATGAAGATAATACAATTATTTCTGAAATAAAAATAAAGAAAATAATTAAGTCACTTGAAATGGTCGTGTGAATAAAGCGTTTTAATTCTATAATTAAATGATGAAAGTTAAGGCAATAGGAATAGCAAATAAAACATCTACTGGAAAGTTTTTAGATGTATATTTTCCAAATATAGAGTCTAATAATTTCGCTATTAGTTCTCAGATGCCAGAAATTACAAACCATCTCCAAGAAATTGTTGAGGTAGATTGGTGTGAATCAGAACTGCAAGAGGATGTGTCTAGCCCAATAGATGCATACTTAAAGCTACACCTATTATCAAATAGATTTGTGTTACCAAATACAATAAACCTTAATGGTTTATTTGGTGTTCTTCCCAATATTGCTTGGACAAATAAGGGTCCGATTGATATAGGTGAAATAAATGAAAGCCTTCATAAAGCCAAAGTAAATAAGAATGACCTGTATATAAAATCAGTGGATAAGTTTCCATGCATGACAGATTATGTGGTTCCAAAAAATGTTCGCATAGCTGATGCAAGTAGAGTTCGATTAGGAGCTTACTTAAGTGAAGGTACTACTGTGATGCATGAAGGTTTTGTAAATTTTAATGCTGGTACACTTGGGAAAGCCATGATTGAAGGTAGGATTTCTGCTGGTGTTGTTGTTGGAAATAATTCAGATCTTGGAGGTGGTTCAAGCACAATGGGAACACTTTCGGGTGGCAATGAAGTCAAGATATCTATTGGCGAAAATTGTCTTTTAGGTGCAAATGCTGGTATTGGTATATCTTTAGGTAATAATTGCATTGTTGAAGCTGGCTTATATGTTACCTCTGGTACAAAAGTTCATATAATGGATGCTCAAAATAAAGCTTCTAAAGTTGTAAAAGCAAAGGATATTTCAGGCGAATCAAATCTGTTGTTTATGCGAGATTCTGTTTCGGGGAAAGTTATAGCTAAAGAAAACCAAAGAAAGTCTTCACTTAACAAAGAATTACATAAAAATGATTGAATTTCTGCAAGATTTATTAAAAATAAGGTCTATATCGCCAAAAGATATGGGTTGTTTTGATTTAATTGAAGAAGAGTTGGTCAAACATGATTTCAATTGCGAAAGAATTAACTATCTCAATGTTGAAAACCTATACGCTACCTATGGTAATAGCGGCAAGCTATTTTGTTTTCTTGGTCATACTGACGTAGTTCCAAGCGGTCCAGAAGATAAATGGAAGTACCCTCCTTTTTCAGCAACAATTGAAAACGATATCTTGTATGGAAGAGGAGTTGCCGATATGAAAGCTTCGGTTGTAGCTTTTATGGAAGCTGCAAAAGAATTTATTACGTCATCTGAGGACTTAAACTTCAGATTAGCAATACTTCTCACATCTAATGAAGAAGGAACTTCAAAAGATGGTTTTATAGATAAGATCATAGAGCAAATGATGAAAGAAAATGAAATGATAGATTTCTGTCTTGTCGGTGAACCAACATCAACCAAAAAAGTTGCTGATTGCGCAAGAATTGGAAGAAGAGGTTCACTTGGTGGGCATCTCAAAATTTTAGGTAAACAAGGGCATATTGCATATCCTGAAAAGGTTATAAATCCAATACTTCAATCTGGTGATTTAATTTCGAAATTAAATAAGAAAATTTGGGACAGCGGGAATGATGCATTTGATCCCACAAGTTTCCAAATTTCAAATATTAATGCTGGTACCGGAGCTCATAATGTAGTTCCTGGTGAGCTTGAGCTAACATTTAATTTTAGATTTTCGACTGAATCCACTGAAGAAAGTTTAAAGTCTCAGTTCAATTCAATACTTGAGGAGCTTAAGCTTAAATATGAATTAAATTGGGATTTAAACGGGACTCCGTACTATACAGAAGTAAGTTTTTTTAAAGATGTAGTTTGTAATTCAGCAAAAGAAGTTACTGGATATATCCCTGAATTAAATGCAAAAGGCGGTACTTCTGATGGTCGTTTTGTTGCAAAAATGGAAACTGAAATAGTTGAATTAGGTCCGGTTAATAGTTCAATTCATCAAATAGATGAACATGTAAAAATTAGTGAGCTTTGGACCCTAAAGGATATATACAAAAAAATTCTTATTAATCTGAATCAAGCCCTTTAGATTTTACCTTTCTATCATATTTGGTTTTATCTTTATGAGTTTTTGGCTTATGGAATTTATCCATATTTTTTTTTACAGGATTCTTTTTACCTTTTTTTCTCAACTTCGAAATCTACTTTATCTAGATATGGCCTCTGTTTCTTTTTTACTTTTAAATAAGAATGAAAGGCCAACCAAAATAATTCCTATAACTAGATAGTATTGAATCATAAAAGTGAATATTGGTTCAACTGAGTCCAAGCCATCAGCAGTTGCATCGCCTCCAAGCAATCCAGCTAAAACTCCACCTATTGCAGAAGCTAAAAACCATAATCCAAACATCTGGCCCATATATCTTTTTGGAGAATATTTTGAAAATGCTGAAAGTCCAATTGGTGACAACGCAAGCTCACCCCAGGTTTGGAGTAAATATGTGATTAAAAGCCATTGCATACCTACGGGGGCAGATTCCATAGCCAGTCCAACTGCAAAGACCATAACCATAAAACTAATAGCCATAAAAAATAAACCTATTGCAAACTTTATTGGCAAAGATGGATCCATATTTCTTCTTGCTAAATTAGCCCATATGCCTGCAAAAATTGGTGCAAAAGTTACAACAAATATGGGATTTGCAAACTGCAACCATCCAATTGGTATGATGTAACCTGCAACAGACAAATCAGTAAAATCTCTTGCAAAAATACTTAATGAACTTGCTGACTGATCAAAACCAGACCAAAAAGCAGCAGCTCCTACAAATAGAACAAATAATAATAATAGGTTGCGTTTTTCATTAGAATCCAATCCTGCAAAAAAATATAAATATAAAAAGTATATGCCTGCCACTATTGTTAAAAAGTATGCAAAATTTTCAGCAAAAGTTCTTGGATCGATAGAAATGATACCAACTAATCCTAATGCAATAACTATGAACATTAACGCTAGACTATTTTTTGTCCATTTGATTAGCTTATTTCTTTTTACATCCTCCATATCATTAGGCTTTTCACCTGCATCGCCTAACAAATGCTTGAACTTTACATATTGATATACTCCAAATACCATTCCGACCCCTGCAGCACCAAACCCATAATGCCAACCTATTTTTTCACCCAACCAGGCACAAATTAAGAATCCAAGAGTTGATCCAATATTTATGGACATATAAAAAATTGTGTAACCAGAATCTCTTCTTGTATCATCATCAGAATACAGCTTCCCAACAATTGTTGATATATTTCCTTTGAGCAATCCAGTACCTAAAACTACTAAAATTAAACCAAGAAAAAAAGTTTGTTCAAGAGGTATAGCAAGCGTGAAGTGACCTAACGCAATAATAATCGCTCCAATTAATACTGCTTTTTGATGTCCTAGAATATTATCAGCAATCCAGCCACCAGGAACAACCATAAAATAAACAAAACCAACATAAATACCATATATTGCATTTGCATCTATTGCTGACATTCCCATTCCAGGATTAAATCCAGTGATAGAGCCTGTCATATATAAAACCAGTAAGGCTCTCATGCCATAGTAAGACATCCTCTCCCACATCTCTGTTAAGAACAATGTTCTGAGACCAATAGGATGCCCAAAGAAACTTTTATCTGTATTCATAGTAATTTATTTTTTTTAATAATCTTGTACTATACCAAAATGATTGATAAATCACATATCGTTTTTCCGCTTAAAAGGATCGCTGCATCGGTATATGACCTTTTTTTACTTCTAGGAGTTTGGTTTGCAGTTGGCTCTATAGCAGTATGGATAAATGGTGGGATAATTGAAATTAGGTGGGTTGGTCCAATTATTGTTTTTTTAAGTACCTGGGTATTCTATGGATACTTTTGGCTAAACGGAGGGAAAACATTAGGCATGGCGGTATGGAACTTTGAAATATACAGTCTTGATAAAAATAAAATTACAATTTCTAAAATTTCAATAAGATATTTTATTAATGTTCTAACTTTTTTTCTTTTAGGAATTCCTTTGATTTATATGTATTTTTCAAAAAAAAATCTTTCTATAAGCGACCTTTTATCAAGAACAAGCTATAAAAAGATCTAAATTTTCTTATACGCTTTAATGCTAAGCATAATAACTAAGAATGAGGGAATAATAACTCCAATTATTACTGGCAAGTTATAAGAAATAAAGATGCCTATCGAAAGATCCTGAACTAACCTATATATAAAAGCCCCAAAAACAGCAACCGTTATTCTGATTCCAAGATTAGAATCTCTAAGGGAGGTAAAAATAAGTGATCCAAAAAAGGTTATAAGTATAAAAATTGAAGCAGGTAAAAAAATGGTTTTAAAATAAACCTTATCTAGGTGTGATTTAAAAAGAAGATCTTCTGTAACAGTGCTATTTATGAATAATTTTCTGTATGAAGATATTTTTGCTATGCCTAGATGATTGATGTTTGCATAAGCAATACTTGAGCGAATAGGAAGATCAAAATATTCTGATTTGATATCATCAAAAATTAATTGATTCTCATTAAATTCGGCAATTTTTGAAACAAAGACTTCGACCTGATTTTTCTGATTAATTTTTATAAGTTTAGGATTAAAAATTTTATTATCAATTATAGTTTCATAACTTAAAAATAAATTTTCAGATTTAACCCAATTTATATCTTTTTTATCTGTTTCTTTTTCTAAAAGAATATTTTTGTTTATTTGAGCGTCTAGATAAGTTTTTCTTAATGCTAAATCATCTAAAACTAATAAGGGTACAACTAAAAGAAGTGCTCCTAATGAGCTAATGGAAATAATTTTAAATGGAGAAAAGCCAGCTGATCTTAATACATTTAGATTTCCTTCCTGGTGAGAGATCCCAAGTGAAATCATTACGCCCAACAAACATGCACCCTCAACAAAATCTAACAATCTGTGCGGCATTGATGAAAAAACATAACTTAAAATCTTAACAAAGTTATATTTCTCAGAAACATTCTCTAATTCTGAGATCAAAGTGAAGGTTGAATCAAGTAGCCCAAAAACTGTGAGTATAAATAATGAATATAGGAAAGACTTTTTTATTAAGTAAATATTAAAAATTTTCATTAATTAATCATCCATAAGAAAACAATAATGCTGAATGTTATAAAAATTATTTTTAAGAAGCGTTTGAAGTTATTTAGATAATTTATCCTTGTATAGCTAAATTTAACAAGTCCTAAAAGTCCAACAAAAAGAAAAAGTATATGAACAAGAAAAAAATAATATTGAGAATCTATAAAGTTATCCTTACCAAAGTCTCTACCTAAAATTAGTAAACTTAAATAAAGGATATAAATTGCGATTGCTGGCAACATTACAGATAGCCTACCCTGTCTTGGTTCAACTTTAGACATAGTTACACCAAGTATTAATAGAACAAAAATTGTTATTGGAATTGATATATTCCATAAAATTTCAGAATTTGATGAGTTAGATGAATAATCGAATAATTTGGATAATGATAAACCCTTGATTTTAGTTATTTCTTTATCTAGTGGTAATTTCAACTCCCCAAAGCTTGAAATAATTTTAACTTCATCTTCTAAAATTCCTTGGTGAAGGCTGCCATTCTTAAATTTAAGATCGAGACTGGAGCCTAAATCATTGAATGACATCTCATTGGCTATAACAAGAGATGACGTGCCTTCATTAGAAATAACTGTGGTTACTTTTCTAAAGGTTTTGTCATTTTTTTCTTCAACATATATAAATCCATTTTTATCTACAAACTTAATTACTTTCTTTGGTTCAATTGATTGAAATTGTTCTTCAAAAGTATCTATTGAAATTAGCTCACTTGAAAGCTCTTTAGTATATGGAGCAATATATAAACTCAATACTAGAGTTATGAGAAAGAATATAATTGATTGAGGTATTAAGAACTTTATTAAACTAATTTTAGAAAGTCCTGCAGAGAAATAACCATAAATCTCACTTTCAGCATAAAGTCTACTAATTGTTAGAGTAATTCCTATAAAAAAAGATAAAGGCATAAGCAATGTTATAAAGTCTGGAAATCTTAGAAAGACCACTTTAAAAATTATATTTGGGTCAATTAATCCTTCAGATGCCTGCTCAAAATAGCCAACAAATCTTGAGCCTACAACCAAAAAAAAGAAAATTAACAATATTGCACATGTTGATTTCAAAACTTCAATATTCAAGCTTTTTGAAAGAATATTTTTTTTATACATGCCTTGTGAACTATGATGCATTACAATAATTATCTTATCAGTAAATACCATTACAGGAGAACTTAAATGGCGTATAAAGTTTTAAATAATATTTTAGTTAAAGATGCTGCATCTAATAGTCTTGCCTCATTAAAAACAGATTTGTTAGTACTTGTTATTAACAAAAATACAAAAAGTGATTCATCTTTTAAAGAGTTAAATAAAATCTCAAAAAACTATTTTTCTAAAACAATATCTTCACATCTAAAAGATGCAGGTAGCAATGTTCTTCTACCAAAAATTGATGGTATTGCAGCAGCAAATGTATTGCTTGTTAATGGGCTGGATGCATCTGCTCCAACTCACAAATGGTTAAGTATGTATCAATTGATTGCACAAAAAGGTAATAGCCTTAAATGTAAAGACATTTCAGTCATGCCAGGTAATGCATGTCCGACTAAAAAGGATGAGTTCTGGTTAATTGAAATGGTTGCAAAAACAATAGAATCAAATGTGTATATTTTTTCTGAAACAAAAAATAAAACTGCTTCTAAGCCAACGGTAAAAAAACTAACCATACTAACGTCTGGTCTTACACCGTCAGCACTTACAAAAGCAAAACAAGCTGCCAAAACTGGATATGCTATTGGTGAAGGTGTGAACACAGCTAAATATCTTGGTGATCTTCCTGCAAACCATTGCACTCCAAAAATAATAGAGAAAAAAGTCAAAGCTATGACAAAAGATTTTCCAAAATTAAAAATTAAAACATTTAATGAGCAACAAATGCAAAAGATGGGCATGGGATCATTCCTAAGCGTATCTAGAGGCAGCGAAGAGCCAGCAAGAATGATGGTCATTGAATACAAAGGCGGTAAAGCTAGTGAAAAACCAATTGCGCTAGTTGGTAAAGGCGTTACTTTCGATACTGGGGGAGTTTCAATAAAGCCAAGTCCTGCTATGGATGAAATGAAGTGGGATATGTGCGGTGCTGCAACTGTATTTGGAGTTATGTCTACCCTAGCAAGATTAAATGCAGATATTAACGTGGTTGGTGTTATGGGTTGTGCTGAAAACATGTGCTCATCTACAGCCACAAAGCCTGGCGATGTTGTAACATCGATGTCAGGTCAGACCATAGAAATTCTAAATACTGATGCTGAGGGTAGATTAATTCTTGCTGATTGTCTTACCTTTGTTGGAAAATACAAACCATCTTATGTAATTGATATGGCTACACTTACAGGAGCTGTTGTAATTGCCTTAGGAAGACATGCTAGTGGTGTGATGACTAATGATCAGCATCTAGCAGATAAAATTATAGAAGCTGGTGAAGAGTCTGGTGACAGAGCATGGCAGCTTCCATTATGGGATGAGCATCAATCTTGTACAAAAACCAAATATGCTGATTTAGCCAATATTGGCGGAGGCAGAGAAGCAGGCACTATTCATGCCGCTGCTTTCTTATCAAAGTTTACAAATGATTATAAATGGGCCCATATCGATATTGCTGCTACAGCTTCATATAGTTCGCCTGTTAAAGCAGGAACAGGAAGACCTGTACCATTAATTAGTGAGTTGCTTTTAAGTAAGAAATTAAAATAATTTTCAATTCCAAGTATCATTATGGATAAGCAATATTACCCAGTTGAAATTGAAGAAAAGTGGGTAAAAATTTGGTCAGAGAGAAAAGTTTCTAATAAAGAATCAAATGAATCATTTTCTCAAGTAATACCTCCTCCAAATGTTACTGGAACTCTGCATATGGGGCATAGCTTTCAATATGCGATTATGGATTTTTATACTAGATACCATCATATGTCTGGTAAAGATTCTTATTGGCAAGTTGGAAGTGATCATGCTGGCATTGCAACGCAAATGGTTGTTGAAAATAACTTAGCAAAAAAAGATATAAGTAGACATGATCTAGGAAGAGAAAAATTTCTTAAAGAAGTTTGGTCATGGAAAGAATTTTCTGAAGAAAAAATAACTTCACAAATTAAAAGACTTGGAAACACTGTTGACTGGGATAAGTACAGATTTACACTTGATGATGGTTGTAATGAGGCAGTCATTAAGGCCTTTGTGGAATTACATCGAAAAAATAAAATATATCGAGGATATAGATTAGTCAATTGGGATCCATCGCTTAAGACTGCTGTCTCAGATCTTGAGGTAGTAAGACAAGAAAAAGATGGTCTGCTTTGGCACATTAAATATCCAATTGAAGATTCTGAAGACTTTGTAATAGTAGCAACAACAAGACCTGAAACTATGTTTGGAGACATGGCAGTTGCTGTTAATCCAAATGATGATAGATATAAAAATCTTATTGGTAAGTTCATTGTTCTGCCCTTTGTTGGAAGAAAAATACCTGTTTTGGCTGATGAATATGTTGATATGGAATTTGGAACTGGTTGTTTAAAAATTACTCCAGGTCATGACTTTAACGACTATGAAATAGGTAAAAAATATTCACTTCATGAAGTGGGTGGAGAAGTAAAAACTTCAGATACAGCAAGTGACTTTGAGCCTATAAATATATTTAACGAAGATGCATGGTCAAATGATAATGTACCTGAACCATTTTCAAATCTGGATCGTTTTAAAGTTAGAAAGCTTGTACTAGAGAAACTTAAGGAACTCAATCTTTTAGAAAAAGAAGAAAAATATCATATAAGTGTTCCAAGAGGTGAAAGATCAAATATCGTTATCGAACCAAGACTAAGCTATCAATGGTATGTAAAAACAAAAGATATGGCAGCTCGAGCAAATGATGCTGTTAACAATGGGGAGATAAAATTCCATCCTGAAAACTGGGTCAAGACATATTTTAATTGGATGAATAATATCGAAGACTGGTGTATCAGTAGGCAAATATGGTGGGGTCACAGAATACCTGCTTGGTACGATAAAGATAGTAATGTGTATGTTGGTTACAGCGAAGAAGAAGTGAGACAACATTATAAACTAGATGATAAAGCATTAACTCAAGACGAAGATGTCTTGGATACTTGGTTTTCCTCAAGTTTATGGCCTTTTGCTTCCTTGGGCTGGCCTAGTAAAACAGAGGATTATAAAAAACACTTTCCAACTTCATTGTTAGTAACTGGTTTTGACATCATATTCTTTTGGGTTGCAAGAATGATGATGATGAGTCTTGAGTTTACAGACCAGATTCCATTCAAAGATGTTTATGTTACTGGTTTAATTAGAGATGAAAATGGTCAGAAAATGTCAAAATCTAAAGGCAATGTAATAGACCCTTTAGATTTAATTTATGGCATTTCACAAGACGATTTAGTTGAAAAAAGGACAGCTAATCTTATGCAAGAAGGCATAGCCCAAAAAATAGAAAAAAAAACAAGAAATCAATTCCCTAAAGGTATTGAATCCTATGGAACTGATGCTTTAAGAATGACATTTTACTCATTAGCAACTCATACTAAAGATATTAGTTTTGAGATGGGTAGACTTAAAGGCTACAGAAATTTCTGTACCAAAATATGGAATGCAGCTAGATTTATAAATGGATACCCAATTGGTAATGATGACTTCAAACCTTCCAATGAAAAAGATAAATGGATTTATGAGGAATTTGAAAAATCAAGAAAAAAAATTGAAAGAAATATAAATGACTACAGATTAGATTATGCCATCAATGAAGTTTATGATTTTTTCTGGAGTAAGTTTTGTGATGTCTATATTGAAGAATGTAAACTAAGTGGAGAGACTAACAACCTGAAACCGCTTTTAAAAGAAATACTTCTAATGATGCACCCTTTTGCACCATTTATTACTGAAGAGATACATAGTTTATTATTTGATAGTTCTATTATTAACTAAATATACATCTGTATGTGATCTATATCATCCTCTAGATATACTTCACCTCTAGAAGTAAATCCTAGATCAATATAAAAATCCTCTAATCGATGTTGTGCTGAAATGATAATTTCATTATCTGGATACTCTTTTTTTAAAAACTTTACTCCCTCTTTGATAATCTTTTTACCAACACCTAAACCTCTAGAATTTATTTCTGTGACTATTCTTCCCAGTGAAGAGCCTTCATACTTTATTCCAGGCTTAAAAGCTCTAAGGTACGCAATCAAGTCATTGTCTTTATATCCTAAAAGGTGGGATGCATCTTGATCAGAATAATCAGCGTCAATGTATGGACAATCTTGTTCTAAAACAAAAACCTTTTGTCTTAGATTTAGTATTGCATACAAATCATCTAACGATAATTCATTAAACTCTTTCCAAAAACATGTAACTTCTAAATGCATTTTTTATCAATTTTTTATATATGGTTATTCTTGATATACATATATAATATTTGACATTTTCGCACACATAATAAAAATTTATGAAAACAATTTACGATTTTTCAGTTAAAGATGCTGATTTAAAAGATGTTTCACTAGAAAACTATAAAGAAAAAATATTATTGATTGTTAATGTAGCTAGTTATTGCGGCCTAACATATCAGTATGAAGGCATAGAAAGTCTATACAAAAAATATAAAGATAAGGGCTTTGAAGTTTTAGCCTTTCCATGTAATCAGTTTGCATTTCAAGAGCCAGGAACAAATGAAGAAATTAAAGAATTCTGTGACATTAAATATGGAGTTACTTTTAAAATTTTTAATAAAATAAATGTTAATGGTTCAAAATCACATCCTGTTTACCAATATCTAAAAGATCAGTCACCTGGAGTTGCTGGTACAACTCAAATTAAATGGAACTTTACAAAGTTTCTTATTAATAAAAATGGTGAGGTGATTGAGCGATTTAGTCCTCAAGCTGAGGCAGATGAAATTGAAGCTGGTATAAAAAAATTACTGTAAACTAAATATCTAAACTCATTAAAAGAGCATCATCAGGATCGCTCCCAGTGTAATAACCTACTCGAACCGCATCTTCAACAAATTTAAAATTATTATAAAAAGCTATGGCGCTTTTATTCTTCATTCTAACTTCTAATAAAATTTTCTTTGCTCCAAGAGCCTTTGACTGACTTATCATTGATTTTAAAAGCAAGCTGCCAGCACCTTTTCTCTGAAGGTCTTTATCAACAGCAATGCTAAGAAGATGACTTTCTTTTTTAAAATTTGAATAGATAACAAAGCCCACAATTCTTTTTTTTAATTTACAAACTAATGACTTATGCCCTACTTCAAAAGATGAAAAAAAGTTTTCTTTAGACCAAGGTGAGGGATTGGTTCTTTTTTCTATATCATAAGAAGCTTCTAAATCAGATGGATCCATTAATGAAATTTTATACATTGACTTATATATTTAGCTTATTTTTAATTGTTTCCCAGAGCTCTTTCTTGAGACTTTGTTTATGCATAAGCTGATTAATTGAAGGAGAAATAATACTCTCACAATTAAAAGCTAAATTACATGAAACTCCCCCGAATAAAATTACAAACTTCAGGTCTTCAGTATTTATTAATATTTCATCTAATTCTTTTTGTGAGTGGAATGTTGACTTATCAAAAAATTCCTCTCCGTCATCAAATCTTGTTGAGGACAAAATTGCTTTTATAAGATCTTGTTGCTCTTTAACAAAATTCACGAAAGGTTTATCAATTATTGCAAGAACATTGCCCTTTTGATAGAAATTATAGTTTTTTTCTGAAAAATCTGTTCTCTTGGGCCTTAATGAATATCTTTTAATTCCAATCTCTTTTAATATAAGGTTTGTTTTTATTTCAGGAGTAAGCATAAATTACATAATAACATTTACTTATTAAACAATGGACAACCCTATAGATAAATATGCTGCATTTAAACCTATCGATTTAAAAAATCGTAAATGGCCAAATGTGCAAATTCAAGAAGCCCCGGTATGGTGTTCTGTGGATTTAAGAGATGGTAATCAAGCCTTGATCGAGCCTATGGGCTCTGAGAGAAAAAATAGGATGTTTAGTCTGTTATGTAATTTAGGATTTAAAGAAATTGAGGTTGGATTTCCTTCGGCATCACAAACTGATTATGATTTTGTTAGAGATTTAATAGAAAATAAAAAAATTCCAAGTGATGTAAGTATTCAAGTTTTAACTCAAGCAAGAGAAGAATTAATTATTAAAACTTTTGAATCATTAAAAGGTATCTCAAAAGCAATAGTCCATTTTTACAATTCAACTTCAACACTGCAAAGAAAAGTAGTTTTTAAGCAAGACAAAGAAGGTATAAAAAAAATAGCTACTGATGGGGCAAGTTTAATCAAATCCTTAGCTGAAAAAAATTCTGATACAGAATGGACGTTTGAATACTCTCCTGAAAGTTTCACAGGTACTGAACTTAAATATGCAAGAGAAGTTTGTGATGAAGTTGTTGAAATATTAAAACCTGTATCTAAAAATAAAATTATTATAAATCTTCCAGCGACTGTCGAGATGTCAACACCAAATATTTATGGAGATCAAATTGAATGGATGAATGAAAATCTTATAAATAGAGATGATATATGCATAAGTCTTCATCCTCACAACGACAGAGGAACTGCAGTAGCAGCTTCAGAATTTGGTCTAATGGCTGGAGCTGATAGAGTTGAAGGTACATTATTTGGAAATGGTGAAAGAACTGGAAATGTTGACATTGTTACAATCGCATTAAATATGTTGACACAGGGGATTGATCCAAAACTTGATTTTTCCAATATTAACTCTGTAATGAGAGAAGTAGAATATTGTAACCAATTGCCAGTCCATCCCAGACATCCTTATGCTGGAGATCTGGTATTCACAGCTTTCTCAGGCTCTCATCAGGATGCAATTAAAAAAGGTTTTAATGCTATTAAAAACTCTAACGATCCTAAGTGGGAAGTTCCGTATTTACCAATTGATCCTGCAGATTTGGGAAGGAATTATGAGGCGGTGGTTAGAATTAATTCACAATCAGGTAAAGGTGGCGTAGCTTTTCTGTTAGAAAAAGATCATGGCGTATCATTGCCTAGAAGATTGCAAATAAATTTAAGTCAAAAAATTCAAAAACTTGCTGATAAGAGTGGTAAAGAGATATCTAGTACTCAAATTTGGGATATTTTTGAAGAGAACTACTTAAAACCAAAAAATAATTTTTCATATATTGAACATGAATCTTCATCCAAAGAAGATATACATTCATTATCATTAATAATGAATATGCGTGATTCAATTAAAACTATTAGTGGAACAGGTAATGGTCCAATTGATTCATTTATAAATGGTTTGTCATCTGATATTGGAATGCCAATAAAAGTTGCAGACTATCATCAAACTGCAATTTCATCTGGTTCTGATGCAAAAGCAGCTGCTTATATTGAACTTGAAAAAGATGGTGAAACCTTTTGGGGAGTTGGAATACATCCAAACACAACTAGAGCTTCATTTGATGCAATAATTGTTGGACTAAGCAAAATGCTTAAAAATTAATCAAAATTTGGCTCTCTTTTTTCTAAAAATGCCTTCACAGCCTCTCGGTTCTGTTCGCTAACGGTGAGTTCATTCTGTATTTCTGCTTCATTTTTAAAGGTATCCCAATAACTAACTGACAGTGATTCTCTCATCAAACGCTTTGTATGATTTAGAGATTGAGAAGATCTTTTTGCTAATGTAGTTGCCCAATCCATTGACGTTTTTTCAAGATCATCTGCAGGAACTACCTTATTAGCGATTCCATATTTCAAACAATCGCTTGCTGAAATTTTTTTTGCTTCGATTGCATGTTCGTATGCTTTGGCATAACCCATAAATTTTGGTAAGAACCAAGAAAGACCACCGTCTGGAACTAAAGCTATGTTGCTAAAAACAGATAAAAGATATGCATTCTCCGACATAACTCTTAAATCACACGACATAGCAAAAGCAGCTCCTACACCCGCAGCAGGACCTGGAATTGATGCAATTACAGGCTTAGGCATATTAATTATATTTTCAAATGATGGTCTATAACCCCTCATCAATGCATCTTTTGAACCTGACCAACTAGCTTTTCTTTCACTTAAATCAGCTCCAGCTGAAAAACCTCTTCCAGCCCCAGTTAAGATAACAACCTTGGTGTCTTTATCATTCATAACTTCTTGAGTTGCTTCTTGTAGATCCCAAACAAGTTGTTCATTTACTGCATTTAAAAGATCTGGACGATTTAACCTAATTGTTGAAACCTTCTTATTCTTTAATATTTCAATTGTCTCTAGCTCCATATGCTTTTCCTTATTCGTGAGTTGATATAATAATATTACCTTCTTTGTATGTTATTTTACCTGCCTGCTGATCTTTGTCAGCTCTTGACCATGAAACTATAGATTTACTAGAAGGATTTGAAAATATAAATGTTTTAATAATTTCATTTAACACTTTTGAATTTGGTATAGAAATATTTTCGTTTCTTATAGAGGCTCTAATAATTTCTTTTGTGATATTAGTATTAAGATTTTCCAAGTCTTTTATTTTAATGACATTATTAATCAGATCTCCATAGTTATAATTTAACAATTCTACAAAATTATTATTCCTGTCATTTGTAATCTTTGACATCTTAAATACTCTAGATGAGAAATCATTCCATCTTTCATCGAGCTGAGGAAATATTTCATTTCTTAAAAAGTTTCTGTCATGCTCGTTATCTTTATTTGTTTCATCAAAAATATAATTAACATGATTCTTTTTAGCATAGTCTTCTATTTCTTTTTTTGATACCTCTAAAAAAGGTCTTATTAGCCTGCCTTTCCCTAATACTCTAGATTGTTTTAAACCTGATAAGCCATCTATGCCTGTACCTCGTAATAATCTTAAAAAGATTGTTTCAGTAACATCATTCATATGATGAGCGGTTAAAACTTGTTCATTATTTTTAAGATACTTACTAAAGATCTTATATCTTGCTTTTCTTGCTGCCGACTCTATTCCGCCGCCTGACGAAATTATGTTTACTTCCTCGTTAATAAAGTTCAAATCTAATTTGCAGCAAAAGTCTTTGCAATGCTTCATCCAAATTGCACTATTTGGTGAAATATTATGATTTATATGTATTACAGTGATGTCGAGATTATATTTTGATACATTTTTTCCTAAAATATCTACCAATACCGATGAATCAATTCCACCACTAAACGCAATATAAATTTTCTTTTTAAAATCTATCGATTGCTCGAGATAATCAATACTAAGCAACTTATGCGCCAACACTTAAGATTCTTTCGTATCTTCTTTCAAGCAAATCGTTAATAGGCATTTTATTTAAGATAGATAAATTTCTTATCAACGAGCCCTTAATGTTTTGAGCAATTAGATCATAGTCTCTATGTGCGCCACCAAGGGGCTCCTGAATTATTTCATCTACAATTTTTATCTTTTTTAGCTCGGAGGATGATACTTTCATTGCTTCGGCAGCATCAGGAGCTTTCTCAGAAGATCTCCAAATAATTGAAGCACAAGCTTCAGGTGATGCAACTGAATAAATTGCATACTCAAGCATAGACAAATGATCTCCAACACTTATTGCAAGAGCACCACCAGAACCACCCTCTCCTGTTACAACTACAATTATTGGTGTCTTTAATTCAGACATGGTTGCAAGATTTCTTGCAATTGCTTCACTCTGACATCTTTCCTCTCCCTCAATACCTGGGAAAGCTCCAGCAGTATCTACAAAAGTTATTACAGGCAATCCAAATTGTTCTGCTAACAACATCAACCTTTTAGCTTTTCTGTAGCCTTCTGGATTAGTCATACCAAAATTTCTTTTGACTTTCTCATCAGTATCTCGACCTTTTTCATGCCCAATTGCCATTACAGGGATACTTTCTAACATGCCAATTCCACCAATTATAGATGCATCATCTCCAAATTGACGATCTCCATGCAATTCATCAAAATCATCAAAAATTCTATCGATAAAGTCGGAAGTATGAGGTCTGTTCGGATGTCTTGCTACTTGAACAATCTGCCAAGTATCTAATTTTGAGTATATTTTTTTTGTTAAGGATTTATTTTCTTTTTCAAGATTCAAAATTTCTTCATTTAAAGCTGGAGAATCAACAGCAGCTGTTCTAAGAGCACTCAATTTTTGAGCAAGCTCTTTAATAGGTTCCTCGAATGTAAGAAATTTTTCATCATTCATATTTTTCACTATACCAATAGTTTTTAATAAAAATTAAATTTGAATAACATTTTTTCCAAAAATATCTTCTAAATAAAAAAGATTTTCAAGAGTAGGAATAAAACTATACTCTTTACCAAGCTGTATTATAGCTTCAGATTCTTTTGTTTGAACTTTCAAATTAATATTGCATTCACCATCACTCCAAAACTCATCATCAATAAGCTCTAATTTTTCTGCCATTTCATCTAGTGACAAAAGATCTGATTTTTCCACATCCAACAGGATCTCATTTATTTTTTTTATTAATTCATTATTGATACTTTCGACTTCTTTAACTCTCATGCGAAACATTAATGCTCCTATATCATTTGTTTTATAGTCATCTACTTCTATGATTCCTTTTAATGACAAAATACTTCCCTCTTTAAGGAGATTATGGCAATTTTCAAGAACTTCACTTGAAACAATTCCATCCATAATCCCAGTCCCATCGTCAAAGTTAATAAATGTTAGCGGTTTACCTTTTCTATCTTTTATTTGCCTAACATTATTAATAAGGCAGATTAACGAAGACTTCTTAACATCAGCTGTCAAACCAGAAATAGTATTTGACCTTATTTTGTTTACTTTATTTTCAATAGCCGCCACTGGATGGCCAGAAAGATAATATCCAAGAGATTTTTTTTCGAATTCAAGCTTTTCACTTAACTTAAGATCTTGTATGTTTTTATATTTATCATATGGATCAAAATTTTCATCAAAGTCAGCAAATAAATCTCCGCTTTTTAGATTTGAGTTACCATTTCTATGTGAACCATCTTTAAGCATATCTTGAACACATGCGATGGCAATACTTCGTGATGGACTCAAACTATCAAAAGCACCTGATTGAGATAGCGCTTCTAAAGACTTCTTACCCCCAAGCTTGATATCAATTTTCTTAGAAAATTCCCAAAGATCTTTAAATTTTATATTTTGTCTGTTTTCACAGACATGTTTAATAAATGAATCGGCAACACCTTTGATTGCTCCAAGGCCATATTCGATCTCATTATCCTTATTAACAACAAACCTTTTATTACTTGAGAGAATATTTGGTTTACAAACTCTTATATTCATTCTTTTACACTCTTGAGTTAATGCATAAATTTTGTCAGTATTTCCAAGTTCAGAAGATAACACTGAGGCCATAAAATGTTCTGGATAATATGTTTTTAAGAATGCAGTTTGATATGAGATGAGCGCATATGCAGCCGAGTGTGATTTATTGAATCCATATTCTGCAAATTGATTAATTAAATCAAAAATTTGTTCAGCATTTTTTTCTTTAATGTTATTAACTTTACAGCCTTGAACAAAAATCTCTCTTTGCTCCTCCATTTCTTCTTTTTTCTTCTTACCCATAGCTCTTCTGAGAATATCAGCTTGTCCCAAAGAGAATCCTGCTAGGACTCGTGCCGCCTCCATAACTTGCTCTTGATAAACAATAACTCCATAAGTTTCATCTAGAACTTCTTCTAGTAATTTATGTGGGTAAGTTACTGGACTAATTCCGTGCTTTCTATCTACAAATTCATCATGCATACCAGAGTTTAGTGGCCCAGGCCTATACAATGCTAGAAGTGCAGTGATTTCTTCAAATTTTGTTGGTTTTAATCTCTTAATAAGGTCTCTCATTCCTGATGATTCAAGCTGAAAGACAGCCATCGTTTTTCCGGATGATAGTAATTGGAATACTTTTTGATCATTTAGTGGTATTGATTCTATATCAAAAATCTCAGATTCCTTTTTTCCATAATTTATCGATTTTATTGCTCTATCAATCACAGTCAAAGTTCTAAGTCCCAAGAAATCAAATTTGACTAAACCAATTTTTTCAACATCATCTTTATCATATTGGGTCATTACTGATTCAGATTGTCTATCAACATAAACTGGACAGAAATCTGAAATGCTTCCTGGCGCTATAACTACACCACCGGCATGCTTACCAACATTTCTTGCTATACCTTCTAACTTATACGAAAGATTAACAATTTCTCTTACTTCAGAATCATTTTTAATACTTTGAGCAAAAATTGGCTGTTCATTTTTTGCTTTATCTAAAGTCATGCCTGGAGCAAAGGGAATCATCTTAGAAATTCTGTCGCCTAAAGCATATGGTTTGCCCATTGCTCTTGCAACATCTCTTACAACAGCTCGAGCAGCCATTGTTCCAAAAGTTGCAATTTGAGATACAGCATCTGATCCATATTTTTTACTAACATAATCAATAACTAAATCTCTTTTTTCCATACAAAAATCTACATCAAAGTCTGGCATTGATAATCTTTCAGGATTAAGGAATCTTTCAAAAAGAAGACCATGATCAATAGGATCTAACGAAGTTATTCCCAAAGAAAAAGCAACAAGAGAGCCAGCTCCAGAACCTCTTCCAGGACCAACAGGTACATCATTATTCTTAGACCATAGTATAAAATCATAAACGATTAAAAAATAACTTGAAAAACCCATATTTTTTATTTGTTCTAATTCATAATTTAATCTAGAGATATAGTCTTCTTTATTTTCATTTTTATGATCTTTTAAATAGGCATTTAACCTCTCATGAGAAAGATCAGAAAGATAAGAATCAAAGTCATGCTCTTTTGGAACTGGGTATTCTGGAAGAAAATACCCTTTAGTTTTCAAAGAAACATTACATTTTTTTGATATCTCATTCGTATTATCTATAAATGAGGAGCTCTCACCAAAGAGTTTAGACATTTCGATAGGAGATTTAAAATACTGCTGTTCTGAAAATATCTTTTCTCTATTAGGATCATTTAATGTTTTTCCAGTATTTATGCATACCTTAGTTTCATGAATCTCATAATCGTCTTTAGAAGAAAACAGAACATCATTAGTTGCAATTATTGGTATTCCCTTTTGTATAGATATGGGCAAAATATTTTCTATGTAGTCATCTTCATCAACTCTGTTGGTTCTTTGTATTTCAATGGCAAAATCATCTTTAAAGTATTTAGTAAATTTATCAATTGTCTTGCTTGCATCAGTTATGTTATTTCTTTTTATAAATTCAAATATATGACTTTTTTTTCCACCTGAGATAACAACAATGTCATCTTTTAAATTTAAAAGATCATTAAATTTAATAATTGGAGATGAGTGAGAATTATTATTATGTGCATTTGAAATAATCTTCATTAAATTCTTGTGGCCTTTGTTAGTTTTAGCTAAACATAGAAGTTCATAGGCATGATCGTCATCATCAAAAATTACATTAATGGAGCATCCAGAAATAGGTTTAATGCCTGATGCTTCGCATTTATTAAAAAATTTCACAAGGCCGAACATATTTGTTCTATCTGTGAGAGCAACAGAAGGTATTTCCTTTTCAACTGCATTATTTACGATTTGATCAACAGTTAATAGGCCCTGAGAGATGCTAAATTCAGAAGAAACCCTTAAGTGCGAAAATAAGCTCATCCTTATTTTACTCCCTTAAAAGATCTTCTATGAATAGAACAAATTCCGTTAATCTTAATTGAATCTAAATGCTCTTTAGTGCCATATCCTTTATGCTTTTCAAAGCCGTAATTAGGAAAGGATTTATCATATTCAACCATTAAATTATCCCTATAAACTTTTGCAATTATTGATGCAGCGCTTATCTCTGTTTTTAGTGCATCGCCCCCGATAATAGCTTCCATTTTTATATCTAAATCAGGTTTGTGTATGCCATCGACTAAAACCAAGTCTGGCTTTACTGATAAGTTTAGTATAGCCCTTTTCATTGCCAATAAAGAAGCATTTAGAATATTAATATTATCAATTTCATAATTTGAAGCTGAACCAAATGCATAAGATGAGTTATCCTTTATAAGATCTGAAAAATAGGATCTTTTTTTAGGCGAAAGCTTCTTGGAATCATTTAAGCCTGAGATATTATTCTTTAATATAACTGCGGCAGCTATAACCGGGCCTGCCAATGCACCTCTTCCTACTTCATCTATTCCTGCAACAATAATTTTCAAAGCTGAGAAATTTTATTTGCAACAGATTCAAAACCATCCCCAGTTAAAATATTTTTTAGTTTTTCTTCAATAACTGCGTTATTTAATCTAATATCTGGTATTTTTTCAGATGCTTCAAGAATATTAGTTATATTACAATCTTTCTGAATGAGTTCAGTAAAGTAGTCGGTGTCTAAAAGTATGTTTGGTAGGCCAATATTTCTAATCTTCAACATTCTCGAAATTATTAAGTAGTTAATTGGATTAGTTTTGTAACAAATGATTGGAGGGCATCCTAAAATTGCTGACTCTAAAGTAGCTGTTCCTGAAGTAGCTAGTGAAAAATCAGATATTGAAAGAAAATCTTGCATCGCATCCTCTTTGATAAGAATGTTCTGTTGTTGTGAGGCCATCTCATGAATTTTTTTATAGAGTCTTTTATCGCTTGTAGGTATAAGGTAAATAAAATCATTGTTGATTTTAGAATGTTTATTTATGAAATTTAAAAATATTGGCAGCATATTTTCAATTTCTGATACTCTGCTTCCTGGAAGAATTGAAATATATTTTTTTTCATTGCTTAATCCATATTTTAAGATTACTTGGTCATAAGAAGTTTTTTCTAAAACATTAAAAGGATGGCCTAAATGTAGGCTTTTATGACCAACCTTTTCATAAAAATTATGCTCAAATTTAAACAAGCAGACTGTTAGATCTATATACTTTTTTATCGCATTAATTCTATTTTGTCTCCAAGCCCATACAGATGGACTAACTAATTGAATTGTTTTGCACGCTTGTTGTTTTTTCATTGCTTTATGAATGGAGATATTAAAATCTGGTGAATCTATGCCAATAAAAATATCTATACGATTTTTTTTAAATAATTTTATTAATTCGTCTCTTTTTTTACTCAAGCTTCTATATTTAATTATAGGCTCTACCAAACCCATAATCTGAAGATCATTAAAATTAAAATTTGAATTTAAGCCTATTGCTTCTATCTCAGGGCCACCAACTCCACATAATGAAACATTATGATTTTTTTTAATTTCTTTAATTAAGCTGGCGCCTAACCTATCACCTGAGTGCTCCCCACAAACAACACCTATTCTTAGATGGTCGGTAGACATTATTTATCTGAGTATTCCCCTCTCGGATACTTCAATTGATTTTATAAATATTGCTATTAGTGGTTCATTGGAGGATTTGAGCAATGCTTTAAGTTGCTCAAGAGCCTCGTCTATCTTTAAACCTTTTCTATACACCAATTTATAGGCTTTCTTTATGTGGCTGATGGATTCATCTGATATATCTTTTCTTGACATGCCTACTGAGTTTATTCCCACCACTCTTGCAGGATCTGAGGCAACTTTTACAAAAGCAGGAACGTCCATTGTTATGGAGGAATTCATACCAGCAAAACAAAAATCTCCTAATTTACAGTACTGATGGACCGTTGTTATCCCACCAATAGTAACATTGTTTCCAACCTCAACATGACCAGCTAAAGCAGCTAAATTTGCAAAAACATTGTCGTTTCCAACTATGCAGTCATGAGCAACGTGAGCAAAAGGCATGAATAAATTATTTGAGCCTATGGATGTAACAGAATTATCTTGAATAGTCCCTCTATGAATAGTTACTCCTTCTCTAAAAGTATTTCCATCACCTATTTCTAATCTAGTTTTCTCACCGTGAAATTTCTTATCTGGAGTATCGTCACCAATAGTGCAAAATTGATAAATCAAATTATTTTTTCCAATTTTTGTTGGTCCTTTTAGGACAGCATGACTTACTATCTTAGTTCCACTAGCTATTTCAACATCTTCTCCTATTGTACAAAATGGTCCAATTTCAACGCTTGTATCTATTTTTGATGAAGGATGAATAATTGACGAGGGATGAATACTCATTATGCTTTCCTGTCTGCACATAATATTGTTGCGGTGCATACAATCTCATTGTTTAATTCTGCTTTACAATCAAACTTCCATATACCTCTTTTTTCACTTATAACTTTGCTATAAAGATCTATAGTATCTCCAGGTATTACTCTTCTTCTAAATCGGACTTTATCAACACCTGCTAGTACATAAATTGAACCTTCCTCTGGTGTTTTTTTCATTGTAGTAAAGCCTAAAATCCCTGATGCTTGTCCTAAGGCTTCAATAATAATGACCCCTGGGAAGATTGGATTACCTGGAAAATGGCCTTCTAAAAAAAATTCATCTTCTGAAATAAGTTTTCTTGCATGTATAATTTCATTTTCTTGTATCTCAACCACCTCATCAATAAATAGAAATGGTTCTCTATGAGGTAAATATTTTTTAATTTCATCTTTTTTCATCAACATGCTATTTTCCTTTATTTTTAATAAAAATAGCGGATTTAGTCCATGCTTTATGCTCTTGTGCCGGCATTATTCCAATATATTCTCCTGGCTCATCAATATTTTTAGTAATTAAGGTATGAGCGCCTACTTTTACGTTATCGCATATCTTTAAATGGCCTAGGACTCCAGAAAGACCGCCCATTTGAAAATTTTCTCCAATCACTGATGAACCAGCTATTGCGCATGATGCTGCAATTGCAGAATTTTTACCAATCATCACATTATGCGCTATGTGAATTTGATTATCGAAAATTACACCATCGCCAATAACAGTATCATCAAGCGCCCCTCTATCAATTGTACAATTTGCTCCTACTTCTACCTTTTTACCGATCTGAAGGCCGCCTAACTGCTCTATTTTTGTATACCCATTTTTTGAGGGCGCGAAACCAAAACCGTCAGAACCTAGGACTGATCCGTGGTGTATCAATGAATCTTCACCAATAGTTACATTTTTGACAATAGAGCAATTAGCATTTATTTTTACATTTTTTTTAATTTTGCAATTTGGTCCTATAAAAACATTTGGGCCAATATATACATTTTCATCTATTTCAGAATCTTCAGATATAACTGCCGAAGGATGAATAAAAGGAAAGTCATGATCAGCAGTTTTAAAAAAATGTGTCAACTTTGCGTATGCTGAATATGGGTCGTCGCACTTTAAATAATTACCATCTTTTTTTATTTCAAAATCAGAGGAAACTATAACTGCAGCAGCTTTTGAGTCATTAAGATGTTGTGTATATTTTTTATTTGTAATAAAAGATATGGAAGTGTCATTAGAGTTAGAGATTGTAGCTAAATTGTCTACCACACATTCAGGATTGCCAACAAGTGTAGCATCCAGTATTTTTTCTAAATCTGCTAAATTAAAGCTTTTAGGCTTCGACACTACTCAGACTGAGTGTTAGCCTCAGCAGCAGCAGCAACATCAAGCATTGAGGTAACGTCATCAGTTAAATCTAATGCAGGATCACTAAAGAGCATAGTTTCATTTTTAGCTAGCAATACTTTTATTTGTTTTGCTGCTATCAACTCACCTATAATCTTTTGCATTTCAGGACCACTGCTAGTAAAAACCTGTTGTGCTGTTTCTTCTTGAGCCTGTTGTATCTTTCCTGCTAAAAACTCTAAGTCTTTGCCTTTATCTTGAATATCTTTTTGCATTTGTGCAATTTCTTGCTGAGACAAAGTTTCTAGTTCCTTTTGAAGTTTTTCAGCAATAGCTTGTCTTTCAGCTTGCAGAGACTGAGCTTCTTCAAGATTTGAAGAATAGTCTGCATCTTCTTCTAAAGCCTTAAATGCATCAGCAGCAGCTTGTGTTGATAATACAGCTGTTCTCATATCGATAACAGCCATTCCTTCAACTGCAAAAACAGGTGCAGCAATAAACATGAATGCTACCAAATAAATTTTTATAATGTTTTTCATAAGTACCCCTTATTGGATTTGATCATTTTATATTAACTAGAAAACATTTCCTACTGTAAATTGGAATTCTTCTGTTCGCTCTTGAGGACCTGCATTAGTAGGTTTAGAGATTGCAAAACTCATTGGGCCAAAGCCAGTAATCCAGGTGACGCCCACGCCATAAGAATATCTAAGGTCATCAATTGATGGTTTATAACAGTTTATTTGATAATCTTTGCAATTATCAGAGAAGACATTACCAAAATCAAAGAAGAAAGCAGATCTCATTGAGCGCTGATCTTCAATAAAGGGTAATCTAAAAATTAACTGGAGGCTTCCTTCAACTTTAATATTTCCTCCAATAGGTGCATCTCTATATCTAGAAGTATT
>CACECK010000005.1 GCA_902557965.1 uncultured SAR86 cluster bacterium
TTCAGACTCCTGATAGCAAAAAAACTTACGTGAATCTTTAAAAAAGTATTGAGCAATTTTTAAACAAATGTAAACTAATTAGTTCTTGAAATTAAATCGTATCTAATTTGAAAAGTAAGAAAAAATCTTTTGATAGTTATTCAAAAAAACCTCTTAAAGATGAGGTAAGGAAATCAATGAATAGGTATTTTAATCAGCTTGATCAAAAAAATACTCCTATTGATGTATATCAGCTCGTATTAAATGAAGTTGAGCCACCTCTTATTAATGCAGTAATGAAATTTTCAAATAATAATCAATCAAAAGCAGCAAGAATTCTTGGTCTCAATAGAACTACGTTAAGAACTAAGCTAAAAAAATATAATATTTCAAAATGAGCTCTATTAAGCCTAAGACTGCTCTTATTAGTTTGTCAGATAAGTCTAATCTCGAAGTATTAGTAAGTTTTCTTATTTCTCAAAACGTAAAAATTTTATCAACCGGTGGCACTTATAAAGCCATTCAGAAAATTACTGAAAAAGTCATAGAGGTTGCAGACTTTACAGGCTTTGAAGAAATGATGGATGGAAGAGTTAAAACGCTTCATCCAAAAATCCATGCAGGGATATTAGCCAGGCGCGATTTAGATATGGAAGTTTTACTAGAAAGAGGATACGAGCCAATTGATTTAGTAATTGTTAATTTGTATCCATTCCAAGAAACTATTTCATCTGAGTGTACTTTTGAAGAAGCAATAGAAAATATAGACATAGGTGGACCAACGATGATAAGAGCAGCAGCAAAAAACTTTAAGGACGTCGCGGTTGTGTCCGATCCTGAAGACTATGATCAATTAATTGAGGAATGGGCTAATGGAGATGGGATTAGTTTAAAAACTAGAAAAATATTCGCACAAAAAGTATTTAAAACTATGGCTAACTACAACGATGCTATTGCCAGATATATGATGGATGAAAATCAATCAGAGATGCCAGATTATAAATTCGATAGTAGTACTAAACTGAGATATGGAGAAAACCCTCATCAATCAGCATCATTACTAACTTTTTCAAATCTTAAGCAAAAAAATATAGCTAATGCAGAAATTATTCAAGGCAAAGAGCTATCATATAACAATATTGTTGACGCAGACGCAGCATGGGAATGTGTTAAAGAATTTGATAATCCTGCCTGTGTAATCGTAAAACACGCTAATCCATGCGGGGTTGCTGAGAGTACCGATGTTTTTGAATCATACGATCTTGCTTTTAGAACTGATCCAACTTCAGCATTTGGAGGTATTATTGCCTTTAATAAAAAACTTGATACGAAAACAGCAATTGAAATTAATAAAAGGCAGTTTGTTGAGCTAATTATTGCTACTGATTTTGAAGAAAGCGCTTTAGAAGAATTGTCTTCTAAAAAAAATATTAGAGTACTAAAGGCAGATATAGATAACGACAACCACTATCCAGGAGTCATTAAAAAAGTATCAGGTGGGATTTTGATACAGGATGATGATCATAAAAAAATCAGCGTGAATGATTTGAAATGTGTGACAAAAAGAGAGCCATCAATGGATGAAATAAATGACTTACTTTTTGCTTGGAAAGTTGCAAAGTTTGTTAAAAGTAATGCTATAGTTTATGTGAAAAACCAACAAACAATAGGAATCGGAGCTGGACAAATGAGCAGAGTCATAAGTGCAGAAATTGCAAATTTAAAAGCAAAAGAAGAAGGCTTAGACGTAATAAATGCCTCTATGGCATCGGATGCTTTTTTTCCTTTTAGAGACGGAATAGATAAAGCTGCATTGAGTGGTATTTCGTCAATAATTCAGCCTGGTGGATCTATAAAAGATGAAGAAGTAATTGAAGCAGCTGATGAACATAATATTGCAATGATGTTCACAGACATAAGACATTTTAGACACTAATGAAAGTACTAGTAATTGGATCAGGTGGAAGAGAACATGCTCTTGCTTGGAAAGCAGCTCAAGACGAAAGTGTTGAGCACGTTTTTGTTGCTCCTGGAAATGCAGGTACTTCCATGGAAGATAAAGTCTCAAATATTCCACTTGATATCAACAAATTTGAATCAATAAAAAACTTTTGTAAAAACAAAAACATAGAACTTGTGATAATTGGTCCTGAGAAACCCCTAGTTGATGGGCTCTCAGATTACTTGGAAGAAAATGGAATTAAGTCTTTTGGTCCATCAAAGTATGCATCTCAACTTGAAGGGTCTAAGACATTTTCCAAAAACTTCTTTATTAAACATGGTATTCCAACTGCTCAATATGCATCTTTTAGTAATTTTTATGATGCTGTTAGTCATTTAAAGAAAATTGAGTATCCAACTGTTGTAAAAGCAGATGGACTGGCTTCCGGGAAAGGTGTAATCATTTGTGAGAATCGATCAGATGCTGAAAAAGCACTTAAAAGTATGTTTAAGGAAAAGGCATTTGGTAGAGCAGGAAGAAGAGTAGTTATCGAAGATTTTCTTGAAGGCGAAGAAGCTTCGTTCATTGCTGTTGTAAGTAAAGACAAAGTTCTGCCTTTGGTTACCAGTCAAGACCATAAACCTGTTGGTGAAGGAGATGTTGGATTAAATACTGGTGGAATGGGTGCATATTCACCAGCTCCAATAGTTTCGGAAGAGCTTAATAAAAAGATTATGGATGAAGTTATGTATCCAACAATCAATGGGTTAATAAAAGAAGGTCATCCCTATCTTGGGTTTTTATATGCTGGTTTGATGATCAAGGATAATGAAATTAAAGTTCTTGAATTTAACTGCAGATTTGGAGATCCTGAAACTCAACCAATTATGATTAGGCTCAAGTCTAGTTTAGTTGAGCTTTGTCTTTCAGCTATTAACGATAATTTAGATGCTCATAATATTGATTGGAGTAATAAGCACTCATGCGGAGTTGTTATTGCTTCTGATGGATATCCTGAAGCATATGAATCAAATAAAGAGGTATTATTTGATAGCAATGATGATCCAGAAGCTAAATTGTTTCATGCTGGAACCAAATTACAAGACGATAAAGTTGTTACCAGTGGAGGTAGAGTCTTCTGCGCCACAGCTTTAGGAACTGATTTGAAAGAGGCTCAAGAAAAAGCATATAATCTTGTCAAAAAGGTAGATTTCGATGGAGCATTCTACAGAAAAGATATTGGTTTTAAGGGTATTAAATGAGTATTTTTAACAACATAGTAACTGAACTTGATATAGCTTTAAGGACTCTTTCTGATAAAAAAAGTGGTACTGATAGGAGATATCCACCGGATCCAAAAGAAAAAAATACTGAAAAGCTTTCAAATAAAGAAAAAGATCTTTCAATCCAAATGATGCGTATTAACCATGCTGGAGAAGTTGCAGCTCAAGCACTTTATAGAGGCCAGGCTTTTGTTTGTAAAGATCCTAAAATTAAAGAGCACTTAATACAGGCTGGTGATGAAGAAACAGATCATTTAGTCTGGTGTAAGAAAAGACTAGATGAACTTGGCGGCAAAAGTTCATTATTAAACCCTCTTTGGTATGCGGGTTCATTTACAATAGGTGCTATTTTTGGTTCCATGGGAGAAAAAACAAGTTTGGGATTTGTGGAGGAAACTGAAAAACAAGTTGTAATCCATCTTCAAAAACATCTAGATAAAATTTCACAAAAGGATAAAGAAACCATTGAAATACTAAAGACCATGCAAGCCGATGAAGATCTCCATGCAGGTCAAGCTAATGAATCTGGGGCTGAAGAGTTAGAGTCACCAACAAAAAAAGTTATGGAAGTTACAGCTAAAATTATGACTTCTTCAAGCGCATATGTATGATTCGATCTCTTCTATTAATTTGTCTTCTTAGTTTAAATTTATCTGCTGAAAATAATGAAGAAACATTAAAAGATAGCCTTTTGAAATTTTGGGAAGCAAGGAATGCACGAGATTTTGAAACTATTTTTTTTTACGAGAGCAAAATTGGGGCTATTACTGGCTCCTCATCTGAGAATCATTTTTATGAAGACCCGCCCCCTGACTTCGAATCGGTTGTAGACTACTACTCAAGGGTTGAATCAAATGTTACTCCCTCAAATATTAGAATTATTAAACTATCTGAAAATGTATATTTAACTTTATATTATCTGAGTGGTAGTTATAAATATTCATCCAACGAAGTAAACGATAAGTATCAAGCGAGAGTTTCAAATATTTGGTTGTATGAAGATGAGGGTTTCAAACTTTACTATAAAAACTTTAGTAATCTAAAAAAAGATCTTAAGCCAATGGATATTATTGCCTACCCAATGGATTAAACCCCCTATTAGTATATTATTGACTTGATATGACTAGCCCTGGAACACATCAAAAAAAATCAAACATGCAAAAAGTAGCTTTGACTGCGCTTGCTGGGACTAGTATCGAATGGTACGATTTTTTCTTATATGGAGCTGCAGCAGCCTTAGTATTTCCAACAGCTTTTTTTGGTGAAGTGCCTGAATCTACTGCTCTTATACTATCGCTCTTAACCTTTGCAGCAGGTTTTATTGCAAGACCAATCGGCGGAATTATTTTTGGACACTTTGGCGATAAAGTGGGTAGAAAGAAAACTCTTGTGGCAGCACTGATGTTAATGGGAATTGCATCAACTCTAATAGGCTTGCTACCTACTTATGCAATGATTGGTGTTACAGCACCAATACTCTTAACGACATTGAGATTTGCTCAAGGCCTTGCGATTGGAGGTCAATGGGGCGGAGCCATGCTTTTGGTAACTGAGAGTGCTCCCTCAAATAAACGCGGATACTATGGAGCATATGCTCAAGCCGGAGCACCTATTGGTGTTATTCTTGCAAACCTAGCCTTTATTTCAACAAGCGCTCTTTTATCTGATGATGCATTTATGTCATGGGGGTGGAGAATACCATTTTTGGCAAGCGCAATATTGATTGGAATTAGCATGTATATTCAATTAACAATGGAGGATACAAAAGCATTCAAAGAGCTGCAAAATCTAAGAGCATCACAAGATCAAGTTTCTAATAAAGTAGTACAAAAATCTCCAGTCATAGAAGCTTTAATTAAATACCCAAAGAGAATTGCTCTGGCAGCAGGTGCATTTTTATCAATACAAGTAACATTTTATATTCTTGTAGCTTTTTTACTTGCTTACGGAGTAAAAAGTGCTGACATGACACGAAACGATATGCTTTCAGCCGTGCTAATAGGTTCTGCTGTTATGGTTCCAGTTCAATTCATGTTTTCTTCTTATTCAGATAGAAAAGGAAGGAAGGGAATATTTATGACAGGCGCCATTCTTACTGCCATTTGGGCATTTGTAATTTTTCCTCTAGTAGATACAGGTAACTTTTGGTTAATAGTAGTTGCTGTATCTATTGGATTGTCATTTCTTTCAATGATGTATGGCCCTCAAGCTGCTTTTTTTACTGAGTTATTTTCTACAGAAGTAAGGTATTCAGGAGCCACACTAGGGTATCAACTTGGTGCAATTGCAGGAGGAGCGTTTGCTCCGACTATTGCTGCAAAATTATGGACAGATTTTGATATAGTTTGGGTATCTGTATATATTGCTTTTGCTTCGATTCTAACCCTACTTTCAGTAATGGCATTGACAGAAACCTATGATAAGGATCTAAATTAATATGAAAAATATATTCATATTTCTCTGTATTTCTTTTTGTATAAATACTATTGCTCATGAAAAATCGAGTGCTGAAGAGTTTACAAAAGAAATGGCCCACCTCCCAACACCACTTCCTGATCGAGTTGTTTTAACTTGGAACGATAATCCTGCAACAACTCAGTCGGTAAACTGGCGTACGGACGTATCTGTTCAGAAAGGTTTTGCTCAGTTAGCAGTAGCCAATGCAAATGGAAGAACTTTAAAACCTAAAAAATTTGATGCTAAAACATCATACTTTAGAAGTGATATTAACGAAGCGCACTACCATAGTGTTACTTTTAAGAATCTTGAAGAAGACACGCTATATACGTATCGTGTTGGCGATGGTGTTAATTGGACAGAGTATTATCATTTTAGAACTGCAAGTTCTAAAGAACAGCCTTTTAGTTTTATTTATTTTGGAGATGCTCAAAACGAAGTTAAAACTCATTGGTCAAGAGTTTTTAGAGAAGCTTTTCGTGACGCACCTCGAGCTGCATTCACACTCCACGCTGGAGACATGGTTGATGAGCATGATATGGACTCTCAATGGGGTGAATGGCATCAAGGTCCAGATTGGGTAAATGGAACTATTCCAGTAATAGCAACACCTGGAAACCATGAATATCATTCAGATTCAGATGCAAAACGAATTTGGAAAACAAAAGCTGGAAGAAATATAAATATAGATATTGTTTCGTATAAAAATGATTCTCCTTCAACATTTGAAGTTCAAGTTAAGAATTCTGATGATCAAAAAGGAATTATTAAAATAACTAATTCTGGAAAAATAGTTGCTGCTGATGAAGGTATTGAAATAATTACTGGTTTTCTAAAAAAAGATCTCATTAATAAATCTATCTTTGGAGGCAAGGCGCCACTTTATGATCGTATAAGAAATAAAAATCAGACCAAAAATATTAGTAGTCACTGGAGACCTCAATTTTCATTTCCAATTCAAGATGTACCTGATGATCGTTTAATGGAAACTGTATATTACATAGATTACCAAGGGGTGCGTTTCATTTCCTTAGACTCAAACATTGAAACAAAAAAACAAGTTCCGTGGTTGAGAAAGACGCTTGAAGATAATCCCAATCGTTGGACTGTTATGACTTTTCATCACCCAATGTATTCACCAGCTTCAAATAGAGACAATAAAGAAATGCGCGAACAATGGAAACCTCTATTAGATGAATTCAAGGTTGATTTAGTTTTAAGCGGTCACGATCATACATACTCTAGAACTGGTCTTGTTGATTTAAAGGGGATAAAAAATATCCCAACCGGCTATCAACAAGCCTACGATCCTGAAATTGGTACTGTGCATGTAGTATCTGTAAGTGGTCCTAAAATGTATAAGATTACTAAAGGTGCCTACGCAAAGAAACTAGGTGAAAATACCCAGCTATACCAAATAGTTGATATTGATGGAAATAAATTAAGATTTCGTGCTTATGATGCAACTGGAAAGTTGTATGACGAGTTTTTAATACAAAAACAGATAGGAAAACCCAATCTTTTATTAGAAAAGTAATCTAAGATATCTCAATTACTTCCATTTAATATTACATCCCATTGATGGGAATTGCTCAGAGCTTATTGGTAAATGATTGAGTAAATTATCTAAAGCGCTTCTTAAATCTTCACCAGATATTTGAATATCTGAATTTGGGGAGCTTTTATCTAGCCTTCCTCTGTAAACAAGCTTTTTATTAGAATCAAAAAGATAAAATTCTGGAGTACATTCTGCTTTATAAGCTTTTGCAATCATTTGACTTTCATCAAAGAGGTATGGAAAAGATAGATCAAGCTTCTCCCATAAATCACGCATTTCTTTTGGTCCGTCCTGGGGATAGTTCTCTATATCATTGGAACTAATTGCAACCATATTAATTTGCTCTTTGTAGTCTAGAGAAATTTGTTGTATTTCAGAATGGTAATGAATGACGTATGGACAGTGATTACATATAAACATAACTAATGATGGTTTAGAGTTATCGAGCTCATCTGATGAAAAATTTTTCCTTGTAGCTGTATTTGAAAGATCAAATGGAATTAGCTCTGTTCCTAATGCGAGCATACTTGAATAGGTTAACGACATAATAATATTATAGGCTCATTTGCTGCCACTTAACTGGCACACCCTCGACTTTATATCTATTTGATTCTTCTCGAAGTTTTTCATATTCGGTTTTAGAAGAATAGACTGTAACTATTAATGCGTTTTCTTTATTTGCGGTAATCCTAAGCACTCTCCCCATTCTTTGAATTCTTTGTCTTTTAGAGGACGATGCACTTAGTATCATTGCTCCATCAGCCTCTGGCATGTCGAATCCTTCGTCTAAAGCAGTACAACTGACTAGAACATTTAGTTTTCCACTTTTAAAAGCTTCTAAATTTTCTTGTCTCTCTTCGTCATTAAGATCAGTATTATATATACCTGATTTGAACCCCTTCTTGTTGATTATTTGGTTAAACTCTTTAGCCTGCTTTTTATTTTCTGTAAAAACTATCCAACTATCTCTTTTGTATTTTTGAATGAGTTCAACGCCATAGGGAATTCTATTTTTTGAATTCTTAACCAATCTTGCTCTATTAAATATAAGCATTTTTAAAGGGTAATCATTCATGTCTTGGCCACCAATTGTTGCTGCTCGTCTCTGAATGCTTTTGGTAAATTTCTTATATTTTTCTTCCTCATTAGGCAATAATGCAGCATAACCATATAAGAGTTTAAAATTGACTATTACTTCGTCTTCCCTAGCATCTATATAGTCATAATCAAAGATTATGTCACCAAGGATTTTTTTAATGATGATATAAAAGTTATCGTCATAGTCTCTCTCAGGAGTAGCAGATAAACCTAAAGTTGCGTGCCAGTCATTTGTTAGCATTTCACCTCTTTTTTCTGTCCCAATCTTATGACACTCATCAACAATTAAGAGTGTATTTTCTGGGTTGATTTCGTTGAGGATATTTTTCAATGAGTCTATTGTTGTTATGCAAATCTTAGAAATGGAATCTGTTTTTTCGCCCCCGCCATTTAGAGATATTTGTTTATCAGCAAAATTTTGCGCAATGCTTTCATACCACTGGTCTAGTAAGGCAATAGAGGGTACAACAATCAAGATTGATTTGTTTGGATCCTCGCTTAAATACTTTTTAAGGCAATGGATAGCAAAGAAAGTCTTACCTCCACCTGTAACAACTTTAATGATGCCTCTTTTATTTGCCCACCATAAAGGAAAAGCTTTCTCTTGCCATTCCCTAAGTTGCAAAGAAATCTCCTTTCATCAAGCTTTCGCCAATCAAAAATACATTAATATTGTTTTCTTTTAACATGTCTATGTCTTTGCGGGACTTGATACCAGATTCAGATACAAAAACATTGTCCTGCTTAAATTCGTTTCGAAGTAAAATTGAATTATTAATATCCACTTCAAATGTTTTTAAATCTCTATTATTCACTCCAATAATTGCTTTAGAAAAAATTTCTACTCTTGATAGCTCATCTTTATCATGTATTTCAATGATGTAATCTAACCCAAGTTGATCTGCAATATTAGTAAAGTTTTGTAATTGTTCATCACTTAAGATAGCCGCAATTAATAAAATACAATCAGCGCCAATTAACTTTGACTCATAAATTTGAAATGCATCAATAATAAAATCTTTTCTTAAGATTGGCAGATCAGAAACTTTCTTAACATTGACTAAATGGCTAATACTACCTAAAAAATAATCTTCTTCAGTTAAAATTGATAATGCTGCTGCTCCAAATGATTCATATTCTTTTGCCTTTGATACAGGATCAAAATCTTCACTTATTATTCCTGCGCTTGGTGATGCCTTTTTAATCTCAGCAATTATTGCTTCATCTTTATTTAACAAGCTTTTTTTAAAATTACTTTCTTCCATCCATTTGTTATCTATTTTTGAAAGAAGTTCTTCGATATCTATCTCAGATTTTTTAATTTCTAGCTTTGATTTAGTATTTGCTACTATTTCATCAAGTATATTCATAATTGATTTGAAGCCTCTACATAAGATTCTAATTTATTAGCTGCATTTCCATTTCTCATAAGCTCAAAAGACAGCTCAACGCCATCATTTATTGAGTTAACAATATCAGCTATGTATAGGGCTGCGCCACTATTTAGCGCAATCATATCTTGAACTGGAGAATTTTTTCCTGAGAAAGCCTCTTTTACCAGCATTAAACTCTCCCTTGGAGAAATTGCACTAATCATATCAAATGATGCTGTCTTTAATCCAAATTCTTTTGGAGATATTACGTATTCAAATATCTCATTATTCTTTAACTCAGATACATGCGTATCTCCAGTAATTGTTATCTCATCAAGTCCGTCACTCCCGTGAACTACTAACACATGATCCATGTAAAGACTTTTGGAAACTTTACAAAAAGTTTGAAGCAATTTTTTATTATATACACCTATTATTTGTCTCTTCGCACTGCAAGGATTTGTGTGAGGACCAAGAAGATTAAAAATAGTTTTGTCATTTATTTTTTGTCTAGCAGGCATGACATACTTCATAGCTTCGTGATGCAGTGGCGCAAATAAAAATACAAACCCTACTTGTTTAAAAATATATTCAAGCCTATCTCTATCATGGCCTATATCAGCCCCAGCTTCAGTTAAAAAATCAGCGCTGCCTGATTTACTTGATATAGCCTTGTTACCATGTTTTGTTATTTTTGCACCGCCAGCTGCAGCAACGAAAGAAGAAGCTGTGGAACAATTAAAAGTATGTAATCCCGTGCCTCCAGTTCCGCATGTATCAATATTTGTTCCGTCTCCAATATCAAATTTTAGGGATTTCTGCTGCATAACTAATGCCGCACCGGTTATTTCATCTTCAGATATGCCTTTTTTGTTTAGCTCCAATAAAAATTGTTCGATTTCAGAATTTCCTGCTTTGCCAGACATAATTTTATTAATTGCAGCCTGCATCTCATCTATTGATAAATCTTTATTGCTTTGAATTACTTTTATATATTCGTTCATTAAGTTTTTAAAAAGTTCTCGATTAATTTTTTTCCATTTTTAGTATCAATTGATTCAGGATGAAATTGCACACCATAAATTGGTCTACTTTTGTGCTCTATAGACATTATTGTACTTTTATCATCCACCAGAGTTGAGGTTACTTTAAGCTCATTGGGAAGTGAATTCATCTCAATAATTAAACTATGGTATCTAACAACTTTATACGGACTTTCAATTCCTTGAAAAAGCGATGAAGAATCGTGCATTATTTTAGAAGATTTACCATGATTAATATCTGGTGCTTTTATTATTCTTCCGCCAAAGGCTGATCCAATTGCTTGATGGCCAAGACATACTCCAAGCAAAGGAACATTTGATAATCTAATTAATTCTTCGGATATTCCAGCTTCTTTAGGTGTGCATGGGCCTGGTGATATTATAATTTTTTCTGGATCCATATCTAAAACTTCTGAAACTGATAATTCATCATTTCGAAAAATTTTTATATCAGACTCAAACTCACCTATATAGTGAACAAGGTTATATGTAAAGCTATCATAGTTATCTATAACAACTATCATGAGATCATCTCCATAGCATCGGCAAAAACCTTGGATTTCTGAACGCATTCACGCCATTCACTCTCAGGATCTGAATCGGCGACAATTCCTGCTCCTGCTCCAACATGAATTAAGCCATCTTTTATTACAGCCGTTCTTATGGCAATAGCGGTATCTATATTTCCATTCCATGATATATGTCCTATCGCACCACCATATATTCCTCTAGAGCTTGGCTCTAATTCATTGATTATTTCCATAGCTCGAATCTTTGGTGCGCCAGATAGAGTCCCTGCTGGCAAGGTTTCTTTTAAAGCATCTATCGCACTAAGACCTTTTAATAGCTTGCCAACCACATTAGAAACTATGTGCATCACATGTGAATATTTTTCTATCACCATTTTCTCGGTCACTTTTACACTGCCTATCTCAGAAACCTTACCAACATCATTTCTTCCCAAATCAATCAACATCAAATGCTCTGCTAATTCTTTAGGGTCTGATAGCAATTCTTTTACATTTTCTTCATCCTCAATCTTGTCAGCGCCCCTTTTTCTAGTTCCAGCAATTGGTCTCAATGTGACATCATTTTCTTCAAGTCTTACTAAAATCTCTGGAGAGGCTCCTATAACTTTGCATTCATTCAAATTTAAATAATACATATAAGGTGACGGATTTAATTTTCGCAATGCTGAATATAAATAAAATGGATCGCTATCAAATGGTGATGAAAAATCTTGGGCAAGAACTACTTGCATTACATCACCCTCTTTTATGTAATTTTTAATATTTTTAACACTTTGTATATAACTATCTTTAGAAAAATTTGATTGGAATTTATGAGCTCCTGTTATATTTTTATATTTGGGTTCTGCATAATTCTTATTTTGATCTATATCCTCTTGAATGTGTTCAACATAGCTTAGGGCTTCTTCATAGGAGCAATTTGAGGGATCCGAATTATAAATCGCATACTTTTTTTGATTAAAATTATCGAAAATTATTAGCTTGTTTGCTTTTAGCAAATATATGTCAGGCATGTGTTCTTTGAACTTAGACGATTTATCTTTAAGGTCCTTTATTCTTTTTTCTGCATACTTCGAACTTTCATAGGCAAAATAACCTACATAACCTCCATAGAATCTTGGTAAATTTTTTATTTTGGGAGTTTTATATTTAGCAGTGATTTTTTTTATTTCTTCTAAGGGGTTGTCTGATTCAAATGAAGATATTTCGCCACATTCTTTAAGTTGTATATAGTTGTCTGAAACCTTTATATAATCAGTACAATTAAGGCCGATTATTGAGTATTGTGCCCACCTTTCCCCTCCTTCAACAGATTCTAGTAAAAAAGTGTTTTCTTTATCTTTAATCTTTGAGTACAAGCTTAATGGAGAATCAGAATCTATATCTAATTCTTTAGAAATTGGCACAACATTAAAGCCTGCAGAGGTATATTTTTTATATTCTTCTTTAGTTATCATTATCTAAAATCTCTGTTATATCTATTTGATCTCCAACATACACATTATTTCTTTTGAACCAATCTAAGTTTACTTCAAGAGCATACTTCACTCTTTTCTTAGAACATATAGAATCTTCTGATAATGGAAGCATCTCATAGATCTCTAATATTTTCCCTTTAGTATCAATATATGCAACATTTAAGGGAATATAAGTATTCCTCATCCACATGCACTGTCTTTTTCGATATTCCCAGACGAAGAACATACCATGGTCTTCAGACAAAGATTTTCTATACATCAATCCCTTTCTTCTATCATTAGGATTTGATGCAACTTCTATATTAGTTAAAAGAACGTTAATTTTAATTTCGTCTGCTGAAAAAGTATTAGACGATATAAAAAAAACTAAAAAAAACTTAAGTGATTTTTGAACGAAGATCCGATATTGTTTGCTCATAATTTTCTGTGTTGAATATTGCTGAGCCTGCAACAAAAGTATCTGCTCCAGCTGAAGAAGCCAGCCCTATCGTTTCATTGTTTATTCCACCATCAACTTCGAGACGTATATCTCTACCAGAGTCATCAATCATTTTTCTTACTTTTGCTATTTTTTCCAGAGAACTATGAATAAATTTTTGTCCTCCAAAGCCAGGATTAACGCTCATAATAAGAACCAAGTCTATGTCCTCAATTACACTATCAAGCGTATGCAGAGGTGTTGCAGGGTTATAAACTAAACCAACCTTACAGTCTTTTTCTTTAATAGCATGAATTGATCTATGAATATGCTTTGTTGCCTCAGGATGAAAACTAATTAAATCTGCGCCTGCTTCAATAAAGCTCTGAGCAAGTTCGTCTACAGGATCAACCATTAAATGAACATCAATAAAATTCTCTACACCGTAATCTCTTAAAGCTTTGCAAACCATTGGTCCTATAGTTAGGTTAGGAACATAATGATTATCCATTACATCAAAATGAACCCAGTCTGCACCTGCACTCATAACATTTTTGACTTCATCGCCTAATCTAGCGAAGTCAGACGCAAGTATGGAGGGAGCAATTATATATTTCTGATCAGTCATAATCTAATTTTGGTCATTATATACAGTATTAGCAAGTTTTAAACGATCAAGAGTGCCAACATCAATCCATAAATCTGAAGATCTAATACCTTTAATAGATTTTTTCTTTATGTATTCTAAGAGTACGCTTTCCCATATATTAAATGATGTACTTTCAAAATATTTATTTTTAAAAATTATAGGATTGATAATTGAAATGCCACTCCAAGTAAGATCATTGCCTTCTGTATTTATATTGACTATATCTTTATCTAATGAAAAGTCACCCATCTGATTGTGCTCTGGATTAGGCACTCCAATTAATAAAGCAGATTCAACATCTGAGAATAAATTATCTAGTTTAATATTGTGAAATAAATCAGCATTCATGCATAAAAATGGCTCAGAACCAAGTAAAGGGAGTGCTTTATATACACCGCCACCAGTTCCTAGTGGCTTTTCCTCAACTGAAAAATTTATATTTTCATTTGGAAATTTCTCAATAACATGTTCTCTTACCAATGCACCCAAGTAAGATATATTTATAACAATTTCTGAAATTCCACTATTCAATATATGTTCAATATTTCTTTCAATTAAGGTTGTATCTCCTACCTTTAGTAATGGTTTTGGAGAGTTTTCTGTAAGTGGTAATAGTCTTTTTCCATAGCCAGCTGCAAGAATAAACGCTTTCATAATGATTTAAGTTTTATCTCCAGCATTTTTGATGATTCATCTAAAAAATCATATTTTGATTTTTCGTCCCCTAAAATCGCTATTAAATTATGAAGAATCATTGGTAAATCTTTTAACCTAAAGGCTCTATTTTTTGAGGTATAAAGATCAGAAAGAGTGCCTAGTATTCTCATATTTCTTTGAACACTTCCCCATTTAAGTGCATCAAATAAATCTACTTCGTCTGAAATGTTAGATTTATCTGAGTAGTAATCCAAAAGTTTTTTTACCTCTATCTCATCAAATGGATAATAATGATCTATCAGTATTCCAGAAAGATCTATGCCAATTGGGCCTATTTTCATGTCTTGATAATCAATTACAGATATATTGTTACTATCGCCGAGTATTAGGTTTCGCCTTTCAAAATCAAAATGACAGTTTGTCCATGGTTGTGATTTTATTCCATTAATAGCAATATCAATCAAGTCGTCAATAGATTCATCTGTATCTATATTTAAAAATTCGTTGCAGAATTTACTCTTAAATAAATACATTTGATTGATTAATTCGTTAGTAGAGAGTTTGGTTAATTCGCTAATTTTAGATTGCTGAATCTTGATCAATACATCCAAGGATTTTTTTAAAAGATTTGTTTTATTGTTTTGATCTAGAATCTTTAATAGGTCGCCATCTCCTAGGTCTTCTTGAATTAAAATTCCAGAAATTTTGTCATGATGAATTATCTTAGGGGCGCTCACATTATTTGCTGTCAGATCATTTGAAATTTTTATAAAATTTTTGTGGTCACCTTTATTTGGATCTAGGTAGCATAATACAAAAGAATATGAATTATTTTTCAGTCTCCAATACCTTCTTCCACTTGCTTCATCCTTTAGTGGATAAACTTCATCTGCATTTAATTCATATTTAGCTGCTAAATGTAATACTTCTTCTGCTTTCAATTAACTATTCTTAACTTCATCTGGCAACGGAGTGTTCTCTGGAACAAAAAAATCAGGCATTAGCTCGCCAAACGGGACTGATGCATATTTTGTAAAATCTTTGACTCCAGCCTCATGCAGAACAATATCATCAATGCAAAAGTTGCCAGTAAATTCCTTTGAGTCTTTTGTTAATATTTCATATGCAGAATCAGCCATGATGTCTACATTCCTTGAAAGTCTCATAATTTCATCTCCGCCAAGATGATTTTGGACTGCTGCAGTAGCAATTGCTGTCCTTGGCCACAAAGCATTAACCGCTATACCAAACTCTTTAAATTCTTCGGCCATCCCTAGAACGCACATACTCATAGTATATTTAGCCATTGTGTATGCAACCGTTCCTGCGAACCATTTAGGTTCCATATCTAATGGTGGAGCAAGATTTAATATATGCGGATTAGATGCTTTTTTAAGATGAGGTAAACAAAATTTACTCACCATATACGTACCTCTTCCATTAACTTGGTGCATAAGATCATATCTTTTCATTTCTGTATCAGTAACATTTGTCAACTGAATTGCAGAAGCATTATTTATACATATATCTATACCACCAAAATGATCAACAGCATTATTAACCGCATCTCTGACATTGTCTTCATTCCTAATATCACAAATCATTGGTAGAGCTTCTCCACCTGCTTCTACTATTTCGTCTGCAGCTGTATATATAGTGCCTGGTAACTTTGGATGAGGGTCTGCTGTTTTTGCTGCTATGACGACTTTTGCACCATCTTTTGCAGCCTTCTTAACCATTGCAAGTCCTATACCCCTACTTCCACCTGAAATAAAAATTACTTTATCTTTTAAACTCATAATTACCTCTCTTTAAGTTAAAATTTTTCCATATAAGGGCGTAGATCTAGTTCGTGAGTCCACGCGCTTCTATGTTGTGTGTGAACATACCAATAAGTATCAGCAATTGCATCTGGCTGAAGAATTCCGTCTTTATCTTTTAAAGCGTATGTTTCAGGAAAAGTTTCTTTTATGAATGCAGTATCAATTGCTCCATCGATAATAAAATGTGCCACATGAATACCTTCTGGTCCAAGTTCTCTTGCCATGCTTTGACTTACAGCCCTTAATGCAAATTTTGCGCTTGAAAAAGCCGAAAAACCACTGCCACCTCTCATAGAGGCTGTTGCACCAGTAAAAAAAATACTGCCTTCGTTTCTTTTTTTCATATATTTTGCTGCTTCTCTACCTGTTAAAAAACCTGCAAAAGCTGCCATTTCCCAAACTTTCTTAAAAACTCTTGATGTCGTTTCCTCAATTGGGAAAAAAACATTTGCGCCAGGGTTAAAGACCACTACATCAATTGGCGCTATTTCATTCTCTACTTCAGCAAAAAAATCTTTAATTGAATCCTCATCTCTAGCATCAACACCAAATCCTTTAGACCATCCTCCAGATTCTATAATTTCACTAGATAATTCATTTAATTTATCAATATTTCTTGGTCTTCTAGCTGGGCAAACTTTATATCCATGAGAAGCAAATTTTTTGGTAATTGCTGAACCTGTAGCATCTCCAGCCCCTATAATAATTGCAGAATATTTTGAAAAATCTTTCATAACAGTGTTTAATTGTTTTACTTTACAAAATTGTTAATAGAAATGATAGTAGACTTTATTTTTGATATAGCTAGTCCAAATACTTATTTTGCTCACAAGCTCATTCCAGGTATCGAAGAAAGAACCGGTGCTAAGTTCAATTATGTACCTTGCTTGCTTGGAGGAATCCATAAAATGACAAATAATCAGCCTCCTTTCATAGCATATGCAGATTGTAAAAATAAAAATGACTACCAAATGCACGAAATCGAAAGATTTGTTAAACATAATAATCTGGAAAAATATAAATTTAACTCTCATTTCCCCCCAGTAACAATTCAAGTTCAAAGAGGTGCCATAGCAGCACAAGAATTAAATGTTTTTGATAGCTATATTGAATGCTTGCTTTGCGCAATGTGGGAAGATGACAAAAATATTTCTGATATGGTTGTTCTTCAAGAAGTCCTTAGCGAAAATAACTTCGATGTTGACGCAATTATAGAAATTGTGACCTCTCAATCTTGTAAAGACAAATTAATATCAAATACTGATTCTGCAGTGCAAAAAGGAGCTTTTGGTGTACCAACATTCTTTCTTGATGATCAAATATTCTTTGGAAAGGATCACTTATATCAACTCGAGCAATATATAAATTCAAAAAAATAGAACTTTTCTTAATATACGCTTTCAAATAATTGAGGTATAGAATATACAAAGAATGAAAATTAAGAATAATGTTATTTTTTTAATATTCCTTTCGCTGTTTCAGTCTAATGTTTTTGCGAATTTATTTAGTGAAGGAATATTACAAGAAAGTGGTAATTCAAAAAATTCGTGCTTTTTATACCAACCTAATTTAGGTTCTGTAGAGGATATTGACAATTTAGACATAAAGTCTGATCAGTTTGAAATAACTGATGAAAAGGTTTTAATACTTAATGGCAATACAGAAATAGATTTTCCTAATGGTTTTATTTATGCAGGTAAAGCAAGAATTGATAAATCAAATGGCTCCGTTGAATTTAAAAAAAATGGAGATATTTATTTAAAAGATTTTTTCTTTCGAGCTAATGAGGGTATTTTTAATAAGGATACTAAGTATATTGGGCTTGTTAATGGAGAAGCTTATATTAATGATAGAGGTTTATTACTTAGCTTTGAAGATCTTTATGGAAGCTTGGATAGCGAAGTAACCCTTAATAAAGTATCAATGACAACTTGCCAAAGTCCTAGTAAAGGATGGTTGCTTGAAGCAGATACCATTTATTTAGATGCTAAAACTAATAGAGGTAAGGCAAAAAAAGTAAATATTAAAATCTTTGATAAGACATTTTTAAAGCTGCCTGTTGTTCCGTTTGCAACATCAGATGAGAGGATGACTGGATTTTTAGAGCCATCACTATCTTATTCATCTGATGGTATTGATTTCATGATTCCCTATTATAAAGTCTTGTCAGATGAATCTGATATTACAGCTGCAGCAAGAAATATTTCAGAAAGAGGTGTAGGTATTGAAGGTAACTACAGAAGACTTCATTCGAGTAAAAAAAATCTAACAAATATTGATTTCTTATATTTTGGAAGTGATAAAGAATACAAAAGGCTTAGTCAAAAATCCTCAGAAAGCAGATGGGCATTCAGCCTAAAAGATAGATATCAGGTAAATAATAATATTAATATTGATGTGGATTGGTCAAAAGTTTCAGACAGTCTGGTCTTAAGAGACATTAGTGGTGAAATAACAGCCGTTGGATCTCAAAGACAACAATATCTGAGTCAGAACGTATCTGTAAGCGGCACATATGACAATATTACATTTAAAATTGAACAAGAAAAAAATCAATCACTTAATCCTTTGTTGACAAATGGATACAAAAAATCTCCTTCTATAGATTTAAGATTTTCTAAAAAAATTGGTAAATTTTCTTTTCATGAAAATTTAAATATCACCTATTTTAAAGCAGATGCATTGCATGGATTTTTTGGTAATGGTTCAGTAAACAAATATTTAATAAATGTTAATAAGATTAATGAAGGGTCTCGCATATATTCAGATTTTAAAATCGTCAATAATACTTATCTCTCAAAAATAAATATCTCATCTTCAATAGGCGTTAAAAGTATTAAATATGATTTAAATGATGGGGTAGAAACAAAAAATATAAATGTACCAAATTTTAAATTAGATTTAAGTTCAACTTTTATCAAGAAGAAAAATATGCATATTCACCTCATTAAGCCATCCTTAATTTATGGTTTCGTAGATTATAAAGATCAAGATATAAATCCAGTATTTGATACAAATACTATTTCAATGAATAACACTTTATTTAGTAACGAAAGATTTGCTGGAAAAGACAGAATTGGAGATCAGCATTTTTATTCTATAAATCTTGAGTATAAGAAGAGGCATATGGGCATGGATATGGCATCTTTATCTGTTTCAAAACAATTTTTTATTAAAGATAGAAAGGTTTGGATAGACAGTTCGATGATGAATATGCCCATGAATATGATGGATATGAATATGCCTATAAATATGATGGATATGAATATGCCTATGAATATGATGGATATGCCTATGGATGAAGGTCCAATTATTGTAATGGGTAAATGGATGCCAAGCATGAAAACCATGTTAATGACATATGGTGGATATTTTGAAGAAACAAAAAAAATGCCAATGGGTGGTCTAACGCTTAAACATAAATTTGATAAAGGAAGTTTTGGTTATGCAAAAAGATATAGACGCATGTCAGGAGATTTTAATGTTGTATTAGATTACTCCGAATTTTCCACAGATCTTATGATTAACGAAAATTATTCTTTAATAGCGAAATTTAAAAGAGATGATGAAAATGGTTCAAAAATTGAATCAGCCTTTGGTGTTGGATATGAAAATTGTTGCTTTAAATTTAGTATAACTGCATCTGATAAAAATTTATCCAAGTACCTACTGGATCAAGATTTAAATTCGTACACATATCTTAATGAAGCGTGGGATAATATAATAAGAATAGAAGACAAGAGTAGAGTAAACTTTCAATTCCAGCTAAAAGGACTTAATTCGTCGATTAATAAAGTTGGTAGGCTATTTAATAACTCGATTTTTGATTATTGAAAAAATGAATAAAATTTTAAACATATTAGTTATCATAATTGCTCTTAATGTGAGCTCTAAGGTTGAAATCTTGGACAGAGTAGCCGTCATTGTTGATGACGGCGTTATTATGGAGTCACAAATTAAGACCACCTTAATGGATATTGAAAGACGGTATGTGGATCAAAATATCCCTATGCCGCCAATGAATTTATTGTTAGAACAAATCACAGAAAAATTGATTGTAGAAGAACTGCAACTGCAGTTAGCTGACAGAGCTGGAGTAAAAATTAGTGATTCTGAATTAAATATTACTATTGATAGGCTTGCTGCTAATAATGGCATGACTCTTGAGAAATTTATAACATTTATTGAAGATGATGGCGGCTCATATGAACAACTAAGAGAAGATATGAGAAGAGAAATGCGCATCCAAAGAGTTCAAAGAGGTAGAGTTGATTCAAATATTGATATAACTGAAAAAGAATTTGAGGCTTTTTTAGCTACAGATGAAACCCTAGCAGCTTTAGAGCCAGAGTTATTAGTTAGACAAATTCTTGTCAAAGATATTCAAACGGCCGAAGTAGTAAAAAATGCTATTTCTAATAATGAAGATTTTGGTGAATTGGCAAAAAAATACTCTCAAAGCACAAACGCGTCCTCTGGTGGCTTAATGAAATGGAGGAAAGCATTTGATATGCCTGAGCTTTTTGAAAAAGCTTTAACAAAAAAATCTATTGGTTTCATATCAGAACCTTTGGAAACTGGTTCTGGATATCATATTTTGAAATTAGAAGATAAAAGAGGAGAATTTGTTAAATTTGAAGATCAATGGCAATCTAGGCACATATTGCTTATACCCTCTGCAATAAGAACAGATGAAGAAACCAAACAGCAACTGTCAGAAATAAGAGAAAGAATTATTAATGGTGAAGATTTTGGAGATCTTGCAAATGAATTTTCAGAAGATCCTGGATCTGCAAAACAAGGCGGAGACTTGGGATGGCTTGGAAAAGATGTTTTAGCTGCTGAATTTGAGGAAACAATGATTAACTCTGAAATAGGAGTAATCTCAGAAGTTTTTGAAACACAGTTTGGTTTTCATTTTCTTGAAGTTATTGGTAAAAGAAATCACGAGCTTACAGATGAGCTAATTTCTAATAGAGCCTATCAAGTTCTATATTCAAGTAAATTTGATGTAGAGTTAGAAAATACTCTAAGAACAATGAGAGCTGAAGCTTTCGTCGAGTATAAAGATCTAGATTGAAAAATATCATCTATTCGCCAGGTGAGCCTGCTGGTATTGGTCCAGATTTAATAATCAAACTCTCTCTTTCCAAACTATGGAATAAAATTGGTGTTCCCATAATTACCATAGGTGATAAAGATCTTTTTGAAGCTAGAGCAAAGCTTCTAAATAAGAAAGTTGAAATTATAAAAATTGATGATTTAAGTAAAGCCAAAAAAAATCAGAATGGGGCTATTCAAATTTTTGAACTGATAAAATGTAATAATATTGAGCCAGGTGTTCTTGATACCTCAAATGCAGAGTATGTTCTAAAAAATCTTAATTTTGCTATCAAGGCCTGTATTTCAAATAAAAGCGATGCTTTGGTCACGGGTCCAATCAGCAAGGAAAATATTATTTCTATAAAGAAGAATTTTACTGGTCATACTGAGTATATAAAACAGATAACAAGAAGCGATGATGTATTAATGATGCTTGCATCAGAAAAATTAAGGGTTGCTTTAGCTACAACTCACATTCCTTTAAAGAAAGTTGCTAAGACAATAAATGAAAAGTTAATAATAAATAAAGTAAAGATTCTTAATAAAGATTTAAAAAAGAAGTTTGGTATTAAAAAACCAAGCATTAAGATTTTGGGCTTAAATCCCCATGCTGGTGAGAATGGCAAGATTGGAAGCGAAGAACAAGATATTATAATTCCTGCAATTAAAAAATTAAGAAAAAGTAAAATTGATGTATCACTTCCAATGTCAGCAGATACAGCTTTTTCAGGAAAACATTTGAATGAAACAGATGCCTATTTTGGAATGTATCACGATCAAGTTCTTCCAGTTTTAAAAGCCATTAGCTTTGGAGAGTCAATTAACATCACATTGGGAGTTCCAATAATAAGGACTTCTGTTGATCATGGTGTTGCATTAGATATAGCTGGCTCAAATAATTCTGATACATCCTCATTAGAATTAGCCTTCGAGAGTGCAAATAATCTTATTAAATGAATATAAGGGCTACAAGAAGAAAATATGGACAGAATTATTTAATAGATAAAGCTGTTCTTTTTGAGATGGGTAACACTATTAACTCGAAATCAAATGATTCATTTATAGAAATTGGTCCTGGTTTAGGTGCCCTAACAGAACAAATTAATAAGGAAGGCATAAAAATTTTAGCAATAGATGTTGATGAGCAGAATATTGATTATTTAAAAAGAAAATATAATGGCCCAGCAGACATTAAATTTATTCATGGTGATTTTTTAAAGTTTAATCTCCCTGCAGATGGAAATCCACAAAGAATAGTTGGCAACTTACCATACAATATTTCAACGCAAATAATTCTAAAACTTATTGATGATTATGAATTTATAGAAGATATGCATTTTTTGGTACAACGAGAAGTAGCAGAAAAAATTACAGGACAAAAATCAACAAAAAATTGGGGAAAACTTGCAATAAAGATTGCTCTCTTTTTTGAAAGTGAAATCTTATTTGATGTTCCACCTGAGGCTTTTGATATTAAACCAAAGGTTACTTCTAGCTTTATAAGATTAATTAAAAAAGACTCCCTAGAATACGACATTTCTTTAAAAAGTAATTTTTTTAAGATAGTTGATCTTGCATTTACTTCAAGAAGGAAAAACATAAAGAATAATCTGCAAAAAATTGGAATCGATTGGGAAAAAATAAATATTGATCCTAAAAAAAGACCTGAAGAAATTTCTATAGAAGAATATATTAATATTTCAAAAGAATATAATCTATAGATGTCCCATTATGTAATTGGTGATGTGCAAGGTTGTTATGATGAGCTTATTGCACTGACAAATAAAATTAAGTTTAATCCTGATAAAGATAAACTTATTTTTGCCGGAGATCTAGTAAACAGAGGTACAAAATCGCTAGAAGTTTTAAACTTCTGTATCAAAAATAAAAAATCTATTAAAGCAGTATTGGGGAATCATGATTTATATCTGCTGTATCTTATTGAGCATAAAAAAAGAAATGAATCCTTAAAAAAAATTTTAAATGCAGATAATATTGTGAAAATTCATAAATGGCTAAAAAAGCTCCCACTGTTATTAAAATTCGAAATTAATAAAGAATCATTTTGGATCAGTCATGCAGGCATACCACATATATGGAGTTTAAAAACTGCTAAGAATCTTTCTAAAGAGATTCAAACTGCTCTAAAAAATGATTCATTTAGGCTGCTTGAGAATATGTGGGGAGACACACCAAGTAAATGGAAGGACAATCTCAAAGACTATAAAAGATACAGAATAATAATAAACTATTTCACCAGGATGAGATATTTGGATAAAAAAGGTGCTCTCAAGCTGGGTAAAAAAAATCTTAAACCAGAAAAAAATCATATTCCATGGTTTGAGCAAACAAAAGATAATTTAAAAGAAAATGAAACAATAATATTTGGGCACTGGGCAGCGCTTGAGGGAAAAACAAATTTAAAAAATATTATCGGACTGGATACAGGTTGTGTTTGGGGAAATAAACTAACTGCCATAAGATTAGAAGATAAGAAAATATTTCAAGTAAAAAAATATGGAAATATATAAAGTTGGTGGGGCTGTAAGAGATTCTCTAATGGGTGTTAAGCCATCAGACACTGATTGGGTAGTTATAGGCTCATCTCCAGAGGAAATGATTTCAAGAGGTTATAAACCCATAGGTAAAGATTTTCCAGTCTTTTTACATCCAAAAACTAATGAAGAATTTGCTCTTGCAAGAACAGAAAAAAAGACTGGAACAGGTTATGGCGGTTTTACTTTTTATTATGGGGCTGACGTCTCGCTAGAAGAAGACTTATCTCGAAGAGACTTCACAATTAATGCTATTGCACAAGATGACAATGGAAATATTATTGATCCATTTAATGGCCAAAAGGATATTGAAAATAAATTATTTAAGCATGTGTCGCAGGCTTTTTATGAAGATCCTTTAAGAGCCATAAGATTGGCTAGATTTTATTCTTATAAACATCTAACTAAATTTAATATTGATGGATCAACCATCAAAGGGATTGAAAAAATTGTAACTTCAGGTGAAATAGCTAATCTTTCATCAAACAGAATATGGTCAGAGACTGAAAGAGCTTTGAGTAGCGATCATCCAAGCAGTTTTTTTGAAAAAATAATAACATTAAACTTATGTGATCCCTTTTTTGGTGAACTTAATCAACCAATTTGTGAAAGTCAAAACAATAAAGTTGTGCGATGGGCAGAATTGCAAATAAATAATAATTTTGCTTTAGGTAAAAATTTGCCATTACCTAATGAGTATAAAAATATTGCAAATATTGCAAAAAATTTAATAAGTATTGATAAAAACCTTAAAGAGGATGAATTGGTTTCACTAGTAATGAGAACAGATTTTTCTAGAGATAATGATTTGATTATTGAATTAACCCGCCTTCCAGTCTATGCAAAGAATAGAAATTATATTTTGAGATTAGCAAAAGTAATTAATAATTTTGATTTTTCGTTTTTAGCTGAAACTTCAAGTGATAAAATTAAAGAAGAGAAGATTAAAATATATAAAGAAATAATAAATAAATCTAAATGAACAAAACAGTATTCATAACAGGAGCGGCTAAAAGAATTGGTAAAGAGATTGCTTTAAGTTTTAAAGAACTGGGTTGGAATATAATAATTCATTACAACTCCTCCAAAGAAGACGCATTGAATCTAGCAAAGGAAATAAACAATGCAAATAAAAATACAGCTATTACAGTTCAAGGTAACTTAGATGTTAAAGAGGATGTTAATGCGATTATAAAAGAAGTACTTGATGCTTTCCCTTCTATTGATCTTTTAATAAATAATGCATCAACTTTTTACCCCACACCAATAGATGACATTTCAGAAGAACATTGGGAAAAATTAGTTGGAAGCAACTTAAAAGGCCCTTTATTTTTAATACAGGGGCTGAAGCAGAAGTTAAAAGAATCTAAAGGCTCAATAATTAATATAACTGATACAAATTTATCAAAAGGAGTAGCAAACTATTCGATATATTCAGCTGCCAAGGCTGGGCTAGAATCAATAACAAAAGGTTTGGCTAGAGAGCTTGCTCCTGAAATTAAGGTAAATGCCATAGCTCCAGGCGCTATGCTTGAACCACCTGACGTCACTTGGACAGAAGAACAGAAAAGTAAGGTAATTGAAAGTATACCTCTCAAAAGAATGGGTTCAGAAAAAGATATTGCTGAAGCAGTTAACTTTCTTGCTCATTCACAATACATAACTGGTCAAATAATAAAGGTTGATGGAGGAAGATCTTTGTAATGGAACCTCTAGATGATACAAAGTTCTCTGGTACAAAAGAAGTTGCTGAACATTTAACTATTGAAGCGCTAAAATTGCAGCCATGGATTGATGAATTTGTCCCAGAAGCAGGAAAAATTAATTCTATTGAACAGTTTAAAGGCGGTCAATCTAATCCAACATATAAAATCACTACCGATACAAAAAGTCTTGTTTTAAGACGCAAGCCCCCTGGGAAGCTATTGCCATCTGCACATGCTGTAGATAGAGAATATAAGGTGATTACTGCATTATATGAAACTGATGTTCCCGTCCCAAAAACCTATGGCCTTTGCGAAGATGATGACGTTGCTGGTACAGCATTTTTTGTTATGGACTTTCTTGATGGAGATCTTTTTTGGGATCCTATGATCCCATCAGTAACTAATAAAGATAGGACTGAGATATATCAAAACAAAAATAAAACTTTAGCTAAACTCCATAGCGTTGATTACAAAAAAATAGGATTAGAAGGCTATGGCAAGCCTGGAAATTATGTAGCTAGACAAGTTTCAAGATGGTCAAAACAATATAGAGCCTCAGAAACAGATGATATTGAAGCAATGAATAACTTAATTGAATGGCTTCCAAAAAATATACCTGACGATGACGAAACATCAATTGTTCATGGAGATTACCGATTAGACAATATGATATTGAAAAATAACAAGGTAATGGGAATCCTTGATTGGGAGCTATCTACATTAGGGCATCCAGTTGCAGACTTCAGTTACCATTGTCTTTCATGGCGCAATCAAGAAGCATTTTGGGATAAAGCAAAACTTAAAGATCTTGGAGTTCCAACTGAAAGTGAGTACATGGAAATGTATTGTGAAAATACGGGTAAAGATCTCTCTAAAAATTGGGAGTTCTACATGGCCTTTAATATGTTCAAAATTGCAGGTATCTTACAGGGTATCCTAGGAAGGGTCAGAGACGGGACAGCAGCAAGCAAGCATGCGGAAGAAAGAGGCATGATGGTATATCCCCTTTCAGAGGCTGCATGGAAAATCATTAGAGATAATTTCTAAATCTATAATCTACAAAGAAAGTATTATCTTTTAACAAAAAATAGAGTAATTCCCGATATAGAGGTAACTAATGCAAGTATTGATAGAACCTTCAATAAAATATTATTAATATTATCTCTTTCCTTATAGTCCATGATATGTAAGCTCCACATCAAGTCCCAAATCCTCCATGAATCTGATCTTATTGAAGATATATCACCTGTCATATATCCAACATAAACATTAATCTTGTCTTTCGTTTCTGTCTTTACTTTATAAGCAGGTAAAGTACCCCTGTATTCTGAGCCAGGAACAACACTTTCAATTAAAATTGCTTCTGTTGGATTTAAAGAGGTCTTTTGACGAGTTATCTTAATAGCCTCCTCACTAGTTAGAGGTTTAATAGGTTTTCTGTCAGGATAAGTTGCGTAGGATTTCTCTCCATTTTCAATTGTTTCGATTATAGAGGATCCAAGTCTATCAAAAATTCTATATTCAATATCTTTAGGTAAGCGATATTGCTCTCCTCTAACCAATTCGATTTTGTTAAAAGCAAAATAAATACCTGACACAGTCCACAACAGTAGCTGAATAGATACAAATATACTTAAATATCTATGAAGATTTCTTGTGAATTTTTTTATTTTCATTTCAAGAGTTCTTTTAATGGCTCAGATACAAAAGTATATTTTTCAATTTCATCACTTTCAAATAATATTTCCTCATCTTCATCGATTTGAAGAACTATATCGATATCTAAAGTCCTTGCGCTAAATTTAGGAGCATTTCTATTTCTTCCGGCTGCATCTTCAATTGACTTAAGCTTGATATTAAGATCATCAAAAGATTCAGTGGAATCGCCACAAATAACTGAATTTAAAAAATCATCACCTTCAAATCCTTCAGCTTTAGTCTTGTAAATTGAAGATGATTTTATATTAGTAAGCATTTTATTTAATTCTTTTTCTGCAAAATCTAAATTCTTTTCAGCCTCTATGTTGCTGCCGAGTGACAAAAAATATTTCATTATCTATGAATAATTAATCCAACATCTTTGGCGCCTCTCAGAGCACCTGGCTTTGAAACTCGTAACTTGATTGATTCAACTTTAAATTGATCTTTAACTAGAGATGCAATTCCTTCAGCAAGCGATTCTTGAAGTTGAAATGAAGATTCTTCGACAAACTTTATAACAGCCTTGCAAATAGTTTTATAATCAATTGAGTCCTCTATAGAGTCATTTGCCGCTGCCTTTTTACAATCAAATGGAAACTCAATATCAATGCTGACTTCTTGCTTTACTTTTCGCTCCCAATCAAAAATACCAATAATTGTTTTTACCCTTAAATCTTTTATATAAATTATGTCTTTCATTTTTCTAATTCGTCCAGTGGCCACCTTGCCCTTACTTTTGAAGAATGATCATTAACTTTTGATGCCATTTTTGATCCTACAAAAGCAATCATTGCTGCATTATCTCCACAATACTTTATATGAGGATAATATACATTGATATTTAATTGATTCTCCAGTTTTTTAAATTCTTCTCTTAAAAACTGATTAGCTGCAACCCCGCCCGCAATTATTACATTTGATCTGCCTGTTTGATCAACAGCTTTTTTAATTTTTGTTATTAAAACATCAACCACCGCTTGTTGAAAAGATGCTGCTATGTCACATTTAATTTGATCATCCATGTTTTCAATTTTTTGAATTGTATAAAGTACAGAAGTTTTTAGGCCACTCAAGCTCATATTTAAATCATTTGAATTTATCATTGGTCTTGGAAAATCATAAGCGGTACCTTTACCCTTTTTTGCAAGATTTTCAATGTGTGGACCGCCGGGATATGGAAGATCCAACATCTTTGCAACCTTGTCAAAAGCTTCGCCTACTGCATCGTCTTGTGATTGACCAAGAATTTCGTAATCGCCCTTTTCCTTAACATCAACTATCATGCTGTGGCCACCGGAAACTAGCAAACAAATAAAAGGCATATTTAAGTCATCAAATTCCATCATTGGTGACATCAAATGACCCTCAAGATGATTTACTGATATAAGAGGTATATTTAGTGCCGTTGATAATCCTTGAGCAAAACTTTCACCTATCAAAAGTGCTCCTAAAAGCCCTGGCCCTGATGTGTATGCAATTTGATCAATGCTATTTAATTCTATATCGTCCAAAGCATCATGAAGGACATTTATTATTTTTGAACAATGATCCCTTGATGCTAATTCAGGTACAACTCCACCGTATTCTGCATGCATTTGCATTTGACTATGAACAGACTCACCAATAATTCCGTTATCTGAATCATATATTGCTATTGCTGTTTCATCACAAGAAGTTTCAATACCTAAAGTTTTCATAAAAAGTTTTGCAAAAAAGTAAATAAAAGCCTAAACTACGCGACACATTATGCCTTCAATTATAATAAAAGAAACAGAACATTTTGACATTGGTTTGAGAAAATTCAAACGTGCGTGTGAAAAAGCAGCAATAGTTCCTGAAATTAGAGCTAGAGAACACTACGAAAAACCAACAGAAAAAAGAAAACGTTTAATGGCAGCTGCCGTGAAAAGAGCAAAAAAAACAAATAGAAAATTTTCTTTCCCAAGACAAAGATCTAGATAGTTTTGGCTCTTTTATCTGATATCAAACAAGACCTAAAACAAGCAATGCTTGATAAGAATGTGCTCGTTCGAGATACCATAAGAATGTTCTTATCCGAAGTTCAGCGTTTCGAGATTGATAATAAAGAAGAGGTTGATGATTCGAAAGCTCTTCAAATTATTAACAAAATGATAAAACAAAGAAATGACTCTATTTCACAATTTAAAAATGGTGGAAGGAATGATTTGGCAGAAAAAGAGGAAAAAGAAGTTGATATACTTTCAAAATATAAGCCTGCGCAACTTAGCGATGAAGAAATAACTTCTAAAGTAAAAGAAGCGATTGAGCAATCAGGAGCAACTTCAATGCAGGATATGGGTAAGGTAATGGGAATTCTTAAATCATTATCAGGTTCTGCGGACATGGGTTTAGTTAGCAAAATTGTTAAGGATGAGCTGTCTTAATATTTCAAAATTATGGAAAGAATTGACAATCGAAATCATAACCAACTGAGGGATATAACTATAGAGCCTAACGTGAATATTCATGCTGAAGGCTCTGTATTAATAACTTTTGGTAATACAAAAGTTATTTGCAATGCTTCCATTGAAAATAATGTTCCAAGGTGGATGAGAAATTCTGATGAGGGTTGGGTAACTGGTGAATACGGAATGCTTCCAAGGTCTACCAATGAAAGAATGGGTAGAGAAGCCGCAAGAGGCAAGCAGTCAGGAAGAACGCAAGAGATTCAAAGACTTATTGGACGATCACTTAGACAAGCAGTCAACCTTAAATATCTTAAAGGTAAGACAGTAAATATAGACTGTGATGTGATACAAGCGGATGGCGGAACCAGGACCGCCTCTGTAACTGGTGGTTGTGTAGCTTTATTTTTAGCAATTAAAAATCATCATGATGATCAAAGAGCAATTAAGTCTTATGTTGCGGCTGTATCTTTGGGCATTAAAAATAATAGGGTTTTACTAGACTTAAATTATGATGAAGATAGTTCAGCTGACACTGATCTAAATATTGTTATGAATGATAAAGATGAGCTTATTGAAATACAGGGTACTGCGGAGGATGCCCCTTTTTCAAAAAGTGAACTAAATGATATGCTTGATTTAGGTAGCTCAGCAATTGCTGAAATTATTAAAAAACAAAAAGCTTGCATTGAATAAGTGAAAGACTATCAGATATCATTTTTAAACTTAGCCTTAGAATCAAGATCATTACAATTTGGCGAATACACTCTTAAGTCTGGACGATCTAGTCCTTATTTTTTTAATGCAGCAAATATGTTGAGTAATTGTAGTCTTTACGAATTAGGAAAATGTTATGTGGATGCAATAAATGATAAGGGACTTAAATTTGATTGTATTTACGGTCCTGCCTACAAGGGAATATTTCTTGGATCAATTATTGCAACGTTGTTAAGTGAAAAAGGTGATATTTATCCTCTATCTTTCAATAGAAAAGAAGAAAAAGACCATGGAGAAGGTGGCAATATAATCGGTGAAAAACCCTGTGGAGATGTTTTAATAATTGATGACGTGCTTTCTGCAGGAACTGCTGGCAAAGAATCAATTGAAACAATCTTGAGTTTATCCGCAACTCCAAAAGCATTTATAGTTGGTTTAGACAGGCAAGAAAAAGGCAAATTGGAAAAAGCAGCTAGTCAGGAATTGCGTGATGACTTTAATATGCGAGTTGAGTCCATAGTTAATCTTGATATATTAATATCTTTTGTAAAAAATGATCAAAAATATGATCAACACCTAGATGGGCTGAATGAATATAGAGATATATGGGGAGCATAGATGTTTTCTGGTATTGTTGAAGGTATAGGCAAAGTAGTAGCATTGGAATCTAAGCAAGATTCGATTTATATCGAAATTCTTCCTCCAAAAAATTTTTCTAAAAATTTAAAAAAAGGTGCGAGCATATCTGTTGATGGTGTTTGTCTTACATCATTAGATAACGGTAAAAAAGTCCTAAAATTTGATGTGATAGAAGAAACGCTATCAAGAACAAATCTTAAACACTTAAAAAAAGGATCTATTGTGAATTTAGAGAGATCTATAACTTCTTCAACGGAAATAGGTGGACATTTGATGTCTGGACATATCCATTTTAAAGGAAATATAAAAAAAATAATTTGCAAAGAATCTACCAAAGATATTATCGTTGGTTTTCCTAAAAAGTATGGGGAATATATTTTCGAGAAAGGTTATATAGGTGTTAATGGCTGCAGCTTAACTCTTGGGAAAGTAAATAAAGACTCATTTTATCTTCACCTAATACCAGAAACCTTGTCAGTAACAAATCTTGATATCTTGACAGTTAAATCGATTGTTAATATCGAAATAGACCAAAGCACCATAACTACAGTTGAAACTGTTAAGAATATATTAGCTGCTCAAAAATCTTGACAGGACTGCCATTCGTATTGCAACTCCATTTGCAATCTGTTCTCTAATTACTGAATTCTCACAATCATATACGGCCTCGGTAATTTCTATGTAATTTACCGGTCCTGGATGCATAATAATTGCATCATCTTTTGCAAAACCAAGCTTTTCTGAAGAAAGTTGATATGCATTTTTATATGTCTCAAGATCTAGATCTAAATCTTTTTCAAATCTCTCGTATTGAATTCTTAGTGTCATTACGACATCAGCATCTTTAAGTGCCTTCTCCATATCTGGTTCATAATTACCAGAATCAGAGTCCATATATTTGTTACACATTTCTGGATGACCACAAAAAGTCAACTCTTCAATATCAAAATTAGATACGGCCTCTACAAAAGATGAAGTTACTCTTGAGTGATCAAGGTCACCAACAATGACTATTTTTAATCCATCCAAATTAGATTTATGATCAACAATAGTTTTTATATCTAACAAAGCTTGAGTAGGATGAGAAATAGAACCTTCACCAGCATTTATGAAAACCATTTTTGGTAACTGCTTCGAGAGCTCTCTAATCACAGACTCAGGATGTCTAAGTACACACAAATCAACGCCCATTAAATTTAGTGCATCTATAGTCTCATATATCGATTCTCCTTTTTGTATGGAGGAACTATCAATATTAAAATCAAGAACATTACAACCTAGATTTCCTGCAGCCACTGCAAATGACATTTTTGTTCTTGTGCTAGGCTCGCAAAATACATTAGCAACTGTTTTATCTGGAAAAAGATCTTCTTTTCTAAAATTACCCTCTTCATCAATAAAGTTATTTGAGAAATTAATTAAATCTAATATCTCTTTTTTTGTTAAGTCATTTATTGAGATAAGGTCTTTAGCCATTTGTTGAAACTATAGCCTCTATTTCTACATTTACACCTAATGGCAAACCAGATATTTCCACTGTAGCTCTTGCAGGATATGGTTCTTTGAAATAATTTTTCATTACTTCATTTACAGTCGCAAAATTACCTAAATCAGTTAGAAATATAGTGATTTTAACTATGTCCTCAAGACCGTGACCAGCCGCCTCACAGATACTTTTTATGTTATCCAGTACTTGATTCGCCTGATCTTCAATTGATCCATCAACAATATCTCCAGTTTTTGGATCTAATGGAATTTGTCCTGATATGAATATTAGATTTCCAGTTTTTACTGCCTGAGAATATGGGCCAATAGCTTGCGGCGCATTATCTGTAGATATAATTTCTTTTGGCATTTTTTTTGACTCCTCAGAATATAAATTATTAGGTATAAATGAAATTGTACATAAAATAAGTAGAAGTTTTTTACTATTTCTCATTTATCTTTCTTTTACAACTTGTTGTAAATTTCTGTGCTCTTACTTTTTGCATAACCTTTCTAAGTTCTTGCTTATCCTGCACCTCAATTTCAATTTCAAACCCTGCAAATTTCTTATCAATGGTTTTTGTATTAACAGACCCTATGTTAATAGCTGCTCTTGCGAATACAGAACCAAGCTCAGATAACACTCCTAATGTATCTTTTGTATTTACGTCGATTCGAACTTTATACGCATGATCAGATTTATTTTCACCCCAAATTGCTGGCATGTACCTCGCATCTTTTGAAATAAACGGAGTTACTTGTTTGCATCTTCTGTGATGAACAACCATCCCTCTTTCAGTATCAGAATGAGCAACTACTTCATCTCCATGAACAGGGAGGCAACATTTAGCAAATCTTACTCTTACGCTCTCTATCTTGTTGTCGACAATTAAAACTGGTTTTGGCTCCTCTATACCTTCTCTAATCTGCAAGCCTGAATAAAATCTTTCTGCAACAATACTTCCCGTTCTTTTGCCAAGACCCAAATCAGTCATAAGTTTATTTAATGAAGTGACGCCAATCGAATTTAATATTTTCTTTAGCGTTCCGCCCCTGTATTCATTTAGTGTTTTTCCTCCTCTTTTTAATTCTGATTCAAGCATTACCTTCCCAGCTTTTCTTGCATCTGAAATCTTTTGTTTTCTTAAGTTTGCTCTAATAGCGCTTCTTGCTTTACTTGTAACAACATAGTTCAGCCATGAGGGATCTAACTCATAATTTTGTTTTGATGTAATAATCTCTACTGTCTGTCCTGTCTCTAGTTCAATATTTAGTGGTGCGTCATATCTGTTGACCTTACAGCCAATTATAGAATCTCCTAAATCAGTATGAACTTCATAAGCAAAATCTATTGGAGTAGAACCTTTTCTAAGGGCATAGACGTCACCTTTTGGAGAAAATAAAAAAACTTCATTAGAGTCTAAGTCTGTCTTAATGGACTGTGCAAATTCTGAGGAATCCGAAGATTTTTTTTGTAAATCAATCAAACCTGATAGCCATCTCGTGGCTCTAAGTTCAGAATTTACATCTTTGTCTTTGGTCTTATACTGCCAATGTGCCGCAATACCAAAACTAGCAATTTCAGACATGTCACGTGTTTGTATTTGTACTTCAATTGGAAAAGCATTAAGGGCTAGCAAGCTGGTATGTAATGCTTGATAACCATTGCTTTTTGGGATGGCAATGTAATCTTTAAATCTATTTTCAATTGGCGAAAAGTAGTTGTGAATTATTCCAAGAGATCTATAACAATCATCGATTGAATCAACCAAGATTCTAAAACCATATACATCAAGAATTTCTGAAAATGGTTTATGTTTAGATTTAATTTTTCTATAAATGCTGTAGATATTTTTTTCTCTTCCTTTAACGGCAACTTCATCAATGCTGTTTGATTTAAGATGTCTTTTTAGTTCTTTTCTAATTTTTCCAACAATTTTTTTTCTTCCTCCACTGGATTTCTTAATAGCGCTTTCCAGCATCGAAGCTCGCAAAGGATGAATACACTTAAAAGCTAAATCCTCGAGCTCTGCTCTAATATCCTGCATTCCAATTCTTAAAGCCAGAGGACCATAAAGCTCAATTGTTTCTTTTGATTTTTTAATCTGTTTTGATCTTGGTAAATGCTCTATTGTTCTCATGTTATGAAGTCGATCACAAATTTTTACTAGGATTACTCGAACATCTTTTGACATTGCTAACATCATCTTTTGCAAATTATTAGCATCATTTTCTTTTTTAGGAGTTATGTCTAACTTTCCTAATTTACTTACACCATCAACTATTTCAGCAACGTCATGACCAAAAAGTTTTGTAAGGTTTTGTTTATTAACATCACAATCTTCTAATACATCGTGCATTAGCGCAGCGCAGATAGTATCCGGGTCCATGCGAAGTTCTAGTAATATTTGAGCAACTTGTACAGGGTGTGTTATGTATTTGGAACCGTCTTGCCTTAGTTGTCCATCGTGAGAATAAAATGCAAATGTATATGCTTTTTGAATTTTTTTAAGCTCTTTATAGCCTAAATAAGATCTCACCTCTTTGTAAAAAGACGGAGGCAGCTTTAAATAGTATTCTTTAGAAAAATTATTAATTAAAGTACTGGGGAGAACTTGGTCACTCAAGATAACCACCCATAAATCATTTAACCAATATTTTCGGTGTCTTGGTTACTTGGAGCAGAAAACTCATCTAATAATAAGTCTTCTTCAAGAGTCTTATCAAGGGTTTCTCTGTCAAGAAGGCCCTCTTCAATTTCTCTCAATGCAACCAAGGTTGGCTTGTCATTGTCCCATTCCACAAGCGGATCTCTGCTTGTTGTAGAAAGCTGCCTAGCTCTTTTTGATGCCATAAGAATTAGGTCAAATCTACTTGGAATTTTTTCTAAACAATTTTCAACGGTTATTCTTGCCATGTTATTTCTCCTGGGTTGAGTATTCTAATTCCAAATAGATTATTTATCCAATAATTCTCTTAATATATTTTCTGTATTTTTATTATATTCAAAGTTATCTTCAAATAAAATTGAACTTAAAATTTCTATTGTTTTACTAAATTCATCATTTAAAACTATGTAGTCAAATAACTCTGCTGATTTTAGCTCAGTAAGAGCGTTCTCAAGCCTTTTAGATATTACTTCTTTTGAATCAAGACCTCTTGTGTGTAATCTTTTCTCAAGCTCATCAAAAGATGGTGGCAATATAAATATAGAGGTGTGTTTGATTGAAGAGTTTTTGATTTGTATAAATCCTTGGACGTCTATGTCTAAAATAATACTGATTCCAGAGTTAATCTTTTCTTCAACAAATGATCTTAAAGTCGCATATTGAAAGCCATGGACAATTGCAGACTCAAGAAAAGCATCATTTTCTCTCATTTGATTAAACTCATCGTCAGATATAAAAAAATAATCTTTGCCGTGTACTTCTCCTTCTCTTGGCAATCTTGTGGTTGCAGATACAGATAACTCAATTGACTTCTCACCTAATTCAATAAGTTTTCTTATCAATGATGACTTCCCCGCACCAGAGGGAGCAGAAAATATAATTAGCTTGGCTTGATTCATATTATTCAATATTTTGAATTTGTTCTCTCATCTCTTCAACTAATACTTTAACCTCAAGGGCAATATTTTTTGTTTTAGGTTCATCAAGTTTTACACTTAGAGTATTGGATTCTCTGAAGAGTTCCTGAAGAATGAAGTCAATTTTTTTGCCACTAGAATTTTTATTGTTTAGTTCTTTTCTTATTGATAGCAGATGAAAGTCTATTCTTTCAAGTTCTTCAGACACATCTGCTTTCATGGCAAGATGAGTAATTTCTTGCTCCAATGAATTGGTATCATATTTTTCTAATATATCTTTTACTCTTTTTTTATAAATCTCAATTTTCTTACTGAGATCTCTTTTGCAAAGTTTAGAAACTTTTATTTGTTTTGATTGAATTTTGTTGATCTTATTTATTAATATTTTATGAATCTTGGTGCCTTCTTCAATTCTCGATTTCAGAAAATCAGCCAGTGCTTTATTGAAAACCTTTTTTAATGTTTGGAGTTTAACGTTTGATGATTTGGTTATTTTAAGAATGCCTGGTATATCTTTTATATCTCGAAGCCTTAATTCATTTGAAAGTAACGATTCATTTTTAATTATTTTTTTTAATTCAGTTAAAAGCTTCCTATCTATTTGAAAGCTGCCATTACTAGATGCATTTACCTTTATATAAATATCAACCTTGCCTCTCTTTAACTTTTTTGAAATAGTTTTTTTAAAATACTCTTCATCTTCACTTTTAATTTCGGGAGACTTCAGATTAACTTCAAGAAATCTATGGTTTACACTCTTTAGTTCAACAAGTATCTCAATGTCTTTGTCGATATGCCTGGACTGCCCAAAGCCTGTCATACTTCTAATCATGCTTTTATTGTATTTTGCAAAAGGCTTTTCTTCTAGTTATATTCTCTAAAATTAAATTCTAAGTCTTTTATTTTTTTATTCGAAATTTTTCCATTAGGATTGTCTTCAGAACAATTAAAAATCTCATAGGATTTAAAATCAAAATCTTTTTCTATAAAAAACTTTATGATTTCTGCAGCGTTATCCCTATGTAAGTGGTTTTTTGATATTTTTTTAGAGTGAGAATCATATAAACCTGAAAATCTTAAAATAATTAATTTATCGCTATAGAAATCTATTTGTTTTTCTTCGTATTCCTTTATTAACCTGCCTCTATAGTCAGTTGGATGGATTGGATCAATTTCTTTGCAAGGTAATTCTGATTCTTTGTCATAAACTCTTGTTGAAGAAATTGAAATAAATTTCTTAATAGGTAATTTAACAATTATCTTATTTAGATTTTCAGCAGAGTTTTTAAATCCAGCTTCATATCCAGATTCATCATTCGAAGAAGGTTTGGGAAAAAATATTACAACATCTATTTGTTTAAAATTTTTTTCAAATTCTTTTTTTGATGACCAATCCCATTCAATGAAATCATCTGAATTATATTTATTATTTCTTGAAACATGAAAAAAATTATATAAATTTCTATCAAGAATATCTGTTAGGCGTTTTCCTAGATCTCCGTAGCCAATGATAAGAATATTTTTTTTCATTATTTTATTTACTCAAAAAAAATCCAGGGACGCAACCCTGGATTTTTAAAAATAAGAACTTGTTTATATGCTTAATAATGGCGCAATAACTAAACTAACAATTGCCATAACATTAATAAGAATATTCATTGAAGGTCCAGAGGTGTCTTTAAATGGGTCGCCTACTGTATCTCCTACTACGGCAGCAGCATGAGTGTCTGAACCCTTTCCTCCCAAGTTACCTTTTTCAACATATTTCTTTGCATTATCCCAGGCGCCGCCAGCGTTAGCCATCATGAGAGCAAGTGATACACATCCAAGAAGTCCTCCTGCTAACATGCCTCCTAAAGCCTGAGCACCAAGACCAAAACCAATTATAGCTGGCATTGATACTGCTATTACTCCTGGTAACATCATTTTCTTTAAAGCTGCTTCAGTAGCAATCTCTACACATTTTTCTGAATCAGGTTCTGCAGTGCCTTCCATTAAGCCTGATATCTCTCTGAATTGTCTTCTTATTTCATTAATCATTTCAAAAGCTGCATCGCCAACAGCAGTCATTGTGATTGAAGAAACTAAGAAAGGTATACAAACACCAACAAACATTCCAACTAAAACAATAGGTTCTGTAAGTGCTAGTGAAAATTCAGGATTTGCTACCGCTACCACTGCTGAGAAAGCTGAAATTATTGCTAATGCTGCTAAAGCTGCAGCTCCAATTGCAAAACCTTTTCCAATTGCGGCAGTAGTATTTCCTAATTCATCAAGAGAATCTGTAATTTCTCTTACTTCTTCGCCCATACCAGACATTTCAGCTATACCACCAGCATTATCCGCGACCGGTCCGTATGCATCTATTGCCATTGTTATTCCAACAGTTGCAAGCATACCAACAGCAGCAATACCAACACCATAAATATCTGACAGTTGAGTTGAAACAAGAATAATCACAGCCAAAATAACAATAGGTATTACTACTGATTGCATTCCAACTGATAATCCTGAAATCATTACTGTTGCAGGACCAGTTTCTCCTGATTCAGCGATTTTTCTTACTGGGCCTCCGCCTGTGTAATACTCTGTAATAAGTCCAATTAATACTCCGCCCACAGCTCCGGCGATAACACACCACCATACATTCATTCCAACTCCGTCAAAAGAATTGATTATGAAATAGGCCATAGCCACAAATATAACTGGCGCTAAAAGAGTTCCAGATCTTAATGCACTTGCAGGTGCTTTTGCAGACTGAAGCTTAACTATAAATATTCCAATTATTGAAGCAATCAAACCAGTTGATGCTAAAGCCAGCGGAAGCATCATCATATCTTTGTTGCCTAGGGTGTATGCAATAGCTATTGATGCAATCATAGAACCACAATACGACTCAAATATATCTGATCCCATACCAGCAACATCACCAACATTGTCACCAACGTTATCTGCTATAACACCTGGATTTCTTGGATCGTCTTCGGGAATACCAGCTTCTATCTTGCCAACAAGATCAGCTCCGACATCCGCACTCTTTGTAAAAATTCCTCCACCTACTCTGGAAAAAAGGGCTACAACAGATGCTCCCATCGCAAAACCTTCAAGTTTATGAGGATCGATTCCAGCTGGAATATAAAAATAATATAAACCACCTAGACCTATTAGACCTAAAGACGCAACACATAGGCCCATTATTGAACCACCATAAAATGAAACTGATAAAGCTGCTGCTGGACCATCCTTTTGTGCTGCAGTTGCTGTCCTAACATTTGCTTTAGTTGCTGCATACATGCCAATAAAACCAGCTACGGATGAACATATAGCTCCAACAATTATAGATATCGCTGTATAAGGCCCTAATGCATACCAAGCTAGCACTACTATTACCGCAATAAATATGGATAAATATTTATACTCAGTTTTCATGAAAGCGAGCGCTCCAGCATGAATCTGATCGCCTATTTTTTTTACTTTATCTTCGCCATCAGGATATTTCATGACAAGCTTGTAAACAATAAATGCCATTACCATACCCAATATGCCAAGTGCTGGTGGAATTATTAAATTATCCATAAAGAACCCCTCAATTTTAATAAAGCATTCTAGCAAATTATTTTAAATAAAAGCGTATTTTTCATCTATTTATTAAATATGTTTTTATCCAAGAGTCCTTCTGAATTTGCGACAACACATGCCACTGCAGCATCACCAGAAACATTTACTGAAGTTCTAATCATGTCAAGAATTCTATCAACGGCTAAGATTAAGCCAATTGCATCTAATGGAAGTCCTAAAGAGCTCAAAATGAGAGCTAATGTAACAGTTCCAGCAGAAGGAACAGCGGCTGCTCCAATAGAAGCCACCATTGCAAGAAGAACTATCTGAGTATACTCAATCATTGATAGGTCAACGCCAACAGTACTTGCAATAAACATAGTTGCTAGACCCTGCATAATAGCGGTACCGTCCATATTTATTGTAGCGCCGACAGGAATAACAAATGATGATACATCTTTTTTAACCCCAAGCTCATCAGTTACTGTCTTAAGAGTTATTGGTATGGTTGCTGCACTTGATGACGTTGTAAATGCAAACAAAGCAACATTCTTCATTTTTCTATAGAAAATAATTGGATTTAAATTAGCAAATATTTTTAATACTAGCGAATAAGTAAAAAATAAATGAAACAGTAAAACAAAAATCAAAATTAGGACATATTGAATTAAATCTCCAAAGATATTTAAACCATGATCCATTACATAACTTCCCATTAAGCAAAAAACTCCAATAGGTGCAAAGCTCATTACTATTAAGACTATCTTCATAAAAACTATGTTTAACCTTTCAAAATTTTTAGACAAATTATCAGTAAGGTTGTCAGTGAGATTTAAAGCTATGCCAAATAATATGCTTATGAAAACGATTCCCAGCATATTATTTTCAACAAAAGCCCCAAAAATATTATTAGGAAAAATTCTTAAAACAGTGTCATATAAACTTGCTTCGCCACCAGGTGCGTTAAATGACGCGACTTCACCTTCATAACCAGAAATATTAAAAACCCATCCAAAAAATATAGCTATCATTACAGCAAAAGCGGTTGTAAATAAATAAAGTAATACTGTTTTTGAAGCTATTGACCCAAGCTTTACCATATTTGATAAAGAAGAAATGCCAGAAACTAAAGAAAAGAAAACTAGTGGCACTACTATTAATAAGAGTAAATTCTTAAATATCTGTCCACCAAGATTAAATAGATATTTTTCGATAACTAAAAAAATCGATTGAGATATAAGATCTTGGAAATAAAAACAAAGTGAGGCTATGAATACGCCAGCAAACATTCCAAGTAAAACATTTCTAGTAAGATTCTTTGGTGGATCTAATTGGCTCATGTAATCTCTATCATATCAAAATCTTCTTTCCCAACACCGCATTCGGGACAGAGCCAATCTTCTGGAACATCTTCCCATGCAGTACCTGGCTCAATTCCATCTTCAGGCCAACCTATTTCTTCATCATAAATTAGTCCACAGACTATGCATTCCCATTTTTTATATTTCATACTATTTATGGATTATGTTATTTCCTTTAAATCAAGGAGGCTATAATATCAGATTTGAGTAGTTATATTAATGAACCTAAAGCATATTTCTAAATGGATCCAGCAAGAAGAAATGGAAAAAATTCTTTTTGATAAGAAGATAAAATCTTGGCTTCTGGAACAAGGCCCGATTACAAATAGAATAAAATTGAAACATAAATTTGAGCTAAAGCTTTTAAGAGATAGTGCTGGAAAAGTTGAAATATCAGACAAATCCTTTCTTGACAATATTGACGGAGAAATAAGGATCAGAGAAGTAATACTTTTTGCTGACGAAAATCCAAAGGTTTTTGCTAGATCATTAATACCAGAAAATACCATTAAAAATGGTCTTAAAAAGCTTGGTGAATTGAATACAAAACCTCTTGGAGACATATTATTTGAAAAAAATATCTTTCAAAAAGATGAAATTGTTTTTTCTATTTTTTCAGATGATAAAAAAAAATATTGGGGAAGAAAAATTAAATACTATGTAAAGAGCCAACCCCTCTCGGTGATGGAAGTTTTCTTAATTTAAAATGATTTCAAGAAATAAACTTAAATCTTATATAGAGATTGCTAGAATTGATAAGCCTATTGGTATCTATCTTCTTTTGTGGCCGTCAGTCCTGGGTTTGCTTATAGCAGGAACAATTAATGAAATTAAAATTATAGATTTATTGATTGTTATTATTGGATCCATTTTGGTAAGGTCATGTGGCTGTGTCATAAATGATATAAGTGACTACAAAATAGATAAATTAGTTTCTAGGACTGTTGGACGACCATTAGCAACTGGAGCCTTAAGTGTTTATGAAGCATGGGGTTTCTTTTTGCTTCTTGGTCTCATGTCTTTGTCTTTACTGTTTTTTACAAACCCTCTTACAATAAAGATAGGAATTTTCTTTGCTTTATTTATCATCGTGTATCCTTTAACAAAAAGATTTTTTAAGGCCCCGCAGTTCTTTTTAGGAGTGACATTTGGATCTGGATCATTAATATCCTATTCATTAGTTAGCTCCTCACTTTCGCTGTCAATAATAATTCTATATATAGGATTAATAGCATGGATAATAAGTTTTGATACCTATTATGCGCTTGAAGATATTGAAGATGATAGAAGTATCGGAATAAACTCAACTGCCATACTTTGGGGTGACAATGTTATTAAAATTGCAAGATTGCTTCACTTACTTTTTTATGTATCTATCCTTGTTATTGCCATCCTAAATTCTTTTTCATATTACTTTTTCTTTGTATTTATTGTTCTATTTTTAATATTCATGTATCAAAAAAAACTTCTAGATAACGATAAATTTTTAGAGGCGTTTAAGATAAATAACTGGATTGGAATGCTTGCAGTATTTGGATTTACTATAGAGATAATAATTCTTAATTAAAAATTTATGTCATCTTATTTAAAATTTGTGGAAAATTTCTCTGAAATTAATAAGGAAGGCTTTAATAGGATATTAAGTAAGAACGATTCACCTTTTATAAAATATCCTTTTCTGAAGGCTTTGGAAGAATCTAATTCAGTGTGTGAGATAAATGGATGGAAACCATCCCATCTCATTGAATTAGAAAATAAAAAATTAAAGGGATTTATGCCTTTATATATAAAGGACAATAGTCAGGGTGAATTTGTGTTTGATCATTCTTGGTCATATGCTTTAAATAGAACTGGAAGAAAATATTATCCAAAGCTATTAACAGCAATACCCTTTACCCCATGTGAATCAAGAAAAATTATTTCTGAAGAAAAAAGCGTTGAGCTTATTGATTTTACAAAAGATTATATGGACAAAAGTGACATAGAGTCGTGGCACATTTTATATCCTGATAAAAAACTAACAAACACTTTAAATAGTAATGGTTTTATAGAAAGGTCTGGCTATAAATTCGTATGGAACAATAAAGGCTATAAAACTTTTGAAGACTACTTAAAAGTTTTTAGATCTAGGCAAAGAAAAAATATAAAAAATGAAAGAAAGAAAATTGCTGATTATGGAATAAATTTTAAAGTCAAAGACGCTAAATCATTATGTGAGGAAGACTGGGAAACTTTTTATAAGTTTTATAAAAATACTTATGAGCAAAGATTGCAAAGACCATACTTAAATAAGAAGTTCTTTGATCTAATTAACGCCAATAAAGAGCATCTTAAACCAGTCATTTTTTTTGCTCATATAGACAAAGAGATGATTGCTGGATCTTTATGTTATAGAGATAATGAATGTTTATACGGCAGACACTGGGGAACAAAATATGATATTGATTCTCTTCATTTTGAATGCTGTTACTATCAAGGTATAGAATATTGTATTAAGAATAATTTAAAAAAATTTGATCCAGGCGTTCAAGGTGAACACAAAATTAGAAGAGGCTTTGAGCCAACACAAACTAACTCATATCATTTTATACTTAAGGAAGATTTTAGGAATGCTATAGCAGACTTTTGCAATCGAGAAAAAGAGGAGATCAAAAATTATTTAGACGCGTGTAAAAGATATACTCCTTTTAATAAAGAATATAAAATCGAGTAATGCTAAACACCTTACCAAAAACTGCTCATCAACAGACAATTTGTGAAGCTAACTTTTTAAGGCTGAAAAGAGTTCTTAGTAATTTTAAAGAAAATATATATCGCTTTAATGTAGTTAACCCAGATAGAAGTTCATTTCTTGTTACGTTCAATGTAATTCATAAAACAAAGCACACACTAATCATCGAAGCAAAGCAAAACTCTGAAGATACAAGTCTCAACAACTTTATAATAAGGATACAGGTATCAATAGATGCTAAGTTGGCTGAGGTAATTTCATATCAGGGCGAAAAAGCTTTACCTTTCTTCATTAAAGCTTCGGTGGCCCAGTCTAAGGATGAAAGATTACAGCAAAATAGATTCTTAACTGAATGGCTGGAAAGTATATTTATATCAGGTATATCTCCAAGCATAAAATTTTAATAGATGATTGATACGATTATATATTTTCATGGATTTGCATCATCTTCAGACTCAACAAAGGCAAAGTTAATTAGCAAATATATTTATAAGAATCATAGGAAGGTAACTATTCATACCCCAGATCTAAGCAACAATTTTGAAGAAGCGATTTTTCAAATAGAAGCTCTGATTAAAAAAAGTGACGGGGAAATTGCATTCATGGGATCTTCATTAGGTGGTTATTATGCTTTATATTTTTCTCAAAAATTACAAACTAAAGCTATTTTAATCAATCCAGCAATTCCTCCTCTTGATGGGTTTGATACTTATTTGGGAGAAAATAAAAATTACTCTACTGGGAAAAAATTTATATTAACTAAGAATGATATTAAGTTCATTAGATCAATATCACACAAAAAATTTAAGAATCATGACAACACATTAGTATTATTAGAATCTGGTGATGAAACTCTGAATTATTCAAAAAGTATTTCATATTTTGAAGGCTCCAGCATAGATATAGTTATAGGAGGTGATCATTCTTATTCATCTATTAGCGATAAACTCATAAAAATTACTAATTTTTTAGAAATTTAAGTATTTGTAATAAAAAAGAGCAAAAAACTTCCATTTGCACAAAAATCATGCATAATTAATACTAATCTAGTGCATATAGATAAATTTTAATTGCACAAAGTTTACATAAAAATTAGATAATTAGGAGAATTTTAATGAAAACATACGAATATATATGGCTTGATGGCTATAAACCAGAATCATCAATGAGAAGTAAAGTAAAAGCTACTAGAGATGAAACACCACCTGAGTGGTCATTTGATGGGTCTTCAACACAACAAGCTGAGGGAGGAAGCTCTGACTGCCTTCTTATTCCAGTTCAGACTTATGAAAATCCAAACGGACATGACATTGTAATGACTGAAGTTCAAGCTGCAGACCACACTACTCATCCATCTAATCATCGAGCTGCTGCTGCAGAGGTTGCTTCTGATGAATGGTGGTTTGGTTTTGAACAAGAATATTTTTTAACTGATGCTCAAACTGGTGAACCGCTCGGTTGGGAAGATGGTGAACCTAGAGCTCAAGGAGAGTACTATTGTGGTGTTGGAGCTAGTAATGTTGTAGGTAGAGAAATTTCAGATGCTCATTTATTTGCTTGTATAGATCTTGGAATTGATATCACAGGTACAAATGCTGAGGTTGCTCTAGGGCAATGGGAATATCAATGTTTTGGTAAAGGTATTAAAGCAGCTGATGATCTATGGGTTAGCAGGTATCTTTTATATAAAATCGCGGAAGAATTCGGTGTGGGTGTAAATATTCATCCAAAACCAAAAACAGGAGATTGGAATGGTTCCGGAATGCATGCAAACTTTTCAAACGAAGCAATGAGAACAGCTGGTTCTGAAGAGTTATTCACAGGTATGTGTGACAAACTTGGTGAGGTCCATCAAGAAGGTATAGCATCTTACGGATCAGATAACGACATGAGATTAACAGGTCTTCACGAAACACAAAGTATTGAAAAATTTTCATACGGCGTTAGTGATAGAGGTGCTAGCATAAGGATTCCTGTCTACACTGTTGAGCATAACTGGAATGGTTATCTTGAAGACAGAAGACCAGCCTCAAACGCAGATCCATATAGAATAGTTCAACATATAGTAGGAACTCTTTCTTAATTATTTTGTTAGTTATGTTGCCTTGTTTGTAAATAAACAAGGCACATACTTCGTATGAAAATAGATAAACAAAATTTAAATTTCTTAAATCAACTTTCTTCAGAGATAATCCTTCTTGATGAAGAGCTAAAAGTATTATGGTTAAACGAGTCTGCTCTGAATAAGGGATGGATATTAAATAAAAGTGCTGAAAATATAATTATCGACCAGTTTTCTGATAAGACAAAAAAATCATTAATGAGTTTTCTCTTAAAAGCTCTAAATAATGATGGGTCAAAAACTAAAAGAGAATTTGAACTAACAACTGCAGCGAAATCAAAGAGAGTGATTGATCTTACAGTAACTTGGAGCAACGAGTATGATGTGCTTATCCTTGAAATTTTGTGCACAGATAATTTAAATAAAATTATTGATTCTACGAAAACATTTTCAACACAAAAGATTGCTGCAAACTTAGCTAGAACACTTGCTCATGAAGTAAAAAATCCACTTGCAGGAATAAAAGGTAGTGCCCAGATTCTAGAGCAAAAATTGAAAGACTCGCACTCAGAGAAGTTCTTAAAAATAATAATTGATGAAACAGAAAGACTTAATCAGATAGTTACAAAGATTTTAACTCCTCCATCAAAACCCAGCTTAGAATTCTTCAATATTCATTCAGCATTAGAAAAGGTTTATGCTTTAGCTGAAGCAGAAAAACAAGAGAATTTGAAGCTAGTCAGGGACTACGATCCAAGCATTCCTAAGATTAATGGAGATGAAAATCTTTTTGTTCAAGCTATATTAAATCTAGTAAAAAACGCACAACAAGCAATTGAAAACGTAATAGATCCTGAAATACAAATTAAATCTAGAATAAAATATAGTCACCCTATTAACGGAATATTACATTCAACAGTTTGTTGCATTGAAATATCTGATAATGGTATGGGTATTCCAAAAGAAATGCATGATCAAATATTTTTTCCAACTGTTTCAGTAAAAGAAAATGGATCTGGCCTAGGCTTAACCATTGCGCAAGATATAATCAGAATGCATGGAGGAGGAATATCCTTTGATTCATCTGATGGTATGACAGTTTTTTCAGTAAGCATGCCACTAAATATTATAAAAAGAGAGACAAAAATTGCATAAAATATGGATCGCAGATGATGATCAAGCAATTAGATTAATTCTGGAGGAAAGCCTTGGTAGTGCAGGTTTTGCGACTAAGCTCTTTTCATCTGGCGAAGAACTAGTAAAAGAGTTAGAGAAAGAGAAACCTGATCTTGTTATAACTGATGTTCAAATGCCAGGGATGCTTGGATATGACATTCTCAAACATATCGAAAATAATTATGACGATCTGCCTGTAATAATTATGACTGCATTTGCTGACATGCAAGCTGCTGTTGAGGCTTTTAGCGGGGGTGCTTTTGAATATATCACCAAGCCATTTGACTTAGATGAAACCATCAAAGTCATAAAGAGAGCCTTAGAAGAAAAACCCAAAACAAAAGGCTTAAAGAAAGATACTGGCCTCGATATTATTGGTGAATCTTCACCTATGCAAAATGTGTTTAGAGCTATTGGAAAGCTATCAAATACTATTGCAACAGTAATGATTCAAGGCGAATCTGGTACTGGGAAAGAACTGATTGCTAAATCATTACATAAGAATAGTCCAAGAAATGACATGCCATTTATTGCCTTAAATATGGCAGATATACCTAAAGAGCTTGTCGAGTCTGAATTATTTGGTCATGAAAAAGGGTCATTTACTGGAGCGGTTGATAAAAGAATTGGGAGGTTTGAGCAAGCAAATGGTGGAACTCTGTTTCTTGATGAAATTGGTGACATGCCTCTTGATTCTCAGACAAGGCTTTTAAGAGTGCTGTCAAATAAAGAATTTTATAGAGTTGGAGGTGATTCGCCTATCAAGGTAGATGTAAGAATAATTGCAGCAACTCATCAAAATCTTAATAACTTAGTTTCCCAAAAAAAATTCAGAGAAGATCTTTTTTATCGATTAAATGTTATTAAAATTGATGTCCCTGCCTTAAGAGAAAGAAAAGATGATATTGATGATTTGTCTAAGTTCTTTCTTAAAAATTATGCTAGTTCATTAGATGAAGAATTAAGAGTTCTTTCAAATGATGCAAAAAAACTTCTAGAAAAGTATGATTGGCCTGGTAATGTGAGACAGCTCGAAAATGTATGTTATTGGTTAACCCTAATGTCGCCAACACAAAATGTTAAGGCGCAAGATCTTCCATCAGAAGTCAAAGACTTTGAGATGACAGATATACCATCTTCATCATGGGAGGATGGATTACAAAACTGGCTTAATAATGTATCTATGAATATTGAATCTGGTTTGTCAGATATCGCAATCACTAAGATTGAAAAAATGTTAATTAAGACTGCGCTTGAAAGATCTAATGGAAAGAAAAACGATGCTGCTCAGATCTTAGGATGGGGTCGAAATACGCTTTCAAAAAAAATGAAAGATCATGGTATCTAAACAAGCGGAAGATTTTGAAGTTTCCACTCGTTAATTCCGCCTCTAAGAATTAGTAGATCTTTATACCCTTCTTTCATAAGAATTTCACCTGCATTTGGAGACACACTTCCCATTTCGCAAACAAGAATAATTGCCTCTTTATTTTGAGGAATCTCATTTGATCTTTTATTCAAGTTTACAAAAGGAATGTTTATAGAGCCAGTGATATGACCACTCTGAAATTGCTCTGAGTCTCTTAGATCAATTACGAATGCGTCATCATTGTTTGCTAGAAAAATTAAACTCTGTGGTGTTATTTTTTTACCGCCCTTTTTTGACGATGCATTAATTAACAGGAGAATAATAGCTAGAAGTGGCAATGATAAAAAATAATGCTCAATTAAAAAATTTATTAGTTCCATGGGTATATTATCTATTAAAATAACTGAGAATAATTAAAAAAATATGAAACAAAGAAATCTAATCCTAGTAAGGCATGGACAAAGTGAGTGGAATGAAAAAAATCTTTTCACCGGGTGGGAAAATCCTGGTTTAACAAAAAAAGGTAAATTAGAAGCAGTAAACGCTGGTATCTTAATAAAAAATCTTGATATTACTTTTGATTACTTGTTCACATCAGCATTAATTAGAGCCCAATTAACAGGAACAATTATCCTTTCACAAATTAATCAAGAAGATATTCCAATCACTAGAGATAAGGCTCTGAATGAGAGGTTCTATGGTGACCTACAAGGACTAAATAAAGATGAATGTAGAGAAAAATGGGGAGAAGAGCAAGTACAAATATGGAGAAGATCTTATGATAAAGGGCCTCCAAGTGGAGAAACACTTAAGGAAACTGGTGAAAGAGTAATACCATATTATAAAAAAGAGATAGGTCCGCTTATAGCACAGGGATCTAATATTGTAATAGCTGCGCATGGCAACTCCCTTCGCTCATTAATTAAATTTCTTGATGGAGTATCTGATGAGGACATAGTGAAACTTGAAATTCCAACTGGCGCTCCTATTCACTATATTTTTGATCATGCCGGAAATATCCTTAACCGAAATAATCTTATTGAATAAATTGGAAAATAAATCAATCGAATTCTCTTCATCCATCTGCGAGTGGTATAAACAATTTGGGCGAAAAGACCTTCCATGGCGAAAAAAAGTTACGCCATATAGAGTATGGATATCGGAAGTTATGCTTCAGCAGACACAAGTAAAAACTGTCATACCCTATTTCGATAAGTTCATTTCAAAGTTTCCTGATTTAGATTCCCTATCGACAGCCACCGAACAGGAAATCTTAGCCCTATGGACAGGTCTTGGTTTTTATAGAAGAGCAAAGAATATATATGCTGCAAAACAAATTATTAAAGAAAATTATAATAATGAGTTTCCATCTTCATTTGAAGGTCTTATGAGCCTGCCTGGAATAGGAAAATCAACAGCAGGTGCGATATTATCTATCGCATATAAAAAATCTTTTCCTATATTGGATGCAAATGTAAAAAGGGTAATAGCAAGGCATGACAAAATAGATTTATCTGATAAAAAATCTTTGAATAAACTTTGGTATTTATCAGAACTGTACACACCAAATAGAAAAATATTTGAATACACGCAAGGTATTATGGATATTGGTGCAACTGTTTGTAGTATAAAAAAACCATCTTGTGAAGAGTGTCCAGTAAATTCAACTTGTAAAACTGCCTTTAAAGAAATTGAAATCATCAAAAAAGTAAAAAAAGATAAAGCATGCAAAGAAATATTTTTTACTTTAGCTCACTCGAAAAATGAATTCCTTTTATTTAAAAAGAACTCGAAAAGTTTTTGGGAAAGTTTATGGATACCTTATGAGGGTAAAGAGACAAGATCAAATACAATTTTTAAAAAACCACACAAGAGTAATATCAAAAAATTTAGTCATGCCTTATCACATTTAGATTTAAATATAACAATAGAGATTTTTGATTATAAAAAACCGTTTCAAGTTAAAACTAACTTAGAGTATCAGTGGATTAATAGACGTGATATTAAAAACTATGGTCTACCAAAACCAATAAAGCATATAATAGATAATCATGTCTAAAAAAATCTTATGCAAAAAATTAAATAAAGAGTTACCTGCATTAAATATGCCTCCTATGCCAGGCCCAAAAGGAATAGAAATAATGAATACTATTTCTGAGGAAGCTTGGGAGTTATGGAAATCACATCAAACAACTTTAATTAATGAAAAACACTTAGACATGTCTGACCCATCAAATCGTAAGTGGCTAATAAATCAAATGGATAAATTTTTTAATAATGAGGATTACGAAAAAGCTGCTGGATTTAAAGCACTTGATTAAAATTTAATCAAAATTTTAGGTATTTTTTTCTCTCAAAATGACCAGATATTTTGATTTACAAAGCAAAAAAAATAGAGTTTAATTTTGATACTATGTCAGATAAATCAAGTTCAAAATTCCCAGAAGAAGCAGAAGTAGTCATAGTAGGTGTTGGAGGTATTGTTGGTTCAATGCTGGCTTATTGGCTAGCTGAATTTGGCCAAAAAAATGTTGTAGGATTAGAAAAATCTACAATAATACCCTCGGATATTGCTTCAACTGCTCATGCATCTGATTTTGTTTATAACACTACTCATGACAAATTAGGCTGCTGGACGACTGCATTTAGTAGAAAGTTTTATGAGGATAACGGATTCTTCTTAAAAAAAGGTGGTCTAGAAATCTGCCGCAAAGATGACGATGAGCGATGGGAAGAACTAAAAAGAAAAGTTGCATCAGGAAAAGCCTTTGGTACAAATGTTCGATTAATATCTGCAGCTGAGGCAGTCGAAAAATTTCCATTGCTCGAAGAAGAGTCGATAAGAGGAGCTATGTGGGATCCAGATGCAGGCCTTGTGGTTCCGAGATCTCAAGAAGTTGTAAACTTTGCTGTTGAAAATGCTAAAGAAAAAGGTTCGCTAAAAACTTTTACTAATACTCCAGCTACTGGCTTTGAGACAAAAGATGGCAAAATTGTTGCAGTTAAAACCGATAAGGGGACAATTAAAACTAGTAAAGTAGTTATTGCTTCAGGAATTTGGGGGCCTTTAATGGGTGATATGGCAGGCGTCCGTGTTCCATTAATGCCAGTTGAACATCCACTTTTATTTTTTGGACCATACGAAGAAATCCAAGACACAGAAGAAATGCTGGTTCACCCTCTACTAAGAGACCAAGGTAATTCAGCATACGTAAGAGACACAGGAAAGTTTCATGGAGGAATGCTTGAATGGGGATATTATGAAGATAAAAATCCCAGACTAGTCGATCCTGAAGATATTGGAAACCCTGATAAGACTATGTTGTCTGATTCAATGAGGTATCTAGAACTCGATGAAATAGCAGAACCTTTAGAGAAAGCTTTTGAAACAACACCAATTCTTAGCGAATTGGGCTGGGATGAAAAGAGTTCATTTAATGGCCTACTATCTGTAACAGCAGATGCGGGTTCTTTAATTGGTGAAAGTCCTGAAGTTAGAGGATTTTGGTTGTGTGAAGCCGTATGGGTAAAAGACGGGCCAGGTTGTGCCAGACTATGCGCTGAGGCAATGGTAAATGGCAAAACTCAAGTAGATATGCACTCTTTTGATATATCAAGATTCTATCCACACCAAAAAGAAAGAGATTTTGTTAAAACAAGAGCGTTCGAGAACTCTCAAACTATTTACACTCCTGCAGTTCATCCTAGGGAACCATACATAACCCAGAGAGAAATGTTTGTAAGTCCATTTTATGAAAGAGAAAAAGAACTAGGTGGACACTTTGAAAATGAAGTAGCTGGTTGGGAAAGAGCTCTAGCCTATACCAGCAATAGAGATAAACTTGAAAACTATCTTAAAGAAGTACCAAAAAGAGAAAATGAATGGGATGCTCGTCATGTACCTTATGATGTGGCTAATGCTGAACACCTTGCTATGAGTGATTCTGTTGGCATGATTAATTTATCTCACTTTCCTATCATGGATATAAAAGGTCCAGATGCTGAACGTATGCTGGAGTACCTGTCAGTGGCAAAAGTTGGAGGCAATACTCCTGAGGGTAAAGTTATTTATACCAACTTTCTAGATGAAGATGGTGGAGTACATGCAGATCTCACTATTTCACGCTTAGGTGCTGATAGTTATAGAGTTGTGACTGGGGGTGCTGATGGAAATCGTGATTGGGTTTCATTGAGAAACTACAGAGATGATAATGGATTAAATGCAGATATAAATATTAGAACTCATGATATTGCTACGATAGGATTATGGGGGCCAAAAGCTGTAAATGCTTTAGGAAATTTTATAGATCCTAATAAAATTGATATACAGAATTTTCCGTTTGTAACTGCTAAGGAATTGACTCTTAATTTATCAGGTGGAAAAAAAGTAGATATTTGGGCAGCTAGAATTTCATATGTGGGTGAAAGCGGTTGGGAAATATATTTTAATAATAATAAAGAAGACGGTTTGGCACTATATGATTCATTGCTTGAAGTTGGAGTAGTTCCAGTTGGTATTGAAACATATGCCAACAGCAGACGTTTAGAAAAAAGCTTTAGACTTCAGGGCGCTGATTTAGAAACAGATTACACTGCTATTGAAGCAGCTATTCAAAGACCTTTGGTTAAAGAGGCTGACTTCCATGGCAAAGCAGCGCATCTTTCACAAAGAGAAGAAGATCCTTGTGCAATTCTATGCACAATGACATTAGACGATCTAAATGTATCTGGAAATACAAGATACCCTGTTGGCATTTCACCAATTATTGATCCTACTTCAGGTGAAGTACCAATAGATAGCAAAGGTAGAAGGTCATATACAACTGGTATGTCTTATTGTCCGTCTCTAAAGAAATTTGTTGTAATGGGCTATCTTCCAAAAGAAATTGCTGTTAAAGGAAAGTCATTGCTTATCGAATATTTTGATGAAGGAGGTGATGGCTTATATCCCATGACTGTTCAAATAGTTGGCAAGGGATCTCTTTATGATTCCACAAACGAAAGAGTTCGTGCTTAAATAATTAGACTTAATGACAACGGTTGTAAACTTGCCTATAATCCAAAGTTCAATTTAAGCCCAGATAGCTCAGTTGGTAGAGCAAAGGACTGAAAATCCTTGTGTCGGTGGTTCGATCCCACCTCTGGGCACCATGTATACCTACCAAGATTTATCAATTTTTATTTTTGCATCTTTTATTCCAAAAGATTTATAAATTTCCATTAATAATTTTTTATGATCAATGCATCCACTTTCAGGTGCAATAACTCCTCTTTCTGATATTTCGTTATTAAGAAACATTTTGAGGCCAAGAGACAAAGGATATCCTGTCGCTTCACCCATTGTTAGTTCTCTTGATGACTCTCCATCAAGAGATACTCCAACAGCCTCCTCAGCACCATTTTTTAATCCAATTGCTAGAGCATAAATTTCTGGTAACGAGTTTAATTGAACATCCTTTTGTGAATTTTCTTGTTGTTCTAACCATTCTAAAAATCTTGCAGCCACATTTTTTGTAAGTATTTTTAGGTGAATTAATTTCCTAATAATTCTCAAAACAAAAATAGTAGATTTATTTCCATGAGCAAGATTGACTGAATTCAAAATATCTTTGAAATGGTATGGGAAAGTAATTGCCTCAGGATGACCAAAAATATATGCATTATAAGTTCCAATATTAGGGTATGAAACTTCTTGTTCTTTGAGAGGGTTAACCATAACAAATTTACCATTCTTAAATATTTTAACTTTTCCAGTAATTTGCTCAATACCATGGATCATTGCTGCGTTTGTTCCTTTTTGAGAAGACACACCCTCTGGTTGCGCCTCCTCCAAATTCCACCCTGTGTAAACTGTATGAGCTTTATCTAAATGATCTATTGCAATTTTTCCCAATAAATTTGTGATGCCAGGACTTGCCCCAAGACCTAGTATTGCTAGAAGTTTTTTTTCTTTAGCAATGTTGTTTAACTCTAACATTTTTTCAGTAGGTTCCCAGTCATCACAAATATCCATGTAATGACAGTTGGCTTCAAGAGAGGTTTTTAGTACTTGATAGCCAAATTTAAAAAATGGCCCAACCGTGTTTAGAACAACATCGTAGTGAAATAAGATACTTAATAGGCCATCGGTGTCATTAATATCAATTTCGACTCCCTTTGAGTGGGTGCCTAGCTGAGAAGCGAATAATTCAGCGTCTTTTAAATTTAAATCTGCAATGGCTAGATCATCAACTTCTTCAAATGATGAAACGGATTTCGCAACGAATCTCCCCATGCCGCCACAAGCACCCAAAATTATTACTTTCATTTTTATGTATCTTAAACAAGGTTACAATACACATATGATATCAAAACAACAAACACCCATAAAATCAGGATTTCACGCTAAAACAAATGCTGATGAAATTACAAAAGGATTAGATCTTAATGAAAAAATAGCTATTGTTACTGGTGGTTACTCAGGTATTGGTCTTGAAACTACGCGAGCGCTAGTTGACAAAGGAGCAAAAGTAATCATTCCCGCTAAAAGGATAGAGGTTGCTGCACAAAATCTTGAAGGTATAGTTTCGAAAGAAAATATTGTTGAAATGGACCTAGGTGATTTAAATTCTGTTAAAAAATTTACAGAAGATTTTAAAGATAACATTGAAAAACTAGACCTGCTGATAAACAATGCTGGAATTATGGCTTGTCCTGAAACTAGAATAGGAAATGAATGGGAGAGTCAATTTGCCATAAATCATATAGGTCATTTCTTACTTACTAAAGAATTAATGGACACAATGGCTGAAAATGATGGTGCAAGGTTTGTCAGCCTTTCATCTTCAGCACATTCACTTACCGGAATACTTTGGGATGATATTCACTTTCAAAATAATCCTTACGACAAATGGATGGCATATGGTCAATCTAAAACAGCATCATCATTAATTGCAATTGAGTTTCATCGAAGAATGATTAGTAAAGGTGTATCAGGTTATTCCGTTCATCCAGGTGGTATCATCACTCCTTTGCAGCGTCATCTTCAAAAAGAAGAAATGATTGCTCTAGGATGGATGGATGAAAATGGATCGCCATCAGAAATGGCAAAAAATTTCTTTAAGACAACTAGTCAAGGAGCATCAACCAGTCTTTGGTGTGCTACGAGCTCAAACCTAGATGACATAGGTGGAGTATTTTGTGAAGACTGTGATGTTGCAAAAAGAAAAAATGAGGTGGATGAATCTCTTCAAAGATACTTTGGTGTAGCTGACTGGGCTGTAGATACCGATGAGGCATCTAAGTTATGGGAAGTTACCGAAAAAATGCTTGAATCTTAAAACAAATGTATGCACTTTTTGAAAATATTGAGCCTTATGCATCAGGTTACTTAGAAGCTGGCCAGCACAAAATTTACTATGAAGAATGTGGAAATCCTGATGGCAAGCCTGCTGTTTTTCTTCATGGTGGTCCAGGTGGTGGCGGTAGTTCAAAAGTTAGAGGTTTTTTTAATCCAGAATTATTTAGGATTATCATATTTGATCAACGTGGCTGTGGAAGAAGTAAGCCTCATGCCTGTCTAGAAAACAATACAACTTGGGATTTAGTTGATGATGTTGAGAGACTTAAAAAAAAACTAGGAATTAAAAGATGGCTTGTTTTTGGTGGTTCTTGGGGAAGTACACTTTCATTAGCTTATGCTCAAACATATCCCAATTCAGTTTCAGAATTAGTTCTAAGAGGCATCTTTATGTTGAGAGATAAAGAACTAAAGTGGTTTTACCAAGATGGAGCTAGCAGAATATTTCCAGAGGCCTGGGAGGGATTTTTAGAACCTATTAAAGAAGAGGATAGACATGATTTAATGGATGCATACTATAAAATTTTTACAGGAGATAATGATAAAAAGAAAATGGAGGCCGCAATAGCTTGGTCTAAATGGGAGGGTTCTGTAAGCACTCTCAGCCATAAACCTGATATGATTTCATCATATTCAGAATCTAAATTTGCTTTAGCATTTGCGCTTATTGAAAATCATTATTTTGTAAATAAAGGTTTTCTTGAAAATGAGAATCAACTAATCTCTCGATCTTCTGTTGATAAAATTCGTAACATACCAGCTAAGATAATACAGGGTAGATATGACATTGTTTGCCCAATGGAAACTGCGTGGGAATTATCTAAAAATTGGCCTGAAGCTGAATTAATAGTTGCGCCATCCTCTGGTCATAGTGCTTTTGAAAAAGAAATAACTCATGAACTTATTAAGGCAAATGAGGAGTTTGCTAAAAATGGATAATATAAGTTTTATAGGTATGGCCGGATGTGGGAAATCTACATTAGGTAAAGCTATCTCAGAAAAGTATGGTCTAAGTTTTATTGATACAGACCATCTTATTGAAAGTGAATATAAAATGACGTTAGAGGATGTTAAAAAAGAGTTTGGATATAAATTTGTAAGATCTGCAGAAGAAAAAGCTATCCTTGGTCTTGATAGAACAACAAAAATTATATCAACAGGAGGTAGCGCAATATACTCAAGCATATCTATGCATCACCTTATGTCTTTTTCAAAAATAATCTATATAGATACTCCTCTTGATGAAATTGTTAAAAGAATTGGCATTGGTCAAAAAAGAGGTCTTGCTGTGCCTGATGGCATATCAGTTTCAGATGTTTACCTAGAGAGGAAGCCGCTTTATGAAAAGTTTTCTCAATTAACTGTAGATGGATCAAAATCAATTGAACAACTTGTCTCTGAAGTAAACATATATACAAGTAAATAAAAATGCAACTAATAGCGGGATCAACTGGCTTTTTGGGAAACGAGATTCTAAGAGCAGTAGGTGTTCAAGACGTCTACACTATTGCCCTTGGGAGAAGATCCATACCAAACTTACCTGATAATGCTAGAGAACTAATTATTGATTTTGATGAGCTAAAAACAATTACTTTTCCTAATATAGATCATGTCTATCTTTCCCTTGGTTATCCTTTGTATTTTCAAAATGTAATGGGTTTTATGAGCTCTACTCTCAAAGAAAATTTTTTTCAGGTAGATTTTACATACCAGTTGGAAATAGCAAAAAAGGCTAAAGATGTTGGTGCCAGAGGTATCTCACTTATCTCAGCGGTAGGTGCTGACGCAAATTCTTGGAACTATTATCTAAAAACTAAAGGGATGCTTGAAGAAGAAATAATTAATCTGGAATTTGATAGTACCAATATTTTTAGGCCTGGGCATCTTATGGGAAATAAAAAGAGGCTTGATATAGTTTTTGCTGATACGGTATCTCGGATTGTAGATCCTTTATTACATGGTTCTATAAAAAAATTTAGAAGCATACCGGTAGGAAAACTTTCTGAATCAGTCGTAAAGAGATCGATGGGTTGTAAAACTGGAATACACTTCTTTGATCACAAAGATTTTTAAAAATTCCTGACTTCCTTTTTCTTTGCTTTGATTATTTTTTTTATTCCATTACAAGCATTAAGAAGCCAAAATGCATTTGCAAAAACAAAGTAATATAAACCTAGATATAGTTGAACAATTATTGCAAAAAAACTACCAGCAATAACTGCAGATAGCCCCACCATTCTTTTTTTTGCTTTCTTTGAGACAACAAGAGGCGCGGCTACTAATGTACCAAAAAAAACACTCAAAATTTGGATTATTTCTAACATACCCATACTAATAAACATTCAGAATTATGTTCATTAGTATGAATATCGGCGCATTATGAATACTTAAATATAAAAGTAAAGTTTTTTTTACACTTTCTCAAAAAAGATGTAATCTTAGGTATCGGTTAAAATTTTGAGAAAAAAATGAATAAAATATTGATCATGCCAATGATGTTTTTTTCAGTAATGATGGTTGCTGATGATCACAATAAATCTGATAAAAATACTAAAGAAAGAATGCAAAATCATCCAAATCATCTTCTTAGCTATAAAGAATGTAAGGAAACTAAAGATGGTATTGAAGGTCTGCTCTCAGCAGCTGATTTTGTCTGGAAAGAGATAGAGATGAATCCAGAGAATGAAAAAAAAATGGGCAGAGGCAGCAGTGCTTGCAGATTTAGCAGCAAATTATTCAACAGTTTACGATGTTTGGTGCAAAGACATGATAAATAAACGAATGATGATGAGAATGAAAGCTAGCAAGAAGAAAAAGAAAGAAAAAGATAATTAAAATTTACCTCGTTGAAATCTCATTCTTATTGCATACACTCTTAGTAGAGCTACCACAGTGATTATCATCTGAATAAATATTGAAATCTTTATTGGGTCTGACCACTGCCAATTATCTATAGTTAACCAAAGCAGATATGTCTGCAAAGGAAAGTTAATAACAGCTCCCATGAGTACTACAATTACTGATTCTCTTAAAGCAACCTTCTCAGTTTTATTCATATTTATTCCTTATTAATTTTTACGCCTGTTCCATAGGCTAGAATTTCAGCAGCTCCATTCGCAACAGTTGATGTTTGATATCTAAATCCTAAAACAGCGTCAGCACCTTTAGATTGTGCATCTTCAACCATTCGCTCATATGCCTGTTCTCTTGTTGATGTTAGTAGTTTGGTATAACCAACTAACTCTCCACCAACTAAATTTTTTAAATTGGCAAATATATCAGAGCCAAAATTTCTTGCTCTAACAGTACTGCCTTGAACAATTCCTAAGTGCTCAATAACTTCTGTATTTTTTATATCGTAGGTTGTTAATACAAGCAATTTTTCATTCATGACATTTTTCCTTTAATAGTTTAATGTATAAATATAATGCAAGAGCTCATAGAAGCAAAGTTTTCAATTGGAGATGTTGTCAAACATAAATTCTTAAACTTTAAAGGCGTTATCTTTGACTTGGATCCAACCTTTAATAACACTGAAGAGTGGTATAATGCAATTCCTAAAGACTTCAGACCTAGAAAAGATCAACCTTTTTATCATCTCTTTGCCGAGAACGAAGAAATTTTTTATATTGCCTATGTTTCTGAGCAAAATTTAAACATTGATAATTCTGGAATACCAGCAAATCATCCTGATATTATGAAAATCTTTTCGCACTTTAATGGAGTGTCGTATGTTCCACATGAAAAGACTAAAAATTAAACTTCAAGATTGTGGTGAGCAATTTCTACAGCGACCGTAAACACTTCCATTGCATCTGCTAAATCATCTTTTGAAACATAAGTAGGAGCAAGTCTAATAACACTGTTTTTAGGGTCATTATTATGCGGAAATGTTGAACCAGCAGGAGTGATTAAAACCCCTAATCTTTTACAAAGTTCTACTACTTTTGTGGCAATTGCCTTATTGGTGCAATATGTAATGAAATATCCGCCTGTTGGTCTTGAAAAATTCCCACACTCATCAGGAAGTTTCTCAAGGTAAGAGTAAGCTATCTCAAATTTAGGCCTTATTAATTCTGCATGTTTTTGCATGTGAGCTTTAACCGAATCCGCATCTTTAAAGAACTCAACATGTCTTTTTTGATTTAATTTGTCAGGACAAATAATCATAGTAGTTCTTACTTTTTTTATTAAATCTAAAGATCCTCCTGAAGAGGCATAAAATGAAATACCCCCTCCTCCAAATGTTACTTTTGAAAAAGAAGTCGTAACCACTGTTTGGTCTTCTACTCCTGCTTCAACCGCTAATTCCCATAATGGTCTTTGTTCTTTTGAAGGCAAGAAATCATGTATTAGGTATGCATGATCAAATAGGAATAGAAATTTATCTGAAAACTGAGATCCAATTCTAAATAATTCTAATAAGTTCTCATCAGAATATATTTCGCCAGATGGGTTTGAATGTCTTGGCACGCAAAGCATACCAACGATATCTTCTTTGCTTTTCAGTATGTTGCTAAACTCTTCTAGATCGATCCCATCGTCATGCAAAGGGACTGGGATGGCTTCAATTCCAAAATCATCTAACATCATAAAATGTCTATCAAAACCAGGAACGGGGCAAATAAACTTTGGATTCTTTATGTCTTTCCAAGGCTTTGACTCAGCAAATAGAAAGTTTGCTAATACAGTTTGATATGTGAGTAGTAAGCTTGAATGCTCAAATGCAAGAACATTATCTATAGGTGCGTTTAAAAGTTCAGAGCCAAGTTTTCTTGCCTCTAGAATGCCGAAAGTTTCTCCATAATTTCTAAGATCAGCTCCATCCTCAGATTCATTAGGAATTGAAATATCTATCAATGCATTTGATAGATCTAATTGATCTGAATCTGGCTTGCCCCTTGTGATGTCAATAGATAACTGCTTTTCTTTTAAAGAGTTAAACCTTGTTATAATTTCTTGATGCATAATATTAGTCACATTTTATACTAACATCATGATCAATTACTTAATATTTATATCATTGGTTCTTATTCTAGGTATTTTAATTTATCTATTATTTAATATTAAAAATGGTGAATCTATAAATAAAGGGGGAAATGAGAATATTCAAAGTAAACTAATTGAGGTTTCAAATGATATTAATAAAATTGAGCTTGATTTAGCATCAGTGACTACTCCACTCAATGAGCTTAATAGATTCCTAGGTGGGAATGTAACAACTGGTAGATTAGGGGAATGGAATCTTGAGTCTATAGTAAGAGATATAATGCCTAACAATAGCTTTGATCTGCAACATCAAATAAATCCAGAATCAAGAGATTTAGTTGATTGTGCGGTCACGACTGCTGAAGGAATCATTGTTCCCATAGATTCAAAATTCTATGCAGGGCAGTATCAAAACTATCAAGATGCTAAAACCAGCACTGAAAGAAAAAAAATACTAGGGAATCTTCGAACAGAAGTACTTAGTGATGCCACAGACATCTCAAGCAAATATCTTTTGAGGAACATAACTTCAAATTACGTTATCTTATATATACCATCTGAAAAGTTGATAGATTTAATAAATCAAATAGAAGGCCTTAGGGAAGAAAGTTTTACTGAAAAAAACACGCTTATTATGGGCCCAAATACACTTGCTGCTTTTCTAGATATGGTAAGAACAGGTCATCATTATTTAAAACTAAATGAAACTGCGAGCAAGGTCGCGTCTGTTGTAAGAGGAATTCAAAAAGAATTCTCTAATTTTGATGCAAATACAAACTCAGTTCTTAAAAGATTAGATGGAGCAGTTAAAGACGTTCAAAGCCTCCAAACAAGAATAAACGTATTGGGAAACAAATTGGAGAAAGGTGCTGAAAGTCTGGAAGATGAAAGCTAATGCAAAACCTAAGAATCTGGAAATATCTTTCATTGCCATGGATGGTTATAGCGCTCTTTTTCTTTATTTCGTTTATTTTTTTAGCTTTTTTTAAGGGGGCACAGATCGAGTACTTAACAAATGATTATTTGTTAGGTCTTTTTAAAAATACTTTTATTTTGTCTTTCCTAACAGCATTTATTTCTGCTTTAATTGCAGTGCCTCTTGCAATACTTGTAACTTTTTATGACTTCCCAGGCAAAAAATTCTTTAGTTGGGGTTTAAGTCTATCTATTGCATTTCCAGCATATGTTTATGCTTTTATATATGTGGGTATATTTGAGTACTCCAGCCCAATTTCTGCATATTTAAGAGATTTTGATATTACACTTCCATCAATTAAAAATTTGTTTGGTGCATCAATTATCTTATCAATGGCACTATTCCCATATATTTATTTACTTTTAAGAGTAAAGCTTGCTTCGGTAGGTTTAGATTTATTTAGAGCTGCAAAATCTCTAGGAAATAATAATACCGCTTCAATATTTAAAGTAATTATTCCATCACTATTTCCGGTTATTGTTGCAGGTATGACTTTGGTAGTTTTTGAAACAATTGCAGATTTTGGTGGTGTTTCAACCTTAAGAATAGAAACATTTACAGTGGGTATTTATAATGCCTGGTTTGGTTATCAAAGCTATTTTTCTGCTGCAAGATTGGCAGGCTATCTTTTAGTATTTGTCTTTATTATTATTTTTATAGCTAGGTTTTATGAAGGTAAGCAGAATACTCTTGCTCAAAAAACTTCTGAAGTATTCGAAGGAATAAAACTTGTTCCATATAAAAGTTTTCTAGCAACTTTGTATTGCTCTACTATATTTACAATTGTTTTTTTGATACCTCTTGGTCAGTTGCTAATTTGGAGTTATGCAGAAAACAATTTTTTGAGTATTGAAAATATATATCTAGTCTTTAATTCTTTGGCATTGGGAGTTATTGTTTCCATGATCACTGTGTTTTTTGGAATTGCTCTTGCGCTAGCCTACAGAAATGATAAAAAATTACGTCTAATAATTTCAGTCTCTACATCAGGATATGCGATTCCAGGTTCTGTAATTTCGGCAGGACTTTTGGTGTCTATTGGATACTTCTTTGGAGTTTCTATTACGTCTTTTGGAATAGTTGGGCTAGTGCTTTGCTTGTCATTAAGATTTATGACACCTGCCTATAATTATCTTTCAGCATCACTTGTGAATATCAAGGATTCATCTGAAAAAGCTCTTTCAACATATTCCAAAGATTCTATGAGAGCATTTAGATATTTTTACTTACCACATATGAAATCAGCAACCTATCTTGGTTTGATGATTGTCTTTATCGAATCAGTCAAAGAACAGCCGGCAACTTTACTATTAAGACCAGTAGGCTTTGATACCTTATCAACAAAAATCTATAACTTTACCAGTGAAGGTCAATGGATTATGGCTTCAAATCCTAGTCTAATGCTAATTTTTCTCAGTTTAATATTCGTGTATATGATTAATAAAAACATTAACGAAAATAAATCATAACAATTAAATGAAAGAAAAAGGCTACAGACTAAATGTGGGATTGGTTATTGCAGATAAGCAAGGAAGAGTTCTCTTATGTAAGAGAAAGGGAATGAACAGCTGGCAATTTCCGCAAGGCGGAATAGATTTGAACGAGTCTCCTCTAAAAGCAGCAAAAAGAGAGCTTTTTGAAGAAGTGGGTATTAAGTCAAGAGATGTAAAACTAATCAAATCGCTTGAAGAATGGCTTAAATATGATGTTCCAACTAAAAGTAGAAGAAGAAATATTCTCAATAAAAATTTTAAAGGACAAAAACAAAAATGGTTTCTATTTAAATTACAAAATGACGTGCAAGTTTCATTTGAAAATGATCCTGATAATGAATTTGATGACTTTAAATGGGTATCGTATTGGTACCCTCTAAATGTTATTGTTTCTTTTAAAGAAAAAGTCTATTTTGAAGCACTAAATCAACTAAAATATTCTTTTTGTGAAGAATTCAATAATGTTTGATGAAATACTAATTTTTGCTGCCCTAGGAGTAATTGCTGGATTACTAGCTGGTTTATTTGGTATTGGTGGTGGCTTAGTTATTGTTCCAGTTCTAATTGGTACCTTTATTAATCTTGGTTTTAGTTTGGACATCGTTGTTCATATGGCTATAGGCTCAGCAATAGCTTGTATAATTTTTACAGGCTTATCTTCAGCAAAAGCTCACAATGATAAAAATTCTATTAATTTTGTTCACTTTAAACCTGTCGCATTTGGAATAACCTTTGGTGCCCTAGCAGGAGCATTGTTTGCAGTTCAAATAAAAGGAGTCGTTTTAAAATTTGCCATTGCTCTATTTATTTTTTTAATGGGTATAAAGATCCTATTTAATTTAAATTTTTTATCAGGAAAAATAAAGCACAATAATAAAAGATCATTGTTTGCAGGTTCTCTTATAGGATTCTTTTCATCTATTTTAGGTATTGGGGGTGGTGTATTTTCGGTACCATATTTCAAATCCTCAGGTCTTAAATTAACAACGGCAATTGGTACTTCAGCAGCATGCGGTATACCGATAGCAATTTTTGGTACTATTGGTTACGTTGTGGCTGGGATTGGTTTATCTGATATGCCTAGATATAGTTTTGGTTATGTTTATGGGCCTGCGGTTTTAGGAGTATCAATGACAAGCATATTTGCTGCAAAGTTCGGTGCTGATTTGGCTCATTATCTTTCTCAAAATACTTTAAATAAATTATTAGCTGTTTGGTTTTTTATAGTCTCAATTTACATGTTTATATTATGATCATAGAGCTCTCAGAATTTTTTAATAATCCATCGATTATAGAAATCGGGTCATTGAAAATTCAATACTATGCTGTGACATGGTTGTTATCAGCAGTGTTTATATATCTATTTTTATCTCGAAATAAAATAATTACTGAGATTGGACTTAGTAATGACGATGTTAATGACATGGTATTTTTGTATGGGCTTTTCTTTGGAGCAATGTGTGGCGGAAGAATTGGTTATATGTTTTTTTACGGAACTAACCAGCTGATTTCAGACCCACTTTCACTTTTTTACATATGGCAAGGTGGCTTGAGCTTCCATGGTGGGCTTGTGGGCGTAATCCTGAGCTTATTATTATTTTGTAAAAGAAAAAAAATAGAGTTCTTAAGGCTCATGGATGGAGTTGCTCTTTCAATGCCTATAGGGTTAGGTCTTGTCAGAATAGGAAATTTTCTCAATGGTGAATTATATGGAAAGGCAACAAATGGAGAGTGGGGATTTATTTTCCCGACTGATCCATTTGGTTTGTTAAGACATCCATCTCAACTGTATGAAAGTTTTGGTGAGGGCTTGGTTCTTTTTGCAATCCTTTTGATTATTTCTAAGTTCACTAAAATAAAAGGCGTAGTTTCTTCTTGTTTTTTAATAATTTATGGGCTGATTAGATTTATAATTGAATTCTATAGGCAGCCTGATGCACATATAGGTTATGTTGCATTTGATTCACTTAGTATGGGGCAGATTCTATGTTTGCCTATGATATTAATTGGAATAGTTATGTTTATTTATTCTAGGAAAACTGCATGAAAGCATATTTAGACCTTCTTAAATATATTCTTGAGAACGGCGATCAAAAAGATGATCGAACAAATACTGGTACGATTTCATCATTTGGTCATCAGCTAGAATTTGATCTGGAAAAGGGTTTTCCTGCAGTTACTACTAAATCACTTGCATGGAAGGGAGTTGTTTCTGAGTTACTTTGGTTTTTAGAGGGCTCAGATGATGAAAGAAGATTAGCTGAAATTCGTTTTAATAAAGATAGGTCAGAACTAAAAGACTTATCAAAATTTTCTACAATATGGACTGATAATGCTGACAGTCAAGGAAAAAATCTTGGATATACTAATACTGATACTACTAAGAATCTTGGTCCAGTATATGGTGTTCAATGGCGCAATTGGTCAGGACATGACCAAATAAAAGATCTTTTACTAAATCTTAAGGAAAACCCAAACAGCAGAAGGCATATCTTATCGGCATGGAATGTTGGCGAGATTGATAAAATGGCCTTGCCTCCATGTCATGTGATGTCACAATTTTATATTAGTCAAGGGACTATTAGCTGTCACATGTATCAGAGAAGTGCCGATATGTTCCTGGGAGTTCCATTTAATATTGCTAGTTATGCTTTACTGTTATCAATTTTTGGGTCGATCCTTAATTTGAAACCAAAAAAGTTTATACATTCATTTGGAGACGCACATATATATATGAATGCGGTCGATCAGGTTAAAGAACAGATCTCACGAAACCCAAAACCTTTACCATCTCTGAGGTTGCCTAAATTATGTTCGATTGATGATCTAAAAAATTACAAGGTGGAAGATTTTATTCTTGATAATTATGAACATCACCCTCCTATAAAGGCAGAGATGGCCGTCTAATGATTGTAATTTCTCATGTAGTTGCACTATCTAACAATAATGTTATTGGAAAAGATAATGATCTTCCTTGGAATTTAAAAACAGATTTGAAGCACTTCAAAGACTATACATCTAATAAAATTATAGTAATGGGTAGGAAAACATTTGAGTCTATAGGCAGGCCTTTACCAAATAGAATTAATTATGTTGTTTCTAACACTATTGGAGAGATTGCAGGTGCAAAAGTCTTTAATAGTACTGAGAGTGCTATTGAAGAAGCAAAGCATGAATGCTCTAGATCAGGTCAAAATGAAATTGTAATAATTGGTGGTGGTTTTCTTTTTAGAGATACTTTAAACAAAGCAAATAAGCTTGTTCTTTCAAAGGTAAAATGTGATATAGATGGTGATGTTTTTTATCCAGATGTGGACTTAAATGATTGGGAAAAAGTAAGCAGTAATAAATTTTATCAAGACGCTGAAAACGACTACGATTTTACTGTTGAGGTTTACGAAAGAATTTAAGTAGAACTGGTGTTTTGCTGAATATAATCCCTTCTTAAGGCAAGATTTTTAACCCTAACTTCTTCATTTTCAGTATACTTTATCCAATTGTTTGCCTGAGTTTTAATGCTTTTCTTTTTATCTCTTGCAGCTACTCTAAAGTTCTTTTTTGCATCCTCAAATTTCTGTAACTCAAAATAGGCTTGCCCTAAAGTTAAATATACTTGAGATAAGTTCTTTATTTTGCCCTTTTCTAAACCTTTCTTAATTGCCTCAACAGCTAGATCAACTTTATCTTCTGATAAATACAAGTTTCCAAGTAAAACATAAGACTCTCCATCTTTTGCCATTGCAGCAGATTTCTCTAGTACTGGAATTGCCTTATCAATTTCTTGTGCCATTCTCCATGAATCAGCTAACAGCTTAAGGTTCTTTTCTGTGTCCTTTATAACAGGAACAATTTTTTCTTCTTCAGTTTTTTCATCAACAATGGTAACCATTTTCTTTTGACCAGAAACTAATACCTGTGCTGCCCAGTAAGGATTTTTATTTAAAAGAAGTAGTTGTGCTAAAGCCTTGTATTCAGATTCCTTATCTAAGAAATCTTTTGCATGAGCGGCTTTAAGGGTAATCATGTAGTCCCTCTCTCTGCCAAGCTGACCATATGAGCCGCCAAGTTGAATGAAATAAGATTTTTTTGGATATAAATTGACCAAAATCTCATATATGTCTATTTGTCTTAATAAAGATTCTTTTTCACCTATTTCGCTTTTAAGCTCGCTAATACCGGCTGCCATAATTACGTACCAGTTCTCTCTTGGTTTATATCCCTCTTCTTCAGCTAAACTAATTGCCTTTTCCATTGAAGATAGAGACTTCTTATAGTCACCAGTAGAAAAATAGGCCTGGCCTAATAGTGCCCATGATTGAGCAGTAACTTTTTCAACCTCTCTCATCCATTGCAAAATATACTCAATACCTTTTTGGTAATTTTCTTGCACTAAATGAAGTTGTCCCATTGATAGTAAAGCACCAACACGTAAACCGATTGTTACCTCAGGCTCATTAATTAGATTTGTGTAAGCATTCATAGCTTGTGGAAATTTGCTATCACTAAAATAAACATATGCCCATGCATTCCACATCACAGAACGGTCATAACTTTTAAGATCTTCTCTGTTATTTCTTAATTCTGTAAGAATTGAGATTACGGTCTCCATATCAGGAGCTGGCTCTCCTTTTTCATCTACTTCTTCAAGAGCCTCATAAACCTTTGCCATCTTTTTTGCAGTACTAGATTGCAATGCTCTAGCTTTTTTATATTTTCTTGTTGGGGCTAAATTTGTATTTTCTGCATTATCTGAAGTGTTTGCTGATTGCTGAGCGTTAATTTTTAAAGATACTGTTCCAATAAATAAGGCAAAAACTGAAAATATAGATAATGTAAAATTTTTTCTCATAGCAAATTAACTCTCATCAAGTATATAAGTAAATCGATGAAGTACGCCTTCAACGGGCACCGCTTTTCCATCAACTATTTTAGGCTTGTATTTTAATTTTATTGCAGCTCTAGCAGATGCACTATTAAACATAGAGCATGGTCTAAATTCAGCCTCAGGATCATCAGGTCTCTTGCTAGAGCAATAGCCCTCAATTGTTACAGCATCTTCAACACTACCAGAATCTGTAATCGTAAATTCTACAAGAGCATAGCCCATTGTTCCTCTTTCTTGAGCTCTTCTTGGATAAATAGGAACAACTTTAAATAAAGGTATATATTCTCCATCTCTAAAGAAAGATCCTCCAGCTTTAAAGTTAGGTTTTGGTTTTGCGATTGAAACATCTATACCTGTAAGAGGTGCAAGGTCAAGCTCTGGCTGAGCAATATCCTCTGGTTGTTCCTCAGGTTTATCAGGTTTATCAACCTCGGTCATAAATGTGTCAATTTGTCTTTCTGGCATAACAACATCCGCTAGCTTTACAGATGTATCTTCTTTAAGGCCACTATCACCTAAAGAAATTAAGATAACCATAATAAAAAATAATGCCAATGTAATTGCTGATGAAAAACCTATACCAGCAGCATACTTATTGGCATTGAAAGCTTTTACATAAACGCCATGAATTGGTTTGGTTATAGAGTTTATTGCAGCAAAAACTTGATTCATACTTATTTTGGTTCTGACGCTAAGGAGATAGCATTTACCCCAGCTTCTCTTGCTCCATCCATTACTTTAATAATAGTGTCAGCAACTGCTTTTTCGTCTGCTTGAATTACTACTGATCCTTTGGGATTATCCGCAAGCATTTTTACAACGTTTGCCTTTACTTGTCTTACATCTATTCTTCTACCATCCATCCATACCTCATCATTTGCTCCGACTGCTATTAATATGGCGGCATTCTCTTGGGTTTCTGCAGTGTCAGAGTCTGGTCTATTAATTTCTAGACCAGGTTCCTTTATAAAGTTAGCTGTAACAATAAAGAAAATTAGCATGATGAAAACAACATCAAGCATAGGAGTTAAATTTATTTCACTCTCATCATCTTTAACTGCTGTGGTTATTGCATTACGTCTCATTAATACTCTCCTATAGTTCTCTCTTAATATATTCTCTTAAATCATTTGTATGTCTATCCGAAGCACTAGTCAAATAAATACTTGCAAATACGCCTGATAGTGCAACTACCATTCCTGCCATTGTTGGGAGTGTTGCTTTAGATACTCCTCCCGCCATTGCTCTTGCATCTCCACCACCATTAAATGCCATAACTTGAAAAACCTCTATCATTCCAGTTACGGTTCCTAAAAGTCCAAAAAGAGGAGCTAGAACAACACATGTTTGGATGATTGTAAGATTCTTATTTATTTCGACTTTTGCTTGAGACAGCATTTTTTCTCTTATTTGAAGAGCGTGCCAAGAGGTTTTGTCAGAACGATTATTCCAAGTACTTGCTAAATCTTTTATGTAAAATTCATGTCCGTGAGAAAAATACCATATTCTTTCAAAGATCATTGCCCACATAAAAAATACAAGAATAGCAATTAGCCAAAGAACACTTCCACCTGCTTCCATGAAGTCTCTTATTGATGAAAATGCTTCGGTTACTGCAAACAACATAAATAACTTTTATTTAGTTTCTGCTCTCTCTGCAAGGATACCTGTGCTTTGTTCCTCAAGTACACTAATTATTCCTTTCGCAGAAGATGCTGTGAATGAATGTAATAGTGTTGTTGGAATTGCAACTAGCAAACCTAAGACAGTCGTTACAAGTGCTTGTGATATACCACCAGCCATAAGCTTAGGATCCCCAGTACCATATAGAGTAATCATTTGGAATGTAACGATCATTCCTGTAACTGTTCCCAATAAACCTGCTAATGGAGCTACCACTGAGATAATCCTGACAGCACCTATGCCTCTTTCAATTGAAGGTCTTTCAGACATAATTGCTTCAGCAAGTTTTAATTCTAATGTATCAATATCTTTCTTAAAGTTTTCTTCGCCAACTTTGAGCACTCTTCCAAGTGGATTTCTCACATCAAGAACTTTTGATCCAGCTTGAGCTCTTACCGCTTTACCTAAGACAAATAAACTCCATAGTTTCCAAAAAGCAATGCCAATACCAATTAAACCAACAGTTATAATTGCATAGCCAACTTCTCTACCTTGTTGAGCTCTCTCAGCCAATGAAGGTGTTTGAATTAAATTAGCAAGCAAGCTTCCTCCAGTAGGACCAGTTGGGTCAACACCAAATTTAATTTCTTCACCTGCGTCTGCTCTTCCAATATTCTTAGCTGTTTTAGTATATCTACCAGCTGGCTGTCTAGGTAAAAATGCATATTCTCCTGAGGATACATATTCGAGATACTTACCATCACAAACTGCATTAAAGAGACCAATCCTTGTAACATTACAAGATGTTGATTCGCCATCAACGTCTACAACAGTTGTATCAAATGAAACAACCTGTCCGCTTGCAACCATTTCTCTTTGAAGTTCGTACCATAGGCCTTCAATTTCTCTAATAGTTGGTAGTTCAGTTGTCTCTGACATTTTTGCTGTTAGTTCATTCAAGAAGCTAACTCTTTCAAGACCATATTGAGCACTTGTAAGTGAGCCAGAAAATTGGACTGCAGCTTCGCCAGCAGAACTCTGTAAGTGACCAAAGAGTTCAACTAAAGAACCAAGCTCTTTTTGATAGGCTTCTTCTTTTACTCTTAGAATCTCTTCATTCTTTTTATATTCAGCTTCAAGTTGATCTGCAATTTTTTCTTGTCTTGCAAGTTCTCTTTTTTCGGCAGCAAGTATCGAAGCCTGATTATTTTTTTCAGCCATAAACTTTGCTTCTCTTTCTGAATTTGCAGATTGTTCTTGAGTCTTTCCCTCTTTAACGAGCATTAATAATTGTTCCACCGTAGATACTTCTACAGCCTCCTCTTCAGAGTCCTGAGCTAGCAAAACAACATTAAAGGATAAAACTAAAGTAAGTAAAAATCTTGATAAGTAATTTTTCATTATAGCTCTCCTTTGACGATAGGCATTAGCAACATATCTGTTGGAGTAAGTTTCTTAGCCATCCTAATTCCATCTCTTATTGGTTTTCTATATGTTGAAGATAGCTCTTCCCATGAACCAGTTTCATTATTCCATCTTCCGCTAGATCTCTCATCTTTAGTCTGATAAAACATACCAATTCTTCCAATTACAAGAATATTAACAACTGTTCCGTCCGCAAGCTTATCTTCATACGTGTCTATTTTCCTGCCGTACTCAGCTTCAATGTTATATGCTTCCAAAACCTGCCTTACCTGCTCAGATGCAGTAACTTTTGGTTTTGCTAGAGAAGCTCTAACTAGATCAACACGGTTTCGTCTTTCTTCTGCTCTAAAAGGAGTATCAAGAGTAACAAAAGTTTCGAGTGTATCTAACATTTTTTGAGCTAGTGGAGGTATTTGTCTTTGCATTACTACCACTTGCACCAGTTGCTCATCAAGCTGATCCATAAGATCTAACTGGGCCTGAATTTGAATTCTTTTTTGAGCGTTGTATAACTTAAGTCCTTCAACTTGTTTTGAAACAACTTTGTATTCATTAACTAATTTGTCTGTTTGTCTTTCTGTGAGATCAATCTTGTCTTGTGACGTTGCAGAAAGTTCCTGATTTTCTCTCCCTACCTCAAGAACACTTTCCATGTTAACTTCAACTAACTCATTCGCATAAGTCAAAACGCTAAAGCCGAAAAGTATTGGTAAAGAAAATTTCTTTAATAATATAAGCATTATGTACTCCCTAAAGTCTGGTAATATTAACAGTCTCCGCCTAATAAATAAAATTATTTTATAAAAAAATTAATATCGATTGATCACATCAAAAGTATTAATAATACAAGGTAATTTTATATATAGTATCTTCTTATAGCAATTTTAATTGTTTTAGGGTTTTATAAATAAAACAGGAGTATTTTGTTTATATTGCTTATATTCTTCTAGATGGCCCCATTTTTTGTTACCCATATCATCAAGCATTCTTACTCCACTAATATACACAAGCAAAACATAAGTAAATATTGGAGAGATCATGGTCAGATATTGTGTACCTGAAAGTGACGAAAATGACATGATTGCTATAGATGACCATAAAAGAATTTCACCAAAATAATTAGGATGTTGGGATTTAGACCATAAACCTGTTGAGATAAACTTATCTTTATTCTCTTTAATGGCTTTAAATACAGTCTTTTGATGATCTGCAATAACTTCAATTGAAAAACCAATTAAAAATAAAATAAAGCCTAAGTAAAATAAAGGATTGAGCACTAATCCTTCGGAGCTTGATATGCCAGTTATTGCGCACATTGAGCATATTGAAACCCACATGCCTTGAAGCGTCCATGTCATAAAAAATTGTGATGGAGAGGTCTTAATTGATCTAAATCTTTTATCTTCTCCATCTTTGTGGATCCTGCTAAATAAAAAGGATCCTAATCTTATAGCCCAAATTGATATTAAAACTGTAACTATTAGGTTTTGAAAGTTTACTTCGCCTGCTTGATTTGATGACAGATAAACAAACCATATAACTGTTAAATAAGTTAAAGATCCTGTTAAATCATAAAATTTTTCAGTCTGGAATAGATAAGCAGGTATGAAGGCAACCCACTGAATTAAAAAAGCTAAAATTACAGCATTAAGAACTATCTCATTTTTTGTAAGATATGCAATCAAGATGCATAAAGAAAAAGCTATCGCTGCAAATAATATATTTAAAAATGATTTCATATTCACTCCCATCCACATGTTCTAAATTCGTTTTGTTCATCTAGCCATTTTTTTAAAGGAGCGTAATAATTTAATATTGAGTCTCCACTAAGCTCTCTAGATCCTGTTATCTTCTCAAATGCATCTTGCCAAGGCAAGCTTTGTCCTAACGCCATTGTAGATATAATTTTTTCTCCTGCAGCTTCGTTTCCATAGACCGAACACTCATGAAGATACCCATCATAGCCTGCAGCTTTACATAGAGCCTCATGAAACTGATATTGCATTATTCTTGCTAAATAATATCTTGTATAGGGAGTATTTCCTGGTATGTGATATTTAGCGCCAGCATCAAAATAGTCTTCTGATCTTTCTGAGGGCGGAACTATTCCTTGATAGTATTTTCTCATCTCCCACCATGACTCATTCAAATTCTCTTTAGTGATATCGCCTTCAAAAATACCTGCTCTCCATTTATCAAGCATTAAGGCCCATGGAATTATTACAACACCTTCAAGCGCTTGCTTCATTAGAAGTCCAATAAAATCTTTCTCTGCTCTGTCTGCTTCCTCTTGATTTATGAAATTAATCTTCTTTAAATAATCTGGTGTTATAGAAAGCGTAAGAAGGTCCCCAAATGCTTCATGAAATCCGTCATTAGCACCTCCCTGAAATAAAGTTGGTAGATGGTTGTATGCTTGATAGTAAAAAATATGGCCTAATTCATGATGGATCGTAATAAAATCTTCTTCATTCTTCTCGATACACATCTTAATTCTTAAATCATTGTTTGCAGAATCAAGATTCCATGCAGATGCATGACAAACAACTGATCTATCCAATGGTTTTACAAACAAAGACCTCTCCCAAAAAGTATCTGGTAAGGCTTCAAATCCTATGGAAATAAAAAAATCTTCGGCATACTCAACCATTTCAATCTCACTTAATTTTCTTTCTTCTATGATCTCTGTAAGATTTACTGTTGAGAGTTCCTCCTGCTTAGGATAGACAATGTCATATATATTTGACCATGACTGTCCCCACATATTTCCAAGTATATGAACTGGCAGTGGGTCTGATGTAGATACAATATCATCACCATAATGATCATTTAATTTTGCACGAACATGGCAATGTAATGCATCGTATAGTGGCTTCACCTCTGACCAGACTCTGTCTGTTTCCATAAGAAATTCATCACCTGGCATATCATATTTACTAAACCATAAATCACTTAAGTTCTGATAACCTAAATCATTAGCGCCCTGATTACCTATTTCTACCATTCGCATATACATTGGTTTCATTGGCTTACTGATTTCATGCCAACCCGACCATGCTTTTAAAAGCTCTTTTGGATCCCTTGAGTTGTCAATAATTGCTTCAAATGCTTCTAAATCATAACAAACACCATCATCAAAGCAGTGTTCACCGCTCCCGTACATAGCCCCTAAGGAAGTTGTAATTTTTGATAGCTCGGCTGCTAATTCACTATCTAAGGGTGGTGGCATTACAAATGATGTTTTAAGAATATTTAACATCCTTCTTTTTTCATCCGAAACTTCTAAATCATCAAAACTAGATGCTCTTCGGGCTTTATCTAGCGCATCTAAGGTATATCTTGTGCCATAATCAGCGATAACTTTCTGGGAGTCGAAAGTTATAAAATTTGAACTGATCCAAGATGCAGACGAAATTATGGGACCAAATTCAAGATTTTCGTTTTCAACTTCATTTAAGAAGACATCTAGGTCTTCTATTTGGTTTGTTTGTTCGCCACTGGGAACACAAGAAGTTACAATTACTATTATGGATAAAATGATTAAAAACTTTTTCATTTAAAATACCTCGCTATTAAAATAACATATTAAAAATTAATTTATTATGAAAATATCAACAAATCAGTTTAAAAATGGAACTAAGCTAATTATAGATAATGCTCCTTGCTCAATTGTAGAGCATGAATTTCATAAGCCTGGGAAAGGTCAAGCAGTTATGAGAATTAAGTACAAAAATTTAATAACTGGAAATACGAATGATAAAACCTTTAAATCAGGAGAATCTGTCGAGGCTGCAGATGTAAATCATAAAGAGATGGAGTTTTTATATCATGATAATGAATCTTGGCATTTTATGGATACAAACTCCTATGAACAAATCGAAGTTAGTTCATCTCAAATGGGAGAAGCAAGAAAATGGCTTGTAGGACAAGAAACATGTGAGGTTATTTTATGGAACGATCAGCCTATTTTAGTTAGTCCGCCTGTCATTGTTGAATTACAAATTACGAGTGCCGAACCCGGAGTTAAAGGAGACACAGTTTCAGGAGCAACTAAAATAGCTACCTTGCAAACTGGGGTTGATATTCAAGTACCCTTGTTTGTTAATGAGAATGAAATAATAAAAGTTGATACTAGAGACAAAACATATGTTGGGAGAGCAAAGTCTTGATTAATGCCCTTAATAAAGAAATAACTGTTTTTTTAAATTCAATCGAAGGGTGTAGCAAGAAATCAATTGAAATTATTAATGAAAAATATTCCTCAACTATTACAGATGACTTGAGTAATGGGCACATTACATCAAATGTTTGCATGGTTGCTGCTAGTATTTTGAAACTAAACCCTAAAGAATTATCTATTCAATTAGCTAAACAACTCAATGATTTAAGTATTTATGAGAAGGTTGAGGCTGCTGGTCCAGGATTTGTAAATATTACTCTTAAAAGAAATGATTTTTTATCAATTCTTGAAACTATTCAGGATAAGAAAGATTTTTTTGGGCAAACGGATAATAAAAGTGGTGATAAGATTCAAATTGAATTTGTTTCTGCAAACCCAACGGGCCCCCTTCATGTTGGTCATGGTAGAGGAGCGGCATATGGTGATGCGATAGCAAGAATTTTGACAGCAGCAGGCTCGAAAGTTGAAAAAGAATATTACATAAACGATGCTGGAAGACAAATAGACATTCTTACTGCAAGTGTAATGCTCAGACTTAATAAATCTAATGATGATTTTTTTCCTCAAAATGCTTACAAAGGTTTATATATTGAGGATATTGCAACTAATATTAAAAATGACAAAAAACTTGAGATAAAAATAGATAGTTCTTTATTTTTAAACCTTTCAAAAGATCCTGAAGAAGAAATTGATCAATTAATTTCTGCGCTTAAAGATAGAAATAATAAAGAGTGGTTAATAATCAAAGATTTTTCTCTTAACAGTATTTTAAAAAGTATTGAAAATGATTTAAAAGATTTTAATGTCAGTTTTGATGTTTGGTTCAAAGAATCCTCATTGGGTAATCTTGCAGACAATAAATCAAAAATGTATGCATCAATAAAAAAGCTGCAAGATGATGGAGAGGCATATTTAAAAGATGGCGCTGTTTGGCTGAATACAGAAAAAAGCGGTGATGACAAACATAGGGTCTTAATTAGGGATGATGGAAGAGCAACTTATTTCGCATCAGATGTTGCTTATCATAAAGACAAGGTTGATAGAAAGTTTGATAAGTTAATAAATGTTTGGGGAGCAGATCATCATGGTTATATAAAAAGAATTGAAGCTTCTATCGAGGCGCTTGGTGATAAAAAAGAAAAACTAATTGTTAAGCTTGTTCAATTTGCAAATCTTTTTAAGAATGGAAAAAAAGTCAAAATGTCTACAAGATCGGGTGATTTTTATTCACTAAGAGATTTAATAAATGATATAGGTCCAGATGCTGCTAGATTTTACTATTTATCAAAGCAGGCTGATCAGCATCTTGATTTTGATCTTGATCTTGCAAAATCAGATAGCAAGGAAAATATTTTTTATTACATACAATATGCTCATGCAAGAATATTTTCACTTGAAGAAAAATATCATCAAAAAACTACATCAAAAGAAATTAATAGAGGAGATGGATACAATGCTTCGTATTTAAAATGTGACAAGTTAATACATGAAATATCAAAATACCCTTCTATAGTTAACAAATCTGCTGCAACTCTGCACCCTCATCTTATAATTTTTTATCTTCGAGACTTATCTCAGTTGTTGCATAGTTTTTATAATGATAATCATGTTCTGTCAGAAGATCCTGAGAATTTAGAATTGATAATTTCTTCTTTGTCATCGGTAAGACAGGTCATATCTAATGGTCTGAGTTTGATTGGCATATCCCCTATCCAAGAAATGTAAGCACATGAGAGACTTTGCAAAACGAACTTCAAAAAATACTAATACAAGGAAAAAAAAATCTGTTTTTCGATCAAAGAAGAAGTCTTCTCAAGTAATTTCATCAAAAGTTATTTTTTTTATACTTTCAATCTCTCTTGTTTTAATTGCAACTTCTTTTTTTTATTTCAGGACTGATATTGAATCAATTAAACCAGAAAGCTTTTTAAATAACGTAACGATTGATTTTCCAACTTCACTTATGGAAAATTCTATTCTGATTGAATCTAGTGAAAATGAGCAATTAGAATGCGAGTATTTTGTTCAAATAGGTGCCTATGGCAATAAAAAATATGCGCTTGAGGCTGAAAAAATACTTGAAAATGAAATACAAAATATCACAATAAATATTGTTTATAGTACTCTTCAACCAGGTAAGCCTTTAAACAGTGTTATCTCTGGGCCCTATGAAAACAGATCAGCAGCAAATAATGCTAAGGAAAAAATTACAAAGAATGGTTTTGATCCTCGCTTGAGAACGTTATGCAAACAGACGTAGTAAAAAATATAAAAACAATATCCAACAGGATAGATAAATGCTGTTTGCAGGCCAATATTAATTCTGAGTTAGTTTCTATAATCGCAGTGTCAAAAAAGAAAAGTGTTGAGTATATCAATGAGGCTTTGAGTGCTGGTATAAAAGATTTTGGTGAGAACTATGCGCAAGAATTAAACGAAAAAAAACAAGCTCTTTTTTCCAGTGGAATTATCTGGCATTTTATAGGCCCACTTCAATCTAATAAAGTGAAGGCAATTGCTAATTGCGCAACATGGATACATACATTAGACAGAGAAAAGATAATTCTTAAACTAAATGCGGCCTGCGAAGAAATAAATAAGAAAATTAACGGTCTTATCCAGGTAAACGTTTCTTCTGAAGAGTCTAAAAGCGGTTGTGATCCAAAAGAAATGCTTGGTCTAGCTTCAATCATAGAATCCTCAAGTCATATCAACCTTAGAGGGATTATGGCTCTTCCTGATATAAACGCTGAGTTAACTGAAAGAAATCTCCAAATGAATAGAGTAAATGAACTAAGTCAGCAACTTAAATCTAAATTTCCAAATGCAAAAGAGATTTCGTTAGGAACAACCAATGACTTTGAAGATGCGATTGCGCATGGCTCATCTATGATTAGAATAGGCTCATCTATATTTGGAGAAAGAGTGTGAAGAACATTTTATTTTATGGCGGTGGAAATATTGCACAATCTGTCATTGAGGGGCTCTTAAACTCTGGCTTTTCAAAAAAAAATATATATTTCCATGATAGAAATCTCTCTAATCAGAAAAAATTAAATAAGTTAAAAATAAAAAAATTTACAGGCAATATAAATGAAATTAATTTTGTTATTTTATGTGTAAAACCAAAAGATGCACTCAATGCTTATAAAGAGATTGCAAGCATGAAAAATAATCCTAAAATTGTAAGCTTTGTTGCAGGAATAAAATCTAAAAAATATTTAAAAATAAATAAAAATGTTAGCTTTTTAAGAGCAATGCCAAATACATCATCAAGATTTGATTTAGGCATAACAGCATTATTCAATTGTTCATTCCAAAAAACAGACATGGCTTACATAAAAGGCTTATTTAAAAAGTTTGGAAGAGTTATTGAGTTAGATTATGAATCTAAAATGGATCAGTTTACTGGCCTTGTTGGAAGCGGACCAGCATATTTTTTCTACCTCTTAAAAACTTATGAAAAAGAATTATTAAAAATGTGTAATGGCAATAAAGATGAAGTTGCTGCAATAATGACAAATCTTCTAGAGGGGGTAAGCAAATCTATACAAGTTAATGATAACTTGGATGAACTAATTAAAATGGTTGCTTCAAAAAAGGGAACTACTGAAGCTGGATTAAAATCATTTAGTACCAGCAATATTAATAAAATTTTTAAGAATGGTCTTAAAAAGGCTATAGAAAGGTCAAAAGAAATATCAAATGAATACTAGTTATCAGTTAATCGGACTTGTTTTAAGTTTTTTAAATTACGCTTTTATTTTTTTATTTTTATTTAGTATTTTTAAAGTTAATTACTACAATGCAATCGTTAGCTTTTTTATAAAATTATACAAACCGATCGGAAAAGTTAGTTTAATACCCAATCAGTCACTAAATATTATATTTTTAGCTATTACGATAAAGTTCATATCTTTATTTATGCTTTATTCCACTAATTATGATGTTCCTGTCCTGCTTGGAGTTGCTGTAATTCAGAATCTACAACTGGTAGTACGAATGATATTATTTATTATCATTGGAGGTGTCATTTTAAGCTGGGTTCAACCAAAAAACTCAAACCCTTTTCTTGAAATTATTCTTGAGATATCAGATAAAATTTTATCGCCGCTGAGAGGTCTTATACCATCAGCTGGCGGCCTGGATTTTAGCCCATTGTTTGTATTTATATTAATTCAATTAGTAAGTGGCTTCCTGGATGATATCCTTAGATATATCGTATGAAAGTAGAAACAAAAATTTTTAATTTTGAAGATGGTATTGATCTTGAAAATGGTACCAAGCTGAGTTCATTTGAATTAATTGTAGAAATGTATGGTGAGCTTAATGAAGATAAGTCTAATGCTGTTCTTCTATGTCATGCTTTCTCAGGTAATCATCATGCTGCAGGAAAAAATGATGAAGGTTTAATTGGGTGGTGGGATCAATTAGTTGGTCCAGAGAAAGCAATCGATACAAATAAATTTTTTGTTGTTTGTTGCAATAATTTAGGTGGTTGCTCTGGTTCGTCAGGACCAACAACTGTAAATCCAAATAATGGTGAAATATATGGAAGTAGCTTTCCTCAGGTAAGTGTCGTGGACTGGGTGAATTCTCAAAAAATGCTAACAGACAAGTTAGGCATATCAAAATGGCATTTTATAGCCGGTGGAAGTCTTGGCGGTATGCAGGCTCTGCAATGGTCTATTTCTTATCCTGACTACGTATTAAAGGCTGGTATTTTTGCAGCCGCTGCTAAATCAAGCACCCAAAATATAGCTCTTAACGAAGTAGCACGAGAGGCTATAAGAAAAGATCCAAATTTTTTAAATGGTGAATATATTGCAAAAGGAGTTAAGCCTAAAGATGGGATAAAGACCGCAAGGATGTTAGGACATATTACTTATTTATCAGAAGAAAATATGGACCTGAGGTTTGGAAGAAAATTCCAAGATGCCGATTCAAAAATAAGTGGTGAGGTTGATTTTGAAGTAGAAAACTACCTTCAGTACAAAGGTGAAAAGTTTTCAGAATCTTTCGATGCTAATAGTTACATCATAATGACTAAAGCGATGGACAACTATGACTTTGCAAAAGACGATGACACTTTAAGTAAAAGTGTAAGAAATATTAAAGCATCGTTGCTAATCATTGGTTTTTACTCTGACTGGTTATATCCTCCTGAAAGAGGAAAAGAAATACAAGTTGCAGCTATAAGAGAAAATATAAATTCTTCCTATATTGTTCTTGAGGGTGAACAAGGTCATGATAGTTTTCTTTTTAAAACAGAGAAATATGAAGAAGCAATTAAAAAATTTATAGACTAATGGCCATTGAAATATCAAATATTATTGAAGATTGGGTTCCTGATAATAGCAAAGTCATTGATTTTGGTTGTGGTGATGGATCCTTACTACATAAATTAAAGAAAGATAAAAATATTCTTGGCTATGGCTTAGAAATTAATGATAAAAAAATTATAAGCTGTCTTGAAAAAGGAGTATCAGTAATTAAGCAAGATATAGATATGGGTCTTGGGGAATTCGAATCTCTTGGATTTGATATTGCTATTATGGCTCGATCTATTCAGTGCCTTAAAGAACCAAGCCTTGCGCTTAATAGAATGCTTAGTTTATCTAAAGAATGTGTAGTGACCTTGCCTAACTTAGGTTATTGGAGATGTCGAATTAACCTTGCTACTGGAAGGATGCCTGTAACACCTGATTTGCCCTCAAGTTGGCACGAAACTGAAAACATACACCTTTGCACAATTAATGATTTTGAAAAATTATGTAGTGACGAATCTATAACTATTAAACAAAAAGTATTTCTTAATCCAAATGGTAAAGAAGGGATAATGTCATCGATAAATCCTAATTTTTATGCAACAGAAGGGGTTTATCTGCTTGAAAAAAAATAAAGATATCCTAATTGCAACTTCTAACAAAGGTAAGGTGAATGAGTTCATTAAGTTATTTGATGACTACAATATACTGAGTTTAGTGGATCTCACCATAGATGATGCTATCGAAGACGGCACTTCTTTTTTAGAAAATGCTCTCATTAAGGCAAAACATGGTTCATTTCATTCTGGCAAATATACAATTGCTGATGATTCAGGTTTAGTTGTTCCTGGGTTAGATTACGAACCAGGTATATTTTCAGCAAGATACGCAGGAGATAATGCTTCTGATGAAGATAATAGAGACAAGATAATTCAAAAATTAAATGAGTTATCTTTAGAAGATTTAGATGCTTATTATGTTTGCTGCCTTGTTGGAATTAAGAATTTCAACGATCCAATGCCTCTCATCTCATATGGAAAAATAAATGGAAAAGTTTCAATTAATAGCTCTGGTGAAGGCGGTTTTGGTTACGATAAAATTTTCTACCCAGATGGCTTTGATTGTTCAATGGCATCTATAGATGTACAGATAAAAAATAAAATTAGCCATAGGGCTATTGCGGTCATGAATTTTATTGATAAGTTTAAAAATTTTTAATTCTTAATATAGCGAAATTCAAAAATCTCTCTGCCCTCTTCTATGCCACGGTTTTCAAATTTTGAGAAGGTTAGTTTTTCTTCAGTTTTTGTATTTGAAAAATAATTTGATATCTCTAAAGAGTTTTTTATGCTTTCTGCATAGTGCTCCCAATCAGTTGAAATATATATAACCCCTGCAGGTTTGATTGTTTTATAAAGCATGCGTAAGAATTCTTCATTTATGAGGCGTCTTTTATGATGCCTATCTTTTGGCCATGGATCTGGACAAATAATGACTACCTTATCAAAAACTTCTTCAGGATTCTTATCTAGTAATATCCTGATATCTTGATTAAAAATCCTTATATTTTTTATGTTGTCTTCTTTAATTGTTGCAAGAAGAGAACCAACTCCTGAGGCATAAACTTCACTACCAATAAAAAGAATATCGGGATATGATTTTGCCATTGAGCAAAGGTTTTCTGCATTCCCAAATCCAATTTCTAAATGGCATTGAGAAAATTTTTCTTTCTCAATGTTGATATTCTCAATTGTACTTATAGAGAAGTTTTCTAGCTCATTTAAGCCTAATTCTTGTCTTTTAGTAATTCGGCCTTTTCTTTTTACAAAAGATGGAAGGAATTTGAGTTGCATTTACTGGTTTGATTTAAGCAAAATCAACCATTAATGACTTTAATTTTTTTAGAGCAGTGTTTTCAATCTGCCTAATTCTCTCAGCAGAAACTTCATATTCATGAGCTAAATCATGAAGGGTTGCTTTTTGATCTGATAGATACCTTCTTTGAAGAATATCTTTGCTTCTATCATCTAGCATTCTTAATGCCTCAACTAACTCACTCCTATTAACCTGCTCTGCTTGCTCATTTGCAACAATTACTTCTGGATCATATCTTTTATCTTCAAGATATTGAGAGGGTGACATTACATCATCATCGTCTCCAGATGGGGCTGGGGCATCGAATGATGAATCATTTGAAGATAACCTGTTTTCCATATGCAGAACATCTTTAACTTCAACATTTAAATCAGAGGCAATCTTTTCAGCTTCTTCTTTAGTTAACCAATCGAGGCTTTTTTTCTTGCTCCTTAAATTAAAAAATAATTTTCTTTGAGCTTTTGTAGTTGCTATCTTCACAAGCCTCCAGTTTTTGAGTATGTATTCATGTATTTCAGCTTTAATCCAATGAACTGCAAAAGATACTACTTTTACACCCCTATGAGGGTCATACTTATCAACTGCCTTCATAAGGCCAACATTTCCTTCTTGAATAATATCTCCAAGAGGAAGTCCATACCCTTGGTATGATCTTGCTATATGAACAACAAATCTGAGATGATGAATAACAAGCTGTCGTGCAGCGTCGAGATCATCTTCTTCATAAAGTTTAAGTGCAAGCTCTTGTTCCTGCTCTTTTGTAAGAATAGGTATAGCGTGAACAGATGAAAGATACGATTCTATATCCTTGCCTGGACTATTAAGTTGTGAGGGTTGTAATTGTGTGCCCATAATATAAATTTTAATTATAATTAATTATATCAATTAATTATGAATAATAGGAAATTATACCAATTTTTTAAAAAAATCTCCTAATACTGGCAAAAAATCATTTTTAATTGAATTATTTCTAAATGCTATGAAGTAGGGATTTAGAATAGTATCTTTTTTTGCATATACTAATTCTTTATTATCTTCGATTCTTATTACACTTCCTCCTTTGCTTGATAAAACTGCATGAGCAGCTGCAATATCCCATTCAGAAGTAGGTCCAAATCTAGGATAAATGTCTGCTTCATTGTCAGCCAAGGTACACAATTTTAATGAGCTACCCTTTTCAACTATCTCATAGTCAATGTTCTTTGATTCCAGGAAATTAAGAAAATCGTTATCCATATCACTTTTATGACTCTTACTCATTACTATTCTCAATTTTTTTACAGACACATCTTTCAATTTAATATTTTCAAAAATAGAGCCATACCAAATTTTTTCAGTTACTGGAGCAGCAACAATTCCAAACATTGGCTGTTTTTGATTAATCATTGCAATATTTACTGTAAATTCTCCAGTTTTGTTGATAAATTCTTTTGTTCCATCTAGTGGATCAACAAGCCAGTATGTTTCATCTAAATTTTTAAGGGCGTCTTGAGTAAAAGTTTCTTCGGAAATAATTTTTATATCTTTTGATATTGCTTCAAGTGAATTTAATATTATTTCATTGGATCTTTTATCTGCTAATGTTAGCGGGGAGCCGTCCATTTTTTCCTCTTGACCAAAGTTATCTGAACGATAAATGTCCATAATTTCGTTTGAAGCAAGTTTTACGCAATCTATTAGGCGGTCAATATTTTCATCAAAAAATGATTTACTAATCATCTTAATATTCTAGAGCTTTTAATCTTTGCTTAACTCTGTCACTCTCTTCAGGGAAACAACTCCAACAATGTTCATATAATGTTTCTTCCCACTCCCCATACATTGGATTGATTAGCATATACCACTTTTCTCCCCACATATCTGCATACTGATCAATAAGCTCTTTTCTACTATTTACACTTGATGCTGTATCTTCTAGAGGTATGAAATCGTCTAATTGGTCACCAAAAATTTGAATAACTCGATAATCTTTTTTTATCAGGTCTCTTCGACTCGTTTTATCTGATGTCCAGCCTTTTTCATTTTTCATTAGCAGTACATCTACATCATTATCAAGAGGTAGTCCCAAAGCCTTTACATTATTACGTGTGTATTCCTCGAGATCATGTGTTCTATTAGTAACATAAAAAATTTTTATGCCTTTAGCTTTGGCATAAGTTAAAAACTCTTTAACACCTGGCAAAGCTGGTGCTGATTCCTCAGAAACCCATTCCTTCCAACCAATTGGATAATTTGTTCCATTTTTAATACTTCTAACTTGATGTTCTGAATTATCAAGAACTGTCTCATCAATATCTAAGATAATTGCCGGAGGAAGATCTTCATAATTTTTATTTTGATTTACTAACGCAGTCCATGATCTATCTTCCAGTGCTTTATCAATATTCTTTTTAGCTGATGCGTATACTTGATAGGTATTAGCTTTGTACTCTGCGGATGTTCTCTTAAATAAAACTGCAAGAAGTGATTGTTTTTGATATGAGTTATCGATTTCACTCGCTAAAGGAGCCTTATTAAAAAAAATTAAGCAAAATAAAAAAATGTGTCTTAGTGATTTCATTGTTCAAGAGCATTATAATGCTTAGAATAAAATTAAGTTAGAAAAATTCACTTATGGATAATAGAATAATAGAAAACCTTGAAAAATTAAAAAAAATGCTAGTTCTTTTGAGCGAAGAGAGAAAAGTTGTGTTATCACATCATAAAACTTTTGAGCATGTTGAGAAAATGAGAAGAATTGTAGATGAGTCAATAGAAATCGGGAGTCAATCATGAGTAAAAAAGAATTCAATTGTTTCAAGCTTGATGTTAAAAATCATGTAGGAAACCTTGTTTTATCTAGACCAGATGAGCTTAATACTATGTCTAGAGATTTCTGGGTTGAACTAGGAGAGGTTTTAGAAGTAATAAATAAAGATTCTGATATCAGAGTTGTTGTGATGTCGTCGACTGGTAAACATTTTTGTGCAGGTATGGATTTAAATGCATTCACTAATGGAGTCGATAACATACCAGATGACAAGAAGCCTGATCATGCGCGAATCGGCGAAGCTGTTTACAGGGTTGCCAAAGAACTTCAAGAATATATAAGTACTCTTGAAAAAATTAGGGTGCCAGTTATAGCTGCAATTCATGGCGGCTGTATTGGTGGAGCAGTCGATATGGTTACTGCATGCGATATTCGACTTGCCTCAGATGATGCTTTTTTCTGTATTCAAGAAATAAATATTGGTATGGCAGCTGATGTCGGGACACTTCAGCGACTGCCAAAAATAATACCGGATTCAAAAATGAGAGAAATGGCATATACAGGAAGAAGAATGTATGCTGAAGAAGCCAAAGAGGCTGGATTAGTTAGTGGGACATATGGATCACAAGAAGAGTTAATTGAAGCAACAAATAAACTTGCTAGTGAAATTGCTTCAAAATCACCAGTTGCGATTTATGGATTAAAAGCAGTAATGAATTATTCAAGAGACCATAATGTAAATGACAGCCTAGAATATAATGCATTGTGGAGTGGTGCGATGTTAAGTCAAAAAGACATGACTGAACAAATGACTGCTAACATGGAAAAAAGAGATGCAACATTCAACGAGCTTGTTGAAGTAAAGAAATTTAACGAATCTAATTCTTAAGGTTTTCTTAAAAAGACTGGAGTTGATGCGGTAGACTCACCCTTAGAAAATTTATATCCATCGAGATTAAATTTTACTAAATCCTCAAAGTCTTTGACTTTATTTTGAATAATCCATCTAGCCATTAATCCTCTAGCTTTTTTTGCATAAAAACTAATGATCTTATACTTTCCATTCTTGTAATCTTTGAATGTTGGTGAAATAGTATTTATGTCTTCAGGTAATTTACCTAAAGCCGAAAAGTACTCATTAGAAGCTAAATTTATCAAAAGGTCAGACTTTTGATTTTTTAATTCATTTAAAACATTTTTTTGAATTTTATTGCCCCAGAACTCATAAAGATTTTTTCCATTTTCTGTCTCTAGTTTTGTTCCCATCTCTAGTCGATAAGGCTTCATCAAATCTAGTGGCCTCAATATTCCATATAAACCAGACAAAATTCTGATATGTTTTTGCGCAAAATTCATTTCGCTTTTTGTTAAATCTTCAGCTTGAAGTCCTTGATATACATCTCCTTTAAAAACCAACATAGATTGCTTTGAATCATTAGAAACTTTTTTTGCAGCTGTCCATGTTTGATACCTATCGTAATTTAGAGTTGCAAGTTTATCGCTAAGGCCCATTAAAGATGCAATATCTTTAGGCTCTTTATTTTTCAATTGCTTAATAAGCTTAGAAGATTGACTTAAAAATGCTGGAACAGAATGGCTTCCAGTTGCATCAAATTCGTAATCAAGTGTTTTTGCCGGAGAAAGTACTATAATCATTGTTGTATTCTAACGAATTCATAAAGACTTATTCAATAACAATCATGCAAAAAACAATAAATTCTTTAGGAAAATTCATATCATTAATGATACCTGCCATGACAATATTAATGATAGTGATAATAGTGGCAAGATATTTCTTTGGAATTGGATTAACAGGTCTTCAAGAATTAGTTATGTATATTCACGCCCTAGTTTTTTTTAGGTTGTGCAGGTTATGTGCATTACAAAGACGAACATGTGAGAGTTGATATTTTTTATAGGGAATCCTCGATAAAATATAAGAAAAAGGTAAATTTTATTCTTAGTCTATTATTTTTGATACCTCTCTGTTTTGTTATTGGATATTTTTCCATCGAGCTTATTAATATGGCTTGGAAAATTAAGGAAGTATCTACTGAGGCTGGTGGTCTTGGTTATGTATATCTTCAAAAGACTCTAATTATATTGTTCCCAATTACGCTTTTATTAACCATCATTCATCAATTTATCAAAAACAAATGGAATTAGTACCTTTTCTTCTAATTGTATTAATATGTGTTTCGCTTTTGATAGGTTACCCAGTTGCTTTTACTCTTGCGGGTGTCTCGATATTATTTGCCTTAATATGTATTCCTTTTGGAATTTTTGATCCAACAATTTTTAAGAGCATCCCAATAAGGATCTTTGGAATAATGAATAATATAACCTTGTTGGCTGTTCCGCTGTTTATCTTTATGGGCACAATTTTAGAAAAATCTGGTATTGCATCAAAAATGCTAGAAAATATGGCTGCTGCTTTTAGGGGAACAAAAGGTGGATTATCTATTTCTATAATTATTGTTGGTGCCCTACTTGCAGCAAGCACCGGCATTGTTGGTGCTACGGTTGTGACAATGGGTTTAATGTCTTTGCCTATTCTAATTAATCAAGGTTACGACAAAAGCTTTTCAACAGGTCTTGTTGCCTCAACTGGAACTTTAGGTCAAATAATTCCTCCGTCAATTGCGCTCGTTCTGCTTGGAGATGTGATGTCTAATGCTTATCAGAGAGCTCAAAATGATATGGGTATTTTTTCTCAGCAAACTGTTACTGTTGGCGATCTTTTCATTGGAGCAATTGTTCCAGGCATAATGATATGTCTTGGTTATCTTTTTTATACGATGTATAAAAATAAAAATAATTTAAGCCTAAAAGATTATTCAAATGAGGTTCAAATTAAAAAAATAGAAATATTTAAGACGCTTGCTCTACCAATAACCTTAATTTTTTTAGTATTGGGTTCTATATTTGCAGGAATTGCAACCCCCACTGAAGCTGCTGCTATAGGAGCTTTTGGAGCTTTAGTAATAGCATTTATAAATGGGAAAATTAATCTAAGGTTTATTAAAGATACTTCTGAAAAAACTGCTGTGGTATCTACTATGATCTTTACTATTCTTATTGGAGCTTCTATATTTTCATTAATTTTTAGGGGGGTTGGAGGGGATGAATTAATCAATCTAATTTTTAGCTCACTCCCTGGTGGTGCTTATACTGCACTAATCTTTGTGTTGCTTATAATATTCTTACTGGGATTCATCTTAGACTTTATTGAAATCTGCTATGTAATAGTTCCCCTAATAGCCCCTCCGCTTCTAATGATGGGATTCGATCCAGTTTGGTTAGCTATTCTTTTTGCAATTAATCTTCAGACATCGTTTTTAACCCCGCCCTTTGGATTCTCATTATTCTATTTAAGGGGCGTAGCTGATGAGAGCATTCAGACCTCAGAAATATATAGAGGAGTAATACCTTTTATATTTATTCAATTAATTATTCTATTTTCAGTTTTGATTTTTCCAAATTTAGTTCTATAAAAATTTATGAATAAAAAATTACTAATAACAT
>CACECK010000006.1 GCA_902557965.1 uncultured SAR86 cluster bacterium
GCCTAAGAACAAAATATATGCGCCTCCAACAAGACTTATCATAAATTTATAAAGATCATTAGATATAATAATCAAAGAAATTCCATTTACTGCGAGTACACAATGTATGTATATTCCTATTCCAATTCCTATAGAGGTTTTATAGCCTTCTTTTCTTCCATATAGAGAAACTTGTCTTAAGACAACAGCAGTGTCTGGACCTGGACTTGTTAAAGCAATCAAATGTGCAAGCGCTGACCAAATAAACATATATCAATTTATAACTATTGGCTCTATTTCAAGCTTAATATTAAAAACATCTTTAACAGTTTTCATTATTTCATTTGCATAGCTAATTACATCACCTTGTGATGCTTTAGCATTGGTAGTTAAAACAAGTGAATGATTGGAGTAAATAGTTACGTTGTTTGATTTAGGTAATCTATTTTGAATTAATTCAATTAATCTAGCGCTGCCAACCTTGACCATGCCATCTTCAACATCCCAAATTATTAAATCATCAATTGAGAATTCTGAAGTATTAATTTCATTTTTATCTATTATGACATTTTTAAAAAAACTTCCTGCATTTGGAATAATGTTTGGATCTGGAAGAATTGAATTTCTAATAGAACATATTATCTCAGATACACTTTGCAGATTTAAGGTTTTTCTGTCAATTCTATTAGCGTCTAAATATCTTTTTATTGACTCATATTCTATGTTGAGTAATTTATTGTTATCACTTTTAAAGTCTATTGAATAAACAACTAATGAATTATTCTTTAATATAGAGTTTCTATATGAAAAATGACATGATTTGTTGTCCAAAGTTATAAACTCACCTGTATTTAAATCAAAACAATATACATTTTTTATTAATTTGGAAACTTCTTGGCCATAAGCTCCTATATTTTGAATTGGAGCAGCTCCGACACTTCCTGGAATTAAAGATAAATTTTCAAAACCATGAATGTCATTTTTAATACATTCACAAACAAAATTATGCCAATTAACAGATGCCCCTGCTCTTACAATTCTTAAGTCATGATCAAAAAACAATTCGTTAAAGTCTAAGGCTATAACTATTCCATTAAAAGCTTCTGGTACGACAATATTTGTTCCTTCTCCAACTATCAAATAGGGAAGATTTTTGTTTTTAATATATTTATACAATTCAACAAAATCGTCTTTTTTACTTACTTGTATATATAGTTTTGCACATGAATTGATTTTTAAAGAATTACTTATATTTATATTTTCTGAAATAATCATGTGTTTGTTAAAATTTTTCTAGCTTTAATAGCATCGATATACGTATCAATTCCATGAGGAACACCATCCTTATAGTGAGAAACATATATTGAAAAATTGTTATCAAGGAATCTGAGTTGCTCTAATTTATATTCGATTTCTCTGTCTGATGGATCTAGATTTATTAATTTTTTAAGAGTCTTAAATGTATATCCATAAATACCAATATGCCTATTAAGATTTTCTTTATCAGATTTTCTTAGGAAATCTAATGCGTAGTTATCAATGTCTGTTTTAACTTTGACACAATTTGGATTTTTCAGATCATTTATATCGTCTAATACACAAGAAAGCGTTATGACATCAGGCTCAATAGACTGATATGTATTAATAATTTGATTTACAGCATCTATGGGCAGAAATGGTTCATCACCTTGTAAATTAATTATTAAAGAATTATCTTTGATATGTAACTTTTCTGCTGCCTCAAATATACGATCTGTTCCTGATATATGATCTGAAGATGTCATAATAACTTTTGAAGTATATTTAGAGAGATTTTGTTCTATTTTTTTTGAATCTGTTGCTACAAATACATTAGAAGATATTTTAGAGGCATTTAAATAAACTCTTTGAATTAATGACTTACCATTTAAATCTATTAAAGGTTTATTTGGTAAACGTGTTGATCCAATCCTTGCTGGAATAATTATGTAAACATCTTCCATGTTATGAAATTTCTTCTAATTTATTTTGTAGTTGATCTATAAACTTATTATTGACATCTGCATCAATCTTAAGATACCAAATTTTATTATTATCAAAATCTTTGCATTTAGAGGCATCTTTTTCAGTCATTACTATAGGAAGATGATCTAAATAAAATATATCACTAGAAAGAAAATTATGATGATCTGGGAATGGATGTCGAATTATATCAAAACCAAGCTTGCCTAAAAGATCAAAAAACCTTCCAGGATTTCCTAATCCAGCAACAGCATGAACTTGATTATGCATAGGCCATTCATCAATTTTATATGATTTACCAGATTTTAAATGAACGAACTCAGATGGGCTGATATTCATTAAAAATTCTTTTTCTTCAGTTGGGCCAGTATTATTTACAATAAAATCTACCGAATCTAATCTTTTTATAGATTCCCTTAATGGTCCTGCAGGAAATGTAAGTTTATTTCCGAATCTTCTTTTACCATCAATAACCGCAATTTCAATATTACGCTTCATTTTATAATGCTGGAGACCATCGTCGGAAATAATGACATCACAGTCATGATTTTTATTAATTTTATCGACTGCACGAACCCTATTCTTGTCTATATAAAAAGGGATATTTAACTTTGCAAGTATTTGAGCTTCATCACCCGTTTCTTTCACAGATGTATTTTCATCAACTTTCAGTGTTTCTTTAAATTTACCGCCATATCCCCTACTTACAATACCAGGTTTATAGCCTCTATTTATTAACTCTGTTGCAATGTATTTAACCAATGGTGTTTTGCCTGTACCGCCTATAGTTAGATTACCAACAACTATTATGGGTATTTCAGACTTATATGATTTATTTTTGTCTTTTAAGAATTTTCTTCTTCTTCTAGATGTTAAGTATGAGAATAATAATGAAAATGGATAAAGTAAATATAGCCAAATACTTTTGTTGTACCAACTATCAACCACAAAGCTTCTTGAAGTTTCGTCTTCATATTCAGGCATATATAGTTGCACAGATTTAGATGATGAAGATTTAGTTTTAGGTGAATCTTCAAATTTATTTTTATATAGAGAATGATAGATGGATTCATTACCAATCAATTCATTGTGTGTTCCTGATTCAACTATTTCACCATTATCCAAAACTATAATTTTTGAAGCGTTCTCAATAGTTGATAGTCTATGGGCAATAACGATTGTTGTTCTATTGGTGATTAGCTTTTCTAAAGCTTCTTGAACAATTAGTTCTGATTCTGTATCTAATGATGATGTTGCCTCATCTAAAATAATAATTGGGGAATCCTTATAAAATGCTCGTGCGATAGCTAAACGCTGACGCTGTCCTCCTGATAATAAAACACCATCGTCACCAATCTCTGATTCAAAGCCTTCAGGTAGTTTTTCAATAAACTCTAAGCAACCAGATAGTTTTGCTGATTCTTTAAGTTTATCAACATCTATTTCATCATCACCATATGCGATGTTTTTTGAGATTGTGTCATTAAATAATGATGGGGATTGGTTTACTATAGATATAGAAGATCTTAAATGCTTTAAGCTAAAGTCTGAAACTTTTATATCATCAATTAATATGTCACCAGATGTATGGTTATAAAACCTTGGTATTAAATTAGCTATTGTAGATTTACCAGAGCCTGATTTTCCTACAATTGCAACAGTATCATTTTTATTTATAACAAAACTTATATTAGATAGTATTTGATTTCCACTATCATAAGAAAAATTTACATCTTTGAACTCTATATTTCCACTAATCTCATTATCATTTCTACCTAAATCTCTTTCAATACTTTGATCTAGTTGTTCAAAAATCTCATTAGCCGCAGCTAGACCTTTTTGAACAATAATATTTATATTTGAAAGCTGTCTTATGGGTTTTGCCATCAAACCAGCAGCTGTAAAAAATGCAACAAATGTTTCTGCATCTAGAGATATACCAAGCTTAGATCCTAGTGCAAAATATGCAACTATAGATAATGATATTGATACAAGCACCTGAATAATTGGTGTAGCCATGTTGCCAGTTGCTTCAAGTTTTAAATTTTGATTTTTATTAGATATATTGGCTGATGAAAATCTTGAATTTTCATAATCTTGTGCGTTAAAACTTTTAATTTCTACATGTCCATCGACTGCCTCAGATGCAATATGAGTAACATCACCCATTGCTGTTTGAATTTTGGCTGCAAGTTTTTTTAACCTTTTGCCTGCAACATAAACTATTAATGCTATCAATGGTGCTGTTCCTATTAACAGCATAGTTAATTTGTAATTCATTATTAATAAATAAATGAACAATCCTATTAAAAGAAATCCCTCTCTTATTAGTGTTTTGACTGCGTTTGATGCAGCACCTGAAACCTGAGTCGTTGTAAATGTTATTCTATTAATTAATTGGCCCGATTGGTTTGAATCAAAGTAAGATTTTGGTAATTCATGTAACTTTTTAAACAGTTCTTCTCTTAAGTCGTGAACAATCCCAAATCCAACTTTTGACATAAAGTAGTTACCAATAAAAAACCCTATGCCACGTCCCATTGCAATAAATATTAGAGAAAGTGCTAAAAACGAGCTAAAGTTTTCTTCCTCAGAATTTATATAACCAATAATTCTTCTAATCCATTCAACAGCTGCAATATCGGCTAATGCAAAACTAATAAAACCAACAACACTAATAGCAAAAGACCATTTATATCTAAATGTATATCCTAATAATCTTCTTAAGCTTCCTTGTTTCATTTCTCAATTGTTCTTATCTGAACTTCATCAAAACCATATTTATTTAAAATATCCATTACAGATATAACCCAGATATGAAGAGATTCGCTATGGGCGCTCAAAATTATTGAGCCTTCATTATCTGGAAGATTAAAAATTGAATTTTCAATTACACTCATATCAGTAATGTTTAATAACTCATCATTAATATAAACAGAGCCATCATTCATAATTACTATTTCATTCAAAGATTGGACAGCTTTATACTCAAATGATTCAGTTTTGGGTAAATCAAGGCTAAGAAACTGAGAATCACCAACTTTTGAAGTAACTACAAAAAATATTACTAATAGAAAAACAATATCGATTAAAGGTGTGATTTCTATTGAAAAGTTAGATTCTTTTTGCGATAAAAATTTCATTTGTTGATTATGTCAATAAAATCAGAAACTTCTTTTTGAAGATTAATTAATAAGTATTTGATCTTGTGTTCAAAATATTTATGTAGAACCAATCCTGGAACAGCAATAAGTAAACCAAATGCAGTTGTTATTAGCGCCTGTGAAATACCTGCAGCAAGAAGATCTGGGTTAGCGCCAGAAGTTTCAGTTAAGCCTGTAAAAGCAGTTATCATTCCAACTACTGTTCCAAGTAATCCTATTAAAGGGCTTATTGTTGCAATAGTTCCTAACATTGTTAAATTTCTTTCAAGACTATATTGAACTTCTGCAGCCTTCTCTTCTATTTTTGATTCTAGATTTTCTCTTGGTAAGTTCTTATATTTTAGACAGTTTATTAGCAAAAATCCTAATGAGGAAAGATGTGAAATCTCCTCTGCTTGTTTATTATCAATATTTTTATTTTCGATTAAGTTTCTTAACTGGTTTGAAAGACCATCTGGACATATTAGTCTTTTTTGAAGGAACCACGTTCTCTCAATTGAAAAAGCAATTATTAACACGCTACAGACCAATAATGGCCACATAAATATTCCACCAGCTGTTATAAATTCACTCATTTACTTTATTTAACTTAGAATCACTAAGAATATATACCTTTTTAAAAGAATCTGTAAATTTATTATCATGAGTAGCTGCAATTAAAGCAATACCGTATTTAGATGCCATATTGAATATTAATTGTTGAATAAGAGATGAACTCTCAACATCTAAATTTCCTGTTGGTTCATCAAGAAATAAGCATTTTGGTTTATTTATAATAGATCTTGCTATCGCAACTCTTTGTTTTTCTCCGCCTGACAGCTTCCAAGGTAAATGATTTGAACGTTTATGAATATCTAATTCTTTCATTATATGATTAATCATTTTCTTACAATTTAGATCATATGAATTGTTAAGATGTAATGGAATTGATATATTTTCTTCAACTGTCAAATCTTCCAGTAAATGATGAAATTGGTATACAAATCCAAAATTATTAAGTCTAACTTTAGATAAATTTTCGTTCGAAGAATTTGTTAAATTATCCCCATCAAGCAAAACAGAACCTGATGTTGGCCTATCAAGGGTGGCAAGGATATGTAGTAATGTAGATTTTCCAGCTCCAGACTTACCTGTTATTGCAATGCTGTCATTAGCTTCTATAACTAGATCTATATTATTAAGTACATTAATATTTTCATCTCCAATTTCAAAGCTTTTACATAATTTATGACATTCTAATTTATTCATGCCTAAGTATTTCTAAAGGATTAAGCTTAGTAGCTTTTAATGATGGAATAAATGAAGTAGCAATGCTTATGAAAAATGAAATGATGCATATTAATAGAATTTGGTATGAGTCAATATAGTATGGAAAATAATTAATAAAATACGCCTCTAAAAGCTTTCTATTAAGAATAAATTCTAGAAATATAACCATATTATTAATATTAATTGTTAATAAGTACCCTAAGATAATTCCAAAAATAATTCCAATAAAGCTAACAATCACACCTTGAGTAAAAAATATTAAAACTAACTGTCTTGAACTAGCGCCAAGGGTTCTCAAGATTGCAATTTCTCTTTCTTTTGATTTAACAGTCATTACTATAGTAGACAATACTAGTATGGATGCTACAGCTACAATCAAAAATAACATCAAACTAATAAGCAGTTTTTCAAATTTTATTGCCTCAAATAAAGTGCCATGAGATTCTTTCCAAGATTGAAAATAATAATCTTTGCCAATTGTTTTTACTAATTCGTTAGAAATTTCATCAGCTTTAAAAAGATCATTTGTTTTAATCCGAATGGATGAGGTTTCATTTGGTTTAAATTTCTTTATTTTCTGTGTTGTTTCATGTGAAGTAAGAACAAGATACTGATCTATTTCAGTTTTTAATTCATATATTCCAACAATTTTTAACTTTAAAGATATTGGATATGATCCAACAACGCTAGTTCTTATTTCTGTAGTTGTTATAGTTATATTATCACCAACATATGCGCCAAGATTGGCTGCAAGTGATGACCCTATTATTATTGAATTTTTTTGATATAAATTATTAATATCGCCAATAATCATATAATCCGGAATTATTGATATATTCTCTTCATCTTTTGGGTCAGTGCCAACTAAACTTATTGGTTTATCATCATACGAAGATGAAATCAGGCCCTGGATATTTATATATGGTGCAGCGCTAACAACATTTTTATTTTTTTTAATTTCATTAATTAAATAATCATAATTATCAATTTGGTCTCTGGATTCGATTATTGAATGAGGTATTACTCCTAGTATTCTATTTTCAAGTTCTTTTTGAAATCCATTCATTACCGATGTAACAACAATAAGGCTTGATACACCTATAGTTAAGCCTAATATTGCAAGAATGGTTGTAAAGGAAAAGATACCGCCTTTTGTTGATCTCAGGTATCTATAACCTAATTTGAAAGAAATTGAGGACACTTGCCTATTTCATTAGTTGTTTTAATACTTTCTCAATACTTCCTTTATAAGGTGGTCTTACTGCATCAAAGAACTTGTCTAACTTAAAACCAACTTCTTTGTAATATGCTCTTGGGTTAGAGAAATTTTTAAAGCCATCAAAAGATTTGTATCTACCCATCCCACTCGGCCCTACTCCACCAAATGATAGATCATTTTGTTGAATATGGCTTATAACATTATTAACAGTTACTCCTCCCGATGATGTTTTATTAAATAAATCATCTTCTTCAGATTTATCAGTTCCAAAATAATATAACCCAAGAGGTCTATCTTTAGAATTGATAAGATGCGTAGCTTCATTGATTTCATCGTATTCAACAACAGGTAATATAGGACCAAATATCTCTTCTTGCATAATCTTCATGTCATCAGTTGTATTAGTTACGATTGTAGGTGGCATTTTATAGAATTCCTGTTGACTAAAATCTTCATTTGCAGGATTAATTTCATCAACTTTAGCACCTTTTTCAATAGCATCATCTAAAAGATCCTTTAATCGATCGTAATGCTTTTCATTAATAATTGATGTGTAATCATCATTATCTTTTAAATTAGGGAAGTATTCAGTAACTGCATTTTTTGTTGCTTGTATAAAATCTTCTTTTTGATCTTTGTGAACAACCACATAATCAGGAGCCAAGCATATCTGCCCAGCATTGAGTGTTTTACCAAACATAATCCTTTTAGCAGATGTGCTTAGGTCTGCAGTTTTGCCTATTACTACTGGTGATTTACCGCCTAGCTCTAATGTAAGTGGAACTAAATTTTGTGATGCTGAGTTCATTACATGTTTAGCAACTGATCCGCCTCCTGTATATAAAAGATGATCAAACTTTAATTTTGTAAATGCTTCTCCAACTTCAGGGCCTCCTAGAAATGTAGCAAATTCATTTTGGTCATATGATTTATCACATAATTCTTTTAACAATAAAGATGTTGTTGGCGTATGTTCACTTGGTTTATGCATGACTTGATTTCCAGCAGCAAAAATTGAAACAAGTGGAAGGAATGATAAATTTACAGGAAAATTCCAAGGCGATATCATACCTACTGTACCGAGTGGTTCGTATTTTATATAAGACTTTGCGCCAAGGAACCCAAAAGGAAAATTTGATGATTTTTTTTCAATCTTATTCCATTTTTTTACATTTTTAATAGCAAGATTAATAGCAGGCATTATTCCGTATACATCAGAAAGCATTGAGGCATTTTTAGATCTGTTTCCAAAATCTTCATTAAGTGCATCTACAAAATCATATCGATTATCCATTATTAGAGCTTTTAATCTCTTTAATCTATCAATCCTTAATTCAATGGATGGAGAACCATTTTTAATAAAAAATTCTTTTTGCTCATTTAGAGCTTTATTCATTTCTTCATTTATATTCATTATCTTTAACCTCTGTCTGCTTTATCTTTATTATTGGCGCCCCTAATTAATTCCCTCATATTATTCCAGTCTTCTTCGGAAAGTTTATCAAGTTGTGAGAATGTACCACCACCTGTTAAATATTGAGCACCATCTAAACCAATAGTTTGACCAGTAAGATAATCACATCCATCCGCCATTAAAAAAGTAGCCAAATTTTGAAGTTCGATCATGTCCCCAACTCTTCCAAGAGGAACAGTACTCATCATTCCATCACTCTCATTTTTGCTATCAGGATTTAGTCTATCCCATGCTCCTTTTGTTGGAAAAGGTCCAGGAGCAATGCCATTAATTTTAATTCCATATTTACCCCATTCTGCAGCTAAGGACTGTGTCATTGCATGAATACCAGACTTAGACATTGCTGAAGGAACAACATAAGGCGATCCAGTCCAAATCCATGTTGTGAGAATATTAACAATAGATCCCTTATGATTAGCTTCAATCCATCTTTTTCCAACTGAATGAGTCATATAAAAAGTACCATGAAATACTATATTGGCGATAGCATCAAATCCTTTATGTGATAAATCTTTTGTAGGAGAAATAAAATTGCCTGCAGCATTATTTACTAAACCATCGAGAGGTTTATCATCAAAGATGCTTTGAACATAATCATCAACATCTTTAGAGGCTCTAATATCTAAAACTTGTGTGTGTACCTTAGATTTATATTTATCAATAATTTCATCAGCTGTTTCTTGAAGAACATTATCTCTTCGTCCACATATATATAACTCAGCACCATGTTCTGCAAAATGATTCGCCATTTCTTTACCTAAACCGGTGCCACCCCCTGTAATAAGTATTCTTTTATCTTGTAATAAGTCTTTTTTAAACATAGTTATTATTTCTTCTATTTAATAATATCAATAATAGCATCTGTCCAGCTATCTGAATAATTTAATGACTCAACATAATCAAGCTGTTCGCCACCAGCTTCAATAAATAGTTCGGTATATTCATCACCAATTTCAATAATTGTTTCTAAACAGTCTGCCGTAAAGGCTGGAGAAAAAACTAATATTTTTTTATTCCCCTCTTTTGGCATACTTTCAAGAACTGAATCTGTAAATGGTGTAAGCCATTTATTAGTCAGTCTTGATTGATAAGTAACTATATATTTATCAGCGGAAATATTTAATCTTTTTGCTAATATCTTGGTGGTCTCATAAGTTGTAGCTTTGTAACAAAATTTGTTTTTATTGGTAATTTTTAACTCGCAATCATGATCACTGCACACAGAATCTTGATAAACATTATCAACATGACTATTAGGAATACCGTGGTAACTGAAAATTATCTTGTCATATGCTTGGACATCAAATTTATTTGCTTTTTCAACCCAAGCATCAATAAATTTATCATTATCATAAAATTGATTAATAAAAGTAATTTTTGGGACTACCCATTTTTTTGAAATAATTCTTGAAATTTCCTCGTAAACTGAACCTGTTGTAGCTGCAGCATAGTGAGGAAAAAGAGGTAATATAATTAGTTCATCAGGGTTTTTTAATAGCATTTTATTAATGACGCTATTAATTGAAGGATTTTGATAACGCATTGCAAATTCAACATCATAATCTGTAAGTTTATTTCTTAACTTTTCTGCGAGTTTCTCAGTATTATGAAGTAATGGAGATCCAGTATCTTCATCCCATACTTTCTTATATATTTTTGCCGATGAAAAAGATCTAATAGGAACAATTATAAAATTTACCAGAATAAATCTTAGTATTAAATTTATGTCTATCACCCTACCATCCATAAGAAACTGTTTTAAGTACTTAAAAACACTAAAATAAGTTGGCTTATTTGGTGTTCCTAAGTTAACTATTAATAATGCTTTTTTCATAAATCTTTTAAATTTCTAAGTTTGGGATGCAATATTATAAATAATACTAATGATATACATAGTATTGAACTGAAATAATACAAGTATGATGGATTAATCGCATATATTGGCATTGCAATAAATGGAGTTGTCATATGACCAATTGGAATGACAGAACCTAAATATCCAGCAGCAGAGCCTTGATTTTCTGGGTTTTGTGATAAAGAAAGAGAAGATGCCAACGCTGGTCTTGTCATTCCAAACCCAAATCCTAAAACAATTATGGATAAGTAATAGACTGAGATAGTTTGAAAAAATGCCATCGTAAAATACGAAAATATTAATAAAATAGTTCCAAAAAATAATAAATTAAAGTTATTCACTGGAAATGCATCAGTAAAAGTATATTGACTAAAAATAGTAGATATGGATAAAAGAGCAAAAGTCATACTTATTAAAGTTGGTAAATTATCTAAATCATTAAATAAATCAGTTATGTAAAAACCAATTGATTGTAATAATGATGCCTGACAAAGACTCATAATGGCTGCAAATAAAAGGAAGGGCCATATAGTTGATGAATGCCAACTAATTTTTTTTACATTTTTCTTTAATTCTATTGACATGTTTGTTGGTTCTAGATTTTTGTATATACCTAGGGCTGCTACCAATGCAAAAAATGAAAATACATAAAAAGGTGTTTCCTTTGTTATAAGAAATAAGAAACCCCCCAACAATGGTCCTGCAACGGTTCCCAATAAAAAACTTGATTCTAATCTAGCAAATTTAACTGTTCTATTTTCTTTTGAAGTAACATCAGCAACATAAGCAAAGGAAGCTGGTCTTGTTGCAGAACCTATAAGGCCATTGATAAGTCTTCCTAGTATTAGGGCTGGGAACAAAAGAGATATATTTAATAAATTTCTTTCAGCAAGAAAAAGAGGAGTTATTAAGGCTATTAAGGAAATTGAATATCCTAAAAGTCCTAAAATTGCAATATTTCGTCTTCCGTATTGATCGCTAGCTCTACCCCAAAATGCGCTTGTTGTTGCCCAGGCTAACGCTGAAATTGCAAATATAGATGATGTTTGTATCTCAGTTAAGCCAAGGTCACGAGCAAGAGGAGGAACCAACACAAAAACAAATGATTGTCCAAGACCAACTGTAAACAGGCCAAATTTTAACCAAGAGGATCCAGATATAGACATTAAGTAATCTTTGAAATTCCTATTACTTCTTTTATTAGAGAAATTTTTTCTACTGCGTAAGATCTAGCTTTGGTTGCTCCTTCATGAAGCACATCGTTTATATAATTTTTATCTTGATAAAGCTCATCATATTTATTTCTAATTGGTTCGAGTTGTGAATTTATTTTAAGAAATAATTTTTCTTTAGCATCTCCCCAAGAAATACCTTCATCGTAAGCAGTCTGCAAATTAATAATCTCATCTTCAGTAGCAAAATTTTTATATAAATCAAAAACAGTACAGTTTTTAGAGTCTTTTGGCACACCAGGTTCTAGTGAATTAGTAACAATTTTCATAATTGATTTTTTCAATGTTTTTTGTGACTCTAAAAGAGGTATAACATTTCCATATGATTTACTCATTTTTCTTCCATCTAAACCTAAAACTACTTTTTGTTTATCCTGGATAATTGAATCAGGAACAGTTAATAGAGGACCATAAAGATGATTGAATCTAGTTGCTATATCTCTGGTCATTTCAATATGCTGATTTTGATCAGAACCCACTGGAACATGAGTACTGTCAAACATCAAGATATCAGCAGCCATAAGGATAGGATACGAGAATAACCCCATATTTATACCCTTATCAGGATCATTGTTGTTTTGTGAAACTGCTGATTTATAAGCATGAGCTCTATTCATTAAGCCTTTAGCAGTAACACAGTTTAATATCCATGTTAGCTCAAGTATTTCAGGTACATCAGATTGTCTATAAAAAATAGTCTTTGTGGGATCAAGTCCACATGAAAGCCAGGCAAGAGCTATACTTTTCACTGATTCTTTAATTTCATCAGTGCTATTATTTTTTATGATTGAATGGTAGTCAGCTAAAAAGAAAAAAGAATCATCATAGTCTTTGGATAATTCAAGTGCGGGTTTTATTGCACCAATGAAATTACCTATATGAGGTATACCAGTTGTCGTGATACCTGTTAGAATTCGTTTCTTCATTAGGTATAATTATAAACATCATATAAAAATATTGTGGAAACTAGTAAACATTTATTTAACGAGTTAGACAAAGCTGAACAGCTTTTTTCAGAGGGCTCTATTAAGAATGGGCAAAAAATACTAAGGGAAGCTATAAAAACTTCAAAAGATCTTAAAAAAATACCAAACAAGTTGCGGCATAAAATTAATTCTGCAGTTAGCAAATCGAGATATTTTGATGACATATCATCATTTGCAACAAATCCAAAAAGAGATAATTTAATTAACGAAATATCAAAACTGGTCTCAAATCCAAATGAGAATCCTCGTGAACATGCTCATTCTATTCATAATCTGCAAAGACAGTGGCAATTACTAGATGTATCTGGAAAACCTGCATCACGTTCACAGTGGTTAAAGTTTAATGAATTAACAAATAAGGCTTGGGAGTCGTGTAAGGAATATTTTGAAGAAATTAAACAAATTAAGATCAATAATGCTGCTCAAAGAAAGGTGATAATTCAAAAAATAAATGAATTCTCTGAACAAAATAAGAATAGATGGCCTCCTCTTATAAAATTAGTAAAATTTCTAAAACTAACATATGAGGAATGGCAAACCAATGCACCTGTTCTAGATACAGATATTGATAAACTAAAATCAGATTATTTTAGTGCTAGAAAACCTATTAATGATGAAATCCGTAGGCAAGAAATTTTCAATAAAGATCAAAAGGAACTATTAATTAATAAGGTTGAAAATATAAACCTAGAAGACAATGAACAATGTATTAATGAATTCAAAAAAATAAAATTAGAATGGTCAAAGCTTGGACCAGCTGGAAAAAAAATAGAAAAAGCTCTTTGGAATAAATTCAATACAGCTGCTGATAGATTCTATGAAGAAAAAAATAATCTAATTAAAGAAGAAATAAGCCAATTAAATAATATTAAAAAAGATTTTAAAAATAATCAGAAAACGATAGATGAGGTCAAAACAGAAATTAATTCTCTAGAGAATATAAAAAATACTAAAGAATATAAATTAATCCTCACAGATATAAGAAAAGCCAAAGAAGCAAAACGCATTGAAAAAAAAGAAGCTAAGGTTTTGGCATATAAAAATATCTATGATGTTTTATTAAAGAAGTTAGATGTTGATAAGGCTCCTCATACATTTCTTGATGATATAAAAAAATCATATGAATCTAAAAAATCTAATATTGAGAATATGAGATATGCCTGTATAAAAATTGAGGTTTTAGCAGGCATTGAGTCACTTAAAAAAGATCAAGAAATGCGTAATAAAATTCAGTTAGAGCTACTTAGCAATAAATTTAATAAAAAAAGTCACCCAGAAAATGATGATCTTCATTCTTTAATAATTTTTTTCATTAATAATTTTTCAAATCACGATGTTAAAGCAGAGCACAAAAAGCTTTGGGATAGAATTATTGCTTCCTTTGACAAATTAATTTAATTTACCCAATATTTCTTTATGCTTTTGTTTAGACAAACTATAAGTAGAAAATATTAATATCGGAACTACCATTAAAAGAGTTGTGACTGGTCCTTGAACAAATGCCAGTGTATATGCTTGTTCTGCTGTATGATTTAGTCTGTCAAAGTTAATAAAGCTTAATACTTGTCCAGCGAAAAATGTACCGAGGCCAGCATTAAGTTTTTGCATGAACCCTACTGCTGCAAAAAGTATGCCCTCTTGTCTTTTTCCACTTTGAAATTCAACTTCGTCAGCAATATCACCAACCATTGAGTCTCTTACCATTATTCCAATAATATTAAAGGTAATTAGGATGAATAGAAATAAACTTATAAAAGCAACTAATTCCATTGAGCCTTTTGGTGGAGTTAACCCTAAATTATAAAATATAAAAGCTGCTGGAGATAAAATTCCCACCATTCCAATGCATATTACAACTATATTTCTTTTATCAAATCGCTTTACCATTTTTGGAGTGAGGTAAAAAGCAAAAATTGTTCCGATAAGATATATTGGTAAAAAATATTTAATTTGCGTTGCTTCAAATTCCCAAAAATAAGTATTTACAAATAAAGTTAACGTATTAGCTAAACCCCACGAGAGAGAAAGAAAAAGATTCCCAAAAAAGAAAATAACAAATGATTTATTGCTTAATGCAATTTTTAATTCATTTATGATTGATGATAAAGAAATCGCTCCAGACCATCTTGATAAGTTCTTTGCATGATCTTTTGTAGATACAGAACAGTAAAGGGCTGAAATTATCATGATTGCAGCTCCTGTAAGAGCAAAGGGAAACCATGCATCTGGATTTAATTGACCTTGGGGATATGCTGAAGTTGAAGAAAAAAATACTCCATATCCTAAGAATGCATTACCAAGACCTGCGATCCATGCAAACATCTCACGCCATGACATAAGAAGAGTTCTTTCTTCATAGTTTTTTGTTACCTCGCCACCAAATGCTCTATGTGGTATGTCAAATAAGGTCATTCCTATTCTTGTGATGACAGTAAATAGTGTCATCCATAAAAAAAGATCATTCTGTGACATATCCCAGTCTTGTCTTGGTGCAAATAAAAATATATATCCTAATGACATAGGTATGAATGCAATAAACATATATGGATGTCTTCTTCCAAATAGTGAATTAGTTCTATCAGAGATAGTTCCCATTAATGGATCAGTAACAGCATCAATACACAATGCAATGAAAATAGCTGTTCCTGCTAAAGCTGGATTAAGACCAATTATATTGCTATAAAAAAATAAAAGAAAAAAAGTAAAAGTATCTGTTTTAATACCATTTGGAACAGAACCAATCGAATAATTTATTTTAAAACTTGTTGAAAGCATATTTTTATAAACTTTTTAGATGAATTAATAGCTCTTCTTTAAACTGATCAAATACTGGCGGCTCAATCAAGTGACGCATATCTGGAATAATTTTTAATTGGCTGTTTTCAATCAAGCTATGAGCCTTGTGTGCATTTTTAACCTTGATTAGTGGATCTTCAAAACCATGGACAATAAGAGTCTTTGCTTTAATCAATTTTACTTTGTTTAATCTGTTGCTAGATCCTAAAATAGCAGTTAATTGTCTTCCAAAGCCTGTATCATCAACTCCACCTCTTTCAACAGACATTTTTATATTTTCATAAAATTCATCAGTATCAAGGTCTATCCCATCATAACCAATAATTTTAAATAATCTTTTTGATCTATCAACTCTATCATCTATGGATGCATCAATATTCTTGGTCCTCTCTAGAAATAATTTTCTGACCTCTCGAGTTGGGCCGTTAAATGGTGAAGGTGTTGATGCCGTCGATGCTATTAATGTAAATGTCTTAGTTCTTTCAGGGTATGAAGACACAATTATCTGAGCTATCATTCCTCCCATTGAGATACCAAGAATGTGAGATTTATCAACATTTAACTCATCAAGCACTGCTATAGCATCAGTTGCCATATCATCGATTGTATATTCTGATTTAATAGGCAATCGAAAGTAATATCTTATGTAATTCCTAATTATTGTCTTATTGATATTTTCTTTATCAAATAGATTACTTTCTACCTTTGAAGACAATCCTGTATCTCTGTTATCAAACACAATTGGACGAAAATTATTATCTACCAAAAATTCGATTAAATGTTGGGGCCAATTAATTAGTTGTCCACCTATACCCTGAACTAATAGTATAGGGTCACCATCGATGGGACCATAATCTCTATAGTAAATTTCTAGATCATTATTTTTAGCTAGACCTTCTTCATAAGAGAATAAATTTGAATTTGTAAACATAGCAATTATTACTATAAGTAAAGTTTTAAATGAACGTCGTAATTCTATCTGTGACATTTTGCCTTAATGTACCCCAAAAAAGCATCATGTCAAAGGAATGAAGATCTCCACTAAAGAATTTCATTTTCTTTATATTATCGATTAATGGGCCTCTTGTTTCAATAAGACCAGATTTGTCATTAAGGCATGCGCTAAATTCTTGGACTCTTGTTAGACCTATAGATTTTTTGGTACCAGTATGCTCAATACTTATTTGATCAGTAAAGTCGTATTCTTGAGATTTGTTTATTATTGATTTATTTTTAGAAGATAGATGCCAGTTTGAATCATTAGTCCATGAAAAAGGATTTGTTGACACAATTTTTTGAATCATCGGCTCAGATGTCCATCCGCTAGGAGTCCAAAATGGTGTCTTTTCTCTACTTCTTTTAAAGCCCTCCACTACAGTAGACCAACAAACAATACAATTTGTATCATTATAATTTTCTGATCTTTTTATAGATGGGAATAAGTTATCGTACAAGTTATCTGGAATCATATATCCAATAGCGTATGCGCATATAAATCTTTCTTGTAGGCTTGTACCCTGAATTCTATTTATGATGAGTCTTTGAGCATGTAAAGCACCTTGACTGTGGCCAGCAATAATAAAAGGCCTATCACGATTATCGTTTTGAATAAAATAGTCAAATGCGCTTTCAACATCTGTATATGCTAGATCAAGAGCTTGTTTACCATTCTGATTTTTATCAAAAAAAGAAAAATAAGTTGCTTGTCTATATTCAGGAGCATAAATATTGCACGATTCATTAAAAGCTGATGCCTGATTCGCAAGCATAATTTCAGTTCTCTCAAATGCAGATTTGCCTCTATCCATATCAGAATTCCATTTCTTTTCATAAAAGCCAGTTGGATGAATATAAAAAACATCAACATCATTATCTTTCTTAGTTACTTGAAATGATTCATCAGGAACATAAAACTGTTGAGCATCATTCTCGGGTCTTGCTGCCCAATTTTTAAAATCAGAATAATCAGGCTTCATTGGCTCAATTTCAGTACCAAATTCAACATTTGGCTCTACAAGTTCTAAGAATTTTTTAAAGTGATAGTCAGTCATTTATTTTTACAGATGCATTTAACATTAAAGTTTTTTGAATAATCTTTGGCTTATCCATTTTTGTGATTAAATTTGGTCATTTGTTAAGATATACAAAAATTATATCTTAAAAAATAATTTTTAAGGGTTAATATTTATTATTTTGTTAGTAGCAGTTCCCGTAGCTATAAGCTCATCATTTTGATACAACTCACCACTTGTAAATATTATTGTTTTGCCTTTTCTTACTATCTTACTTGATGCAATAGCTTTAACATTTGGAATGCATGATTTTAAAAATTTTACATCTAAATCTAATGTAAGAGGAAGGTCATTACCGTTTGATAAAAACATTATTAGTTGCGACATTGAAGCATCTATCATCCCTGAAACAAATCCACCTTGAACAATGGTACCGTTAGAATGAGTTAAATCTCTTGAAGGTAAAAATTCAATTACCCATTCATCATTTTCATCTAAATAAGCATCTTGAAACCCAAGAATAGCCAAAAAATCTGGTATTTCATTAAAAATATTTTTTAGATCTTTATTCATACATTAATGGCGGAGGGAGTGGGATTCGAACCCACGGTGCCGATGAAGGCACGACGGTTTTCAAGACCGCTACAATAAACCAGACTCTGCCATCCCTCCTGTTTTGATGCCCTATTCTAAAGAGTTTTAGTTAAATATCAATCCGTTTCATTTTGTGATAATTTATAAGATCTGATAATTATTTGATCTATAATCTCTTATCTCACATAGCCTCAAGAAATAGATTTTCCCATTCTTTTTCAGTTGGTAGCCTTGGAGTTGTGATGTTACTTGGATCAGTTATAGAGTGTTTAACCAATTCAGGAATCATGTCTTCAGTTATTCCCATTTCTGCAAGACCATTGGGGATTCCAATTATTTCATTCAATTTTGTAATCTCATCTGCAAGATTAGCTGACTTGTTAATTCCCATTGATGAGGCAATTCTAGAATATTTATTTCCAACATGGTTATGATTAAATTTTAATATAGTAGGCAGTATTACCGCATTAAGAGTACCATGATGAAGATTCAGTTCTTGATTAGCGCCTGCTGCATGACTCATTGAATGAACGGCTCCTAAACCTTTTGAAAATGCCATAGCACCCTCAGTAGAGGCCATCATCATATTCCATCTTGCTTCTTTATCGTTTCCATCCTTATACGCTCTAATAAGACCCTCTTGTTTAATTATTTTTTCAATTCCATCTAAACCCACTGCCTCTGCAGGTGGATCAATAATAGGTGACAAAATAGCTTCAATGCAATGAGTTAAAGCATCCATCCCAGCACCAGCTGTAAGAAATGGTGGCAATCCAATTGTGAGTTCTGGATCACATATAGCTGCATTTGGTCTTAGATGCGGACTAGCAAAAATAAGTTTTCTTCCATCATGCATCACAAGCAAAGCTCCATCAGATACTTCACTTCCAGTTCCAGCAGTTGTTGGTATTGCTATCATAGGAATTGTTTCGGCTATTTTTCTATATCCACCCTCAACTACTGAATAGTCTATTATGTTTCCACCATGATTAGCCATTAACGCAACTGCTTTTGCTAAATCTATGCTAGACCCGCCACCAAATCCAACAACTCCATCACAGCCATTATTATTGAATATCTTAAGAGCATCATTTACAGATTTCTCTGTTGGATTAGCAGGAGTTTCTCCATAAAATGACGAGGAAAAATCATCAGAGATAAGATTTATAATTTTATCTGTCATGCCTATAGATGAAAGGCCTGGATCTGAGCAAATAAGTGGCTTTTTAATTCCATTTAAAGTCAAAACTTTAGATATTTTTTCAATATCTCCATTTCCAAAATAAGGTTGATTAAAATAATTTAACTGCATAACTGCTTAATTTATTTAGTTTTATGTCTTATTGCTAATCTATGTTCCATGTATTTTCAACTGTAACAAGATCTCTTCTATTACATGATGTTACTTCACCCCATCTCGCAAATACTTCAGTTCCGCTTCCTGCAGTAAAGAAGTCATTAAAGCCTTTCCCCATAACTTCAAAATTTGGCCATACTGTCATTAATGCAAAAGCTTTTGGGTTCATTGGTCCCATAAAAGTTGTAAATAAAAATTGGCTGCCCTTCATGCCATTTTCTTTAGAAAATTTTTCAACTCCATACGACACATCTCTTACATCATCCATTGTAAAACCATCATTAATCTCACAGTACCAAATTTCAGCTGGAACAGTAGCTGAACCAACATTTTGTGAAAAAGAATTTAAAGAAAATAATATAAAAAAGGTTGAAAGTGTAAATTTAAGTAAGTTCATTTTTAATCTCCAATATATAGTTTAATTTTGCCACAATTAGTTTATATTTTAATAATGAAATTGATAAAAGCTGATAATTATCAAACTTGGTACATTGAGAATGAAAATGAATCGATAATAATTGATCCATGGTTAACCTCAAAATTGAATGAAAAAAACTCTTTTTTTATACAAAGAACTAAAAAAATAACAACGCATCTAGAAACTTTCCAATTAAATAAAATCAAGGCAATAATAATCACGGCACCGTTTGAAGACCATTTAAATATAGAATCAATAAAATATCTTTCAAATAAAATTCCAATTTATACTTCTAATATCGTTTCAAAATTATTACTAAAGAAAGGAATATTAAATCCAATAAATATTCTTAATGAAGATGTAACTAATATTTGTAAACTTAAAGTATCAGCTTTACCGACAAGTTACCCTTACTATAGTTCTACTTTCTCAATATTATTTGAAGATTTAAATAATAATAGGATTTTTCATGAGGGCCATATTGTTAACTTTAAATATATAAAAGCTAAAAAAATTAAAGCTGATATTGCAATACTTACAGCTGAACAAGTTAGATTGTTTGGTTTAATAACTCTTGGAATGGGTACAAAAAATACTTTAAAAGCGTGTGAGATCCTTAAATCAAAGTCTCTATTTATTACAGGCAATAATCCAGAAGATACTAAAGGTTTTATAGGTAAATTTTTACTTACAAAGAAAATGGATCTAAATAAACTTTCAAGCAAGTTAGATGTCTATTTTAATGGTGGAGACAGTATAGAAGTTAGTTAAATTACTTGTTTTAAAGATTCTAGGCAGTGATCAATATTAGATTTATTACTAGATGATCCCATTAATCCTATCCTCCAGATCTTTCCAGCAAGAACACCTAATCCAGCTCCAATTTCTAAATTAAAATCATTTAATAATTTTTGTCTAGAAGCGAGATCGTCTACACCTTCTGGAATAAATATTGAATTTAGCTGAGGTAATCTGTCATCTTCATCAACAAGATAAGATATTCCAAGATCTTGAAGGCCTTCTCTTAAAATTAAATGATTATCCATATGCTTTTTCCAAGAATTTTCAATTCCAATTTCTTTTAAAATCAGTAAAGCCTCATGAAGTCCATACAATGCATTAATTGGAGCTGTGTGATGATAAGACCTGCCACCTTCTCCTTCCCAATAAGACATAATTAAATTTAAATCTAAGAACCAACTTTTAACTTTTGACGATCTATTTTTAATTTTTTCTTGTGCAGCCTCACTAAAACTTATTGGTGATAAACCGGGAGATGCAGATAAGCATTTTTGAGTTCCTGAATATATAGCGTCTATGCCCCATTCATCAACTTTTAATGGTACGCCTGCAAGACCAGTTACTGTATCGACGATAGATAGGCAATCATAGTCATGAGCTAACTTAGTTAGAGATTCTGGATCAGACAAGGCTCCTGTTGAAGTTTCAGCATGAACAAAAGCAAGAATTTTTGTATCTGGATTATTTTTAAGAGCTTCTTCAGCTTTATTTAAGTCTACTTTCTTACCCCAATCATCATCCACCATGACAGGGATCCCGCCAAATCTTTCAACATTTTCTTTCATTCTTTCACCAAAGAAACCATTTTTACAAATAACGACTTTGTCACCCTCTTCCACTAAATTAGCAAAACAACATTCCATACCAGCCATCCCTGGAGCGGATACAGCAAATGTTAATTCATTGGTTGTTTGAAATGCATATTGTAATAATTGTTTAATTTCGTCCATCATTCCTGTAAATGCTGGATCAAGGTGACCGATAGTGGGTCTTGCCATTGCCTCTAAAACACGGGTGCTTACATCAGATGGCCCTGGCCCCATTAAAATTCTTTGTGGTGGATTAAAAGATTTTGTGTTCATTTTTTTATTTTACTCGATAATTTAAATATATTTAATAACCAGATGCATGACCATCTTTTCTACTTTCAGAAGCTCCCAAGTAAACACCATCCTTTAACATTATTGCTTGATAACCGCCAAAGCCTCCTAAGTCATATTGAAATTTATGTCCAAGTTCTTTCAATTTTTTTATTTCTTCAGATGATATTTTTTTTTCTAAGCTTAAATAACCTCCGTCATTCATCATTTCACCTGTTGGTTGTGATGAACCAGCATGTCTTATTCTTGGAGCATCACCAGCTTCTTGAAGGTTCATCTTAAAATCAACTAAATTTATTATAATTTGAGCATGTCCTTGAGGTTGCATAGCTCCTCCCATAAGCCCAAAACTTATGTAAGGTTCATCATTTTTGGTAACGAATGCAGGTATTATTGTATGGAATGGTCTTTTACCTCCCTTTAATGCATTCATATGATTTTTATCCATACTAAACATTTCACCTCTATCTTGTAGCATAAAACCAGAATTATCAGGAATAATTCCAGAACCCATTCCTCTGTAATTACTTTGAATAAGTGAAATCATATTTCCAAATTTATCAGCTACGGTTAAATAAATAGTATCACCGCTTTCTATATTTCCTGGATTATATGTTTTTGATGCCTTTTTGAGATTTAGCAATTTAGATCTTTCTAAAGCGTATTCTTTTGATATTAATTCTTGAACAGGAACATTAGCAAAACTTGTATCAGCATAATATTTAGCTCGATCTTCAAATACTAATTTTTTAGCTTCTGTAAAAAGATGAATATATTCAGCGCTACCGAATCCCATAGCTTCAATATTAAAATTTTCAAGAATATTCAAAATTTGGAGTGCTGCTATACCCTGACCATTTGGAGGAAGTTCCCATACGTCAAGACCTCTATAATTTGTAGAGACAGGCTCAATCCACTCAGGTTTGTATGAACTTAAGTCATTTTTTGAAAAATATCCTCCAGCATCATTTACTGACTTAACAATATTACTAGCAATAGTTCCATTGTAGAATTCTAATCCATAAGTTCTCGCAATATCTCTATAATTTTGAGCTAAAAGTTGATTTTTGAATAACTCTGCTTTTTTTGGGGTATGTCCATTTGGCATCCAAACTTTTTTGAAATTAGGATACGTAGCGAATACTTCAGAAGATCTATTTAGGTAATATGCAATAAGTTCAGTGACAGGAAATCCATTTTCAGCATAATTAATTGCATCAGTAAACAATAATTCAAAATCTAAAGTTCCAAATTTTTTATGGAGAGCAGACCATCCTGCAACAGCTCCAGGTACAGTAACAGGAAGTGCTCCATAAGGAGGTATCTTATTAATTCCAACTTCTTTTAATTTATCAATAGAGATTCCACTCGGGGCAGGTCCTGACGAGTTTAGACCATATAATTTTTTTTCATTAGCATTCCATACAATTGCAAATAGATCGCCACCGATACCACATCCAGTAGGCTCAACTAATCCAAGCACTGCATTAGCAGCAATAGCAGCATCAATCGCATTACCACCATTTTTTAGAATGCTTATAGCTGTTTGTGTTGCTAATGGATGACTTGTAGCAGCCATACCATTAACTGCAATTACTTCTGATCTAGTTGCAAATTCTAGGCCCGTAATTCGATCATAAGCAAATATATTTAATGTAATTAGAAATAAAAGAGATATCCAGATCTGTTTCATGATTATTAATTTAAGAATTATGATATTAATATATACTTAATGTATGAAGATGTTAATAGGATTATTGTTAATATTGGCCTGCATGCCACTTAGCGCAAGTTTTGATACAAAGTGTTCTGTTCTTATTACATTAAGACTTCAATCAAGTGAAGATGCCTATAAAGAAGCTTTGCAAAAAATAGATCAATGTGAAATAAATGATATTATCTCAGTTACTAGTTTTCTAGAAGAATCAATTAGTAAAGTTTATATTACAGATATTATTCAAAGCTATTGTATGTTTAATCATGAAATAATATCTGTAATTGATGACAAAACCTCAAATCTTAGTTGTGTTCATAGAGGTAAAAAACGTACTGAACGAAAATTTAACTAAGAAATAATATTTAAACCCATCATAACCAATATCACTATTGAGGGCAGCCATATTACGGGTCTAATCATGGGTATTCTATACAAGTTTAATATTGCTCCAACTAAGTATAAACCTCTCAACAGAAACCAAAGTTTTGCCAGCATTAGGTTATCAACATTGTTAATAACAGATAAGACCGAAAATACGAGAAAAATTGGTAATGATTGTCTCAGGTTATCACTAGCTAGAATCATTCTAGCTGATAAATCAGTCATTGCTGTGGTATCTCCACCGGTATATGTCCAGTTCATGAATGGTACTTTATGTAATGAAAAACTCATCACTAAAAAGAGATGTAAAATATAAAACATGCCAACACAAATAAGTAAATCAATCATTAATATCTCCAAAAAAAATAATTCTTAACATATCGTAATAGATTTCAGCGTAAGATCAATATTTAAGTTCTGTCTTAAGAACATTTAAATAAGATTCATAATTTTTCCAATAATCAATACCACTTTTATAAATAGGTTGTCTTACTTGTTCAGAACTTGGTGTGCGAACTGATCTTTTATTTTTGTAAAAACTTAAACATTCCTCTTCAAACGGCAGATCACAATAATCAAGTATTTTATTAACAGAACTTTCAAAATCATTTACAAGATCCTCATAATTAATTGATAAAATCTGGTCTGGAAGAACTTTGTTCCAATGATCCATAAGTTCTACATAATTATTATAGTATCCAGCTAAATCATTTAAGTCATATGTAAACTCCTGACCTTCTGCAAAAAGTTGTTTGTAGCAAGAAAAACATGCTGACATAGAATTACGTCTAATATCTATAATTTTAGCATTAGGCAATATAAGTTTAATTAAACCAATATGTCTAAAGTTATTTGGCATTTTGTCTATAAAAAATGGTTTATCAGATCTAAAGACCTCAGCATCATTTATATATTGTTCTCCAATCATCTTTAGTTGAGGTGCTGATAATGAAAGTAATATATCTGGATATCTAGAAGCCTTGTCCAAGACTTTTCTCAGATTTAATTTATGAGATAGTGCAAGGATATTTGGAAGTTCGTGTGTTGCCTCAACTTTTGAGTGAGATGCTAGAATTTGTTCTAATAAAGTTGAGCCAACTCTAGGCAAGCCCAATATAAATATTGGTTCTTTTGAAGGCAAACCCCAGTCTTGTTTGGAAGTAAAAAGATCATTACTGCATACTTCTTTTTGATTTTGACATTCTTCATTAAACATTTCTAAATCAAACTTTGTAAATTGTTTTTTTAGTAAATTGCCACTTTGATAGTGCTTAAAAGACAGTTCAAATTCATCTCTATCTTCATAAGCCTTTCCTAGTGCAAAGTTCATATATATCTTTTCACTATCGTTTAAGTATTCATCATCAATCATGTCTTCGAGTTTAGATATTTCATCGTCAGTAAATTCGTACGTTTTTAAATTAGCTAAACTCCAATACGCGTCGCCATAATACTTATCAATTTGATATGAGTTCTTATACGAATTAATAGAAGCATCAACATCACCAAATGTTTTCTGCAAATGTCCTTTAGATACTAAAACTTCTGAATTGTTTTTATCAATAGTAAGTATTTTATTATAAATATCTAATGCTTCTTTTTGATTATTTGTTTGCTGTAAAGTTACTGCATATGCAATCATGAAGCTAAGGTTGTTTTTATCTCTGTCATATAACCTTTTTGCCTGTTCAAGAGCCTTACCATATTTTTGTCTTTTTATAAGAACATCAATGTAATCTAATGCGACCTCAATATTGTCCTTATCGAATACTAGACAGCTTTCAAGAAGGAACTCACTATCATCATATACATGTAACTCTTTTCCGACTTTGGCTAACAATCTCATAGCCTCAACATTATGAGGATCCTTTTTTAAAAAATCTCGACAAAGATGGTCAGCTTTTTTATATTTACCCTCATATATAAAACTGCTTACAGATTTAAGTTCTGGGGGCAGATTTTTTAAATATAAAACATTCTTTGTTGCTAAATCTATAGTATTTTGATCAATATTTTCAATGCCAAGTATGCCTAACCATGATGCATGAAGTGTTGGATTATATTTTATCGCTCTCAAGTAACTTTTTAGGGCCATTTTAAAATTATTTAGCTTAAAGTAGTTATGGCCAAATTCCTGAAATGCTCGAGCATAATTGGAATCTATTTTGATAACGTTATTTAGTATTACTAGAGCCTGTTTATAGTCTCCTTGATACCTAGAACATAGTGAAAGGTAATACCAATAATCAAGCTCAATTAAATCATTCTTATTTTTCTCAATTAATGAAACAGCTTGTTTGTAATTTTTAGATGCTATGGTTTCTTGTATCTGTTTTACTGTTGTAATTTTAGAAATCATTTAGATATTATATAAAAAAAAGGCCGGGTAAACCGGCCTTTAAGTTTAATTCTAAATCTTAGAATCTATATGACAATCTTACACCCATATTTCTAGGTCTATTGGTTGTTATTCTAGGAATATCATCCTGATCGTTATAGTAAAGATTTGCTCTTTCATCTCCTGCATTTCTGATAAAGAATTCAACATCCACATCATTAAGAGTCATGCCATAAGCAAGATCAATGATTTCGTATGCTGGTTGGTCTTTAACTTTTGCAGCTTCAAAAGAGTTATAAGTTCTTGATGAGCTCTTGTAAACAAATTGGAAATATCCATCATTAGAACCCATATCTTTTCTTAGTCTTAAATTCCATTGTCTTTTTGGTGCTAAAGGTAAAGCATTACCAATATCAACAATTGGAATTGTTTGAGCTACGTCTTTTACAATTTCAGTATCATTTAATGATATTGCTGCCGCAACTGTTAACGTATCAGATGGATACCAGAGCATGTCTGCTTCTAGACCACTAATATCTGCATTTGCAGCATTCTCTACAAAAGTAATAAAGTTAACGTGTACAGGATCAAACTGAGATACTTGAATTCCAGTCCACTCAATATTGTAGTACGTAGCATTAAGCCTCATAGCTCCATCCATTAGTAGCGTTTTAACCCCAATTTCAGTATTTAAAACTTCATCAGACATATAAGCCAAAGGAATATCTGCTCTATAAGTTCCATCTCCTGGAGTACCGCCACAATAGTTCGCATCAGTAGCCGCATACGATCTACATTTTGGTGTTACGCCAGCATTCCTATTCCAACCACCAGGTCTATAGCCTTCAGATCTTGTGAAATACATAAGAGTATTTTCATCTTTCTGATAACTAGCTGTAAACTTAGTTATTGTGTCATCTTCTTTGATCGGTTGATCTGTATGACCGGCTGTATTGTTGTAGTCTCTACCAGCTTGAGAATCATCTCCTAAAAGACCAAACTTAGACTGACCTTCATAATCTAAATCAAGCTCATAATCTCTCATTCCAAGAGTAAAGCTTAACTGATCATTTATAGGAAGAGTTACCTCAGCAAAATATGCAATCTGTTCATCGGTTCTAGTGATATCGTTAAAGAATCTAACCTCAGGAGGTCTAGGGTTAGGATTATTTGCATATACACCAGAAATAATCTTGTTATTAGGTACATTAGGATATACATCAAGGAACCCTGTATAACCAAAGTCATTTTGTGTGTCTAAGATGCTTTCTTCAATAAAAACACCTGCAGTAAATGAGAATGGCAATTCACTTAACTCATTAGTACTAACTCTAAATTCGTGAGTTGTTCTTTCATTTTCATCCATAACATCTACATATACTTCAGAGCTTCCGCAAGTAGGTATTCCACCAGCAGCAACAAGCTGTGAACCCCAATACACACAAGTGTAATAAGGCATGTAAGCACCAGTATTTATGTAGCCTGTATAGTCAACTGTTTGATCAGCTTCTCTATTCAAGAATGAGCCTGAATATACAACATCAAGCATTCCCATTCTGCCATCTAAAGTAATAGCTGTTTGATCAAATGAATCTTCTAAAGTATCAGGTTGAAATCTTGTTACCTCAAGGTCGCCTACAGCTGGATCATAGTCCCAGACACCATCAGATTCTAGTGTTTGATCAATATGTGTTACTAATAACTCCCAATTGTCATTAAATGACATTCTTGAAGAAAGTCTGAAACCTTCGTAGGTAGCTTCATTGAAATTTTTCTCGACTAACTCAGCGTTATCAGAGGTTTTAAAAATTCCAGCAGGTACTAGTGAAGCAAATGATCCTTTTCCTTGTGATGATACAGTTCCACCAACATTATCAATATACCCACCTTGAGTTGAATTATAAAAAACACCTCTAATTGACCAGGCATCATTAATAGGTATATTTATAAAAGCATCAAGAGAATTACTAGGATCTCCGCTATATGTTGAATAAGTAGATGTATTAAATCCACCCTCAACAACATCGAACTTAGGTTTATTTGTTATAAGTCTTACTGTACCAGCTTGAGAACTAGCTCCAAAAAGAGTTCCTTGTGGACCAGGTAATACTTCAACCCTTTCCATGTCAGCAACATATACATCTAAATTTCTGCCTGGAACTTGTGCAGGCTGTTCATCGATATATAGAGCTACGTTTGGTTGAGAACCAGCTGCTGTAGCAAGCATGACGTTAACAGAATCCACTGCAAGTCCTCTAATGTAGATTGTAGATTGGCCAGGGCCTCGTCCACCACTTGTTACATTTGGTAGATATTCAACGTATTCATCGAAATTTGAAACGTTTAGTTCTTTTAAAGTTTCTTCGGTTAAAGCAGTAACTGTAACTGGAATCTTTGATGCACTTTCGTCCTTCTTGGTTGCAGAAACAACAACTTCTTCAATTTGCCGCTCTTGTGATTCAGCTGTTTGCGGTATCATCGCAGCAACTGCACCTAGAACGCCTAAAGAAATCTTATTTTTTATATTGTTAAGTTCTTTTGTTTTAATTAAATTCAACATATGAATCCTCATAGTTAGTTTATATAAATTGCAAAATAAACTAGCCTGGTCCCCCCAGAGATTTTCCCCTTGAAAGTTTAGCCATATTTATAGACCAGCAATTTCTGTAAATCGGTCTTGCAGTAATAATAACATCTTAAAATAATGATGCAATATAGATATAAATAACAGTTATATTTCTTAATATGTCAATTTTATAACTAGATTATTCAATTTAATTATGTTTCACTAAAGATTCTTTATATGAAAAACATTAGTAAACCTAGGTTTCTTAGCGCTGTTTCGTTAATTATTTTAATAACGGTTGCAGTTTCATTAAATTCATCTGTTTCAGAGGGTTTTTTTATTAATTTACAAACATTTTTATCCAAATATCTAGGTTGGATGATTATTTTGTTAGCCAATGGTTTCCTTATATTTTCAATTTGTCTGATATTTACAAAATATAAAAATATTAGGCTTGGTGGAATAGATGCAAAGCCAGCATATTCATATACAAATTGGATTGCAATGTTATTTAGTGCTGGTCTTGGTATTGGTTTATTGTTTTATGGCGTAGCTGAACCAATAATGCATCTAAATTCTTATCCTGGGATGATTGAGGGTAATATTTCATATAACGCAGGTAAGGCTATTGGATTAGCAAACTTGCATTGGGGTTTGCATGGCTGGGCTATATATTCTTCACTAGGGTTGTGTTTTGCTTATGCTTCATACAATAAAAACCTTCCTTTTAGAGTTAGTTCACTTTTAGGATCTAAAGTTTCATCTAATAAGTATCTTGCTGTGACAATTGATGTTATCGCTATCCTTACAACAGTTTTTGGTGTCACCACATCTCTTGGTTTGGGTACAGTTCAAATAAGTGCTGGTCTCAATAATGTGTTTGATATTAATGAAAGCTTTGTAAATCAAATTTTAATAATCACATTTATCACATTAATTGGACTCATTAGTGTTTCTTTGGGACTTGATTCTGGAATTAAAAGGCTTTCACAATTGAATATGATTTTAGCAGTTAGCCTTCTTCTATTTATATTTATTTTAGGGCCGACTATATTTATTATTAATGCTCTGATACAAAACTTTGGTGCTTATTTAAATACTCTAATTCAGTCTGCAACATGGACTGAGGTATATGATGATACATCATGGCAAAACGGCTGGACTTTATTCTATTACGCATGGTGGTTTGCATGGGCTCCTTTTGTTTCTTTGTTTATTGCTCGTATATCTTATGGGAGATCTATTAAAGAGTTTATTATCGGTGTTTTATTTGTTCCATCGTTGATTGTTTTTATTTGGATGGGTGTATTTGGTAATGCTGCTATCTATCAAGTTATAAACGAAACCAGCCAGATCAGCGTAGTGGTAAGTAATAATCTTCCTGTGGCATTGTTCACCTTATTTGATGTGTATCCCGTTTCACAATTTTTATCAATACTTTCTTTAGTTTTGATTGTTACTTTCTTTGTTACATCCTCAGACTCAGGTGCTTTAGTTGCATCAATGCTGTCATCTAAAAAACAAATGAATATTAATGATGATTCACCAATATTATCTAGAATCACTTGGGCTATATTGCTGGGAATATTAGCTGCTGTATTGTTATACGCTGGTGGCTTGACTGCGCTTCAAACGTCAGTTGTTATAACCGGTGTCCCATTCGCACTGATCGTAGTTCTAGCATGCAGAGAATTTTACTCATCTTTAAAAAATGAGGTTTAATTAATGGATTTCTTTGTCTATAGAATTTAGTTCTTCATCATCCATTTCATCTTCATAAACTAAATCATTAAGCTCATCTTTACTATGAGAAAACTTTTTAACTAAAATAAGGACTGCCACAAAGATAACTGCTATTAAACCAATTTGATACAACATATATTTACTCTATATAATTACAATTTTTATATGTTAACCTCAAAATCATAAAGAATATAATGGATGCGCTAGAAAATATCTTAAATCGAGTATCTGCTAGGAAATTAGCGGAACCTTTTCCATCTGATGATGAAATGAAAAAAGTATATAAGGCTGCTTTGCGTGCGCCTGATCATGCATGGTTAAGAACAAGTAGTTTTATAGAGGTAAAAGGTGAAGGCTTGGATAAACTATCTAATATCTTTTTAGATTTTGGTAAAACTATACCTAATTTGCCTGATGATATTTTAAAAAAATATACAGATGCTCCTTACAGAGCTCCTATGATTATTATTTTAGTAAATACGCACAAAGAACATCCAAAAGTGCCGTCAATAGAACAGAAACTTTCAACCGCTGCCGCAGCTCAAAATATAATGCTTGCATTAAATGCTATGAATTATTCATGCATCTGGAGAACTGGAAAAATGGCTTTTAATGAGGTGATTCGAGATGCCCTTGGCTTAAGTAATGAGCAAGAAGTATTAGGGTATTTGTATATCGGAACTGAGGTAGGAGATAAAAAAAAGATACCTAATTTAGATATAGATAATTTTGTAAGTTACTTATAGATTTTTATATTTATACGATGCAATCCATGCCATTGAGGCAAAAACTATTTCTGAGATTAATGATGATAATGCTAGTGGAGCTTCATGGTTGATACTTGCAAGTATGTTGAAAGTTGCTGCAAGCATGTAAACCAATCCACAAACAAAGATATATTCATATTTTTTTGTTGCAAATGAGAGATAACACATAATGGAGGTTGCTAAGAAAAAGGCAGTAAAATCTCTAATCTGAGTATTTCTGCCCTCTCCATCTAGATAGGCCATACCTAATGATTCAGCTGCAGATGCTGGAATGAAGATCCATTGAAGTGCGAGTAATAGTAAAACTGTTCCTAGAATCACTGATAAGATATTTGCTATTTTCATAATTGTATTAACTCTGTTTTCTCAATTTGGCTATGATTTATTATAGAGTCTTTTTTGTTCACTAAAAAACAATTTTTAGAATCTCCAAAGCTTACTGAATATTTTGGAATATCGTCAATTAAATGAAGAGCACAAAAGCCCTCGATAGCCATACATTCTGATATCCTTTTATCCTCAAGTATTTCCTTAACAAAAGGTATTCTCTCAGGCTCTTCATCGTAATGCGGGCAGCAAACTCCATTTACAAAACCAAGACAAGGTAATATTGCTTGATGATCTTTCCATGAATCAGTTATACCCTTTTCAAACCAACATATTGCACCAGCGCTTACACCACTCATTATAATTCCTTGTTTATATGCCTTTAAAAGAATCTTATCCAATTCCCATTCTCTCCATACAGCCAACATACTCTTGGTATTTCCACCTCCAACAAAAATAATATCTTGATTCATGACATGTTTTTCCAGGTCAATAGTTCTTTTAAAGAAATCGATATGTGAAGTCTTACAATCTAAAAAATTAAAAGCATCATAAAATTTATTGATATAATTAGAGTCATCGCCTGTCGCAGTTGGTATAAAACAGATTTGTGGATTTTCTTTTGAGGATATTTTTTTAATATACCTTTCAATTTTAAGATCGCCTATCGACCTACCAAATCCTCCGCCGCCTATTGCTACAATTTGTCTCATATCCTAACTGTTATTTTTATATTTCTTATCAAAATAAATAAGTCTCTTTTTCCATTTAATTGTTAATTCATTAAATTCATCTAATTTAACAATAAATTCTTTAAAGATTAAATCTCTGTCAACCATTAAAATTACTATCTGTTTTATTTCAGTATTAAACATTACGTTATGCGCATTGGCATATGCACAGCCTTGTAAAAAATAATCTTCGATCCACTCTCTTCTTTTTATTCTTCTGGCAGTCTTGAAGTCAATTAATGATGGAGTACCCTGATATGTACCGACACAATCTGCAGTTCCAGCATATAAATTATCTAATATTAGGCCTACTTCAAGACCCCAAATTTCTGTTATCTTTTCTAAACCTTGATTAATGAATTTTGAGGTTATGTTTCTTGCCATAAGCTGATCATTATTTTCTTCAAAATCGTCCCAGTGCTCTTTATTTAGATATTTTTCAATTGCTTCATGAACTGCAGTTCCAATATCAGTACTTTGTTTCATTATTCTATCTGCTTCAAGGTCACCAACCTTGTGTCTCCATTTTTCTATACCCTCTTTGTTATTCGAGGTTTTTGAAAGGACTGTTGTTACACTTGGAACAAGATTGCCATTAGAGTCTAAGTAATGCCTTCCAATCTCGGTATCAACTCTTTCAAGGTCCGGATATGTAAACTTATTATTCATTAAAATGTTTTGATAGGACCGACAAGTCATTTTCAAAATTTTTCCAATAATTTAGTGCGCTTTTATATATTGGTTGTCTTACTTGTTCTGAACTTGCGGTTTTAACTGGACGAGACGATTTATAAAAATCCATACAAGATTCTTCAAATGGGAGCTGTAAATAATTTAACATCTTACGAACTTCTTCCTCAGAATTATTAATGACATCCTCATATAAAACTGTATGAATTGAGCCAGGAAAAAATTTGTTCCAAAAATCCATGAGTCTTAAATAATCTTTATAGTATCTTGCTATATCGTCAAGATCATAAGTAAAGTGTTGGCCTTTTGCAAAATACTGCTTAAAGCAACTGAAACATCCATCCATGGGATTTCTTCTTGCATCAATAATTTTTGCGTTAGGTAGAATCATCTTTATTAAGCCAATATGTGGAAAGTTATTTGGCATTTTATCTATAAAGAGCTCTTTTTCATTTCTAGCCCACATTGTTTCATCAATAAACATCTTTCCATACATTTTTATTGATTTACTATCGAGCTCAAGTATATTATTTAAATAATTTTCTGAATTATTTAAAGATTTAATTCTCCTTCCTATTGTCATAATATTGTGAAGTTCTTGAGTTCCCTCAATGCAAGAATGCGATGATAAGATTTGTTCAAGTAGCGTTGAGCCAGCTCGTGGCAGACCTAATATAAATATAGGATCTTGAGCTTCATATCCAGAATTGAAATCAATTAAACTCTTATTTTTTTGAAAAAAATCAATAATTGAATCTATATTATTAGCATTTTCTTGAGCATTGTACTCAACAATTTTTCGCTGCATCCAATTCCCTTTCTCATAAAAAGTAAATGATTTTTTATAATCACCTTTTGATTCATAAGCTTTTCCTAGAGCAAATAACATTTGAATCTTTTCTTGTTCTTGGATTTTGTCATCAAGTGAATTTTCCATCTGTAATATTTGAGCCTCAGAAAACTTATAAGTTTTTAGATTTGCTAAGCTCCAATATCCCTCGCCACATAAAGGGTATAAAGTAATTGCTTTATGATAAGCATCTTCACATTCTTTTCTTCTTCCAACAGTTTTAAGAGCATGACCCATACTTAGGTATACTCTTGGATTATTATTTTTTAATGACAATACTTTTTGATAAGTCTTAATACCTTCATCATAATCTGCTAATTTAACGTATATAGTTCCAAGAGCAACCAGTGCCTCCAAGTTATAAGGATCAAGCTTTATTAGATTTTTAAATGCTTTCTTTGATTTCTCTAATTTATTTTGAATCCTATATACCTTAGCGAGGTTGTCCCACAATAAATGAAAATGCTGATCAATTTTAATTGCTCTTATAAATAGATTTTCTGCTATAGAATAATTTTTATTTTTAAAAGCTAAAAGCCCAAGCAAACGTAAAGCATCAATATTATTATTATCTTTTTTTAAAACTTTTTTATAAGATTCTTCTGCTAATTTAAACCTTCCAGCTTTTACATGTCTTATTCCTTTGTATAGTTCTGAGTAAGACTTATCAGATTCAAAAAATGTTTGGATAACTTCATCAGATTTTTCTTCATCATCATGTTTTAAATAATAATTTGATAGCTCTCTGGCTGTATTTATTGATGGATGGGATGTGTTCAATAAAAGAAGTGTGTCAAATGCCGCTGATTCTTCTCCAATATATAACAATAATTTATATTTTTTTTCTAAAGTATTTTTATTAGAAGCATCTATTTTTAACACTCTATTTATGAATTTAAGTGATTCAGTTGGTTTATTTAGCTTAATAAAAATATCTGCTAAGAGATTTAGTGATTTTTTATGATCAGATTGAATCTTGAGAATTTCTTCAAGTTGTTCGATAGACTCTTTTAGATTATTATCATTAAGTAACTTAATTGCATTATCAAAAGCATAATTAATATTATTTAATTCTGACATAAAACAATAATGATTGATCCTAATTGGAATAAAACAGTTGTAAGTATAACTATTTTAATGTCATTGGTGCTATCTATATTCGTTTTAGCTGATCCAATAACATCTTCTAAAATGCTTTCAGAAGTTTACGCAATACTCTCTAGAGAATTTGAATCTTTTTTTATGTATGGCAGTTTTATCTTATTGATACTGCTTTTTGTTTTAGGTTTGTCTAGGTATGGAAAGATAAAAATTAAACTTGATAACAAACCAACTTATTCACTTTTATCATGGTGTTCTATGTTATTTGCAGCTGGTATTGGAGCAACCTTGTTGTATTGGTCAACAGTAGAATGGATTGAATACTTTAATATTCTTAGCTCTGATCCAAGCATAAGTGAAGATAAAGTTTTGTTATATTCAAGGTCTTATCCATTATTCCATTGGGGTTTTACAGCTTGGGCAATCTACTGCCTTCCAGTGGTTGCTTTTGGCTTAGCCTTAAGCCTAAAGCCTGAATCTAACTTAACATTTTCTGGGATATTATTTTTTAAAAATAAATATATTAATTTCATATTAGATGTTTTATTTATTGGTGCAATTATATGTGGAGCTGGGGTAGGACTTGGCCTTTCATTTCCTCTTATATCCTCTGTAATTTCAGAAATATTCAATATAGATAGAACTGTGACACTTGATTTGATGACAATAATAATTTGCTCTCTAATTTTTGGGACTAGCGCCTATATAGGTGTTCAGAAAGGCATAAAAAGGTTAAGTAATATTAATATGATCTTAGTAATATCATTTCTTGTTATTATTTTTATGATTGGTCCAACATGGTACATTCTTTCAAATTCTATAGAAACTTTGTCATTTTTCTTTATAAAATATACTGAAATGAGTCTTACTACAGGCACTAATATTAGCCTTGACTGGACTGTTTTTTATTGGGCTTGGTGGTATGCACTTGCCCCAATGGTTGGAACATTTTTGGTAAATATTTCAAATGATAAAACATTAAGAGAGATTATCTTTGGAACTATTTTTGTTGGAAGTTTCGGTTGCATATTTAGTATGTTGATTTTATCAAATTTATCAATTTCATTATTTGATAATAGTCTTTTAAATGGTCCTGAAATAATTTTGAATGATGTGATGACTAGGGAACAATTGGTAGTGGAAACGATATCAAGTGTGCCATTTGGAAATGTGCTTTTAATTGCTTTTGCAATTATATTGATAATATTTTTGTGCACTACATATGACTCTGCTTCATATGTTCTTGCTTCTGCGTCTATGAAAAAATCTAATATGAGTAGCTCAAAATCTCTAAGGGTCTTGTATGCATTATTGCTTGTTGTTCAGCCTACTCTATTAATGTACCTTAACGGTGTAGACTCTTTTAAATGGATCATGGTTATTTTTTCAATACCATTGCTATTTATTAATATATTGTTAATGTACTCAATATTACAAAATGTATATTCAATTAAAAAATCATAAAGTTCATATCTTTACTAAAACGGTAATAGATCCATCTAAAAAAAGTCTTATATTTATTCCAGGCGCCGGTATGGATCATCGGATCTTATCAATGTTCAAAATGGATAGTTTTGAAGAGAGATATAATATTTTAGCAATTGATCTTCCTGGCCATGGATATACAACAGGACCATTATTTAAAGATGTCGAGAGTCATACTAAGTTATGCATAGAAGTTTTAGATGAATTAAATTTGCAAGATCTTATTTTTGCAGGTCATAGCTGGGGTGGGCTTATTGCCCTAGATCTATCTACTCAATATAAAAATAGTATGACCATATGCATGAACATTGCTTATCCATTTTTAGTAGGTGATATTTTATTAGATTATGCAAAAGGCAACTTAGATCAAGCTGTTGAATTTCTTATGAAGTTTGGTATTTATAAAATGCCAGAAACCGAAATTAAAACAACTGGTTTTGGTGTAAAAGGTTCAGGATTCTATGGCAGATCAAAGGGTGTTATAAAATCACCATACGGAACCAAGACAGTTGAAGATGATCCTGAAAGAGAAATTAAACTATATCCATTAAAAAGGTTATTTAATCAGACAGAAAAGGAAATTAGTTCGATTGATCTAAATTCATGTACCAACTTTAGACTCCAGGAAAGTCAAATTCAAAATTTTGAAAATGTAAAATACATATTCTGTGAAAAAGATAAATTGGCTAGATACAATCCTGATAACGAAATTCTTCAAAACGCTATTCTTGATGAAGATGTATTTATATTAGCTGGATGTGGTCATTTCCCCTATTTTGAGGATCCTGACCAACTAGAAAAAACCTTTAAGAAGATTTTAGATTAGTATCTATATCTTATTCTTATACCTACAATCCTAGGCTTGCTTCCAGTTCTTCTGTATCCAAAGCCTGCATATCCAGAATCACCAACATCTACAAAATCGTTATATCGTGATAAATAAGCATCTTTATCAAACAAGTTTGTAATATAGAATTCAAGTGACGTATTGTCGTTATCTATACCTGCTCTTAAGTTACTAATATTATAAGCTGGTAATTCAGCTGCTCCATTTTCATAAGAAGTAAATCTTTTACCCGTATGAGAATGATCTAAGCTAACAAAAGCAGGCTTGCCCATAAAAACAAATTCTTTATCAAATGATAAATAATATGAGAGTTCAGGCATATACGCCAACCTATTTCCAGCATCAGCACCTAGTTCTCCAGAGGTGTAATAATAATCTTGTGATAATGTAGGATCCATTTTATTTACGTAAAAGGTCATGCCTGCAGTATCGTTGAATGAGTACATCATATTTAACTCAAGGCCATTAATTTTTGCATTACCTACATTTTCAGTATATGCAACTGAGGTAATATCAGTATCGTAAGTTGATGTTTGATAATCTGTCCAATCCATTTTATAAAAAGCCCCATTAAGAATTAACTTTCCATCTTTAAGGGAAGATTTAACACCAATCTCATAACTATCTAGATAGTCAGGGTCATACGTTGCTGGAATTAGCCCTGCTTGAGAAGGTCTAGGCCTATTAACACCTGATGGTCTAAAGCCCTCAGAGTAGCTTCCGTATATCATAATGTCATCAGAGATATCATGAGATAAAGAAAGTTTAGGTATTGAACCGGTTTCAGACGAATTAAAGTTTAAGGTATTAATACCATAAGCATATGATCCGTAATAACCATCACTTGCAACCAAGTTCATTGTTTGATCATATTTTCTTAAGCCAAGAGTTAACTCAGTTTTATCAGATACATCAAAATAAACCTCACCAAATACTGCATCTATGTCTCCTTTTCTAACTAAATCTGCTTCCCAGAAGATTGGGTATATACTTCCAGGTTGAAGATAGTCAACATCAGTAACCTTTTCATTAGTTTCCTTGAATGCTCCAAGAATCCAATTAAAACCAGATTCATTATTTGATTGAATTCTAAATTCAGTGGATGTTCTTTCAATATCATTGGTCTGAGCATAGGTCATTCTAGGATCTCTACAATTTGAAATATTTCCGTAGTAATAATAATCATAGTAATCACAAACATAAGTTGGATATGCAGCATATGCATAATATTCAACATAGCTAGCATAATCATATGTATAAGCAGTATCTCTTTCAAAAATCGAAGATGTTAAAATTACATCCAAATTATCATTAATTGAGCCGCTAATAGTTACTGACATTTGATCAAATTCATCATCATATTTCTCGGGAGAAAATCTTGTGTTGCTTCTCTTAGGCATTGCAGCGCTCTGATCATCAGTAAAGATATCAGTTTCATACGAGCCGTTATATTGAGATTCTTGTGTCAAGAATGATAGATCAATATTAAAATTATCAAATGCAGTTGCAAGCCTAATCCTGCTACCTGTTTTTGATGAATCATTGTAGTCATCTTTTGCAACATTATAAGGAGCTGTTGTGTTATCTATTGTGTAATTTATTCCATAATTTTGGTAAGTAAAACTTGCAGGTTTATTGTCAATCCAACCTCCATCTTGAACATCATAAGCGCTTATTCTTGCGGCTAGACTTGATCCAATTGGAATATTTACAAATGCCTCAAGTGATTCATCATTAGCTCCGTCTGTGATGGAACCATATTCCACGTCCACACCTGCATCAAATGCAGTTGGATCCGGTTTTTTTGTAATTATTTTAATGTTACCTGATGTTGAGCTAGAACCATACAAAGTTCCCTGAGGGCCCATTAGAACTTCAACTCTTTCAATATCATACACATGTAGATCGGGAGTCAAACTTCCTGCTGTTAATGGCTGTTCATCTAAATATAAAGCAGTTGTTGCTTCAGGAGATGCATAACTATTCATAATTGCGCCATCTGAAACACCCCTTATATAAAAATTAGATTTTCCAGGACCTACATTATTAAACGTAACTGCAGGAGAAAGATTTGCAATGTCTTCTAAATTCTTAATATTCTTTTTTTCTAATTCAGCTGATGTGATAGCTTGAACACTCATTGCAATATCTTGAACGCTTTGCTCTTTTTTAGATGCCGTAACTATTACTTCTTCAACATTATCATCTTGCGCATTTAAATTATTAGCATTTGAAACGCCAATGCCTAAAGATAGAGCTCCAAGCCATGACATTGCAAAATTATTATCTTTAAAAACTTCTCTTAAAGCAGACGTCAATGGATCTACTTTTCTTTCAAAAAGTGGTTTTAATTGAACTCTAGACATAAATATTTCCCCTATATTTAAATATGTTTCTCTTATAATAATACCTTTATAAGTGAGTATTTCAAGCTATATGACATATAGATATATAGAATTCTAGAGTTTAAATAATTTCTCAAGAAGGAAATCATTTCCCCATTCATTGTCAATGTGCTTACAAGAATCTAGATTTATCTCCTTTTGACTATCAGTTTTACAAAATCCTGCAGACTCTTTTGTTCCAGGCCATGAATGACCTTTATCCATATTAACAAGACTAATTACACTAACATTATCAGAGCAATTTGAAAAAATCTCTTCATGAATTAAATCATTTTTATCATATTTAATAGACTTTTTGTTTTTGCAAGCAAATGTTTTTGACCATTCTTCAGTAATATTATTAACCGGAGTATAAAAATATTTATCGTGAGAAACTATTTCAAATGGCGGAACGACAAAGTCTTTATTTCCTGCATAAATAATATAATTAACAGGATCTTTAGGTTTGCATGCTAATCCATATTGAGGTGATCCTACTACATTTATAATACCTTTTATTTCATTGCCAAAGGCACAACCTAGTGCATGTGCCATCTTTCCTCCATTACTCATACCAACAATATAAACATCATCAATATTGAATTTTTTTTTGACCATATCAATAATATTTTTTATGAAGCCAACATCATCGCCACAGCTTGTCCATGCACATCTTCCAGCATTAGTACCTTTACAATTTGGATATTTTGGATACATAACAGCATCAATTGCGCATGTCTCTCCAATTGGGGTTTTTGTTTTTGATCCAGTTAGATCATTCCATGACGAAACATAATTTGAAGAGATTTGGCCTCTTTCATATGAGTTTTCATAAAAAAATGAACCTTGGGGATAGACAGCTATAAAGTTATATTTATCTGCACTTTTATTGAAGCCACCAGTTGTTTCCATTTCAAATCCGGAGGCGGAGCCTGTATATCCATGAAGACCTATTAAAATTTTATTTATTTTTTTATCACTTTTAGGAACATACATAAGAAAATGCCTATTTTCATTTTGGTAATTTAAATCAAATCGCTCCATTTCGTTAGATTGAACATAAATAGAAATAGAAATGATAAATAATAGAAATAATTTCATATTTTATTAAAAAATTTTAATAGCTTATTGTAGGTATTTTCTTTATCAGTTTCACTAAAAACCTCATGTCTTGCATTTTCTATCAAATCTAGTTGAACAGAGTTAAATATTGAATTTAAAAAATTAAATAATTTTTTTACACCCGATCCATTTCCACCTACTGGATCTTTAGATCCAGAAATGATGTATACGGGCATTGATTTATTTAAATCTTCATATTGATTACAGTCGAAGACTGATAACATTCCTCTTGATAGATCGTTCCATAAACCAATCGTTACTGGATATCCGCACAGAGGATCTTTAATGTAATCATCAACATTTTCATCATCTGAAGAGATCCAGTCCTTTTCTGTTCTATTTGGTTTAAAAAATTTATTATATTGGCCCAAGGTAATTTTATCTAAAAATTTACCAATGGCTTTTTTTCCAAAAAATAGCATTTGCAATCTAATAATGATTCTTTGAGTATTTATCACTGATATTGGGATCATTGATGACCCTGATAAAACCAAACCATCTAAACTTATACCTTTTTGAATTAAGCCTAATGAAATCCATGAACCCATGCTGTGGCCAATTAAGAATTGTTTATGATTAGGAAATTCCTTTTTAGTGTCACTGATCAAGCTAATCAAATCTTCAAGAACTAAATCCCATCCATTTTTGTCAGCAAAGTATCCCTTAAGACTATTATTTATTCTTTTTCCATGACCTCTGTGATCAATAGCAATAACGTGAAAACCATCATTGTTTAGTTTTTTAATTAGCCACTTATACCTTCCAATATGTTCTGCCATACCATGACTTATATGAACAATGCCGTTTATTTTGTTGCTATTTGATAAATGCCGATAAACCTTATCTTCGTTTATGGTGCTGTTTAAATTCATAATTTATAATAAACTCTTATAATAATTTAT
>CACECK010000007.1 GCA_902557965.1 uncultured SAR86 cluster bacterium
GTAAGGTTTTGACCAACTGCATAATCTCTAATTTCTCTAAGAGCAATATCAGAATATTCTAAAAGCAAAATATTAGAACTAGGTTTTTCTGTAATGATGTATTGGATGCCAGCAATTCCAAGACTTTCGTCTCTATATTTTTTTAGTGCTTTGTTATAACTAGTCTTATCTGAAAATTGAAAAAATAAAGCAAGGTCTTTAATAGATGAGCTTTCGTATTTAATTTTTTCGTCCTTAAATGTTTTTCTATAAGTATCTAGTAAAAGTTCTAGTCTGCCTTGTTGAGCAGTATCAATATCTACTTCTAAGAGAAAGTGAACTCCACCAGATAAATCTAGGCCAAGTTTTACAGGATTTCCACCCAAATCTTTTAACCATTGTGGTGTGGAAGGCTCAAGATTTAGGGCAATTATTACCCTATCAAGTAACGTTTGCTGCAGAATAGTCTTTGATTCAATTTGAGTATCAACATCTGGCAGCTTTATAACGATCTTGTTTTCTCGAAGAAACATATCATCGTACTGCACTTTTGATTCATCTAAAATTTGCTCTAGGTCATTCAATAAAGATTGATCGGCTGATCTTGCTGAGTCAGTATATGCTACTTGAATAGACGGTTGAGTTGGATATAAATTTGGTAACGCATATAAAGCACCCAATACCAATACTATTAATATTAGTAAGTATTGATATATAGAAAACTTATTCACTTTATTTTATCGATTCTATAGTGCCTTTAGGGAGAATATTGGCAATTGCAGATCTTTGAAGTTTAAAAACTACAGTTTCACTAACTTCAATAGAAACATACTCACCATTGATACTCTTTACTTTTCCAAGAATACCGCTTGCCGCTATTACCTCAGATCCCACTTGCAAATTTTCTAACATCTCACTAATTTCTTTATTTCTTTTTGACTGTGGTCTAATGATAAAGATGTACATAAATAGCATCATCATGCCAAGAAATAATAACGGTGAGAATAATGAAGATTGTGTTTCCATAAATTTTCCTATATCGGCCCATCGGGCATATCTAAATTGCGCCTATTATAGAAGTCTTTTAGAAACTTTTCGAATAAATTATCTTTTATTGAATTTCTAATATCCTCCATCAAAGACTGATAGTAATAAATATTATGGTATGTCGCTAACATAGAGCCAAGCATTTCATTTGTTCTTTGTAGATGATTTAAATATGCCCTGCTGTAATTCTGAGATACTTTTGACTCACAGTTTTTATCAATAGGCTCATCACTATTTTTATATTCTGCATTTCGAATATTGATTACTCCTTCAGATGTAAACAATTGCCCATTTCTTGCATTTCTTGTAGGTAAAACACAATCAAACATATCAATCCCATATCTTACAGCTTCGACAATATCTTCAGGCGTGCCAACGCCCATAAGATATCTTGGTTTATCCTCAGGTAACTTATCAGACATGAATTCTAATATTTCAGTTTTTTCCTCTTTTGATTCACCAACACTTAACCCGCCAAGCGCAATACCATCAAAATCAATTGCTGTTAATTTATTTAAAGATTCTTCTCTTAAATCCTTATATATTCCTCCTTGAACGATTCCAAATAGAGCTGAATTTGATTTATGTGCCTCTTTACATCTTTTGGCCCACCTCATCGAGAGCTCCATAGACGTTTTAGCATCTTCATGTGATGCAGGATAATCAGTGCACTCATCGAAAGCCATGACGATATCTGACCCCAAGTTTTGTTGTATTCGTATAGAGTCCTCTGGTGTCATGAAAATCTTCTTGCCGTCGTATGGGGAAGAAAACCTTACCCCCTCTTCAGTTATTTTTGTTAAATCACCAAGGCTCCAAACTTGAAAACCACCTGAATCAGTAAGTATTGGTCGTTTCCAGTTAGAAAATTTATGCAGTCCTCCCAAGTCACGAATTGCCTCATCCCCAGGTCGCAACATTAGGTGAAAGGTATTACCAAGTATGATTTCAGAATTTGTGGACTCTAAATCCTCTACGGTCATACCTTTAACGGTACCATTAGTCCCAACAGGCATGAAAGCTGGTGTTTGAATATTACCTCTAGCAAATTCTAATTCTGCTCTTCTAGCAAAATCTGACTTATTCAATAAATTAAATTTCATTTTTCTTTAGCAACATCGCATCGCCATACGATAAGAATCTATATTTCTCATCAACTGCAGTTTTATATAGCTCCTTCATATTGTCGTAGCCAATGAATGCAGATACAAGCATTAATAAAGATGATCGTGGTAAATGAAAATTAGTAATAAGTCTATCGACGACTTTGAACTTAAAACCTGGATATATAAATAACTTTGTATAGCCACTATATCCACTTTTGCTATTTTTCATAAATGCAGTTTCAAGAGCTCTAGTCGCAGTTGTTCCAACTGCAAAAACTTTATTTCCTAATTTTTTTGTTTTATGAACTAAATCAATTACTTCATCACTAACTTCAATATACTCACTGTGAATATTATGTTCTTCTATGTTTTCAGATTTTACTGGTTGAAAGGTGCCAGCTCCGACGCTTAAATTGACAGAGGCAATGATTACGCCCATTTTTTTTATTTTCTCTAGCAATTCATCATCAAAATGCAGTCCAGCCGTTGGTGCAGCTACAGACTCTTGCAGTTCTTTATCTTCATAAACAGTTGCATACCTCTCTTTGTCTAAATCTTCATCATGACGCTTGATGTAAGGTGGAAGAGGAACATGTCCAATGGAATTAAAAACTTTTAAGGGTGATGAATCAAATTGCAATATGTAGAAATTCTTTTGCCTCTCTATGCATTCAACTTGATACGAATCTAAATAAATTAAAGCTCCAATTTTGATACTTCTATTAGAACGTAATTGAACAAGCGCTTTATTATCTTCCATAATTCTTTCAAGCATAATCTCAACAGCTCCACCCGATTCTTTTGTGCCAAATACCCTTGCTGGTATTACAGAAGTATTGTTTACAACCAAAAGATCACCACTACTTAAATAATCTACAATATCTGTAAAGTGCTTATGCTCAATATTTTCAGAATGGATTAGCAACCTGCTAGAACTTCTGCTATCCAAAGGATAATTAGCAATGAGTTCTTCTGGTAAATGATAATCAAAGTCAGAAGTTTTCATGAAATGCTGATTTTAAATTAGATAATACTTAGCTACAATGCTTCGCTAGCCCCATTGGCGGAATTGGTAGACGCGCGCGACTCAAAATCGCGTTCCTTCGGGAGTATCTGTTCGACTCAGATATGGGGCACCAACTAAAAATTACAATCTATATTTAGGACAGAAAAAAAATAATTACTTGTTTCGTTTTGATTATTTTCCCACCCAGCATCGGTTACTGATACAAAATCGATACATCCTTCATCATCAATATTTAGTGGTAATGCCTTCATTAAAAAATCATAGTTGTTATAACCAGGATCAGGTTTATTTGGAAGTTCATCATTATTTAAGGAAATAAAATTACCATTTCCATCATTCATAGCAATATGTGATCCATGATATCCACTACTATAGTCTCTAGTAGAATGAATTATGTCCAAATTACCATCAAGATTCATGTCTCTCAAATAAATATTACCTTCGCCATGATGGCTATTAGATCGAGGTTGGTCAGAGAAATTTGAGTTGGTAACATCAACCAAATTTCCAAAGCCATCATTAATTAAAATTTGAATATACGCTCCCTCGTAATATGGTAAATCTCTAGTTATAGAAACAACGACATCATTAAAGCCATCGTTATTTAAATCACCAGAAGCAGCATGATTATATTTATTATGATCAAAGCCAAATGGACCTGCTGGTAATATTACTAGATCCCATAATGAAATGTCCGCAGAGTTATTGCTTAATAAAATATATCCTTCTTGAGCACTTGACCAGTTACTTCTGTTATCAAAATTCCAAAATAGAATGTCATCATAATTATCATTATTTAGATCGACCATCAGTGAAGACATTGGATTGCCATAATGATTGTTTCTTTGCCATTCAAGATTAATATAATCATGCATGTTGAAGTTACCCAAACCATCATTAATATTTAAAATATTACAAGCAAAAATATCTATATCACCATCGCCATCAGGATCACCTGAGCTGGCATCATGTGCAAAATTACATAATTGGCCTTCGCCATTATTTTGATCTTCAATTTGTGAGGACGCATCAACAAATTTTCCATCTTGATTCGATAATAGAAGCAGGTGCGGATATGGATTAATAAAATTTTTTGTATAATCTTCTGATCTGTATTGAATGCCCATTGAGCCTGCAAAAATATCATCGACACCATCTCCATTAAAATCAGCTGCAATAGTTCTGTAAGCAAATGGATGGTTTGTTGGAGTTCCAGACTGATAAATATCTAAATTTTCCATTAGCCTCCCGTTACCATCATTGAGGTATATATTTATAGGAGCATTAACTTTTTGTGACGGTTCTATTGTGTGGGGAAAGTATGCCCAAGCAACAGCGAAATCTTCGAAACCGTCTCCATTAAAATCACCTTGCACCATGTTATGAGCATCTTGTCCAAATAATTCATTTTCGTAATACACACAGTCATTTGGCGTTGGGTAGCAAATTGTTGCAGAAAATCTATCTTTTATAATGATTCCGTCAAAACCAATATCTGCAACTTTGTATAAATTACTTTCAAGATCACCGATATTTGTTGGCACAAGAGAATACTTGGTTTCAAATTTATTAACTAATAGTGGAATGGTTTTTGATGCACCAGGGCATATTGGTGTTGAAATAGTTTCCACAACCATTTGAAAATTATTATTTTTGTCATAAACAATTGGATTTCTAAAATTAAAGTTTTTATTATCTGTAGAGCTAATGTGATACAAATTGTTATTGTTATCATCTAAAAAAATGCTATAAGTGCAATCAAGATTATCTGAAGAAATATTTATTGTTTGTCTTTGATAGCTAGTGCTAGGATTTATTAATCCGCTAATGTTTATTGAAAGTGGTTGAGAGCTGTTTTGATTTAAGTCTCCAGTTGATCCACCACCACATGAAAATAATACAAATGCAAAAAAAATAATATTTAAATTTCTTTTATATATCATTTATAAAATTATACAAATATATAGAAGCTATATAATTTTTTCTTACACATAATATTAGCTTGAACACATTGATATGTAGTGAAACTACAATAATATGTAGCTGTATGTATTGATTTAATAGTAAATAATAAATATTTGACTGTTTATATAACTTTTTTGTTTAATTCACTACAAGCCATTTTGTTGCAGTCTTAATATACTTGGGCACTAGTATTTTTTTACAAACTGCAAACCCACCGGCATTTAATCTTAACGGAGAATATATGAACACTTCAAACAGGGTAGTTCTATTGACAAGTATCTTCATCATCGTCTCATGTGGCGGAGGTGGTGGCGGTGGCGGTAGCAGCGACGATGGTAGTGGCGGCGGCTATGGTAATACAAATAGAACACCAACAATAACAAACACAACTACAAGCTTTTCTGTTATGGAAAATCAAACAGCTGCATTTACAATTACAGCAACTGATCCTGATATGGATAGCCTAACCTACTCATTAGCTGGAAATGATGGAGGTATTTTTTCTGTATCTTCAAGCGGTGTTGTAACTTTTAATACCGCACCGGATTATGAAAATCCAACAGATTCAGATACAAATAATGTATACGAAGTAACTGGAAGAGTATCTGATGGTTCTCTCACGGCTACAAGAGATTTTACAGTAACCGTTACAAATGATACCTCTGATGATGTAACTACTGAAGGTATGGATGGAACACTTTTAGGTGCAGGACCAATACAAAGTGCAACAGTTTGCATAGAGGTTACTTCAGGAACATGCAGTGGAGCAAGTTTTACTTCAACGACTGCACAAGATGGAACTTTTTCTTTAACAATTGACTCAGGGACGACTGGAGTATTGCGTGGTGAAGGTGGATTTGACCCTGTTACTAATCTTCAATTTAGTGATAGTTTTAGTTTGTCCCTTGGTCAACCTGTTACAGATCAAAATTTTGTTGTCACGCCATTGAGTTCAATCATGAATGATTACGACAACAGCACTCAATATAACACTTTCAAGGAAAAACTTGGTTTGAGCTCTGAATACATGATCAGATACAACAACCCATTTGCTAGCCTGGGTACCTCAGCACAAAATAAAGCCGCTGTGGTTAATACTCAAATATTGGTGATGTTGGAGGTTTTAAATAATATACATACATTTTCTGGAGATAACGCTGGTAATAAACTTGCTGCAGCTATTTATAATAGGTCTGGAAGTGAGACCTCTTTAGGAGACACCACTTTTATTAAAAATACCCTTTCTAACTTAGATACTGATTTTTCCCCCTCTAGTGATCAACTAGTAAGTCTTTCAGCTGGCATATCAGCTTATATGCAAAAAATAAATGCAAATGATTCCTCTAACTCCCACTCGCATTTTGCAAAAGCTGGTATGTCAGAGCTTAAAGATTTAATGAAAAAAGTAATGGATGGAACATCTACTTCTACTGAGATTGATAAGCTCACTTTTAATACTATTGATTGGATTAACGAAAATACCTCTTGGGATGGAGGCACCATAACAGACAACGAAGCAGAGATTTCTAATACAACATATAAACTTACACATAGTGGAAGTTCTTATTACAGTGTTGATAATGTCAACGCTAAAGATACTGAGTTTATTATCTATGTAAAAGAAGGTGATGTAATTAAATTTGATCCAACTAGCACAGTAACATCTAATCACCCTTTCCTTTTATCAACAGAAGTTAACGATATGGATAGTAGTGCAGACATTGGTACTGCTGAGGGATGGGATGCCGGTACATTAACTCTAACGGTTAGCTCAGATACACCTGAGGTCTTATATCCACATTGTGAGTTTCATAGCGGTATGTACACCAAAGGGAAAATAGTGAAGGTAGCATCTTATGATATGACTAACATTGATATAACAAATGCCACTACTGCTATGCAAGTAAAAGGCACTGTATCTAAAGGCCCTTTTAAAGGAGCATCAGGCTATACCTATAAAGTATATCTAACTTCCCAAGGTGGTTCAGAACACACACATGAATTCTATGAATATCCAGGATTAACTTTTTATATGCCTGCTGATCAAGGATATCACGGGGCTGCTTCTGCTACTGATGACAGAATGTTTAAGCCTAAATCACATTATGCATCCTCTGATGGTGGTAGTAATGATGATAGCGGATACTAAACTGCACACTTGTTTTAGTAATAAAAATGCGGCTTTAGCCGCATTTTTTTAGAACCTTCTTAAATTTTTAGCTAACTTTTTCGCAAACTTTTTGTATTTTGATAAAGCATCATTGTAATGCTTGGTCTCAAATGTCTCAGCTAATGAGTAGCCATCCCAAAAAGCTACTAAATAAGTATCTGTTTTGCATTGAAGTTCAACTGATGCAGGATCAGAGTTGTCGACTGATTTTTCAAATATTGAAACCTGATCATTAGTAATTTCTATCTCTGTTTGCAATAGATCAGAGAAAAAAGATTTATATAAATTTGTAAATTTTATCTTATCTCTTTCGATGTTTTGATTGGTCATATGATTGATGCCTTCCAACTTTGAAACTTCTTAACTCAGAGTGTTTTGTTTTTCTGCCCCTAACTCGTTCTCGCCATACTTTAAAGCTTGTTTTTTTTAAATTACTTCGCATCAAATTTACAACATCATCATGCGATAATCCAAATTGAGCTTTAATAGCATCAAATGGAGTCCTATCCTCCCATGCCATTTCAATTATTCTTGATGTGTCAGAATCAGATATTTTCATAAGTAAATGTCAAAACGTGTTGTGCTCCCTTTTACCTGATAATTAATATTACTATATTTTTTTTTCGATTTTAAAGGTCTTTTTAAAATAATTTTTTTAAAATCATTGTTAAGAAATTTGTTAATTAGTTCCTCGCTGTCGTCTATAAAATTTTCTTGTTTCTGTAAGAATTTGATTGCTTCAATAGCTCCAGATTTTTTTTGATTCTTTTTTGTAACTGGATACATTGGATCGAGATATACGATATCACATTGGTCTTTAAGGCTTTGATATAAATTGAATGAATCACCGCATCTAAAATCAAGTTTATTTATAAATTCTAATTCTTTTGATGCTCTTTTGATGGCATCGTTTACAAGATGAAAGACAATTTTATTTTTTTCTATAGCGATTACTTTATGCCCAAGAGACAAAAAAATCATTGAGTCTGCTAGAAAGCCTGCTGTAGCATCATAAATAGTAATGCTATCTTTATTTTTTCCTAATGCTTTTTTAAGATTGCTTTCATGCTGGGATCTTTTTATTCTCCAGCCAACCTTTCCTTTTAAAAAATCTACATGAATTTTTGATCTAATATTCAATGGATCTGTTATTAATGCTAGGCCAGCTGAATCGTATTGCAAATGAGGCTCTATAGGTATTTTATTGATAATTTTGGAATCTAAGCTTTCTGCAATTCCTAAAACATTATCATCTAGGTTTGATTCGCTTGCATATATCTGCATTTATATAACTAATAATAAGACCAAGCCAAGAATCATTCTGTATATTACAAAAGGTATCATGCCGATTCTATCCACAAAAGCTAAGAAAAATTTAATTGTAAAAAAAGCAACAAAAAGCGAAACAAAAAAACCTATAAACATATTCACATAATTAAAATTTATTTGGTTTAAATCAACTAATAAAAAAACTAATGCTCCTGCTATAGTCGGTATGCTCAGTAAAAATGCAAATTTAGAAGCATCCTTTAGATTCAACCCTATTAAAATTGCGCCAGTTATAGCCATACCAGATCTGGAAGCTCCAGGAATTAAGGCCAAGCATTGAAAAATGCCAATAACTAAAGCGGCTTTTAAAGTTATTTCAAAAATTGCTACATTTTCTTTTCTGTTTATAAAAACTATAAGAAGTACTATTGCAAATATTAAGTTAGCTATCGCAATTGAAGAAATATTAAATATCCTAGCCTCAATAAAATCTGAGAATCCAAGACCAACTGCTACTATGGGTATTGTTGCAATGATCAACATGTATGTTAATTTTCTATAGTCGCTCAAAGTGACATCATTACTTGAAATAGATTTAAGCATGTAGATTATTTCAAGTCGAAAATAAGATATAACCGCGATTAATGTGCCGGCATGTACTGCAATATCAAATGACAATCCTAGGTCATTTGTACCAAAGATTAATGTTGGAAAAAGTAAATGGGCTGAACTAGAAATAGGTAAGAACTCGGTTAGTCCCTGAATAATTCCTAGTAAAAAACTTAAAAAATAATCAGTCATTTATTTTTTTATATTTTGTATCTAAAGAATAACTTGGATTAGCTAGATTGGGATGAAATTGCTCAACATTGGAATTGGCTTTTAAAAATTTCTCTTTTGCAAGCTTTACGACATCTGAAGAATCAATTGTAAGTTCATTGTTATCTTCTATAGCAATAAGAGGCTTTTCAAGCCCTATTGCCATACCCTTGAGATAACTGGCAATTGTTCTTGTGGCTGTATAAGAGGCTTGACAGTCTGCAAAAGCAAATAGATCTATATCCTGAAGTTGTGTTTGACTATGAATTCCAATGTTTTCTAAAAACATGTTCCACTTAGGTCTTTCTTTTCGATCATGAGAATAATTGAAAGAATTAATCTCTTCACCAATCATTATGCTTACTGACGTCTCATCTCCAGAGCTTTGAAATCCTAAAATATTCATTTAAAGCTGTTTTGAAATACTTTCAAAAACCCCACTTACAGTATTTGATCCATCAACCCTAAAAAATTTTAGAAACCCAGCTTCTGATTGTTTTGTATAAAAATCAGTTAACGGTTTAGTCTGATCATGATAGACACCCAATCTTTTTAAAACGGTTTCTGGTTTATCGTCTTCTCTTTGGATAAGAGGCTCACCTGAGATATCGTCATACCCTTCATTTTCAGGTGGATTATATTCAATATGATAGTTTCTGCCTGAGCCTGGATGCACCCTTCTCCCTGACATTCTCTTAACTATATCTTGATCATCTACGTGTATTTCTATTACATGCGTAAATTTAATATTCATGTCTGCTAACTGCTGAGCTTGTCCTGTTGTTCTTGGAACTCCATCAAATAGTGATCCATTTTCACAATCTGGCATAGTTAGCCTTTCTTTTATAAGAGATCCTATAATTTCATCTGATACAAGGGCGCCACTGTCTAGAATATTTGAAACTTCATTACCAAGTGCGCTACCAGATGCCACTGCTTCTCTGAGCATATCTCCAGTACTAATTTTAGGTACGTTGCATAAATCACAAATCAAGTCAGCTTGTGTTCCTTTTCCAGCGCCTGGTGGTCCAAGTAAAATTATATTTTTCATTTATCTAATATAACAAATGCCAAAGCATATTCCTCTTCGTCAGAAAGACTAACATGCGAATCTATAATTCCCAAATGATCTAAGTGCATTCGTATCCTCTTATCAAAGTTAAATATTGGTTTGCCTTTATCATCTCTAAGTATCTCAATTCCCTTGAGATTAATATCACCAGAAATGCCAGTCCCAATTGCTTTTGCAAAAGCTTCCTTACCAGCAAATTGTTTTGCTACAAAAAATATCTTTTTTGAATCTGATAGTGCTGAATATTTTAAATGCTCATTGTCTCCTAGAATTTTCTTTGCAAATGAATCAATAGATTTCATTTTTTTGATTCTTTTGACATCGACGATGTCTGTTCCTATGCCAAATATCATTTTTTGATTGATTTAAATATTTCTCTACTGGTTAGCTCTTTACCATCCAAACAAAACCGTATTGCTTTTGTTGTTATTTCTTTCAAGGATTTTCTTGGAACTTTGTCAAGATTTCTTTCTTTTATATTAATTATATGTTCGCCTAATAATCCAGCATTGTCTGATTCTTTAAAACCTTTTTCAGAAATAAATTTATAACTAGCGTTAGCCATAATAGGATTATTATTATCTATATCATTATCATAATCTAATCCATAACCAAGCATATCAAGAAGGTCTAGTTCAAAATGTCTGAGAACAATTTCAATATCCTTTCTGCTGCTAACTTCTTCCAAAAAATTGTCATACAAGTTGAATAACTCTAGATGTGAAGCATCTTTTGGTAAGAGTCTGATTAGAAGCTCGTTTATATACAATAAGCTGTAACTTTTCTTTGATAGAGTATTATTAAAGTCAGATAAGTCTCTATCTATATTTGTTAAAGTCTTTAATTCAGATCTGCCTGAGTATGTGATACTCAGTTTATAAAAAGGAACTAAGTATCCAAAAAATTTTGATTTTGGTTTTTTAGCACCTTTTGCAATAAGTGATATCTTGCCATTATTTTTAGTAAAAACTTCAGAAATTATGCTGGTTTCACCATAAGGCCTTTGATGCAGTAAAAAACATTCGTCAGTATTAACTTGACTCATGATTAGTACCCACACCCAAGCTATGAATAAAGCCTGTATCAGTATTCCAGTTCTTCTTAACTTTTACCCATGTTTTCAAAAAGACTTTAGTTTGTAGTAATTCTTCTATATCTACTCTAGCTTGTTCACCAATGATTTTAAGATTCTTTCCTCCAGATCCAATAACTATTTGTTTTTGTGATTTACGGTTAACAAAAATTGTTGCATTAACATGCGTAATATTATTTTTTTCTTTAATGTCTTCTATATCTACGTATGTATCATGCGGCAATTCATCTCCCAGCTTTCTAATAATCTTTTCACGAATAAGTTCAGATATCATGAACCTATTTTTGTCCTCACCAATGCTAAGTTCTTCATCATATATATGATTATTTTCAGGTAAGTTTTTCTTTATTAGCTCAACCAATTCTTCGAGATTTTGTCCTGTTTCAGCAGATATTGGAATTATTGAATCAAACTCATGCTCCATTGCGAGTTTATTGATAAAAGGTAAGAGTTGATTTTTGTCCTTTATTTGATCAATCTTATTTATTACGCAGATTGTTAATGGATTGGTATCTCTTAATCTTGAAATTATTGATCTATCTTCTGCATCTATTGTTAATCTTTGAAGAACAAAGAGTACTAAATCAGAGTCCTCTATAATGCTTTGTGCAGATTTATTTAGAATCTTATTCATAGTTCTTTTTGACTTTATATGCATACCAGGAGTATCTATAAAAATCATTTGCTTATTTTTATCTGTCTTAATTCCAAGAATATTATTTCTAGTTGTTTGAGATTTTCTAGAAGTTATTGATACTTTTTTTTCTAAGATTTTATTAATTATTGAAGACTTACCTACATTTGGTTTGCCAATAATAGAGATATAACCACAGTATTTTTTAGACATTTTTTTGTTTTATAAATGCTAATACTTTTTTTGCAACAGAACTCTCAGCTTGTCTCTTTGAGGTTCCCTTAGCTATAAAAGTGTTATCTTTGTATTCTAAAGATGACTCAAATCCTTCGCTTGATGGGATTGTCTGATATTTTGGTAAGTTTATTTTTTGAGATTGTATTAATTCTTGAAGTTCAGTTTTGGAATCACGAAATTCTTTATTCGTAGCAATATTTGCTAATTCTTTCTGCAATAAATTTAGAACAAAAGAATTTGCCTGTTCCCAGTTACTGTCTAAAAGAACAGCGCCTATTATTGATTCAATTGCGCCTTCTAAAATTGAATATTTTCTATTTTGTGAAAGATTTGCAGTACCTTTTGAAAGTTTTATGTATTCAGATAAATTCATCTCATTTGCTATCACAGTTAGGGTCTCTCCCTTCACTAAATGAGAACGCATCCTGGTTAGCAATCCTTCTTTTTCATTTGGAAATTTAGAAAACAAATATTGTGATATAACAGAATTTAATACTGAGTCCCCTAAAAACTCCAACCTTTCATTATTTTCAAAATTATTTGAGCTTTTGTGAGTTATTGCAAGATTAAGCAAAGACTTATCTTTAAATTCATAACCAATCTTTTGTTGTAAGCTTTCAAGAGACATTAATCGATCTTTCCAGCTTTACTGAATGATGGCAAGCAAGTCCAACACTCCCATGTCATAAATAAGATATCAGCCCGACCAAAAAAATTATCACGAGGAACAAAACCTACGTCCTTAGTACTGTCATTAGAATTATCTCGATTATCTCCCATTACAAAATAATGACCGTTAGGTATCGTCCACTCTTGCGGATATTGCTTATTCTGGCCTCTAGTATTTTTAACTATAAAATCAGCATCGCCATGCTTTTCATTATACAAATCTATTACAACATCGAGTTCTCTCGTAATAACTTCCCCTGAGCTATATTTATATCGCCTCTTTAATTTTGTTTCCTTAGATTCAATAAAATCTTTTTCAATAGCTATTCCGTTAATATAGATATTCTTATTAATAATTCTGACTACATCGCCTGGTTTGCCAATTAATCTTTTTATGTATGGCACAGGATTGTGCGGAGGTATTAGAACAACTAAATCACCATACTCTGGATCATTTCTTAATAATGAGGGCGTTCCAATTCTATTAATTTTTAGTCCATAAGCATGTTTGTTTACTAAGAGAAAATCACCCTTTTTTAATTGTGGCTCCATTGAGCCTGATGGGATTTGATAAGGTTCATATAGAAAAGTTCTTAAGATAAAAATCAGAAACAAAGGAATGAAGTAGCCTCTCGAAGATGTAATTATTTCATCGTTGGCAAAATAAATACCAATCAAAAGCACTAAAAATGAAATAACAGCACCAACCAGCAAAATTATTCCTAGATCTCCTGAATTAGTGAAAATGCTTATTAGCAGAGCAATAGCTGAAGTTAAGCCAATAAAAGAAAGGTACTTTACTAAAAATGGTTCTGTTGTTAAGCCTTGTAAATTAAATCTAATCCAAGCAACTACTGAGGCTGTTATTCCAAAAACACCTAGTAAAAATAATGGATCAGTAATCATATTATTCATTTGAACTAAAGTAGTTTAAAAATGCATCTTGAGGAATCGAAACTTTACCTAATTGTTTCATCTTCTTCTTCCCCTGTTTTTGTTTTTCAAGTAATTTCATTTTTCTAGTTACATCACCACCATAAAGCTTTGCAGTCACATTTTTTCTGTATGCCTTTACAGTTTCCCTCGAAATAATTTTAGCACCAAGAGCAACTTGAATTGGAACATCAAACATTTGTCTTGGAATTAATTTCTGAAGGTTTTTAGCAATCTCTCTAGCTTTGGAAGCTGAAAAAGATTTGTGAACTATCATTGATAGGGCATCAATCTTATTATTGTTAATTAGTACATCTATTTTTGTTAAATCTGATTTTTGAAAGCCTATTAATGAATACTCTATTGATGCGAAACCCTTTGTAGATGATTTTATTTGATCAAAAAAGTCTATGATCACTGATGATAATGGCATTTCAAAAGTTATTGAAACCTGATTTCCAAAGTATTTCATATCTTTTTGAATACCTCTTTTTGAAGTGCATAAAGTTATTATATTTCCAACATATTCTTTTGGTGAGATTATTGAAGTATTGACCACAGGTTCTCTTATCTCGTCAATCTCATTTGGAATAGGTAATTGAGAGGGATTATCGCATTTTATAATAGTTCCATCAGTTTTAAGAACTTCATACTCAACAGATGGAGCTGTTGATATAAGATCAAGGTCGTACTCTCTTTCCAGCCTTTCTCTTACTACTTCCATATGAAGCGTGCCAAGGAAACCACAACGAAAACCAAATCCAAGTGCATCTGATATCTCTGGCTCATATATCAATGACGAGTCATTGAGAACTAACTTAGATAGCGCATCTCTAAATTTTTCATAATCGTCGGAATTCAAGGTAAATATTGACGCGAATACTTTTGGATTTACCTTCTTGAAACCTGGAAGTGCTTTTGTACTTTCATCGCCTGACTCAACAATAGTATCTCCAACTGGAGCGCCTTTTATCTCTTTAATTCCAGCTACCAAGTAACCAACTTCGCCTGCTGATAATTCATCCTTTGAAATCTTTTTTGGAGAAAAAATTCCAATATCATCAACGTTATACGATTGACCGGTTGAATGAATTTTAAATTTCTGTCCATTTTTTATTACACCATTCTTTACTCGTATCAATGATACAACTCCCAAATATGAATCGAACCATGAGTCAACTATTAGTGCTTGAAGTTTTTCTTTTGAGTCTCCCTCAGGAGGTGGAATATCTGAAATAAGCATTTCTAACAATGATTCAATACCTTCACCAGTTTTTGCACTAACTAAAGGAGATTCTGATGCATTGATGCCAACCATTTCTTCAATTTCTACTTTTACCCTCTCAGGCTCTGCTTGAGGTAAATCAATTTTATTTATGACAGGGACGACTTCTAGTCCCTCTTCAACTGCTGTATAACAATTAGCAAGTGTTTGAGCCTCAACACCTTGAGATCCATCAACCACTAGCAACGCTCCCTCACATGCAGACAGAGATCTTGAAACTTCATAGGAAAAATCAACGTGACCAGGTGTATCAATAAAATTTAACTGATACTCTTCATTATTAAGCGTGTAATTCAGAGAAACAGCTTGGGCTTTTATAGTTATACCTCTTTCTCTTTCAATATCCATTGAGTCAAGTATTTGATCTTCCATTTCTCTTGAAGATAGCCCACCACAGTATTCAATAAGTCTATCCGATAAAGTAGATTTACCATGATCTATATGGGCTATTACAGAAAAATTTCTTATGTTGTTCATAATTTGCTGCTATTTTACAAGCAAAGTATAAAAATAAGTAAATATTGCTACTAGTTTAGTGTTATAGACCTTATTAATCTTGAGCCATTTCTTATGACATGAACAGCAATCTTGTTACCAGACGAGAAATTTTCTATAGCATTGTCAAAGGATTCGGTATCAAACACTTCAAACTTTTTTCCTCTATATTGGATCATGGTTATGAGGTCTCCGCGGTTTAACTTACCTGAAGCTGGTGAATTCGGATTAACTCTAGAAATAATAACCCCATCAGGCATATTTGCCATTGAAGGATTTTCTCTGTCTAAGTCTGCAACTTTTAAACCAATAGGATCAGAAGATGTATTAGCTTTAGCTGGCACAAAAGCCTCTTGATTTACCGGGAGTTCACCAAGCACAAAATCAAGCTCAATTTTTTCTCCATCTCTAATGATAGATGCTTTAGCATTGGTTTTTGGTTTTATTTGGCCTACGACATGAGGTAAATCTGAACTAAACTTAATTTCTTTGTTATCAAATTCTACAATAACATCGCCAGGCAATAATCCAGCCATATCCGCTGATTCGCCCTCTTCAACATCATTAATCAGAGCACCGTATGGCTTTTCCATACCAAGAGCATCTGCGAGATCGCTATCGACTTCACTCATTCTTACACCCAAATAACCTCTAGCAACTTCTCCACTATTTATTATTTGATCAGCAACATCAATTGCAACATTTATAGGAATTGCAAAAGCTAATCCTTGATAGCCGCCACTTCTAGAATAAATTTGAGAATTAATACCAACAACTTCTCCATCTAAATTGAATAGAGGTCCGCCAGAATTACCAGGATTAATTGCAACATCTGTTTGCAAGAATGGGACGTAATTTCCAATATTATTATTTTGAATGCTTCTTCCTTTTGCGCTAACTATTCCAGCAGTAACTGAGAAATCAAAGCTAAAAGGTGAGCCAATTGCAATAACCCAATCACCAACGCGTAATTGATCACTATTACCAACATTCACAGTAGGCAAATCGTTATCATCTACCTCTAAAACTGCAAGATCAGAAAGAGGATCAACGCCTATAACTTCTGCTGAGAATTCTCTTCTATCTGACAGTGAAATAGTAACTTCTGTGGCATCCTCAACTACATGAAAGTTTGTCAAAATATAATTATCCTTCAATATGAATCCAGAACCATAAGATGTTGCTTCTCTTCTTTGTTGAGGCATTTCCCTGAATTCTCTTGGTATGCCAAACCTTTCGAGCATTTCATCAGGAATACCACCATATCCATATGAAGATCTCTGAGATACTTCTTTTTTTTGCAGTAATGTTCACCACAGCCGGAGCAGATTTATCAACAAGTTCAGAAATATTCTCAGGTAGTGCAGCAAAACCAGTATTATATGAAAAGATGATGATCGAGTATAAGAATAGATGCTTTATTTTTTTATTTATCATGATTGTTGTATTGTTTTTGTTAATTGATTGAGTTAGCAATTTCTATGGCAGAGGATGCTGATAAATTACCATATAAAGTTACAACCCTTCCATTAGATATTGGCACTATATATATCATTTTATTTCCATGCTTCCAGTATCTTATTTTTTTAAGGCCAAAGTTTTTATTTTCAATGCGTAATTGAAACTTTTCATTACCATTAGAATAACCTACGTTTCCTGCTCTGCCCGCTGCATAGCCAACATTTTTTAAATCAATAGTGTTTGAATTCATGAATGAAGGGTCGTTTATAACGCTCATAATATGATCAACGAGATATTCATCTGAGTTAGAAATTATTTCTTTTGCTTCTCTGCTGCTGACTGCTGATGCAATTTTATTGGTTGAATCAACACTAATGCTCATTCGAGAAAAATCTGCATAGTTAACAACAAATAATGTCAAAATAATTGATGCTGCTGCAGTTAATGTGTTAGAAAACCATATATTTGTAAAAATATTTTTATTCTTTTCTATCTTGAAGTCATTAATATCAGTTACTTTATTTTCATTTGCTAATGAAAGTCCTATTAAGCTATATAGTGATAGGGTTTTCTGAAGATTATTGTCTGCCTCTAGTTCTTCTAAAACAGAGTCAATGTCATTGCTGTCGAGCTCTCCATCATAAAGAGCAGACAATCTTTCTTTTATATCACTCATAACTTGTTAACTCCTTATTTATAAAATCTACGACAGCCTCTCGCGCTCTAAATATTCTAGATCTGACAGTTCCAATTGGAGTTTCAGTGATTTTACTAATTTCCTCATAGCTCAAGCCATCATGCTCTCTTAATGTAAATGCTGTTTTTAGTGATTCTGGCAAAGTATTTATAAAATTTCTAATATCTTTCATTGATTCATCATGAATAAGACTAAGTTCTGATCCTTCATATGATCTAATTTCAATTTCACCATCCTCTATAGAAGTATTCATTCTTTGTTTTTTGTATGAGGAGCTTGCAACATAATTTTTAGCTAAATTGATTGCTATTCTATAAACCCATGTAAAGAAAGCACTATCCCCCCTAAAAGTAGAAATTTGTTGCCAAACTTTTAAAAAAGTTTGTTGTGTAAGATCCTCTGAGTCTTCTTTAGACTTTGTAAAAGAAAATAAAGATGCATACACCCTTGGATAATATTTATTCATTAAAAAATTAAATGCTCCTTCATTACCGTTTTTAACTTTTTCAATAAGCTCGGAATCATTATTATTTGAACTTTTACTCATAATATTATGCTTCCATTAACTTCAGACAAGGTATAAGGCTAAAAGTTTCCTTGATCGTTAAATTTTTTTAAATTGGTTTCTATAAATTTCTCATGCATTCTATTATCTAAGGGCTCTTTCTTAAAAATGAAGTCATACAATCTTTGATCATCATAGTTTAAAATTTCATTAAAAATATCAATGTCACTTTTATTTAATTCATTTAACTTATTTTGAGAGAATTCTCGTAATAATAAGTCAATTTCTCTCATACCTCTTCTGCATTTCCAGAGTATTCTGTTTATTTCTTGATTCATTAGTTAAAATATTGATTTTAATTAATAATTTTACTTGAAAAATAACAATCTCAATAACTTAATTAAATTCGGGTCGCTGGAATTAGATAGCTGGTGCGTTATTGATGTTCTTGGAGAGGAAGAAAAAGTTACTGACCTTCTTCAAGGACAGGTCACTTCAGACATCAATAAAATTTCAGTTAATGAGTTTCAGTTATCATCTATCTGTAATCATAAGGGTTTGGTGATGGCAGATTTTATTATTAATAGATCTAGCAAAGGATTTAGTTTTATAGTAAAAAATTCAATCAGCTCAACGCTTTTAAGTGAACTAGCTCCATTTGCAAAATTCAATTCAGTTACATTTGAAGAAACTAGCTCAAAAGTTATTGGAATGATATCTAATGAAAATGAAAAATTAAAAGAATTTGCTAAAAATGATCATTTCTCAACATATGTTTATATATCAAATAATGAGAGAGAATCTAATTCCTGTATTTCTATTGAAAATTGGGAAGCTGGAAACAAAATTCTCGGAAATTACTTTCTAGAATCAAATGATATTGGTAAATTCAGACCGCTTGAACTTAATTACGACAAACTAAGGGTTTCTTTTGATAAAGGCTGTTATAGAGGTCAAGAAATAGTTGCTAGAATGAAATATCTGGGCATTGATCGAAGAAGTTTTCTAACATTCATAACTACTAGTGAATATAGTGCCAATGAAAACATTAAGATTGTTGGTAAAAAAATTGAAATTGATGATAAATTGGTCTTCAATGCAATAACGAAGAAAGATTTAATTCCAGATATTCAAAAGTACCCTCAAGTTCTTAAAATTATCTAAATTTACCAATTTATTTGTTTGATGTTTTTGCTTGTTAGGTACGAATTGCATTTTGAAAAATGTTTATTACCAAAAAAACTTCTATATGCAGACAATGGAGATGGGTGTGAAGACCTTAAAATTAAATTTTTATCTTCATTGATAAATTGTTCAAAAATTTTTGCATGATTCCCCCATAACATAAAAACAATATTTTCTTTAAAGCTTAAAACTTTAACTATATCGGTTATAAAATCGTTCCATCCAATTTTTGAATGAGATCCTGGAAATCCTTCTTCAACTGTAAGGGAGGAATTTAATAAAAGCACACCTTGATCTGCCCAGCATTTTAAATAACCATTTAAAGCAAATAAATTTCCAGTATCAGATTTAATTTCGTTAAATATATTATTCAAGGAACTTGGTATTTTTTTATCTGGATCAACTGAGAAAGCCAAACCATTTGCATAACCTTTTTGAAAATATGGATCCTGTCCAAAGATAACCACTTTGGTCGATTTATAACTACAAAGTTCAAAAGCTTTAAAGATACTATCTATATCAGGTGTAATTTCTTTATTGCGCTCAAGTTCTTTGATGACATTGTTTAATGGGGTATCAAGACTATTGCCTAAAGACTCTTTTTTAAGAGCAATGGTCCAGTCAATTGGAAGTGAAGCTTGATATTTTATTTTAGTCATTTTTATCAATTATTTTATCCACAGAATCTGTGGATAAAGCTATGGATAACTTTATTTATACCACAACAAAGGCCATAAAATAAGGTTTTTGTATGATCTGTATAAAAAATGTACAGTTTTGAATAAAAACACCGCATATCAATGTCTTAGCTAAAATTATGCTGCTATGTACTTTTATTTGCATTAGGCTTTAATGCTCCCCCATTACCATGATTTTTTTCTGTTGACAAGTATTAAAATGAAAGAAAGTTTATAAAAAAACTTATTGGACAATTGTTTAAAAAAATAGCGATATTTTGGTTATATTTTTGGTTTTGTTCAATAAAAGTATTTACAAGTATTTATAAAATAAATAAGCAAAAAAATCTAAATTAGAATATATTGATTTATAAGTTATGAGCATAGTTGTTAAAAATTTATCTTATTCTTTAAGAAATAATTTATTAATTAAAGATTTATCCTTTGAAATTACAAATGGTAGTTTTGGGGTTGTTGAAGGTGTGAGTGGAATTGGAAAGACTACGCTGCTTAATTTTATTGCAGGATTAAAAGAACCTCAGTCTGGAGAGATTATTTTAAACAATAAAATCCTTTCTAATAGTGATGAGTTTATCTTACCTGAAGAAAGAAATATTGGATATGTATTTCAAGATTTCGCTTTATTCCCTCATATAAATGTTAAAAAAAATATACTGTTTGCATCCAAAAAAAAGAATTCTGATTTTTATTCTAAAGTTACTGAAATCTTAAAGCTTAAAAGTCACTTGCAGAAAATGCCACACGAGTTATCTGGAGGGTTGATGCAAAGAGTTGCAATTTGCAGGGCGCTGATGATGGAACCAAGCCTACTTATTTTAGATGAGCCTTTTTCAAATCTAGATCAAGAAAATTCAAAGAATGTGAGAGACATCCTTAAGGAATATGTATCAGAAAAAAATATTCCGTGCCTAATTGTTAGTCATGACACTGACTTGTTTAATCAGTTTGATTCATCAGAAAGAATTAAATTATGCTAATTCAAGATAAGTTTATTTTAATGTAGCTTCTCCAAGCATCTAAGCTAGCATCATATACTTTTTTCAAAGAATCATCAGGATCAAAAGTTTTATTTTCTCCAACTAAGTTTATATCAGTCTCACCAGATGCAATCATAGCCACTTTACATGCCCCCAACGCAGTAGACTCTACATTCTCCGGCCTAATTATGACTTTTTGAAGCGTATCAGATAAAACTTGGCAAAAAGTTCCGTTTGCTACCATGCCTCCATCTACTAATAGCTTATTTATTTCTATATTATTAGTCTCTAATACATCAGTGATTTCTTTGGTTTGAAATGTAATTGAATGAAATGCAGCAGTTACAATGTCCTCAATCGAAGTATCTTGAGTAATACCATGAAAACCCCCTCTAATGTCAGGATCCCAAAATGGTGCACCAAGTCCATTAAAGGCTGGTAAGAAAAGAACTTTATTAGAATTGCCTAGCTTACTAAGATATTTTTCACTTTCTTTTGCATCATCGAAAAATTTCATCTTATCTCTTAACCATTGGATAATATTTCCACAAGAATAAATACTTCCCTCGATTGCATAACAGACTTCTCCATTAATCTCATATGCAACAGTAGTTAATAATCCTTCTTTGATGTGTATAGGTTTTTCCTTTGTGTTAACCATTAAAAAGCATCCTGTGCCATATGTTGACTTCATATCACCGCCACTAAAACAATTTTGTCCAACTAATGCGCTCTGTTGATCTCCGATAACTCCTTTAATTGGAATCTTATTAGCATCATATTCAATTGTTCCAAACTCTCCATCACATGGAAGAACTGTTGGTAACATTGATGATGGGATGTCAAAAATATCTAAAAGATCCTTATCCCAACTCATATCATGAATATTAAATAACAAAGTTCTTGATGCATTTGTTACATCAGTGAAATGATTTTTTTCAACAGATAGTTTATAAATTAGGTATGAATCTATAGTTCCAAATGCAAGCTTACCTTCTTCTGCTTGCTCTCTCGCTCCATCTACATTATCTAAAATCCATTTTATTTTTGTGGCTGAAAAATAAGGGTCTAACACTAAGCCTGTTTTGCTCTTAATAATTTCCTCATGTCCTTCTGACTTAAGATTATCACAGTACGAACTTGTTCTTCTGTCCTGCCAAACAATTCCAGGATATATAGGCTCCCCTGTTTCCCTAGACCAAACAATTGTTGTTTCTCGCTGATTTGTTATGCCACAGGCTTCAACTTCAGCACATTTATTTAAAACATTTTGCAATGTCTCCTTTACCGTCACTAAAACATCATCAGGATTAAGCTCTACCCAGCCATCGTCTGGATATGACAGATCATATTCTTTTTGTGAATCGTGAATCTTTTCTAATTTACTATTAAATAGTATAGATCTTGAACTAGTAGTGCCTTGATCAATTGCCAAATAATTTTTCATATATCTTCTCCATATTCATAATTATCCACAATTTATGCACTGATTTCCAACAGAAAAAAAACACCATATATACACTATATAGTGGATAAAACGTAAATAGTCACAATATATTGTGTTTTTTACTTGATTCTTTGTCCACAATTAGTATATTAGTGTGTAGGAGAAAAAAGTTACAGTTACTGCAGACACACTTATATTTTTCCCGAAGAAATTAAATATAGAGAAAACTCAAGAAAGTTAAGATATTGGTGGGCAAAAAATAACATGGAAACACAACAACAAGAAAATCAAAATACGACAAAGCAACAAAATATCTCTGATATCGAAACAACAGCACCAGGAAAATTAAGAGTAATCAAAAGAAATGGTAAGGTTGTAGCATTTGAAGACGATAAAATAAAAGTAGCAATAACCAAGGCATTTCTTGCAACAGAATCAGGTAATGCTGCAGCAAGTGAACGAATTCACAAAAAAGTTAATCAGCTAACCAATAATGTTGTTGAAATTTTCAAAAGAAGGATGCCATCCGGAGGCACACTTCACATAGAAGAAATTCAAGACCAAGTCGAACTTCAGCTGATGCGATCTGAAGAGCTTGATGTTGCAAAGTCATATATTCTATATAGAGCCGAAAGGACTCAAGAAAGAACAAAAGAAAAACTTGATATAGATCTACCTGATACACCCGCAATTAATGTTACAAAAAGTGATGGATCGTTGGTTCCGCTTGATGTTCAAAAAGTTGCTGGCCTGATTAACGATGCCTGCAACGAGTTAGAAGAAGTATCAGTAAATGAGGTTTTAGATGAGGCTTTGAAGAACCTATATGATGGCGTTTCAATTTCAGATATGAGAACAAGTCTCGTCATGTCTGCAAGAACAAAGGTTGAAAAAGAACCAAATTATTCTTTCGTAACAGCAAGAATATTGATGGATCAAATTAGAAGCGAAGCATTAAATTTTCTTGGTGTTGCTGAAGAATCTACATATCAGGAAATGGAAAAACATTATCCTGCTGCTTTTAAAGCATATATAGATAAAGGAATTGAACTTGATATTCTTAACCCAGAACTAAGAGAGTTTGATATAGAAAAAATTGCTAATGCAATAGATCATACAAGAGATAATCAATTTACATATTTAGGTCTTCAAACTCTATATGACAGGTACTTCATCCATTGTGACGATGTTAGATACGAGCTACCGCAAGTATTCTTTATGAGAGTTTCAATGGGTTTAGCTTTAGAAGAAGAAAATAGAGAAGAAAGAGCAATTGAATTTTATAAATTATTATCTAGTTTTGATTACATGAGTTCCACTCCTACTCTATTCAATTCAGGAACAAAAAGACCGCAACTTTCATCTTGTTATTTAACAACAATACCAGATGACTTAGATGGTATATTTTCTGCAATGAAAGACAATGCCTTGTTATCCAAATGGGCTGGGGGTTTAGGTAATGACTGGACACCTGTTAGAGCTATGAACTCATATATAAAAGGAACTAATGGTAAAAGTCAGGGCGTCGTTCCTTTTCTAAAAGTTGCAAATGATACAGCTGTCGCTGTTAATCAAGGAGGAAAAAGAAAAGGAGCAATGTGTGGTTATTTAGAGACCTGGCATTTAGATATAGAAGAATTTCTTGAATTAAGAAAAAATACTGGAGACGAAAGAAGAAGAACTCATGATATGAATACTGCAAACTGGGTGCCTGATTTATTCATGAAAAGAGTTGAACAGAATAAAAACTGGACACTCTTTTCACCAGGTGAAGCACCTGATTTGCATGACCTTGTGGGTAAAGCTTTTGAAGATAAATATGAAGAATATGAAGAAAAAGCAGAAAGAGGTGAAATGGGTCAACATAAATCTGTTCCAGCAAAAGAATTATGGAGAAAGATGTTAACAATGTTATTTGAAACAGGTCATCCATGGATAACATTTAAAGATTCATGCAACTTGCGCTCTCCGCAACAACATGCAGGTGTCATACACTCATCAAATTTGTGTACTGAAATTACACTAAATACAAGTGCAGAAAAAGAAATTGCAGTATGTAATCTAGGCTCGGTTAATCTTGCCAATCATATGAAAGATGGAGCTCTGGATGAAGAAAAAATAAAGAATACAGTTTCAACTGCAATAAGAATGTTAGACAACGTAATTAATATTAATTACTACTCTGTTGATACAGCTAAAAACTCCAACTTCAAACACAGGCCTATTGGACTTGGTCTAATGGGTTTCCAAGACGCGTTATACCTTCAAGATATATCTTATTGTAGTGAAGAGGCAATTGAATTTGCTGATAAGAGTATGGAGTTGATCAGCTACAACGCAATCCATGCATCAACTGAACTAGCAAAGGAAAGAGGTGCATATGAATCATTTGAAGGGTCACTGTGGAGCAAAGGAATACTACCAAAGGATTCTATAGAAATATTGGCAGAAAATAGAGGAAGCGAATATTTAAATGTAGATAGATCAGAAACATTGGACTGGGAATCTCTAAGAAAGAAAGTAATTAAAGACGGAATGAGAAATTCAAATGTTATGGCGATTGCTCCAACTGCAACAATATCTAATATAACAGGTGTGACACAATCAATAGAGCCTACGTATCAAAACTTATATGTGAAATCAAACTTATCTGGAGAATTTACAATAGTTAACCCTCATTTAGTTAGAAAATTAAAGGAGCTAGATCTATGGGATGATGTAATGATAAATGATCTAAAATACTTTGAAGGTAGCCTTTCAGAGATTTCTAGAATTCCGGATGAAATAAAAAAACTCTTTTCAACAGCTTTTGAGGTTGAACCAAAATATATTGTTGAGTCTGCAAGTAGAAGACAAAAATGGATTGATCAAGCCCAATCACTAAATTTATATATTGGTAATGCTGATGGAAAAAAATTAGATATAACATACAGAATGGCTTGGTACTCAGGTCTCAAAACAACATATTACTTGAGATCAATTGCAGCCACGTCAACTGAAAAATCGACCGTACAACAGGGAAAACTAAACGCAGTTAGTGCTGATACGAATCAGTCAGCTGAACAAGAATTGGGTGCGCCTGCCCCAGTTCCTGATGCTTGCTCACTGGATGATCCAGATTGCGAAGCATGCCAATAAAATAAGGAGAAAAGATATGTTAAATTGGGATGAATATGGAAAAGAGGAAAATGTAACTCCTCAGTCAACACCTACAGTAAATAATGAAGTTGTTAAACAAGCAGCTGAGGTGGTTGCAGAAGAAAAGCCTACTATTCAAAAAATAGATAAAGCAGAAGCACCGCAAGCTAATACCAATATAGGAGAAGGCTCAAGAGCAGAGGCAGCAAGAAAAGCTGTTAATGCAATAGATGAAACAGCAGGAAACGAAGAGCTTGATGAAATGATGGCAAATGCTGGGCGAGTAGAAGTTGATCAAAAAATGATGATCAATTGTAAAGCTGATCTTAATCAATTAGTGCCATTCAAGTATGACTGGGCATGGCAAAAATACCTTGATGGAAGTGCTAATCATTGGATGCCTCAAGAAATTAATATGACAAATGATATTGTCTTATGGAAATCCGAGGATGGGCTTACAGAAGATGAAAGAATTATTGTAAAAAGAAATCTTGGTTTTTTCTCAACAGCGGATTCACTTGTTGCAAACAATCTAGTTCTTGCTTTATATAGACTAATTACTAACCCAGAATGCAGACAATACATCCTAAGACAGAGCCTTGAAGAAGCAATTCATACGCATGCATATCAATATTGTATTGAATCATTAGGTATGGATGAAGGTGAAATATTTAATATGTATCGAGAAGTTCCATGTGTTGCAAGAAAAGCATCGTGGGGTCTTAAATATACACAAGAAATATCTGACCCTGATTTTAAAACTGGTACAGAAGAAACAGACAAACAATTACTGAAGAATCTAATCGCTTTTTATTGTGTTCTTGAAGGAATTTTCTTCTATTGTGGTTTCACACAAATACTTTCAATGGGAAGAAGAAATAAGATGACAGGAACAGCTGAGCAATTCCAGTACATATTAAGAGATGAATCAATGCACGTAAACTTTGGTATTGATGTTATAAATCAAATAAAAATAGAAAACCCTAATCTTTGGGATGATCAAATGAAATCAGATGCTGCTCAGATGATCCTTGAAGGAACAGAATTAGAAATTCAATATGCAAGAGATACCATGCCTAGAGGTGTTCTAGGAATGAATGCGGCTATGATGGAAGAATATTTAAAATTTATAGCAAACAGAAGACTAACTCAATTAGGCCTTGATGAAGAATTTACTGGAGTTAGCAATCCATTCCCTTGGATGTCAGAAATAATTGACTTAAGAAAAGAGAAAAACTTCTTTGAAACTAGAGTTACTGAATACCAAGTTGGTGGGGCTTTAAACTGGGAATAGTATTTGAAAATATACTCAAGCCCAGTAGCTCCTAGCCCAAGAAAAGTAATAATATTTATTGCAGAAAAAGGAATTGAAAATATTCAAGTCAAAAATCTTGATCTAGGAAAATTAGAGCATAAAACATCAGAATATAAGAAAATTGCACCTAATTCGAGAGTACCAGCTCTTGAATTAGATAGCGGTGAAATAATTCTGGAGACAACTGCAATTTGTAGATATCTTGAGTGTATATATCCCGAACCAAATATGTTTGGTTCTAGCCCAATGGAAATTGCTCAAATTGAGATGTGGTATTCAAGAGTATCGTTTGAACTGATGATGCCGTTAATGCATGGTTTTAGGCATACTCATCCCCACATGAGTCAGTTGGAGAATCAGAATAATGAATTTGGAATTGCACAAAGAGAGCTAGCTATTAAGTCACTCAGACATTATGACGAAGTGATAGCAAACAAAGATTATATTTCCTGCAATAAATTCACGTATGCTGATATTCAGATGGTAACTTCTCTTCAGTTTTTAGTGAGACTGAATAAAATAGATATTTGTGATTATTCGAATTTAGACAGCTACATTAATAATATAGCGTCTAGACCAAGCTTCACTGCTTAAAATTATTTATTAATTAATTCAAAAAACTTTAGTGTTTGCTCGCCTCCATTTTGGAGAGCTCTGGCATCAGTCATATCTGAAATTTTATCCCAACTGGCATGAATATTTTCTGGGGTCATGTCCTCACCCATACCTAAAGAAACACCCATAGTTTCATGAATAAAAATTCTTGAAAAAACTCCGGCTCCAGCTGCCATAATTGCGCCATTAGGAGCATGTTCGCTTGAAAGATATATCACAGCAGGGGTAACGAACTCTGGTTGCAGATTCTGTCCAAAATCTTCAGGTATCAATCCTTCAGTCATCCTTGTATATGCAACAGGAGTTATAGAGTTTGTATATATATTTTTATTTTGTCCCTCTAATTTGAGAGTATTCATAAGTCCAACCATTGCCATTTTTGCTGAACCATAATTAGTTTGGCCAAAGTTACCAAAAACTCCGCTTGATGAACTAGTAAAAACAATTCTTCCATATTCCTGTTCTCGCATAATCGGAAAGACAGAGTGAGTACAATTTAACGTACCTTGGAAATGAACATCCATAACTAAATTGAAATCATCAATTGTTACTTTATGAAAACTTTTATCTCTAAGTATCCCTGCGTTGTTAACTAAAATATCTATCCTTCCCCATTTACTCATGGTCTGTTCAACCATCGCCTTTACAGCTTCTAAATCAGTAACACTAGCACCATTAGATATTGCCTCGCCTCCGTCAGATTTAATTTGACTAACTACCTCTTCAGCCGCATCACTGGCTCCACTTCCATCAACGCTTCCACCAAGATCATTAACGACAACTTTCGCGCCTCTTTTTGCAAGCTCAAGTGCATGCTGTTTTCCAATCCCACCACCGGCACCAGTTACTATTGCAACCCTATCATCAAATCTAATGCTCATTTTTCACTCCAATTAGAGAAATAATTTAAATTGTGATCTATATTTTAATCAAAAAAAAACTCATTTACTATGAAATAAAAATAAGGATTAGATTTTAATTTAGGAATATAATTAAACCTTAATAACAGTAATTTTAAGGAAAAAAAATGAGCTCTTCAGTAAAAGTAGTAGTAACAGGTGCGGCTGGTCAAATAGCATACTCCCTGATACCAAGGTTGGTTGACGGTAGAACATTTAGTAACAAAAAAGTTGATCTAGCACTTGTAGAAATTCCTCAAGTGGTTGATAAGCTTGAAGGTTTGGTAATGGAACTGGAAGATTCATATTTCCCAAATATGGGTAATGTAAGTTACACAGATAATTTTCAAGAAGCATCAAAAGATGCTGATTGGTTCTTGCTAGTTGGAAGCATACCTAGGGGTATAGTTTATAACGGTAAAAAAATTGAAGAAAGATCAGATCTTTTGAGTATAAACGGCGGCATATTTGTTGATCAAGGTGAGGCAATAGGTAACTATGGAAAAGAAAATGCTAAGATCTTAGTAGTAGGTAATCCTGCTAACACTAACGCTTTTATTGGTAAAAACGCTGCAAAAAATGAATCTCAATTATGGATGGCCATGACAATGCTAGATTCTAATAGAGCAAAATCAATCATTTCAAAAAAAACTAACAAAAATATTGCAGATATAAAAAATATGATTATTTGGGGCAATCATAGTCCTACAATGTATCCTGATGCTGAAAATATCAGCATTGATGGTGACTTGGGAAGCTCTATATTAAATGATCAAAACTGGATTCAAGATATCTTCATACCTTCTGTCCAGCAAAGAGGTAAAGCGGTTATAGATGCAAGAGGAGCATCATCAGCCACTTCAGCTGCAAAAGCAGCCATAGACACTGTCATGGCGTGTGAACATCCAACTGATTCTGGTTCATGCTTCAGTGCAGCAATATCAAGTGATGGGGCCTATGATGTTCCAGAAGGTTTAATTTGTGGCTTTCCCTTGATGAGAATGGATGATGGCAGCATTGAAATCAAACGAGATATTTCATTATCAAATTTTGCAAAGGAAAGAATCCAAATATCAGTTGATGAATTGCTGTCTGAAAAAGAAGCAGTAAAACATCTTATGAAATGATTAAAAAAGATAAAATTCTTCAAAGCTATATATGCAATATTATTGATGATGAGAAGCCTGAAAAAATAACCTTTATAACTTCAAAAGATATATCTAAATTAATAAAAAGGCTTGAGAAGACAAGTATTAGTAATATAAACGTAGCCCCAGCTATTGATATGAAATCTATTGATAATTCTGATCTCTTTTTCCTTTTTGATGATATTTCAGCATCTGACAGTGATTTAGGAATAATTAAAAATCTATTGAGTCAGAAAATTGTAATTTTTACAGACTTTAGAAAAGATAAAAAAATTGATGCGATGATGCTTAAACTTGGATTTCAAACTGAATTAAGAGATAAAAATAATGCATTAAAATGCTTCTCTTACAATTTAAAGACTTACAACAATAAAAGAACTTGGAATAATTCTAAGGGTTGGGCAAATCCTGAAAACTTTGATAAATTTAGATGGTAAATTTATGATTTCAACTGAGGGAAAAGCAATACATCCCTTATAGAAGATTGATTTGTAAGTAACATGACCAACCTATCTACTCCAAGACCTACTCCCACTGCTGGAGGCATACCATGCTCGAGTGCAGTAATATAATCTTGGTCATAATCCATTGCTTCTTTATCGCCAGAATCCTTTGCAGCTACTTGATCTTCAAATCTGGACGCTTGATCATCGGGGTCATTTAGCTCACAAAATCCATTTGCAAATTCCTTTCCTCCAATAAATAACTCAAATCTATCTGCAAAATCAGGTTTATTTTCATTTCTTCGAGAAAGTGGTGATACTTCAACAGGATATTCGGTAACAAAAGTAGGATTAATTAACTTTGGTTCTACGGTTTCTTCAAATATTTCTAGCAACATTCTGCCAGCACCCCAACTCTTTTCAACTTTAATCTTTTTATTGCTTAAAAAATTCGCCAATTTTTTTTCATCAATGGTATCAGATTCTATTAAATCTTTATTATGACTTAACACTAGTTCGGTTAAAGTTGATTGGTTGAATTTCTTTAAGTTAATTGAAATGCCATCCCACTCAATTACATCATCACAAGATGCTGCCACTGCCGCATTCAAAATAATATCTCTAGTAAGATCCATTTGCTCCTGCATGCTTGCGTATGCTTCATACCATTCCATCATAGTAAACTCAGGATTATGCTTTGTTGAAAGACCTTCGTTTCTGAAACTTCTATTGATCTCGAAAACTTTTTCAAACCCTCCAACAAGTAACCTTTTTAAATAAAGCTCAGGAGCTATTCTAAGATATAAGTCCTTTCCCAGTGCATTATGCTGAGTAACAAATGGTCTTGCTACAGCACCACCAGCAAGAGGATGCATCATTGGGGTTTCTACCTCTAGATAACCAATCTCATTCATTTTTTTTCTCATCGAGTCAATAATTTTAGTTCTCTTGATGAATACTTCTTTTGTAGAAACATTTGTCATTAAATCTAAATATCTTTGCCTGTATCTGGCTTCAATATCAGTTAAGCCTTTAAATTTTTCAGGCATGGGTCTTAATGATTTAGTGATCATTTCAAGATCCCAAACATCGATAGTCAATTCGTCAGTCTTGGTTCTAAATAATGAACCTGAAACACCAACAATATCTCCTAAGTCCCATGTTTTAAAATCCTCATAAACACTTTCATCTACATTATTTTTAGTTACGTAAATTTGGATATCTCCCGATGAGTCTCTTAAGGTTGCAAAACTAGCATTACCCATCACCCTTTTGAGAACAATACGTCCAGCTATGGAAATATTTTTAATATTTTTTTTAACTAAGTCTTCTTTAGATAGATCTCCATACTTATCAGATAAAGACTTGGCATTATTTTTTGGTTTGAAAGAATTTCCATAAGCGCTCCCCTTATCTCTAAGCTGCTCTAGTTTTTTTCTTCTTTCTTCAATGATGGCTTTTTCACCACCTAGATTCTCTTTATCCATCTAAATTCCTGCCTTTAGTGATGATTTCATAAAATCATCTAAGTCACCATTAAGAACTGCTGTTGTGTTTCCAGTCTCATGATTGGTTCTTAAGTCTTTAATCCTTGATTGATCTAAAACATAAGATCTTATTTGACTGCCCCAACCTATATCAGATTTACTATCCTCAAGCATTTGCTGTTCTTCATTTTGTTTTTGTAATTCTAACTCGTAAAGCTTGGATTTTAATTGTTTTAATGCATTTTCTTTATTTTTGTGCTGAGATCTATCACTTTGAGACTGTGCTACAACACCTGTTGGAATATGGGTTAATCTAACGGCTGAATCAGTTTTATTGACATGTTGTCCTCCAGCTCCTGACGCTCTATAGGTATCTGTTCTTATATCAGCTTTATTAATACTAATTTCAATTGAATCGTCTATTTCAGGTGAAATAAATACTGATGCGAATGAAGTATGTCGCCTGTTTCCGGAATCAAAAGGAGATTTCCTTACAAGTCTATGTATACCTGTCTCTGTTCTAAGCCATCCATATGCATAATCTCCATCAACATGAAGTGAAGCTGATTTAATTCCAGCAACATCACCAGGAGAAATTTCTATTAGATTTGATTTAAATCCTCGAGCTTCAGACCATTTCGTATACATTCTTAAAAGCATTTCAGCCCAATCTTGTGCTTCTGTTCCACCAGAACCTGATTGAATTTCAATATAAGCAGATGACGGATCCATTTTTTTTGTAAACATCTTACTAAATTCAAGCTCCTCAACCATTAAAGATATCTCAACAATGTCTTTAGATATTTCTTCAATCGAAGAATCATCATTTTCTTCTATAGATATGTCCAAAAGAACATGAGAATCAGATACTTTGTCGAATACTAATTTAAATGAAGATATAGTTTTCTCAAGTGAAGTCTTTTCTTTGCTTAATTTTTGAGAAAGGTCTAAGTCTGACCATACTTCTTCTTTAGAAAGCTGATTTTCTATTTCAATTAAGCGCTCTTTCTTAGATTCTATTTTAAAAATATTATCTTTGATATCATCCATTCTATTTTGTAAATCTGAAATGATTGATTTAAGTTCTTGTATATCCATTACACGGTATTAATTATTTGTCTTAATATATTCAAAGATTGAATTATCATTAGTGCTTAGTTTCTCTGCTTTTTCTTTTTTATTTAAAACAGCACTTAATTTATTTGGCATATCTGTATGCAGGCTTGCATTGCTTAGAGCAGTTGGAAATTTAGCTGGGTGAGCGGTAGACAATATTACAGTTTTGCTTACTAAAGCATCTTTAAGACTCCTTACTGCGTCTGCTGCAACTGCAGTGTGGGGATCCATGACGTAATTATATTTATTAAAATAATATTGCATACACTTATATGTAGAGATGTCATCAGAGCTATAGCTTAAGAATAATTCTGAGGATTTACTCCATATACTTTGGTCTATATGTATACTATTTTCTGGAAATCTTGAATACAATTTAGAACACATTTCAGCATCACGATTTAAATAGAAATCATACAAAAGTCTTTCAAAGTTACTTGCAATACTTATATCCATACTAGGAGAAATTGTTTCATTTACCTCATTTTTTGAGTAATCATTGTTTCTAAAAAATCTATCTAAAATATCATTAGAATTTACTGCAACAACTATTTTAGATAAAGGCATGCCCATTTTAGAAGCAGCATAACATGCAAATACATTTCCAAAATTTCCTGTTGGTACTGAAAAATTTAATGGTTCTGAAAGCTTATTTATTTTTAATGAGACATAAAAATAATAACAAATTTGCCCGACAATTCTTACCCAGTTTATTGAATTTATTGCTAATAAATATTGATCATCTTTTAAAAAAGTTCTTTCATTAAAACCTTTTTTTACAATGTCCTGACAATCATCAAATGAACCACTAGCCAGAATAGGATAAACATTATTCTTATCAACTGTAGTCATCTGTTTTCTCTGGATTTCAGACATATTTCCTTCTGGTATAAGAATGAAGCTTTTTATTAAATCAAATTCTTTACATGCGTCTATAGCCGCAGGTCCTGTATCTCCAGAGGTTGCTCCTAAGACTATCGCAGTTTTATTTTGAGTTTGTAAAGTTTTGTTAAAGAATGCAGCTGCGAGTTGAAGCCCAAAATCTTTAAATGCAGCAGTTGGTCCATGAAATAACTCTAGTATCGACACTGTTTCGTTTATGTTGAAGATATTTATGTAATCTTTTTTTTCAAAATCATGCCATGTTTTATCAAGAATCTTATTTACTTCAGCTCTATCAAAGGATGAATCAGTAAACAAAGGAACGATATGTTTAGCCACATCAATAAAGTTATCACAACTTCTTAAGTCATTAATATTTACTTCAGGCCAATAATCTGGGATAAATAGACCGCCGTCTTGGGCAAGTCCTTGCATAAGAACTTCCTCAAAAGTTTTATTGCTATCTTTACCTCTGGTGCTATGAAAAAGCATTTTTAATCTAATTCAATTCTTATAGATCTTACTGCATCTACAGAATCAAGCTTTTTTAGAGTCTGAAGCAAATCTTTATGATCTTTTTCAACAAATAAATCTGTAATGATAACTATAGGAACCATATTATTTTTAAGGTTTTCTTTTTGGACAATTGATTCGATACCAATTTTCTTTTTTGCAAATTGTGAAGTTATTAAGGCCATAACCCCAGGAACGTCTTCAGCTTCAATATAAAAATAATATTGAAAACTTAAACTTAAAAAATTAATCAATTTATTTTTACTTTTTGAGTTTTTTTCTGAAAAATTATCATTAGAATTTGCTAGATGAACCAAATCAGATATTACACCCGAAGCAGTTGATTCTTGACCAGCCCCTGATCCTGCAATATGAAGAGTCCCTAGTAAATCAGTTTCAACCTCAATTCCATTTCGAACACTTTTTAGATTTGCTAAATATGAATTTATCTTAATTAGAACTGGATGAGCTCTTAATTCAATTTGGTCCTCATTTAATTTTGTTACAGCTAGGTGCTTTACTGTGTATCCCATTTCTTTAGCATATTTGAAATCAATTTTTTTTATGTTAGAAATACCTTCTATATAAAAATCATTTGGAGGTAGAGGAGTTCCAAAAGCTAATGAAGATAGGATCCCTATCTTATGGGCTGCATCTAGGCCTTCAATATCAAAGGTTGGATCAGGTTCGGCATATCCCTCTTTTTGAGCTAGTTCTAGAGTAGGTTTAAAATCTGAACCCTCTTCCATATTTGATAATATAAAATTAGAAGTTCCGTTTAACATGCCTGCTATCTTGGTTACTTTATTTGCCGATAACTCTTCTGTTAAAAGTTTAATTATTGGTGTTCCAGCACAAACAGAGGATTCAAATAAAACCTTAACATTATTTAAATTTGCTTTTTCAAATATCTCATCTCCATGATGGAACAGAACTGCTTTGTTTGCAGTAACGACATTTATACCTTTGTTAACAGATTTCAAAATCAATTCTCTAGCTACTTCTACCCCACCAATTAGTTCTACTAGCACATCAATATCATGATTTAAAACATCAAATATATCTCTTTCTATGGTTATATTTTTAGGATCACACTTTGGATTATCTCTTCTTGCTCCAATCACAACAATGTCAATCTGAGTATTGCTATTAGATTCGATTTGAATTCTATTATCTTCAAGGGTTTTATACAAACCTGTTGCTACATTACCCCATCCACATATGCCAATTTTTAGTTTCTTCATTTTTATGACTTTAATAATTCTAGTAATTCTTCAGGTGGAACATAACCTGGAAGAAGGTTACCATTTGAAGTGATAATTGCAGGAGTTCCTGTAATGCCAATTTTTTTTCCAATCGCATAATGTTTTGCAATGGGCTGAGTATCACAAAAGTCTAGATTTAGATCATCCCCTTTTTTTAGGCTTGTTATAGCCTTTTGAGGATTATTAGAACACCATGCTCCAACCATCTTTGTAAATGCATTGCTACCAATTCCTGATCTAGGGAATGCAGCATAATTAATACTTATACCAAGTTTATTATATTCACTAATTTCTTTGTGTAGTTTCCTACAATAACCACACTCTACGTCTGTAAAGACTGTAACCGTATATTTTTGATTGTCTGATGGAAAGGATATATATTTAGAAGAGTCTAATTCTGATAATAATTCTTTTCTCTTGGTAGATATTTCTATGTCAGTGAGATTTAATATTTGATTTGATGTAATTTCAAACATGTCACCATAAATAAAATATGAACCATCATTTGAAACATATATAGGCTGAAGATCTCCATAGAAAACTTTATATATTCCAGGAAATTTTGACGGTTCTATAGATTCTATCTCTGCACCAGTCGGTAAAATTTGTTCAATTTTTTGTTTTATTTCATTCTCATCTGCACTTATGGATAAAAAAAACAAAAAACTTAATGTAATTATTAATTTATTTTTCATTTAACCCCTTGGATGATGTTTTTTTAAAACTTCTCCAAGTCTTTGTTTAGCAATGTGAGTATATATTTGAGTAGTCGATAAGTCACTATGGCCGAGTAATAACTGAACTGATCTTAAGTCTGCGCCTCTATTTAGCAAATGAGTTGCAAAAGCATGTCTAAGGGTGTGAGGAGAAATGGAATCTTGAAGACCTTCCCTTGATAGATAGATCTTTATCCTTTGCCAAAAACCTGTTCTTGTCATTTTTCTTCCTCTATTTGATATAAAAACTTCTTTAGCTAAAGACTTCTTTCTTTTTTTAAGGTAATAACTTAATGAATCTGACGCTTTTTCTCCAAAAGGAATTAGTCTTTCTTTGGATCCTTTTCCTAGGACTTTTAAAACTGATCTCTCTATATCTATATCTGTTATTTTTAAATTTATTAACTCCGATATTCTCATTCCAGTTGCATAAAGCATTTCAATCATTGCTTTATCTCGAGTTTCAATATCCAATTCAATGTTTGGGCTTTGCAAAAGACGTTCAACCTCATCTTCAGACATTGATGAAGGCAAATATTGTTCTTTTTTTGGAGTTATTATTTCAGATAAAGGAGATGAGGATATAACCTTTTTTTTAATCAAGAATAAATAAAATGATTTAAGGCTTGATATTTTTCTATTTACTGATGAACTTTTGAGACCATTCTTGAAAAGATGAGCGACATATTCATTAATTGATGCCTCAGAAATATTTTTATAATCTTGTATATCTAGTTTATTTAACCAAGAAAGAAAATTATTTAAATCATTACTATATGCTTCAATAGTGTTTTTTGATAAGCCTTTCTCAACATATAGGAAAGTAAAAAAAGATCCTAGATTATGATCTTCTTTATACATATGATGCATTATATTATTCTAATCTTTCTTTAATCCTTGCAGATTTTCCAGATCTCTCTCTCAAATAGAAAAGCTTTGCCTGACGTACATCACCTTTTCTTTTTACTTTAATTGAATCAATCATTGGGCTGTGAGTTTGAAATGTTCTTTCAACACCAATACCACTTGAAATCTTTCTGACAATAAATGAAGAGTTAAGTCCAGCTTTTTTGACGCCCATGACAACACCTTCAAATGCTTGGAGCCTGGTTCTTTCTCCCTCTCTTACTTTTACAGATACTATTACAGTGTCTCCTGGTCGAAATTCAGGAATATCGTTCTTTAATTGTTGATTTTCAAAATTGCTAATTATTTGAGATGGTGTTTTTTCTTCAAGTGAAACTTTAACTTCCTCTTCAGCTGGAGCTTCTTCTACTGGAGCTGCTTCTTCTGCAGGTGCTTCTTCTGCTGGAGCTTCTTCTGCTGGAGCTGCTTCCTCAGCTGGAGCTTCTTCTGTTAGTGTTTCCTCTGCAGCTGCTTCTTCTACAGGTGCTTCTTCAGCTGGTGTTTCTTCTGGAGCTGCTTCTTCTGCAGGTGCTTCTTCTACTGGAGCTGCTTCTTCTGCAGGTGCTTCTTCTTCTATTGGAGCTTCGGCAGCTGCTTCAGCCATAGCTGTAGCTGCATCATCTACTGCACTAGGTGATGATTGATTAAAGTGAAGATCCCATGCCTCTAATAGATTAGCTTTTGTTAAACTGATATCAAGATCTAGGCCATTTTCTTTAGCAACATTTACTATATCTGCTTTCTTCATCTTACTTAAAGATGATTTAGTTGGAATTTCAGAAGGCTCCTGGGGGCTGATTACCTCATTTTTTACTTCTTCAGGCGGAGACGAGCCACCAAAAATTCTGGAAAAAAAACCTTTTTTCTTGTTATCTTTGTTATCACTCATAATAATTGCCTAAAATGGGCTATAGGATAGCCTTAGATGCCCATTCTTCCAAGAGTTTTTTTTGTTTTTTTGTTAATTTTATATCTTTTAATAAATCAGGTCTTTTAGTAAAAGTTTTTAATAAAGAATTTTCTTTTTTCCATTGCTCAATTTTCTTATGATTTCCGGACAAAAGTACCTCTGGAACCTGCATTGAATCAAAGTTTTCTGGTTTTGTATAAACGTCACCCTTCAATAAACCATTTGAAAAAGTATCTTTCAAATAAGAATCCTTATTTCCCAAGGTTCCTGGAATATGTCTTGAAATAGCATCGATTAAACATATTGCGGCATACTCACCACCACTTAATACAAAATCACCGACTGAGATCTCCTCGTCTACATATTTATCAATTACTCTTTGATCAATGCCTTCATACCTTCCACAAATAATTGTTATGTTCTTCAATTTTGAAAGAGAAATTACTTTATTTTGGTTAAGTCTCTCTCCTTGGGGGGACATAAATAAAACTTTACCAAGTTTCTTTTGATCAATTTGTTTCAGGGTTTTAACAATTGGTTCTGCGCTCATAACCATTCCCTCTCCACCCCCATATGGTTTTGAATCTATATGATTGTGCTTATTAGATGCGTTTTTTCTAATATCTAAAGCATCAAAAGATATGATTTTGTTTTTAATGGCTTTCGATAAAACGCCTGAATTTAAAACTTCAAATATTTCAGGAAAAATAGTTAATATATTAATATTCATATTTTTAATAATCACTTCGCCAATTTACTTTAATAACTTTTTTTTCAAAACTAACAGATTTTATAAATGTATCTTTTATGTATGGGATTAGTCTTTTTTCATTATCTATAGATTCAGAGGTAGGATTTACTAAAAGACAGTCATTTGCACCAAAATTATTAAGATCAACTACCGTACCTAATATATTACTTTCGTTAACATCTATAACTAACATTCCTATTAACTCATTCCAATAAACTTCATCATCTAATAGTTCTGGTAAATCTTCTTGGAGAATATAAATTTTTTCATTTGTATATTCTTTGACTAACTCGACATCATTAATGCCTTCTATTTTTGCAATAAATTTAGAATTATTAGTTTTTATATATTTAAGCTGAATTCTACTATTATCTTCTAATCTGACATTATCTATGTAGTTAATTATATTTTTTTCAGGTGAGCAATATGAATTAAGAAAAAATTCGCCCTTTAAACCCCTTGGTTTACCAATTGATCCAATGCAAGTATTCTTATTTTTC
>CACECK010000008.1 GCA_902557965.1 uncultured SAR86 cluster bacterium
GTAAGCATTAGAGGTCTTTCTGGAGATCTAAATTCAATATCAGTAAATGGTGCTTTAGTTCCAGCTCCTGAAGGTGGAAGAAAAGTAATGCTTGATGGTTTACCAACAGAACTTTTGGATTCTATCGAAGTTTATAAGACATTAACTGCTGATCAAGATGCTGATTCTATAGGCGGTAGAATAGAATTTAATACAAAAAGAGCTACGTCTTTAGATAAAACTCTTTTTAAAGCAAAATTTGATACATCCTATAACGATCAATCAAAAAACTCTGATAATCCAAAAATTGCTTTAACTTACGGAGATATGATATCTGATTCAGTTGGCCACATTATTGGTTTAACTTATGCTAGCAAACAAATTATTACTTATAACAATGAGACAGGTTTTCCAGGATGGACAAATGATGGAGCAGGTAAAAGATTAGATGATGATTGGGAAATGCGATATTACGATCTTACTAGAGAGAGAACAGGCTTAACTTACGATATTGATTACATGGTTGATGATGAAACTGCAATATTTGCAAATTTTTTATACAACAATTATGAAGATAACGAACTTAGATATAAAGATGAGTATGGAAGTTTAAGGCACGGCCAAGTTTTTTCTGATTATAGTGAAATAAATAGAATTAGAAGAGACGCAGAAGTTAGAAGAAGGATTGAAACTAGAGATATTAGAACTGCAGTAATAGGTGCTGAGACTATGATCAGTGGCTGGTTTACAGAAATACAGTTTAGCCATTCTTATGCTGAAGAAGACGATACAAATAACATAGATGTTAAGTTTAGAAGCAAAAGATATGATACTGATGATTGCGGAGGTCCTTGTGGATATTTCTATTATTCAGATCCAAAAAAAGTTGGACTTGAATTTAATTCATCTGTAGCACCTATATGGGATACTTCAATGACAGTTGATGCATGGGAAGAAGACTGGTCATTAATCAAAGATACCGAAAAAGCTTTCAAAATTGATATGTCAAAAGAAGGATTTTCATTTATGGATATGCCTACCACCGTTAAATACGGATTTAAATATAGTCAAAGAACAAAAGAAAGAGATAGAAATGCGATTGAGATAGAAGATGGTCCTGCAACTGATTTAATGCAATCTCAGTTTAATCCATCCCAAATTTCATGGCCTTTCGCCGGCCAATCTATGGGTCCTATGGCAAATGATTCACTTTTATGGCCTCTAAAAGGAACGTTTGGCGGTCCTGATTATTCAAATGTTGAGCAAGATTATGAATCCGATGAAGATATCATGGCAATATATTTGATGGGCACAATGGAGGCTGAAAATGCTGTTGTTATTTTAGGTTTAAGAGTTGAAGATACTTCCTACTCAACATTAGGTTACAACGATGGTGATATAAATGATCCAATAACAGCATCAAAAGATTACACATTTGTTTCTCCTAGCATAAACGTAAAATATTTTCTTGATGATCAAACGATTATAAGAGGAGCAGTTTGGAGGGCTTTATCCAGACCTGGATTTGGTCAAGCATCTACTGTTGCAGAAATTGAAAACGAAAATGATGGTACTTTTTCAGGTGAAATGGGAAATCCAGATTTAGATCCATATGAAGCCAATAATTTTGATCTTTCTTGGGAAAGATATGGTGATACCGGCTCATACTCAATTGGTTATTTTAAGAAAGATATTGATAATGCAATATATCCGCTTGTAACTGCAGGAACAATTAACGGAATTGTTTTTAGTGAATTAGAAACATATGTTAATACAGGTCCATCTGATGTTTCTGGATTTGAAATGAATATTTTTCAAGAATTAGAATTTTTGCCTGAACCTTTTAATGGAATGTTTGTTTCACTAAATATTACAAAAACCGATGGAGAGAGCACTCTTGATGTAGATAATGGACAAGTTACATTTCCATTTAGAAAACTCTCAGATAAAAATTCAAACCTATCAATTGGTTATGATCAAGGCAAGCTAGATATGAGATTATCAGCTGTATCAAGAACTCCGTATTTGGACTATTTAGCAGATGAAGACAGCCCTGGAGATGTTCAAGAAGAGTTGTCACTAGATAATATCAGGTATACAGATGACCATACCCAATACGATTTTAATTTAAAATATAAAATTAATGATAACTTTAGTGTTAAATTTGACATCAGTAATATTACTGATGAGCCTGAATTTTATTACTGGGGATCACCTGATAGACTTTCTCAATATGATGTGTATGGAACAACCTATTCAATTGGTATTCGATATAATCTATAATCTTTGTAAATATTAATAAGGCAAGACTTTTACTTGCCTTATTATTTAAAAAAATGAAATACTTATTCCCAATATTATTCATATATTCATTATCTGCAATATCTGACCCTATAGATAAGATTATTCATATAGTTCCTGCCATAGATGAAACTCCTCAAGTAATCTCAAAAGGAGATGCTGCAGATGATCCTGCTATCTGGCTAAATAAATTAAATCCAAATAGATCATTAGTATTTGGAACAGATAAGAGAAGCGGTATATATACATATAACTTAAAGGGCGAAAAAATAGGTTACACAGAAATTGGAGATGTAAACAATATTGATGTTAGAACAATGAATATTACTGATGATGATAATAAAGATATAGGCAGTTATTCATTTATTTTTGCATCAAATAGAACTACAAACACTCTTGATATATGGGCATATAAAGATACCAATATTGATAAAGCTGTAAAGGATAATAATTTTGAAATTTCGGAAGAGCCATATATAAACGCAAAAGCAAACATGGTGGTTTACGGTGTTTGTGCTGGTATTGATGCTAAATTTGGATTGGTAGCATTTTTAACAGAAGACGAAGGTCCAAAAGTACAGATGTGGAATTACGGTCCTTTTGGAATGACTCTTTTAACAACATTTGATAATGAAAATGCAACTCAATCTGAGGGATGTGTTTACGATGATGAAAACAGAACTCTTTTCATATCTGAAGAACAAGATAGGGGTGTTTTAAGAGCCTATAAGATAAATAACGAATTAGATTTTTCAAATCCTATTATTATTGATAATAGATCTGGAAATATAGAAGGAGACCCTGAAGGAGTAACAGTTTATAAGTCGTCTGAAAAAGGTGGATATGTTATCGTTTCGTCTCAAGGTGATAGTTCTTTTAATATTTACAATCGACAAGAGCCATACAACTATCTAGGCAGTTTCAAAGTTGGGAGTAATAAAGATATTGATAATGTTAATGACACTGATGGAATAGACGTTATTAATTTCAACCTTGGCTATAAATATCCTATGGGTTTATTTGTTGTCCAAGACGGAACAAACGATGGAAAAAATAAGGTTAAGAGACAGAATTTTAAATACGTTTCTTTTGCTGATGTTCTAGAAAAATTAGATCTTTAGTTTATTTATAAACTCTATAATATCCCTTGAAAGTGATTCCGGCTGCTCTAAGGCTGCAAAATGCCCACCTTTGTGAGAATTCCATTGAACAACGTTATAGATTTCTTCAGCCCATGCTCTAGGAGGTGCAATCAAGTCTCTTTCAAAAACTGCGCCTGCCATAGGTTGCTTTATTTTCTCAAAAGAAAACCCTAAGTCTCCATTTTCTTTATACAACCTTGTTGATGAAGTAATAGATTCAGTAAACCAATACAAAGATACTATTCCTAGAACTTCATCGTTTGAAACTACTAATTTATTATCTTCTCCATCGAACCACCCATAAAACTTTTCTACAATCCAAGCTGCTAATCCAATAGGAGAGTCGTTTAAACCATAACCAAGGGTTTGTGGCTTTGTTTTTTGTATCTCATAGTATCCAACTCCTTGTTCTTTATATTGTTCATAATTTGCCATTAATTTTTGTTCTTCTTGTGAGGTATTGTGTAATGGGTCCTTATCAGTAGGCGGCCATGCAATAATCATATTGAGGTGTATGCCAATACAATGATCTGGATAAAGTTCAGCCATCCACTTACTTACAGTAGCTCCCCAGTCACCACCTTGAACAATGTATTTTTTATATCCTAGAGCCATAATTAGCTCGTGTTGCAAAATAGCAATCTGCTTAGAATCCATACCAACTTCTTTGGGTTTGTCAGAGAATCCAAACCCTGGAAGAGCAGGACAAATAATATCAACCGGCACATCAGAGTTTTTTTGAATGATTGGTATTATTTTTAAAAATTCCTGAATGCTTCCTGGCCATCCATGAGTCATTACTAAAGGAATAGCGTTATCTTTTTTTGATTTAGAATGAAGAAAATGTAATTTAAGTCCTGAATTTGTTGTATATCTGTAGCTACCAATATCATTAATCTTTTTTTCATGATCTCGCCAATTAAATTCATTTTGCCAATAGTTAGTCAGTTCTTTTAAGAAATTAAGATCTGTTCCATGAGACCATTTATGGTTTATTTCATCAGGCCATCTAGTAAGTTTAATTTTTTGTTTTAAAAGATCTATATCTTCATTAGGCACACTTATATTAAATTCCTTAATCATTTATTAATTTTGATGTTTTAAATAACTTATATCAATAACTTTCTTGATTAAGTAAAATATCACACTTATTTATTATGTTTGAAAATATAGAGACATTTCTTACTAACAATTCTCAGTATGCATGGATTGCAGTTTTTCTATTTGCATTTTTAGAATCGTTCGTCTTATCTGGGATAGTTGTATCAAGTGCTATTTTATTTTCGGTATGTATCTTTGTTTACAATATGGAATTAATGCCGCTATATTTAATAGTGCCTGTTGCCTGTTTAGGTGCTCACATCGGAGATATGTCAGGCTTCTTCTTTGGTAAAACAGTTGGACCAAGTCTTTTGTCATCTAAATTTATGAAAAAAAGAGAAAAACTAATTATTAGAGCGCAAAAATTCTTAGATAAAACAGGTTCCTTTACAGTATTGCTAGGTAGGTTTGTTCCAGCTATTAGGCCAATAGTACCTTTTTTGCTTGGTATTTCTGATTTAAAAGCTGTAAGATTTTATATTGCAGATGTAATTGCCTGTTTGTTTTGGGGCCTAGCTTTAGGTTTTCTTGTCACAGGTGTAGGATCTTTATTAGGATAAAAGAATGTTAAGTATTTTTATATTAGTAGTAAGCACAATCGCATTAATCTATTTCTTAGCTCAATTAGTTAAGGCTAAGAAACAGGGAAGGTTATTACAGACTCTCAGAGATTTAATGATTATTCTTCTAGCAATCTTAATGACTGCTGCAATATTTTATATCGCCTTCAGAGTATTTAGAGTTTTTATATAAATAATGTCTAAAACTTTATTTGAAAAAATAATAGATAAAGAAATACCTGCTGAAATTATTTATGAGGACGAGATATCCATTGTAATAAAAGATATTAATCCTCAAGCACCCACCCATCTTTTAATTATTCCAAAAAAAGTAATACCAAAATTATCAGATGCCTCTGATAATGATCAAGATGTATTAGGTCATTTAATGCTAATTGCAAAAGATATATCTAAAGAGCTCGGACTAGATGAAACATTCAGGCTTGTAGTAAATAATGGTGCAAAAGCTGGCCAAAGCGTATTTCACTTACATATTCATTTATTATCTGGCAGGCCTCTTAATTGGCCACCAGGCTAAAAATATAAGTAAGCGACCACGGCCAAAGCAAATACTATAATGCCAATACCCACAGCAAAGTAGGTGCCTTGTTTTAACGTTGAACTATCGTCCATTTAATTACCCCCATAAAAAATATATCAAAAAGAATTACATAATCAATACATTTTTTAATATAAAATGTCTTTAAACATAAAATAATTCTAATTTTGAACAATCCAACCAGTAAGTTAAATAGAGAAATTAAAGCTTGGATATCTTATGATCTAGGAAATTCTGCTTTTGCAACAACGGTCATTGCTGCTTTTTTCCCAATTTTCTATAACCAATATTGGGCTTCAAATATTGACTCGATTCTATCTGCTCAATATTTAAGCTGGACCCTCGTAATTTCTAATTTAACTCTATTGTTTACCGCACCTTTGATAGGGGCAATAACTGATATAAGTAAATCAACTAAAAAATTATTTGTTTCAATGGTAATTATTTCTATTATATGCGTGGCTTTGCTTTATACATTACAAGCTGGATCATGGTTATATGCTTTAATTTTCTTCGGTATAGCAAATTATTTCTTTTCCGCCTCTAATGTGCTTTACGACAAAATTTTAGTACAGATAGCTTCACCTGATTTATTTTCTAAAGTTTCAGGCTATGGGTATGCATGGGGCTATTTTGGCGGAGGATTTTTATTTTTAATCAATGCGATAATGAGCCTTTATCCAGAAATGTTTGGATTAGCTTCTCAAGCGGATGCTATTAAATGGTCGTTTATTACTGTTTCCATATGGTGGTCAATATTTTTGATACCACTTGCTATCACTTATAAAGAAAGAACTACTAGTACAGTTGAGACTAATCTGCTTACCACATCTTTTAAGAATATCTTCAGAACTTTAAAATCAATATCTCAATACAGGAATGCTTTTATTTTTTTAATTGCATTCTTCTTATTCATAGATGGTGTTCATACTGTAATGGCATTAGCTTCAACTTTTGCTCTGAATTTAGGGCTTGATTCTAGTTCAGTAATAATAGCTTTGTTGTTAGTGCAGTTTATAGCATTTCCTTCTACGCTGATGTGGGCATTCATAGGTGAGAAATATAACGATAAGCTAGTCATATATATCTCCATATTTATTTATATTGGAATTATTATTTATACATTATTTTTATCTAATGCTACTGAGTTTTATATTCTTGCAGCACTTGTTGGTTTTGTTCAAGGCGGTATTCAAGCAAGCTCAAGGGGATTATTTGCAAAATTAATACCATACGAAAAAGCAGGTGAATTTTTTGGAATCTTTAATACTTTTGGAAAAGCTGGCGCATTTATAGGCCCAGCTCTTGTAGGAGCCTTTTTGGCTATTTTTAATAATGTTAGAATAAGTCTTCTTCCAATACTTGTTTTATTTATTCTAGGACTGATAGTTTTATATTTTGTGGAAACAGATGAAAATTTTTAGTAAAAAATCAATAATTTTTTATAGTGTATTAGGTGCAATTACTGCATTTACAATTATTCCTTTTATAAGAGGCCTAATGGATTATTCCACAATTGTGGAGATCTTAATAACAACTGCAATAGTATTACCAATGTATGCTGTCATTACTCGTTTATTTAGAAAATATCTAAGTTAACTCTTCGATAGTCTGAAAAAGAAGTTTAGGTTTATCCGTAATAATCCCATCTACCCCAAGATCAATTAAGTATTTAAAAGTTTTAATATCATTAATGGTCCAAATCATAATTTTTAAACCTCTTGAGTGAACAAAATCGACAAACCTTTTTGAAACAATTTTAACACCATAGTATGACATTGGAATCTGCAAACAATCCCCAGGAATATCTCCTTTGTATAGATTAAAGCTCGCCAATAATGTTTTGAAAACTTCATTAGGACCCATTGATATACAAAGGTCAGGATAAAGCGATCTAACATTTTGAAGTCTTTTACTATTAAAACTAGCTATACAGACTCTATCAAATACATTCATCTCATTTATAACATCCAAAGCAGGCATCACCACCTCATCTGTTTTGAAGTCAATTTGAAAACATAAGTTTGGAAATCTTAATAAAGCGTCACTTAATTTAGGTATTTTGCATGAATTAAAAATACTCAATTCATCTATTTCATTACTTGATAGAGAATCAAATCTAATAGGGTTATTTAATATTCTTTTTAAATCATCATCATGAAAAATATATGGAATTCCATCAGAAGATACCTGAACATCTGTTTCAATGAATTCGCATCCCAACGATTGAGAATAATCAAATGATTCTAATGTATTTTCATTTGATTCTTCTGCACCACCTCTATGAGCAAGAACTTTGAGACCATCGTATTCTAGATATCTTTTCATTGTTCAGTATTGTAAACATTATTAAGGTAAAATATAAATGTATAGCAATACTCAAAACATCAAAGTGAACAAATTTGATTCAATAAGACCCTATTTAGACAATGAAGTAAATAAAGTTCTTATAGACTTATCAAACAATCGTAGGTTCTTAAAAATGTTGTTTGAAACTGGAGAGTATAAGCATATCAAATACTTACCATTTTCTAGGAAGGCTCTTGGCTATCTCATAAGAAATAAAATCAAAAATATTAACAGTGTCGCCGACTATCAGAATATGTTTGAATCCATAGTTTCTGATGTAGTAAACAAATCAATAGATAATTTTTCAGTTACTGGTATTGAAAACTTAGATCAAACCAAAGGATATTTGTTTATCTCAAATCATAGAGATATAACATTAGATTCCGCTTTATTGAACTTGTCTCTGCATAAAAATAACCTGAATACAACAAATAATGCTGTTGGAAATAATCTTTTAAGTGAAAAATGGGCATCTGATTTAATGCGACTAAATAAAAGCTTTATTATTGACAGGAGTGATAAATCTAAAAGAGAAATATACAAAAGTCTTAATCTTTCATCTGAGTTTATTAATGAAACAATATTAAAAAATAATAATTCAATTTGGATTGCTCAAAAACAAGGCAGATCAAAAGATGGAAATGATTACACGGATCCTTCAGTGATAAAGATGATTCATCTGTATGCTAGAAAAAAAATACCAGTAAACGAATATCTAAATTCTTTGAATGTTATTCCAGTTTCTATATCTTATGAAAAAGATCCTAATGATCTTAGGAAAACCAAAGAATTGTATTTCACAGATTTGAATAAAAAATATATTAAGGAACCAAAAGAGGATTTAATGAGTATTTCTGAAGGCATAAGAGGGAGCAAAGGAAATGTTCATTTAAACATCGGATCAGTTATAGATTTTAAAACTGATTCTTATGAGGATTGCTCAGATCAAATAACTGCTGAAATTAAAAAATCATATAAGCTTCACGCAACAAATTATGCTGCTGCTTTAATACAAGGTAAAAAAGTAAATATAGATGAATTTAATGTAAAAGAAATTGATGATGCAATACAATATTTAAATGAAAGAATGTTATTAATTTCAGATGAAATGCAACCATATTTTCTTAATCAATACAGTAATTCAATTAATATATAAAAAAGGCAACAAACAATTCTAAGCTTTAGGTAGGGGCCAATAGAATTTGTATTAGCTGCCTTTAAACTTATAAACTGTATCCTTTTTCGTTATGCTCAAAGACATCAAGGCCTTCTTCTTCGCCTTCACTTGAAACTCTTATATCTGTGAACATATTTAAAATTTTCAGAATTAAATAGGTTGCAATAATCGTCCACAATCCTATTACAAATATACCTTCAAGTTGCAACATTAGTTGTGCCATTGCTCCATCTGAAGAAATTCCAGAAGCACCTGATCCTAGAAATCCATCTGGATCACCAAGAAGAGCGAGCATAATAATGCCTAAAATACCTCCCACGCCATGAACAGGAAAAACGTCCAATGAATCGTCTATTTTAAAATAAGATTTAATCATTTGTGTGGCATAAAAACATACTGACCCAGCTAACAAGCCTATTAACATTGCTCCTGAGGGACCAACCGTTCCGGATGCTGGTGTTATAGTTGCTAATCCAGCCACCATACCAGTAGCAATACCAATAATGGTTGCCTTACCAGATTTAATCCATTCGATGCCCATCCAAGTTAATGCACCTATAGATGCGCTTATGTGAGTTACCAACATTGCCATTCCAGCAGAGCTATCTGCAGCTACTGCACTTCCTGCATTAAAACCAAACCAGCCAACCCATAGCATGGATGCTCCAATCATAACCATAGTTCTATTATGCGGGGGCATTGGTACTTTATTGAATCCTTTCCTTTGACCAAGGTAAATAGCGGCAACTAAAGCCCCAAGGCCACATGTTGCATGAACTACGAGGCCACCAGCAAAATCAATTACTCCTTTTGAACCAAGGTAACCTCCACCCCAAATCATATGACATGCTGGCAGATAAACTAAGGTGAACCAAGCTACTGAAAAAATACACATTGCTGAGAATCTCATTCTTTCTGCAAAAGCTCCAACTACCAAAGCAGGAGTAATAATCGCAAAAGTCATTTGAAAAGTAATAAAAACAGACTCTGGCAGTGAACCACTCATTGATGTTCTATCAACGCCATTAAGAAATAATGCACTAAGATCTCCAATAAAAGCACCATCTCCTTTGAAAGCAAGGCTGTATCCATAGACGACCCAACACACTGACATCAAACAAGCAATTGAAAAACATTGCATTAAGACAGATAAAACATTTTTAGATCTAACCAAGCCACCATAAAATAATGCTAGACCTGGTAACGTCATAAGTAATACAAGTGCAGTGGATGTCAAAATCCAAGATGTATCGCCTGCATTTAATTCATCAGTCATCCCTAAAGGAACAAACATTAATGCCGAAAAACAAATTAATACTTTTTTTATCATCATAGACTCCTTAAATTGCGTCTGGCCCAGTTTCACCAGTTCTTATTCGAATAACTTCATCCACCGAACTTACAAAAATTTTTCCATCGCCAATTTTGCCGCTGTTAGCAGATTGTGAAATAACATTAACGACTTTTTCTAATGAAGTATCTTCAATTAATATATCTAATTTAACTTTTGGAAGGGTATCAACAGAGTATTCAGCGCCTCTATACATTTCGGTGTGACCTTTTTGTCTTCCATATCCTTTAACTTCAGTAACGGTAAGACCATTGATACCGTTTTCAACTAAAGCTGCTCTTACATCCTCTAGTTTAAAGGGCTTAATAATTGCAGTAACTAATTTCATATGCACTCTCCCAGTTTGTATTTATATACATGCAATTTATATGCCATAAATATATATATTAAATGCACCTAAAATGCACATTTAAATTTTATACACTATATTTTGCACTTTACGAATACAAAAAAAGGCCGATAGAAAATCTATCGGCCTTTATAAAATTTAATATTGACTAATTAGTGGGGGAGTACTTGAATAGTCAAATTATTAAATTTATTTAAATTCTGGATAAGCTTCAACACCTATCTCAGAAACATCAAGACCCGCGTCTTGTTCTTCGTCACTTGCTCTTATTGGCATAAATCTATTTATCAATAAAATTGTTCCAAAACTTGCTGCATATGTGAATCCAGCAATTAATGCAACACCAGTAAGTTGACCAATAAAGTCAGCTCCACCGGTTAATGTGACAACGAGTACACCATATATACCTACAATACCGTGAGCAGAGATAGCGCCTACAGGGTCGTCAATTCCTCTTTTTTCAAAGAAAAGTATAGAGAAATAAACTATTGCGCCACCAACTGCTCCAACAAGCACGGCAGTTCCACCAGATGAACTTAGTGGATCAGCAGTGATTGAAACTAATCCGGCAATTGCTCCATTGATAGCCATGGTTACATCCATTTTTCCAGTTCTGAATAAGCTCAATACTAGAGCTGCAACAACACCACCGGCTGCTGCCATATTAGTATTTAAGAATACTTGGCTTACTGCAGTAGCACTGCTAACTTCAGATACCTTAAGCTCAGAACCACCGTTGAATCCAAACCAGCCTAGCCAAAGAATCCAGGCGCCTAGAGCTGCCATAGGAATATTTGAACCTGGCATTGGATTTACAGATCCATCATAACTATATTTACCTTTTCTTGGTCCTAGAACGGTTACAACGGCTAAAGCTGCTGCTGCACCACATAAATGAACTGTTCCAGAGCCAGCATAATCAGAGTATGAAATTCCCATTGATTCAAATCCACCACCCCAGTTCCAAAAACCTTGAGTAGGATAAATAAATCCTGTTAAAACAACAGCAAATAAGAAAAATGGTATTAATTTCATTCTTCCAGCAACAGCTCCTGAAACTATTGACATAGCAGTAGCAACAAAAACAACTTGGAAAAAGAAGTCAGCTTGATGAGAGTAGTAACCTACAAAGTCACCGGCTGCAACAGATCCTGAGGCGCCATACATCATAGGATCAGCTTCAGTTCCTGCTGATAATCCCCATGAGCTTCCAATTTTTGGGAAAAGCCCACTAAGGTAACTATCTCCTGAGTACATAAGTGCAAAACCACATACTAAATACATAATACATGCTATTGAATATAGCCCTAAGTTCTTTGTTACAATTTCAGAAACATCTTTCTTTTGTACTAATCCAGCTTCAAGCATAGTAAAACCAGCTGCCATCCACATAACAAGTGCTCCTGCCATAACGGCATAGAAAGTGTCTAATGCAAATTTTAGTTCTTCCATAATAATTCCTCCTATATAGCGTCTGGACCAGTTTCACCAGTTCTAATTCTGATGACTTCATCAACGCTTGTTATAAATATTTTTCCATCACCAATTTTTCCAGTGTTAGCACTCTTAGATATAGATTCAATAACCGTCTCTAGAGAGTTATCTTCTATTAATATATCTAATTTAATTTTTGGTAATGTATCTACAGAATATTCAGCACCTCTATACATTTCAGTGTGACCTTTCTGTCTTCCGTAACCCTTAACTTCTGTAATAGTCAGGCCTTTAATACCAGCTTCGACTAATACTTCTCTAACTTCTTGAAGCTTAAAGGGTTTAATTATTGCAGTTACTAATTTCATTTTTAGAAACTTGCAGAAACTGAAAATACTAGCGCGTCTTCATCGCCGCCATAACCATCATCAGAAAAATCTGAATATGCTAGAGCACAATCATAGCTACCACATCCGAAGCCATATGAAATACCAAGATTATCTCCATAATCATCGTACTGACCATAAGAAACACTTACTGCACCAATACCGTATGAAACTTCAGTGTAATCGGGAGCACCGTCTTGACCTAATGCAAACGTTAGACCTAAATCACCCATACTTAATCCTAGAACAATTTCTTCGAAATCTAATCCTTCTTCATTTCCTGGATAATCAAAGGATACATATCCTATATCAACACCAATTCCGCCCATATCAAACCCATAGCCGAAGTAGTAATCAAACTCGGCACCGTTACCGCTACCAGTGGAATCATTGAAATTTACATTAGATCCCCAAATACCTGCGTAGAAACCACCATCAGCTGCGTAATCAAAACCACCTGATACAGCAATTCCATCTGTTTGAGTCATTCCCCTCCAAATGTAATCAGAAGCAATAGAAACATTTGCACTAACTGCTGAATACGAAGGCAATGAAACTAATGCCATTAAAAGTAATATTTTTTTCATTTATATCTCCTATTAAAAATACATACACTTGTATTAATGCAATTTACATGCCAATGGATTAATTTATACATTGATTTAAAAAAAGTTATAATTTGTTTATACATTAAGGAATAAATATGGAACTAAAAAATAAAGTAGCTCTAGTAACAGGTGGTGCTTCAGGTCTGGGGCAAGCAACAGTAGAAACTTTTGTTGAAAAGGGAGCAAAAGTGGTCATTCTTGATATTAACGAAGATAATGCAAACAAAATAATAGAAGAGCTTGGTGAAGACAATGTTATGTTTGTGTCAACGAACATAATGGAAGAACCTCCAGTTATTAATGCTATTGATAGTATTAAAGATAAATTTGGTGCACTTCATATAGCTGTTAATTGCGCAGGAACTGGTTACCCAGGAAGAATCCTTGGGAAAGAGTCTCCGCACCCACTAGATGCATTTCAATTTATTGTAAATTTAAATCTGGTAGGAACTTTCAATGTAATGAGACTCTCTGCTGATTTGATGGATAAAAACGATCCAGATAGTAAGGGTGAAAAGGGAGTTATTATTAATACAGCGTCTGTTGCTGGGTATGAAGGACAGATTGGTCAGTCAGCGTATAGTGCATCAAAGGCAGGTGTCATTGGCCTAACTTTAACAGCAGCAAGGGATTTAGCTCGTCATGCAGTAAGAGTTTGTACAATTGCTCCAGGTATATTTGATACTCCTCTTATGCAGTTGGCTCCAGATAAAGTAAGAGATCCTTTATTAGAATCTACTCAATTTCCTCATAGATTTGGTCAGCCAAAAGAATTTGCTGAACTAGCTGTGCATATTGTAGAAAATACTTATTTAAATGGCGAAACTATAAGATTAGATTCTGGAATGCGAATGAAGCCTAGGTAGTTTGCTATTGAACAGCTACCCAGTAAGTAGCAGCAACTACAGCAAGAATAACTAAGAATAAAATTACCTTAGCATCACTTTTACTATCCTGATCTGCTTCTTCAGTTTCAAAGAATTCTTTATACTCATCTTTCATATTTAGTCTCCATGTTTTATAACAACTCTACCAACTTGATTGCCGTTAAGTATTTTTTTTACCTCATCTCCAATTCCATCTATTTGAATCGTCTTTATATGATCAGTTAAATTAAGCGACCATTCGTTAGATAACAAATTCCATAATTCTTTTTTTAACACCAAAGATGATTCTGCTGAATCGATTCCAGATAATTGAACACCTCTTAATATGAATGGGAATACAGATGAAGTAAACATAGCACCAGCGACATTCCCACAACAAGAAACAACACCTTGATTAGCAACCATTGAAATTATCTTAGCCAAAATTTCTCCACCCACTGTATCAACTGCTCCACCATAAATAGCCTTATCTAGTGCTTTTACTGGTTCATTAGTAAATTCATCCCTTAATATAATTTCTGAAGCCCCCATACTTTTTAAAGTTTCAACTTTATCTTGTTTACCTGATATTGCATGAACTTGATAACCCAGCTTTGACAGAATACCAACTGATATTGATCCAACACCGCCTGTTGCACCTGAAACTAAAACTGGTAACTCATTAGAAACATTTGCATCTACTATTTTTTTTACACAAGCTGCTGCTGTAATACCTGCTGTTCCATAACACATTGAATCAAAACTATTAAGTTCAGCAGGCAGTTTTAAAACCCATTTTGATGGCAGTTGCACCAATTCACCAAAACCTCCAAAAACAGACATTCCAATTTTGTAACCTGTGGCAACAACATTGTCACCAACAGAAAATTCTGAATTTGATGTTTCAATAATCTCTCCAGCTACATCAATACCCGGAACAAATGGATAAGACTTAACGACACCCTTAACACCAGATGATGCTAAAGCATCTTTATAATTTAATGAGGAATAATGGACTTTAATAATTACATTTCCATCATCTAGACTAGGCATCTCTATTTCTTTAACTTGACCACTGTGTTTGCCTTCGTTTTCTTCAACTAGGTATGCTTTGTATTTCATTCTATTTTTCAGATAAATATTTTTCAGCATCAAGTGCAGCCATACAACCAAAACCTGCAGAAGTGACAGCTTGTCTATAAATTTGGTCAGAAACATCTCCAGCAGCAAATACTCCATCGATGGAGGATGTTGTTACAGATCCATGCAACCCAGATTTGATAATTATGTATCCATTATCCATTTCAAGCTGACCTTGAAAAATATCAGTATTAGGTTTGTGACCAATTGCTATGAATACACCCATTACATCTTTTTCAATAGTATTTCCGCTATTATCAACTTTAATACCGGTGACACCCATATCGTTACCAATAACTTCAGATAGTTGAGAATTCCAAAGTATTTCAATCTTTTCTTCGGCAAATATTCTATCTTGTAGTATTTTTTCTGCTCTTAGTTCATCACGTCTATGAATTAAATAAACTTTTGAACAAATTCTTGATAAGTATAAAGCCTCTTCAGCAGCAGTATTTCCGCCTCCAACCACAGCCACTTCTTGATCTTTATAGAAAAAGCCGTCACACGTAGCGCATGCAGAAACACCTTTACCTAGAAATTCTTTTTCTGATGGAAGTCCTAAGTACATTGCACTAGCTCCAGTTGCAATTATTAGTGAGTCACAGGAGTACTCAGATGTGCCTTTTAATTTAAATGGTTTATCGTTTAGTTCAACAGCATTTATGTGATCATTTATGATTTCTACATCAAATTGCTGTGCATGTTTTTTCATTCTATCCATAAGATCTGGACCTTGAAGTCCATCACTATCTCCCGGCCAGTTTTCAACATCAGTTGTTGTTGTAAGTTGGCCACCTTCCTGCATACCAGCAATTATGATTGGGTTTAAACCCGCTCTTGCTGCATAAATACTTGCTGCATATCCAGCAGGACCTGAACCTAGTATGATTAATTTATGATGGTTATCAGACATTTGTAAAATTATAATTGAATATAAACAAATTGTTATGGTTTATGCCTATAATTACAATAAATTTAAATAAATATTAGATGCCTCCATATATTAAAAATACTTTACTGAATTTTTTTAGTTTTTTCTTAATTGCTTTTTCTTTGTATATTTTTGTTTCGTTAGTTTCATATGACATAAGCGATTCAGGTTTTTTTAATAGAAATTCAAATGAGCTTGTAAATAATTTAGGTGGTCCTTTAGGAGCATCAATAGCTGATTTTATTTTTACATTAATTGGTTTTGGAGGATATTTGCTGTTGCTAGTTGGTGCGGTATGGGCTGTGCAAAGCTTGTTGGTTGATGACAAATACCAAACATCTTTAAAGTTAATTGTAAGATTTGTTAGCTCAACATTCTTAATATTAGCCTTTTGTGCTATCGGTGAATTTTATCTTTTTGATGGTTTTGGAGGTCTGATTGGAAGTTATTCATTTAATTATTTATCTTCAACAATTGGATATGTTGGAACTTTAATTTTTCTTATAGTGTTAGCTATACCAGCGATATCTTTCTCTTTTAATTTTTCTTGGATTACGACTCTAGATAGGTTTGGAAAAATATTAGTAGTATCTTCTAGCTTTGTCTTTGAGATTTCAAAAAAATCACTTTTAAAAATAAATACTGCTTTGAAAAAAACTTTTTCTAAAATAACCAATGTAATTAAATTAGCATCAGATAAAGCAAAAGAGCAAAAAGAAATAAAGAATTCAAAACCTAAAATTTCATCAGAACCACAAATTAAAGAAAAAAGAATAGAAGAAGTTAGCACAAAAGCTAAACAGCCAGATTTGCCTATAAAAAATGATACTCAGTTTAAAGAAGTACCTAAAGATGAAATAAGTCAAGACGATGAAAATAAAAAAGAAAAAGCTGTAATGCCAAGTACAGAACTTTTAGATAGAGCTCTGGATGATGGAAGCTCTTTATCAGAGAGCGAATTAAACCAAATAGCATCTCTATTGGAGACAAAACTTGAAGAATTTGGTATCGAGGCTACGGTTGAATCAGTCTTACCTGGACCGGTAGTTACAAGATTTGAAATTCAACCAGCTCCTGGAACAAAAGCCAGCAAGATTACGAATATTGCTCAAGACATAGCAAGATCTCTCTCGGTTAGCAGTGTAAGAGTTGTTGAAGTAATTGAAGGTAAATCCTTTGTGGGTATCGAAATACCAAATAACAATAGAAAAATGGTCAGACTTACTGAGATATTAAGCTCAAAAGCATTCAAAGCGTCACCGTCTAGTCTTAGTCTTGCCTTAGGACAGGACATTTCAGGTAATCCTATAGTTGTGGATTTGGCAAAAATGCCTCATCTACTTGTTGCAGGAACTACAGGCTCGGGTAAATCAGTTGGTCTAAATGCAATGTTACTTAGTCTACTATTTAAATCTGATCCAGAAGACGTGAGACTTATACTTGTAGATCCTAAAATGCTTGAGCTTGCGGTTTATGATGGAATCCCACATTTACTTACTCCTGTAATCACTGATATGACAGATGCATCTAATGGTCTTAGATGGTGTGTTGCTGAAATGGACAGACGTTACAAACTCATGTCGATGATGGGTGTTAGAAATTTAGCTGGCTTTAATAAAAAAGTTCAAGAAGCTGAAAAAAATGGTAAGCAAATGTTAAACCCACTCAACGAAGACGAAGATGAGTATCTTGAAGTTTTGCCGTCAATTGTTGTTGTTGTGGATGAATTTGCTGACATGATGATGCTTGTTGGTAAAAAAGTTGAACATTTAATAGCTAGAATTGCTCAAAAGGCAAGAGCAGCTGGAATCCATTTAATTCTCGCTACTCAAAGACCATCTGTTGATGTTATAACTGGACTTATTAAAGCAAACATTCCCACAAGAATAGGGTTTCAAGTTTCAACTAAAATAGACTCAAGAACTATTTTAGATCAAGGTGGCGCTGAACAACTCCTTGGATATGGCGATATGTTGTACTTACCACCTGGTGTTGGAGTGCCGGTTCGAGTTCATGGTGCATTTGTTGGTGATGATGAGGTTCATAGAGTTGTTAATGATTGGAAGTCTCGTGCTGAACCAAATTATGTTGAAGAAATTATTTCATCTACTCAGGACACTGGACCAATTCCTGGATGGTCTGGCACAGAGTCTGGATCATCTGAAGATGCAGATGAGCTTTATGATGAAGCTGTGAATTTTGTTATTGAATCTAGGAGAGCTTCAATATCAGCAGTACAAAGAAAATTAAGGATAGGCTATAACAGAGCTGCAAGATTAATTGAAACCATGGAAGAGGCTGGTTTAGTTTCTGAAATGAGTTCCAACGGTGCAAGAGAAGTTCTTGTTCCAAAAAGAGATTGATTTGAAATTCATTAGTTTACTTTGCCTTTTTTTGGCTAGTAGTATTTATGCATCCATTTCTAATGAATTAGATATTTTTTTTAGTGAAGATTTAAAGTTTATTCAAACAAGCTTAAATGAAAACAAAAATTCTATTGATGAGTCTGAGGGAATATTTAAAAGAGTAAGCAATAATAATATTATTTTAGAAATAGTTTCACCCTTTAAAGAGAGATATTTTTTAACCGAAGAATACATTGAAATTCATGATCTTGAATTTGATCAAATAAAAAATATACCCAAAGAGGAATTTAAAAATAATCTATTTATCAACTATCTAATTAATGGTTTTGATGACAAGACCTTGCAAAGCATGGATGAAAATTCATTTGTTATTATTGATAATGAAGAAAATAGCTATCAATTCAAATATATTAATAAAAATACGCTGCAGGTAAGATTTAAAGATAATATGGATGTAACTAATATAATTAAGTTCTATAAATAATAATGTTTGTTAATGCTTTAATAGTTGGGCTTGGTGGGGCTATCGGATCTATTATTA
>CACECK010000009.1 GCA_902557965.1 uncultured SAR86 cluster bacterium
TTGAGAGTTATCACAAAAATATCATGAAAAACTGATGCGCCCAAAAGACTAGTCGTAGAGATATCGCGAATGAGACCAAATATTCTCGAAATACCTGTCCATCCACCAACCTTAGATAAAGATCCCAAAAAGGATGAGTCGTTATTATCTCTATTTATCTTGTTCAAAATCTAGTGAGGCAGAGTTTATGCAATACCTCAATCCTGTTGGCTTTGGTCCATCATTAAAGACGTGGCCGAGATGAGCATCACATTTTGAGCATTTCACTTCAATTCTAGTCATTCCATATGAGTTATCTTCGTATTCATCAATTGAGTTTTCATTTGATGGTATAAAGAAGCTCGGCCATCCACAACCCGAGTCATATTTTGAGTCAGCTTTAAACAGCTCTTCTCCACAACAAATGCACTTATAACTTCCAGACTCATTAAAATCCCAATATTTCCCTGAAAATGGTCTTTCTGTTCCTGATAGACGTGTTACGTTATAACTTTCATCATCAAGAATTTTCTTCCATTCAGAATCATCTTTAAATATCTTAGACATAGCCTAATTGTAAATAAAAAGATGATATATAGGTAGGAAATAGATTTAAGTTAGCTTGCCTTTCGAATATTAGTATCAGTCATATGATCGGCATATTTTAGAAAATCATCTATAAGCCTTTCGCTTGGTATATAAATTCTTCTCCTTTTATCAATATTAGATTTTGATTCAATTATGTATCCTAGATGAACTGCTTGTTTAAGTATTTGGAGTCTTTTAATTCTAGAAGCATATTTTTGAGGAACAAGAGAAATTGCATATTCTTGAGAAATGTCACTTTCTTTAAAAAATTCATTCATAAAGCTCATTAAAAAATAGAAACGATATGTATCAGCTTGAAAAAAATTCATTGATTCTGGATTATCTGGATTTTCAATGGTTTGACCTAAAATAGTATTTATTAAGCCCTTAGCATTTCTTAACGATCTTTTATCTAGTGATTTCAATTTAGCCTCCATATGTTATATAACTATATATGCAATTAGTGTGCCAAATTATGTATATAATTAGTAGTAATTTATATACCTAATTTTAGCATATAGATTTTAATTATAATTTGAGACATGCATCAAAAATACATGTGACTTTTTTGCAACTATGTATATTGATAATTTGTTCAGGGTTAGTGGGTATTGTCAGGATTAATTATGCTTTTTAACCACTTAAAGAAAGTGTTACTGCCTAATGTGTGTTTATCTAACATATCAAAGTCGTAAGCTAATTTTTTAGGATCATTAAAAAAATCTTTTCTGGTATTGAAATCTTTATCCTCCAATGTTTTGACAAGCTTTGCAGGATTGCCAGCATAAATGCAATTTGGTGGAACGTCTTTTGTTACTACCGCGCCTGCTCCAATAATACTATTTTTTCCGATAGTTACACCTTTACATATAATTGCACTATCTCCTATCCAAACATTATCTTCAAGTACTATTGGTTTTGTATTACCAACAGGCTCCGCTCGATCATAAATACCATGCCAATCTGCATCAGATATGTATGCACCGTGTGCAATCATGCAAGCATCACCAATCTCAATTCGTTCTGCGGCCATTATTCTTACACCAGGTGTAATTAAGCAATATTTACCTATTGAAATAATTCCTTTATTTTCACCTATATTCCAAGATGTAAACTGAATATATGCATCTGGAGCGCCAATTAATGTTGGGTAATCATCTATGGAAACATTTTTACCAAACACCTTGATGTATCTTGGTTTAAAATATGCTCCGCCCTTTCCTAATGATTTAAATTGTGGTTTTAGGAAATGAGCAACATATGCTTTTATAATTTTTTTTGTAAATTTTTTAAGCCAGTATGGTCGATTATCTTTTCTAATAACTTTCTCCGATGTATGTATATTTTAATATGATAAAGTACGCAAAAAAATAATAAACTTATTCTATATATGCAAAAGTATTTCTTTGAATTTAGACAGCTCATCAAGATAGGGATTCCAATTTTTGGATCCCAGTTATCTTATGCTCTCATGGGAACAACCGATACAATTATTGCAGGAAGAGCCAGTGCAAATGATCTAGCTGGTCTTGCAGTTGGAACTGCTTTCTCAAATACTGTTTGGTTCTTTTTTACCGGAATTATTTTTGCAGTAACTCCAATTGTTGCGCAATTATATGGTGCTAAGAAATTCCTAGAAATTGGTAAAAAGCTTCGAGAGATTTTATGGGTAGCTGCTGCTCTAGGGCTTTTGATGGCATTTATCTTCTTTAATATGAATATTATTATTGATTTACTTCCCATTAAAAGTTCTATTACGTCGATTACCATTGATTACTTAAAAGCTGTATCAATTGGCTGGTTTTTTGTAACAATTTTTACTTGTTTAAGATGCTATAGCGAAGGAATGACTTATACCAAACCAGTTTTCTATATTGCCTTTGCAGGTGTGCTTTTGAATATTCCGTTAGATTTAATTTTTGTTTATGGTTATTTTGGTGCGCCTAAACTAGGGGGTGTTGGTTGTGGTATTGCTACTTCAATTGTGTCATTTATTATGATGATATCAATATTTGTATATATAAATATTTCAGAAAGATATAAAAAAACGAAGCCATTTTTTGAATTTACCTTACCCTCACTTGCAACAACAAAGGAAGTATTCAAGCTTGGTCTGCCAATTGGATTGGGTATTTTCATAGAATTAAGTATGTTTTCTGGAGCAGCAATTATATTGAGTGTTCTCGGAGAAATAGTAGTTGCTGGACATTCTATTGCAATAAATATAGCAAGTTTGTTCTTTATGGTTCCACTCGCAATTGGCTTGGCATCATCAACCAGAGTAGGAAATCTTATCGGCGAAAGAAATCCAAAACAAGCTAAAGTAGCATCAACTTCTACCATAATACTTTGCATGATGGGCGCATTAATGAATAGCGTAATAATTATTCTATTTGGTTCTTATATAGTTGGTTTATATACAACAGAAATACCAGTTCTAGAACTGGCAATTAGTTTAATTTTCTTTGCTGCAATTTTTCAATTACCTGATGGAATACAAATGGGCGCCCTCGGAAGTTTAAGAGGCTATAAAGATACATTTATTCCAATGATTTTACTTTTGATTTCATATTGGATTTTTGCAATGCCAATTGGATATTATCTTACAAATTTTGGGTTTGGAAATCCTTATGGAGCAAAAGGAATGTGGTTTGGAATGATAATAGGACTTACAATTTTTTCTTTTCTTTCAATTTTTAGATTAAGGTGGATTATGAATTCAAAAATTAGAAAGGTTCTCAAGAAAGGACTTCTGCCACTTTAGCGCCAATTGACACTAGGTTATCAGCAACATGAACGCCGCATTCTTTTAATTTTTTAATTTTTTCTGCAGCTGTGCCTTTTCCACCTGCTATGATTGCTCCTGCATGACCCATCCTTTTACCTGCCGGCGCTGTTTGTCCAGCTATATAAGATATTACTGGCTTAGAGATATTATTTTTAATGTATTCGGCTGCAGCCTCCTCAGCATTTCCACCAATTTCGCCAACCATAACAATTGCTTTAGTTTGATCATCTTCCTCAAATAGCTTAAGCATATCAATAAAAGAAGAGCCTGGAATTGGATCTCCACCGATACCAACACAACTGCTTTGTCCAAAACCTAAATCAGAAGTTTGTTTTACGGCCTCGTAAGTTAAAGTTCCTGAGCGTGAAATTATTCCTATTGACCCTTTTAAATGAATGCTACCAGGCATAATACCTAGCTTGGCCTCTCCAGGCGTTATGACACCGGGACAGTTTGGTCCAATTAATCTAACACCATGCTCATCAACTTTTTTCTTAACTTCAAGCATATCAAGAGTTGGAACACCTTCTGTAATACAGATTATTAATTTAATTCCAGCTTCGGCTGCTTCGAGAATAGAGGACTTGCAGAATTTTGCAGGTACAAAAATAATTGAAGCGTTTGGACTTACTTCATTAACTGCTTCCTCAACACTATTAAAAACAGGTTTATTAAGATGAATTTGTCCTCCTTTACCTGGAGTAACTCCTCCAACGATATTTGTTCCATATTTAATAGACTGCTCAGAGTGCAACGTACCTTGAGATCCAGTAAACCCTTGAACAAGTAATCTTGTATCTTTGTTAACTAATATACTCATTTTGAAAGCTCAACAGATTTTTTTGCAGCAGAAGCAAGATCATTGATACTTTCAACTTTTATGTCAGATTCTTCAAGAATCTTTGCTCCAATTTCAGCATTATTTCCTTCAAGCCTTACAACAACTGGAACTTTAATACCAACCTCTTTGATAGCAGCAACAATCCCTTCAGCAATTAAATCACATCTAACTATTCCGCCGAAGATATTAACCAATACAACTTTTACCTCAGGATCTTTAAGTATTATTTTGAAAGCCTTAGCTACTCTCTCCTGAGTTGCAGTTCCTCCAACATCAAGGAAATTTGCAGGGTTTCCACCAAAAAATTTTATTGTGTCCATTGTTCCCATTGCCAAACCAGCACCATTGACCATACATCCGATATTTCCATCTAAAGATACATAGCTTAGGTCATGTTTAGCAGCTTCTGCTTCTTGTGGATCCTCTTGAGATTCATCATGCATTTCCATTAATTCTGGTTGTCTAAATAAAGCATTTGAATCAATGTTTATTTTTGCATCTAAGCAATGAAGATCACCGTTTTGAGTAATAACTAGTGGATTAATTTCAAGTAGACTAAGATCTTTTTCTACAAAAAGTCTGACAAGATTATCTAGCATCGGCGCGAACTGATTTTGTTGTTCATCATTTAGTTTTAAAACATTTCCAATGCTAATTGCGAAGTTGTTTAAATCTTGTTCATCAAGATCTATTCCTTGATAAATAATTTTTTCAGGAGAGTTTTTTGCGACTTCTTCAATGTTTACTCCCCCTTCGCTTGAGCCAATAAAAACTATTTTTTGTGAGTCTCTATCAATAACTGCGCTTAAATATAATTCTTTAGCGATATCTGTACAGTCTTCAATTAGAATTGAGTTAACAATTTGGCCCTTGCTGTCTGTCTGATAAGTGACTAATCGATTTCCTAACCATTTTAATGCAAAATCATAGGCAGCCTGTGGTGATTCAATTAATTCAACGCCGCCAGATTTTCCTCTACCACCAGCATGTACCTGCGCTTTTACAACCCACTTTTTACCACCTATTTCTTTGCATGCTTCTATAGCATCTTCGGCACTAAATATAACTTTTCCTTTAGAAACAGGTAAATTATATTCTGCAAATAAAGATTTGCCCTGATATTCATGAAGATTCATCTTGATTTATTTCCGATATGAATTGCTTGATTATTAGATGCAAGGGCAGCTTCATGGAAAGCCTCAGAAACTGTGGGATGACTAAACATTGTAAGGGCTATATCTTCAGAACTTGCTCCAAATTCCATAGAAATCAACGCCTGTTGAACTATTTCTGCAGCCGCTGGGCCAAAAACATGAACACCTAAAATTGTATCTGTTTTAACATCAGAAAGAACTTTCACAAAACCTGTAGATTGATCAACTGCTAGTGCCCTGCCACTTGCTGCAAAAGGAAACTTACCAGTTTTATATTGAACACTTTCATCTTTTAACTCATTTTCATTTTTCCCAACCCATGCTATTTCTGGATGTGAATATATAACAGAGGGCACAAGATCATAATTAACTTCAGCATGTTTTTCAGCGATTCTTTCAGCAACCATAATTCCTTCTTCACTTCCTTTATGAGCCAACATTGGACCTCGAACTACGTCACCTATTGCCCAAATATTTTTTAATGATGTTTGACAGTGCTGATTTACTTCTATGAAACCATTTTCAATTTTAATATTTAATTCTTTTGAAAGAATTTCAGAAGAATTTGGCTTTCTTCCAACTGCAACTATTAATTTATCGAACTCGTCTTCAACTTCGTTTTCACCTTGCTCATAAGTAACTTTAACTGAATTTTTCAATTCTTTTGATGACGTTAATGTTGAATTTAATTTAATGTCTAAGCCTTGGTTTTTAAACTCTTTAAATGTTTCTTTAGAAATATCCGGATCTGTCATTGGCAGAAAAGTATCGAGTGCTTCTATAACTGTTACTTTTGATCCTAGTCTTGACCATACACTTCCTAACTCAAGACCAATAATACCAGCTCCAACTATTCCGAGTGATTTAGGAACTTCGTCAAATGAAAGAGCGCCGGTGCTATCAACAATTTTTTTTCCAAATTTAGCAGCGGGTATTTCTATTGGTGATGATCCTGTAGCAATAACTATATTTTTAGCTTCCACTTCTTCTGAAGAACCATCACTTTTCGTAACTTTAACTATATTCTGGCTAATTACGCTACCCCTACCCATCATTGATTCAACTTTGTTAGCTGAGAATAAACCAGAAATGCCACCTGTTAACTTTTCAACAATATCATCTTTCCTTTTCATCATCGCAGCGACATCAAGCTTTAAACTACTAATGTTAATTCCATGCTCTGATAATTTTTTATTTGCCTCATAATATCTATGGGATGAATCAAGTAAGGCTTTTGATGGAATACAGCCTACATTTAAACAAGTTCCGCCTAAGCTCGGCTTTCCCGAATCATCAATTAACTCTTCAATACATAAAGTTTTTAGTCCCAATTGTGAAGCTCTGATTGCAGCAACATAACCTGCTGGACCACTTCCAATTACTACAACATCGTACATATTTTTTCCTTACCTTATAAATTTAATAATAATCTTTCAGGAGATTCTAGCTGTTCTTTTATTGATACAAGAAATGTAACTGCTTCCTTGCCATCCAGTAATCTATGATCATAACTCATTGCTAAATACATCATTGGCCTGATATGGACCTCACCATTAATGGCTACTGGCCTGTCTTGAATTGAATGCATTCCAAGTATAGCTGTTTGAGGAGCATTTAATATTGGTGTTGATAAAAGTGAGCCAAACACTCCTCCATTTGAAATTGTAAATGTACCACCTTGCATTTCATCAATTGAAAGTTTTCCATTTCTTGCTTTATCAGAATATTCAAGAATTGATTTCTCAATTTCAGGCAATGATTTTGTGTCTGCATCTTTAATAATTGGAACAACAAGACCTCTTTCAGTTGAAACAGCAACTCCTATATCCTGAAAGCCATGATATACAATGTCAGTTCCATCAATTGAAGCATTAACTAATGGAAACTTTTTTAATGCTTGGACAGCAGCGATTACAAAAAACCCCATAAATCCCAATTTAACATCATGTTCTTTTTCAAATTCAGCCCCATACTTTGATCTAAGTTCTTTTATAGGTTGCATATCAACCTCATTAAAAGTGGTTAGCATTGCTGTTTCTTGTTTAACTGAAACTAATCTCTTAGCAATAGTTGATCTTAACCTAGACATAGGGACTCTTTTTTCAGGTCTATCGCTTCCTGATTCAGATACAATAGTCGAGCTTTCTTCTGAAGTATCCTTTTGTGAAATATGATTAATTACATCTGCCTTAGTAATGCGATTATCTTTTCCTGTAGGCTTAATTGGTGCTGGATCAATATTTTTCTCTGATAGTATTTTTTTAACAGCTGGTCCGTTCTTTTTATTTTTTGTATTTGTATCTTTTGTTGATTTAATCTCTTTTGTTAGCTCAACTTCATGAGTTGAATCTTCTTTTTTTGATGTATCTATAGAACCTTCTTCAAACTCGCCTATTACTTCTGAACTTATTACAGTTTCTCCCTCAGATTTTATTATTTTTGAAATAATTCCGTCTGACTGAGCTAATACCTCTAAAACAACCTTGTCTGTTTCAATTTCTGCTATTACTTCATCTTGAGCAACTGCATCACCTTCTTTTTTTAACCAGTTAGCAATTGTCCCATCTGCTACAGATTCTGGAAAAGTTGGAGATTTAATTTCAACACTCATCTTTTTAAAGCCTCTTTAACAAGATCCTCTTGCTGTTGAAGGTGAAGTTTCATAAGCCCTACTGCCGGTGCTGCAGCTGCAGGTCTGCTTACTAAACTGACCTCTTTTTTAGGATCCATTCTATCTATAACTCTTTGAATTCTATGTCTATGGCTAAACCAAGCTCCTTGATTCAAAGGTTCTTCTTGACACCATACAAATTCATTAACATTTTCGTACTTTATAAGTATTTCTTCAAGGTCATCGTATGGAAAAGGATACAATTGTTCTATTCTAATCAATGCAATATCATCAATTTTATTTTCTTCTCTTTTTTTATCAAGGTCATAAAAAACTTTTCCAGAGCACATGATAACTTTTTTAACTTTTTCTTTCTTTATGTTGTCATCGATTACACATGAAAAACTACCATCATATAGATCTTTGGTGGATGAGACTGCATTAGGATTTCTTAAAAGACTCTTTGGAGATATTACCACTAAAGGAGTTCTCATTTTTCTTATTGCTTGTCTCCTTAATAAATGAAATATTTGAGATGGTGTGCTTGGGACGCAAACCTGTATATTCTCAGATGCGCACAATTGAAGGAATCTCTCTATTCTTGCGCTACTATGCTCAGGACCTTGACCTTCGTAACCATGAGGCAATAACATTACTAATCCTGATAATCTTTCCCATTTATGTTGAGCAGAAACAATGAACTGATCTATTACTACTTGAGCACCATTTGCAAAATCACCAAATTGTGCCTCCCATATGGTAAGTCCTGATGGCCAAGTTGCCGAATAACCATATTCAAAAGCCAATACTGCCTCTTCAGATAATAAAGAATCATAGATATCAAACTTTGTATTATTTTTTTCAGCTATTGCAGCTAAAGGTATATACCCATTACCAGTCTCTGCATCAAAAACACAAGCATGTCTGTGAGAAAAGGTACCTCTTCTGACATCCTGGCCAGTTATCCTTATAGGATATCCTTCACTAAGCAATGTTGCGTATGCCATTACCTCAGCATATCCCCAGTTGGCCATTGTCTTTGTTTTTGTAATATCAATTCGATCTTTAAAAATTTTAGATGCTTGTTTACCTAGATTAAAAGTATCGGGAACTTTGCAAATATCAGTGCCGAGACTTGCAAAGCCTTTTTTATCAAAAGATGTATCTACTTTAGGCCACCACTTGATATCTATATGAGGCTGCCAATCAAACCATAATTTGTCATTAGGCTTTACCGCTAGATTTTTTGCAACTGTTTTTCCTCCTTCTAAAGACTTTCTGTATTCTTTTTTTATTTTATTTGCTTTATCCTTAGTTAATACTCCATTGCTTAAAAGATCTTCTTCGTATTGAGATAGAACCGATGGATGTTTTGAAATCTTGTTATACATCTTAGGCTGGGTAGCAGAAGGATCATCAGCCTCGTTGTGCCCTCTTCTTCTATAACAAAATAGGTCTATAACAACATCTTTTTTAAATTTATTTCTATACTTACATGCTATTTTTGCAGCATTTATTACCATTTCTGGATCGTCTCCATTTACATGGATTACAGGTGCCTGAATAATTTTTGCGACATCAGAAGAGTAATCAGTTGATCTTGAGTCAAGCTTATTGCTGGTAGTAAATCCAATTTGGTTATTAACAATAATGTGCACAGTGCCGCCAACGTTGAAACCTCTTGTTTGTGACATTTGAAGGGATTCCATGACCACGCCTTGACCAGAAAAAGAAGCATCCCCATGCAACAGCACAGGCACAACTTTTGACCTATCAGAATCACCTATTCTATCTTGGCGTGCTCTAACTGAGCCAATAACAACTGGATCTACTATTTCAAGATGTGATGGATTATTGAACAGTGATACATGAACTTCTCCACCAGAAGTTACGAAATTTGAAGAAAAGCCTAAATGATATTTTACGTCACCTGTACTAGCACCATCTAATTCGAAGTCTTCATCAAAAGCAGAAAATAATTCTGAAGGAAGTTTTCCTAAGACGTTTACAAGAAGATTTAATCTACCCCTATGCGCCATACCAAAACATATTTGATTAGCTCCCATTGATCCAAAATTTTGAATAACGTTCTCAACTAAAGGCACTAAAGACTCTGCCCCATCTATACCAAAACGTTTCATACCAGGATATTTGGCTGATAAATACTTAGCCAAGCCTTCAGCAGAATTTAGTCTTTCGTATATATTTAATCTATCTTTTTTATTAAAAGAATAATCTTGAAGCTTGTTTTCAAACTTTCTTTGAAACCATCTTCTTTCTTCAGATTCCATTATGTGATTGCATTCCAATCCAATATTTCCACAATAAATTTCTTTTAAACTTTGCAGAATATCTTTAAGCTTCATTTTTTCATTGTTTGGAATAAACGTATCGGTATAAAACTCCTCATCAAGATCGCTATCAGTTAATCCATGAAATTCTATAGTTAGGTCATGTATCTTATCTCTTTCCATTAGCCCAAGAGGGTCTAAACTTGCAAGTAAATGACCTCTATTTCGATAGGATTGAATCAACCTGATTACCTTTCCCTGTCTTGCATCTACAGAAGTTTTTGAAACAGTATTTTTGCGAGAAATATTTTTAAATTCTTTAACTATATTTTGATGAGATATCTCACCATTTGAAGTCGAGTGATGAGGTAAATTATTAAAAAACTCTATCCATTCATTTGATAGCGAGCTAGAGTCAGTGATGTAAGTTTCGTATAGTGACTCAAGATAGGCGGAATGTCCTGCTGAAGTATGTGAGCTCTCCCAAAGCTCTTTCATAGATATGGTCATTTTTTGTCTTGATTTTATATTCTGTCAGATGCAATTATATCCTTTTTATTTTTATGTAACATAGATTTTATTTCACCAATTGCCTTATTTGGATTTAAGCCTTTTGGGCAAACACTAACGCAATTCATAATGCCATGACATCTGTAGACACTAAATGGGTCTGATAATGCTTCAAGTCTTTCTTCAGTTTTTAGATCCCTTGAATCTGCAAGAAACCTATATGCTTGAAGTAATGCAGCAGGTCCAACAAATTTATCTGGATTCCACCAAAATGAAGGGCAGCTTGTTGAACAACAAGCACACAAAATACATTCATATAATCCATCAAGTTTATCTCTTTCTTCAGGTGACTGAAGTCTTTCTTGTTCAGGAGCAGTTGTTTCATTTTGAAGAAAAGGTTTGATCTTTTCATACTGTGCATAAAATTCTGTCATATCTACTACCAAATCTCTTATGACCGGCAAACCTGGTAAAGGTCTTAATTCAATACTATTTTTTTTTATTACTGATGAAATTGGAGTGATGCACGCAAGTCCATTTTTTCCATTAATATTCATTCCATCTGATCCACATACTCCCTCTCTGCATGATCTTCTATAAGACACAGACTGATCTTCTTCTTTCAACAAATGAAGTAAGTCTAGAACCATAATATCCTTTTCAGGTTTTTCTATGATGTACTTTTTCATATACGGGAATTTATCCTCTTCGGGGTTATATCTATAAAGACTTACATGTAATTTTTTACCAAACATTAATACGTCCTCACTTTTGGTGGGAATGCTTCAACTTTTGAAGGCTGAAAATTAACACCACGTTTTGAAACTTCTTTTGTTAATGGGTCAAATATAGTATGACATAACCAGTTTTCGTCATCTCTGTCAGGATAATCGTCACGAGCATGGGCACCTCTGCTTTCATTTCTTATGTAGGCTGAAACAGCTGTCGACTCAGCAACCTCAAATAAATTTTGTAGCTCAATAGCCTCAACACGACTTGTATTAAAGGCATTACTTTTGTCTTTGAGATGCAAATTATCAACTTTTTCTTTTATCTCACTTAATTGATCAAGGCCTTTTTTCATAAATTCGCCTCTTCTGAAAACTCCAAAATAATTTTGCATACATTCCTGTAACTCTCTTTTAACTTCGGCTGGATCGTTTCCAGAAGTAGAATCATTTAAAGCATTAAGTCTTTCAAGAGATTTATTTATGTCACTCTTAGTGGAAGAATCTACTCCTCCTCCTGATTTTAACTCTTGTTGAATGTGCATTCCGGTGGCCCTTCCAAATACAACTAAATCTAAAAGAGAATTTCCACCTAATCTATTTGCACCATGAACAGAAACACACGCAGCTTCGCCAGCAGAAAATAGGCCTGGAATCAATTCATCTTGACCATTATTTCTGGTATATGCCTGACCATTAATATTTGTTGGTGTTCCACCCATCATATAGTGACATGTGGGTACAACAGGTATTGGTTCATATATTGGATCAACATGAGCAAAGGTTCTAGAAAGCTCGCAGATACCAGGCAGCTTCGAATTCAGAACATCAGCGCCCAAATGATCTAATTTTAGAAAGATATGATCATTCTTCTCACCGCATCCTCGACCTTCAAGAATTTCAAGAACCATTGATCTAGCAACAACATCTCTTCCTGCAAGATCTTTAACATTTGGTGCATATCTTTCCATAAATCTTTCGCCGTCTTTATTAATGAGATATCCTCCTTCCCCTCTGCAACCCTCGGTAACAAGTGATCCAGCTCCATAAATACCAGTTGGATGAAATTGCCACATCTCCATATCTTGTGCTGGAAATCCTGCCCTTAAGGCCATCGCTAAACCGTCTCCAGTGTTAATCAAGGCATTTGTAGTTGATGCATATATTCTTCCAGCACCTCCCGTGGCTAAAACTGTTGCTTGTGCTTTTAAGTATGCAACTTCACCATTTTCAATAGAAAAAGCAATTACTCCAGTTACCTCATCTTTTGAGTTTTTAACTAAATCTACCGCAAACCATTCATTAAAGAAGTTTGTTCCTTCTTTAACATTGTTTTGATAGAGTGTGTGCAATAAAGCATGGCCAGTTCTGTCAGCGGCAGCACATGTTCTTGATGCTTGACCACCCTTTCCAAAATCTTTTGATTGTCCACCAAACGGTCTTTGATATATGCGTCCATTCTCAAATCTTGAAAATGGTAATCCCATATGCTCAAGCTCAAAAACGGCTTTGGGTCCTTCAGAACACAGATATTCAATAGCGTCTTGATCACCTATAAAATCTGCACCTTTAACTGTATCGTACATATGCCATCTCCAATCATCATTTGGATCAGCACTAGCAATAGCGCATGTTATTCCACCCTGTGCAGATACAGTATGTGATCTTGTTGGAAATACCTTTGATACAACAGCAGTTTTTAAACCTGATTTTGCCAATTCAAGGGATGCTCTCATGCCTGAGCCACCACCACCAATAATAAGTGCGTCGAATTCGATAGTTTTGATATTGTCTGTAAAGATATTATTCATATTATTTATAATAACTTATAATTAATGTTTATATCCATATTATATATAAAATTACAATTAAATAAACAATACCAAGCACTATAAAAGTAAAAAGATATGTTCGTTGAATTAATACTGCTATTTTTGACAATGATTTACTAAGAAAACCAAGGGTTCTCTCAGTTAGATAGTCGGTCCCTACTGTCCAAAGTCCTATAAATGAATGAAGAACAATCAGAAAACACACCAATGATGTAAAAATTCTTGATTGAAAAGATAAAAAGAAATCAGACCATGTAAAAAAATTTATTTGGTCTTCTGAATTTACAATAAAGCCAATCACATATAAGAGATATAGTAATATAAGCAGCGAGCTATATCGTTGAAGATTCCATATCAATGAGCCTTTCATATAAATATATATACCATGAATGAAACTGAACTAATTAACCAAAATACTAAAACAAAAATAGCTGAATAATTGGAGCCATTAAGAGATTCACCAATGTGAAGAAAATCCATTATTAAATGCCTAATACCTGTGAGAATGTGATACCAAAATATTAAAAAGCTTAGATATATAAAAATAGACTTAAAAGATATGGCATCTAATGTAATTAATAAATTTTCAAAATTAGACTTCGATGAAGTTGAATGATAAATCATATAAAGCATAACTGGTAAAGTTATAAAAAAAACATACATACCAGAGAGCCTGTGCGTAATAGATGAGAAAGCAGACATAGGAAGTCTTATTTTTGTTAAATCTAGATATACTGGTCTTTGATCCATTGTGTGCTTTGGTAATAAATATCAGTAATTTACGTTTACAGCCCTGATTATACAGCAGAATATCAGTATAAATCTTATATTAAAAGTTAATAAATATTACTTCTTAGATTTATTTTTGTGCTTGATAAGCCTTTGTCTTTTTTTAGTTTGCCGATCAGTCAATTTATTCTTTTTTCCTTCATATGGATTAGATGATTTTCTAAAAATTAGTTTTAATTGAATGCTTTTTAAATTTAATTCTTTTCTAAATGAGTTTTCTAAATATTTTTTATAATTACTTGGAATTTTTTTATCTTGATTGGAGTGTATGATGAGTGTTGTTGGATAAGTCCCACCAAAATGAATATGTTTGAACTTTAACTGCCGTCCATTAAAAGATGGTGGAGAGCTGTTTTTAACAAATTTATCTAAAAGTTTATTTAACTTTGATGTTGCAAAACTTTCTTTTGATTTTTTAATAACCCGATCAGTTAATGTGAAAACTTTTTTAAACCCTTTTTTGTTTACTGCAGAAATCTCAGCTTTATATATATTTTCCATAAACTCAGATTGCATCCTTTTACCTTGATAAAGATTTGATAATTCTTTTTTTGATAAAAGATCAATTTTATTAAAAACAAAGAGCACGGGTTTTCCTGCTGTAATTATCATATTTATAATTTTTAGATCTTGATCAACAATATTTTGACTAGCATCACAAAGAAACGCGACAACATCTGCTTGTTCAATTGCATGAATTGCCCTTACATACGAAAAATACTCTACTTTATGATTATATTTGTATCCTTTTCTTATTCCAGCTGTGTCTATAAAAGTAAATTTTTCATTATTAATCTCAAATGGAATACTAATGGCATCAATTGTTGTCCCAGCAATTTCACTAACTATTAATCTATCTTCATTCACTAATTTATTTATAAATGTTGATTTACCTGCATTAGGTCTTCCTAGTATTGCAATTTTTTTATCATCAGATGATTCAATACTGATATCAGGAATTCTAGATGCAAGTTCAGATTTTAGTTCTGATATATTAATTGAGTGTTCTGCGCTAATTTCATAAAAAATTTTTATCCCAAGTTTTGCAAGATCATCTTTAATGGTTGAATCTGATTTCTTATCAGCTTTATTTAAAACTGTTAAAAACTCTTTATTAAGCTTCCTTAAATTTTGCACGATATCTAGATCTTCTTTTACAAGATCTTCAGAGCCATCCAAAAGAAGAATAATAAGCGAAGACTCTTCAACTGCTGTCCATGCTTGTTGCGAGATTGCATCCTGCATAGTCTCCTTTGAATCAACAATCCCACCAGTATCGATTAAAAGGGTTCTTTTGTCTTTTACTTCAAAATAACTATAGTTTCTATCTTTTGTTAGACCAGAAAAGTCTGAAACAATTGCATTTCTTGATTTTGTTAACTTGTTAAATAGTGATGATTTCCCTACATTGGGGCGCCCTATTATTGCAATTGAAGTAAACATCTTTTATATGCATTTTATATTTTTATTGAAAATAAATTAAATGCTTCGTCGATTGCATATAAAGAATTACTTCTGCTAAAAATAGTTTTAATAGGTTTTTTTGAGATTTTTTTACGGCCAATTGTTATACCGTTAAGAGGATCAAGTACATGTAGGTAACCTTCTAGATCACCAAATATTAGGTTACCCTTAAAGCTAACAGGATTTGAAATATCTCTATTGATATAATCTTCACTTGACCAAGATTCCTCCAAATTTTTAGAGGAAAATGATTGTAAATTTGAATTTGATTCAGCAACAATAATCATCCCACGAGTAATCACTGGTGAAAAAAATGAAGAAGCATCGTATGACCAAACAGATCTCTTTTGAGCAATATCAAAGATATTTAACTTACCTTGATAATTTGTTGTATAAACTAATCCACCATCAACAATTGGACTTGAATCTGAATCCACCAGATTTTCTAATTCTGAATTACCACTAACATAAGAGATAGCTCCATCCCAAGCCAAAAGACCTGAATCAATATTAAATACGCCAAGTCTTCCATTATCAAAGGTTACATAAACTTGATTATCAGAAATTACTGGGCTACTACTTCCTCGTATTGTAAGTGTTGGTAATTTTGATCTATATGACCAAGTAATATCTCCAGTGGATTTATCTAAACCAATTAATTCTCCTGAACCTGTCTTAACAACTATTGTTTTTGGGTCTATTGCTACCTTACTTAAAACCTCACCTTTTACATTTGTTGTCCAAATCATAGAGCCATCATCTTGATTTAATGCGATAACATTACCATTAATATCTGCAACTATTGCAACACCAAAACCAGCTGCTACTCCAGATGATAAAAAGTCTAATTCTTTTTTCCAGTTCTCCTCCCCTGAGGAAGTTTTAACTGAGACTACGTTACCTTCAGCATCTGCAAAAAAAAGATCTTCTGAGCTGAATCCTGGTTCAAAGCTTCCAATTTCATTCAAACCATCAAAAGATAGATTCCATTGAACTTGCAAGTATTTTTGTTCGTTAAATGACGATAACTCTCTTGGTTCTTCAGGATCTACATCATCTTTTTGCCAAAACCTCATTCCATCAAAAGTTGAACAAGATGCTAAAAATATCGATAGATACGAAGCAATAAAAATATTTTTGTAATTTATATCCAATTTATGTCCCTAGATTTGCAATTTTCATTGATATAGATGGTTGATCGGAATATTTTCCAGATGCAGTGCTATATTGATTCCTTGCTAAATCAAACTTTCCTTGTTTGGCTAATATATCTCCGGTAAGTTCATGTATATAAGCATTTGTTTCAGACGAGGAATACCGCTCTATCATAGTGAGAGCATCTTCAAAGTTCCCCATGGCCAATTCTATTCTTGCAGCGCTTACTCTGGCCATTTTATTGAAAACATCGTTACCTCTAAATCCATCAGTAAGATGGATCAATTTATCAAAATTTACTAGCGCCTCATTAAGCCTATTTTCTTTGGCATCAAGATTAGCTTTTGTTAAAAGTGCCACTTGTGCATATCCAGTTTTACTGAAGTCTTTAGTTAAATTTTCAAGCATCGTTTCTAGCTTGTTTAGATCGGGTTCTTCGTTTGAAATTTCAATTAGCCATTCACTATATATTTCTGCTGCGTTTTCATGATTTTGTTTACTAATTTGAGCTGAAATTAAGAAATAGGCAGTAACTGCAATTGCTATAACCAATAGTGAAATAAGTCTTGATTTGTGTTTATCAAGAAACTTCAAAAAAGGTATAAACCTCATATCATTATCATAAACCTCATTCATTGTATTGCCCCTTAATCTATTGATTTTAAAAAATCTTCTAATTCATCAATAGTTAGTTGTTTCTGCTTCGAATTTTCTTCTTTTAAAGATTTTAATATTACTGTATCAGAATCAAGTTCATCTTTTCCTATAATTATTGCAAAAGTAGCATTATCCTTATTTGCTCTTCGAAGCCTAGATTTTAAACTGCCTCCTGATAATTGAACTTCAATAATTAGTTTTTTATTACAAGATCTTAAATTGTGGGCTATTTTA
>CACECK010000010.1 GCA_902557965.1 uncultured SAR86 cluster bacterium
TCGTGGTTATGGTTTATGGGGTACATTGTTTGGATTTATAGCTATTGAGAGTGATTTTAATACAGTTTCTGGTATTGAATTTTACGAACACAAAGAAACACCTGGCCTTGGTGCTGAAGTTGATAATCCAAAGTGGAAAACTTCATGGAAAGGAAAAAAAATATACGATGATAATCAAGTTACTTTAAAGGTAATAAAAGGCAAAGTTGAAGACGGAGATACTATGAGTATGTATAAGGTAGATGGCCTATCTGGAGCTACTATAACAAGCAGAGGAGTGAGTAACATGGTCTCATATTGGTTTAGTGATTCTGGTTATGCAAATCTACTAAAGGAATTAAATTATGAGTCTTAAGAGATATCAAGAAGTAATCGTAAACCCTTTAATTAAAGAAAATCCTATTACTTTGCAGATATTAGGTATTTGCTCAGCATTAGCTGTTACAAATAATCTATCAGTAACAATGGTTATGTGCGTTGCTGTTACAAGTGTTATATCTTTTTCCAATTTGTTTATATCGTTAATTAGAAACTATATACCAACAAGCATAAGGATAATTGTACAGATGACTATAATTGCATCCTTGGTTATAGTCGTTGACGAGTTGTTAAAGGCATATGATTATGAAACTAGTAAAAAATTGTCTGTCTTTGTTGGTCTAATAATTACTAATTGTATAGTTATGGGAAGGGCTGAGGCATTTGCAATGAAAGAAAAACCATTAGTAAGTTTCTTTGATGGTCTTGGTAATGGTATTGGTTATAGCATAATACTAATTGGAGTAGCTTTTATAAGAGAGCTATTTGGTGCCGGAACACTTTTTGGTTACGAAATACTTCCATTAGTTTCAAATGGTGGTTGGTACATGGGAAATAATCTTTTACTTTTACCACCAAGCTCATTCATAATCATTGGTCTGTTTATTTGGCTGATAAGATCACTTCAAAAAGATCAGGTTGAAGAAGATGATTTTGTAGTCTCAAAACATTCAACCTCACCAGATTTAACTAAAAGAGAATTAAATGTTTGAACATTATTTAAATATTTTTATTACGACTGTTTTTATTGAAAATATAGCCTTGTCATTATTTTTAGGTATGTGTACTTTTATAGCAATATCAAAAAAAATTGATGCTGCCTTTGGCCTTGGTGTTGCTGTAATAGTCGTCTGTGTGCTTACAGTTCCTCTTAATAACCTTATATATAACTATGTATTGAGAGAGGATGCATTAACCTGGTTAGGCATTGAAGGTACAAACTTGGAATTTGTTGAATTAATTAGTTATATCGGGGTAATTGCAGCATCTGTCCAAATACTTGAGATGTTTTTGGATAAATATGTTCCAGCCCTGTATAATGCACTTGGTCAATTTCTACCTCTCATCACAGTTAATTGTGCAATTTTAGGAGCATCATTATTTATGGTAGAGAAAGATTTATTATTTACAGAAAGTATTGTCTATGGGTTTGGTGCCGGGTTTGGTTGGGCTTTAGCAATAGTTGTTTTAGCAGGTATTCGAGAAAAATTAAAATATTCAGATATACCAGAAGGCTTAAAAGGCCTTGGTACAACTTTTATAATAGTCGGTTTAATGAGTTTTGGCTTTATGTCATTTGGAGGAATTTCACTTTAACATGAGTATAGATCTATTTTTAGGAGTTGTTTCATTCAGTGGAATAATATTATTGTTGGTCGTTGTTATCATTCTTGCAAGATCACAATTAGTTTCAACAGGTAATGTATCAATAGAAATAAATGGAGATTCTGAAAATCCAATAACTGTTCCAGCTGGATCAAAATTATTAACAACCCTTGCTGATAATAATATATTTTTAGCTTCTGCTTGTGGCGGTGGTGGCACTTGCAGCCAGTGTAAATGTCAGGTTTTTGAAGGGGGTGGATCAATATTGGCTGCTGAAGAGTCACATTTTAATTCAACTCAGAAAAAAGATGGTTGGCGTTTGTCGTGTCAAGTCCCTGTAAAAAATGATCTAAAGATAAGTGTTCCTGAGGATGTTTTTGGTGTAAAAGAGTGGGAGTGTGAAGTTATTTCAAATGATAACGTCGCTACTTTTATTAAAGAACTAATACTAAAGCTTCCAGATGGAGAAAATGTTGATTTTAGAGCAGGTGGTTATGTTCAGTTAGAAGCCCCAGCTTATGAAGTAGATTACAACGATTTTAAAATATCAAAAGAATATCATGAAGATTGGGATAGATTTAAAATTTGGGATAACAAGTCAGTAACATATGAGCCAGTAATTAGAGCATATTCGATGGCTAATTATCCAGAAGAGAAGGGAATAATTAAATTTAATATTAGAATTGCTTCACCGCCACCTGGTCAGGATGTACCTCCTGGATTAATGTCTTCTTGGACTTTTAATCTCAAGCCTGGCGATAAAGTAAAAGTATTTGGTCCTTTTGGTGAATTTTTTGCAAAAGAAACAAAGGCAGAGATGGTATTCGTTGGAGGAGGTGCTGGTATGGCCCCAATGAGATCTCATATTTTTGATCAATTGTTAAGAATTAATACGGATAGAAAAATTACTTTTTGGTATGGAGCAAGAAGCCTCAAGGAAATGTTTTACGTAGATGAGTTCAATGAGTTAGCAGATAAATATGATAACTTTGAATGGCATGTAGCGTTATCTGATCCGATTCCTGAAGATAATTGGGATGGCGATACAGGTTTTATACATAATGTTTTGTATGAAAATTATCTAAAGCATCATGAAGCACCAGAGGATTGTGAGTATTATATGTGTGGCCCACCTATGATGAACAAAGCTGTGATTGATTTACTGATTAACCTTGGTGTAGAACCTGAGAATATAGCACTTGATGATTTTGGTGGATAAATTAAATAGTGACGCGTAATTTATTCTCAAAGTTAATAGCATTAACAGCTGGAATAATTTTATTAATTGTTGCATACAACCATAACCAAAAATCTCTATATGAAATTTCTGGAACAGCTTATGGAACAAGGTGGTCTATAACCTCTACTGAATATATTAGTGATCTGCATAAAAATAATATTATTTCGATAATTAATAGAATAGATTATGTGGCGTCAAATTATAAAAAAGATTCTGAAATCGCCTTAATTAATTTTAGTCAAAAAAATAATTTTAAAATATCTAATGACTTATTAAATATTTTAACTATTGCAAAAGATGTTGAAGGATCATCTAATGGTTTTTATAACATCATGATGGCAAAAGTTTCTAGTCAATTGGGTTTTTCACCAAGATTTAACAATACCTTAAATCAAACTAACATTTCCTCCTACAATATTGATACTCAAAATTTAATTCTTTCTAGAGACTCATCTAATTGGTTTGATTTATCTTCAATAGCAAAAGGTTATGCTGTCCAATGTATTCATAACTACCTTAAAGAAAATAATATGAATAATCATTTAATTGATATTGGTGGTGAAATAATTATCAATGGTAAAAACATAGATGACAACTGGAAGGTTGGAATTCAGGATCCATCATATATGAACAACAAAGCTCTAAAAATTATTACTAATGATAATTCTTCATTCTTGGCTATAGCTACATCAGGTGAATACAGAAATTTTAAAATTGGAGACAATGGTAATAAGGTTTCACACACCATTAATCCTAAAACACTTCGGTCTATAAATAACAAAATTTTATCAGTCACTGTTTTGCATGAATCATCAGCTACTTATGCTGATGCATATGCAACTGCATTTAATGCCATGGGATACAAACAAGCATTTGTTAAATCAAATGAACTAAATGTAGCTAGTATGTTTGTACTAAATAATGATGAAATAGTATATTCAAATAAATGGTATGATTTAGTACGATGAACGAGTTTATTTTAGGTTTTATTATTATGTCTGTAGCTTTTATTGGATTAGCAATAGGTTTAATTATTAAAAACCAACCAATTAAAGGCTCTTGTGGTGGTATTGCAAATCTTACAGATGGGTCAACTTGTGATATCTGTGGAAGGTCAGATCCATCTAATTGCAATAATTAATTCAAATTAAAATGATAAAAGGAACTTACAACCCAAAGTTTCAAAAAATTTATGATATTTTTAATAATCAAGTTAAAAAAGACTACGAACTAGGTGCTGCTGTATCAATTGAACTAAATGGTGAAGAGATTGTAAATCTTTGGGGAGGTTATACATCAGAAACTAAAGATAGGTTATGGGAAGAAGATACTATAGTTAATGTTTGGTCTGTAACTAAAGCTGTGACGGGAGCATGTATAGCTAAATTAATAAGTGATGAAAAGTTAAATATTAATGAATTTGTCACAACTTATTGGCCAGAATATGGAGCAAACGGCAAAGAAAATACTAAAGTTATAGACTTACTAACCCATAGAGCTGGAATGTTTGGCTTTCAAGAAGGTTATCCAAATACAAATTGGAATGACTGGGATCGTTATATAGTTGCATTAGAGAAGCAAAAACCATTTAGAAAACCAGGATCGTCACAAGGCTATCATGCTGTAACATTTGCTTGGCTTGTTGGAGAATTAATAAAAAGAATTGATGGCAGATCGACTGGGGAATATTTTAAGGAAGAGTTTGCAAATCCTCTAAATTTAGACTTTCATATTGGATTAAATGAAGCTGAATTTAGTAGATGTGCAGAGATTGGATTTAAAAAATTGGATTCCTTAAAACCACCTTTAGATTTTATAAAATATGTTCCTAATTTTATGCTAAACAAAGATCTAAAGAATTATAAAGATTCTGTTGTTTCAAAAGATTTTATAGAGGCATTTAATTCATCTCATTTCGATATAAATAACCCAAACTCAAAAGACTGGAGGACTGCAGAAGTTCCGTCAGCTAATGGACATGGAACTGCAAAAAGTTTATCAAAACTGTTTGGAGTTTTATCAACAGGTTGTGAAAGAGATGGAACCAAAATTATGAATCCAAACGTAATTAATGAAGCTTCAAAAGTAGTCTCAAATGGTCCTGATACTGTTTTGTTTGGATCAAAATTAAACTTTGGATACTGCTTTATGGTTGAGCAAAATTTTGACCAAAAGTTAAATTTTGTACCTATATTTAATGCAAAAACTTTTGGTCATGCTGGTATAGGTGGATCAGTTGCTTTTGGCGACCTCAAAAATAAATTGGGTTATGCATTTGTTTGTAATCGACAACAAAAAATGGGAAAACTATACAAAACATCAAATATGATTACAAAAGCTTTATATGAGGCTTTAGGTTAAAACTGATTCATTGTATTGTCTTTACCAGAAGCTTTAAGAGCAGCTTCACCAGCAAAGTATTCTTTATGATCATCTCCCATATCAGATCCTGACATATTTTGATGTTTAACACAGGCAATACCTTGACGAATCTCTTTTCTTTGAACATTTGCTACATATCCAAGCATACCTTCCGATCCAAAGTATTCTTTTGCTAGATTATCTGTTGATAGAGCTGCTGTATGATAAGTTGGTAAGGTAATTAAATGATGGAAAATTCCAGCTTCTTTTGCAGCATCTGCTTGAAATGTTCTTATTTTATCATCTGCTGCAATTGCAAGTTCGGTAGAATCATAAGTTTCGTTCATTAGATCGTCTCGATTGTATTCAGAAACATCTTTTCCGGACTCAACCATTGCATCATATGTTTGTTGTCTGAAGTTTAGTGTCCAATTAAAAGAGGGGCTATTGTTATAAACAAGTTTTGCATTTGGAATAGTTTTCTTAATTTCATTCATCATCTCAGCAATTTGACCAATATGTGGCTTTTCAGTTTCTATCCAAATAAGATCAGCTCCATTTTGTAAGCTTGTAATTGAATCAAGAACACATCTAGCTTCTCCAGTGCCTTTTCTAAATTGATATAAGTTTGATGGTAATCTTTTAGGTCTTACAATTTTACCATTTTGGCTGATCATCACATCGCCATGATTCATGTTTGCATCATTTATTTCTTCAACATCTAAAAATGAATTATATTGATCACCCAAATCTCCTTCTTCGTTTGTTATAGCTATTTGCTTAGTTAAGCCAGCTCCGAGTGAATCCGTTCTTGCAACAATAACACCATCGTCAACACCTAATTCTAAAAAAGCATATCTAACTGCATTTATCTTCGCGAGGAAGTCTGCATGAGGCACTGTTACTTTTCCATCTTGGTGACCACATTGTTTCTCATCAGAAACTTGATTTTCAATTTGGATTGCACATGCTCCAGCTTCAATCATCTGTTTTGCCATTAAATAGGTAGCTTCTTCATTACCAAATCCAGCATCTATATCAGCAATAATTGGAACTATGTGAGTTTCAAAATTATCAATCTTATCTAAAATATCCTGTTTATCATTTTCATCTGCGGAATCTAATTCTCTGAACAATCCACCAAGCTCTCTAGCGTCCGCTTGCTTTAAGAACGTATATAGCTCATTAATTAAACTAGCAACAGATGTTTTTTCATGCATAGATTGGTCGGGCAGAGGTCCAAACTCGGATCGCAAAGCAGCGATCATCCATCCTGATAAATATAAGTATTTTTTATTATTTGTTTGAAAATGTTTTTTAATTGAGATTAATTTTTGTTGGCCAATGAAACCATGCCAACACCCTAACGATTGTGTGTACTGTGAAGGATCTTTGTCGTACTCATCCATATCCTTCCGCATTATTGATGCCGTATATTTCGCAATATCGATACCTGTTTTGAATTGATTTTGTAGTCGCATTCTTGCAACATACTCTGGATTTATAGACTTCCAATTTGAAGAACCCATATCTGAGATATTAGAAGCAGTTTCTATATTTTTATTAAGTTTTGACATAATTTTCCCCTGTTATGTAGTGAAGTTAATATCATATTCAAAACTAAGTCAATATGACCACAAATACTTTTAAACCGTTATTTTTTATGTAGTTTAACTACATATATATGAATTTTTAGAATTTTTTTGCTAGTCCAATATAGTTATGTGGTGTGAGTTTAAGTAATTTTTGTTTACTTTTTTGGGATATTTTTAATTTAGAAACGAAATCTATATATGTTTTCTTATTAAGTTTGTTTCCTCTTGAGAGTTTTTTGAGTTGTTCATATGCGTCATTTATACCTTCATACCTCATAACTGTTTGGACTGCTTCAGTCAAAACTTCCCAATTATTATCAAGTTCATCTGATATAGATTTTTTATTAGGAGTTAGCTTATTCAGACCTTTAACTAAAGAACTTATGGCAAGGTAGGAGTAACCATATGTAGTACCAATATTTCTAAGAACTGTGCTATCTGATAGATCCCTTTGAAGACGTGATTTTGTTAATTTATCTGAGAAATAATTATTTAATGCATTTGAGATACCTAAATTTCCTTCAGCATTTTCAAAATCAATTGGATTTACTTTATGGGGCATAGTAGAAGAACCAACCTCATTTTTAATAAGTTTTAACCCAAATACATCATTGGAAATGTATATCCACATGTCCTGTGATAAATCTAATAATATATTATTTAATCTAGATATAGAATTTAATATTTCAGCTATCCAGTCATGAGGTTCAATTTGGGTTGTAATAGGATTCTGTTCTACTTTATATGATTTGATAAATTTTTTATTAGATTTTTGCCAATCAATTGAATCTACAGCTATGTTAAATGTATGGTAATTACCAGTCGCTCCACTAAATTTAGCCATTGGTTTGATTTTTTTAAGTATATTAATTTCTCTATCAAGTCTTGATGCATAAACTTTTAATTCTTTACCAATGGTGCTTGGTGAGGCTGCTTGACCATGAGTCTTTGAAAGAAAGGCTATATTTTTCCAATTGTTAGCAAGCTTTCCAATAATTTTCTTACACTCTGTAACTTTATCTAATTGAATAGAAGTGCCTTTTTTAATCATTATTGCGTATGACAATGAGTTAATGTCTTCGCTAGTTAAACCAAAATGAATTAAATGAATATACTTTGATAGAGTTTTATCTTTTTTAAAAAAATCCCTTATGAAATATTCAACAGCTTTGACGTCATGATTGGTAGTTTCTTCAATTTTTTTAATTTTTTTTACATCTTTGTCTGAAAAATTATATTTAAATTTATTTAATTTAATTATTGATGATTTAGAAATTGAATCAAAGTATTTCGAGTAATTCGAACAAAGAAAAATCAACCAATCAATTTCAATGTAGAATCTCGTCTTAATAAGCGCATGTTCTGAAAAAACCTCTCTTAATTCTAAAATTTTATTTTGATATCTATTATCAAGAGGAGAAATATTATTATGACTATAATCCATGGCTCATCTTATCATTTTTAAAACGTCTCAGTTATTATCCCACCACCTAAACATATATTATCTTCATAAAAAACTGCAGATTGTCCTGGAGCAACGCCACGTATTTTTTTAACAAATTCAACTCTAAAATTTTTTTCACAAGCTTTGATTGTGCATTCAACTGGAGCATGTTGATGTCTTACTTGCAGAGTACATTTTTTTGGATATTCAAAGTCTGCATTATTAATCCAAGAGATATTTTCAACAATTAAACCATTGTCGAGCAACAATTCATTATCTAAACCTTGACATACATGAACTTCATTTTTATTTATATCTTTATTAAATACGTACCAAGGCAGATCCTCACGTCCTTTTACTCCACCTATTTTTAATCCCTGTCTTTGACCCTTTGTATATAAAGTAGCTCCATCATGTTGCCCAATAATGTTACCAAATTCATCTATAATTTGACCTTTTTTAAGGTCAATAAATCTACCAAGAAAATCTTTTAGATTTTTTTCTCCTACAAAACATATACCAACAGAATCTTTTTTAGTTGCGTTATAAAGACCAATTTTTTTGGCAATCTCTCTAACCTCAGTTTTATATAAATTGTTTAAAGGAAATATGCATTTTTCAAACTCATTTGAATTAACTTCATGTAAAAAATATGTTTGATCTTTATCTAGATCTTTAGCTCTACATAGGTTCATTCCCTTATTAGTTTTTTCTAAAGATGCATAATGTCCGGTAGCTATAAAGTCAGCACCTATTGTTAAAGCATAATTTAGAAAAGATTTAAATTTAATTTCTCTATTACATAATATATCTGGATTAGGTGTTCTACCTTTTTGATGTTCGCTTAAAAATTCTTTAAATACTTTATCCCAATACTGGTCAGAAAAATTTGCTTTATGAAGTGGTATATTTAAGGAATCGCATACACTCGATGCATCTTCAAAGTCAATCTCAGAAGTGCATACTTCACCTGGTTCGTTTTGCCAGTTTTTCATAAATAATCCTATCACCTTATATCCTTGCTCTTTTAACAGATATGCACTTACAGATGAGTCAACACCACCAGACATTCCAACAACAACTGTTTTATTTGTATTATTCATGTAGCTATAAATTCATTTAATAATAGATTATTTGGAGTATAATTATCACCGATTTTACTGCAATCATCTATTTTTGAGGTTAAATTGTCTATGAGTTATAAAAAAATTAAAATCCCTAAAAAAGGTAAGAAAATTACTTATATCGATGGTGTTTTATCAGTTCCTGATAATCCAATAATCCCATTTATTGAAGGTGATGGTATAGGTGTAGACATCACACCTCCAATGATTAATGTTGTTAATGAAGCCGTCAAGGTTGCTTATTCTGGCAAAAGAAAAATTGAATGGATGGAGGTATTTTGTGGAGAAAAATCAACTAAAGTGTATGGTAAAGACAGTTGGTTGCCAGATGAAACAATAGAGGCACTGAAAGAATTTGTTGTTAGTATAAAAGGTCCTTTAACAACCCCAGTTGGAGGTGGTATAAGATCTTTAAATGTTTCATTGAGACAAATATTAGACTTATACGTATGTCTAAGGCCAATAAGATACTTTAATGGTGTTCCTTCACCAGTAAAAAGACCCCAGGATGTTGATATGGTTATTTTTAGAGAGAACTCTGAAGATATCTATTGTGGTGTAGAATTTGAAGGAAACTCAAAAGAAGCTAATAAACTAGTTAAAACCTTAAAAAGGGACTTTGATGTTACAAAAATTCGATTTGAAGATAATGTCGGTATTGGGGTTAAACCAATATCTCAAAATGGCACCTCAAGGTTAGTTAAAAAAGCAATTGATTATGCAATTGCTAATAATAGATCATCAGTAACTCTTGTTCATAAAGGAAATATAATGAAATTTACTGAAGGTGCATTTAGAGACTGGGGATATGAAATTGCCAGGAATGAGTATGGTGGTGTAGAGATTGACGAAGGACCTTGGCAAGAAATTATAAATCCTAATACTGGAAAAAAAATTGTTATTAAAGATGTTATTTGCGATGCATTTCTTCAACAAATCTTATTAAGGCCGACTGAATATGATGTGATAGCAACTATGAATCTGAATGGTGATTACATATCAGATGCATTAGCAGCAATGGTTGGTGGTATTGGTATTGCACCTGGGGCAAATATTTCTGATGAATATGCAGTATTCGAAGCGACACATGGAACTGCTCCAAAGTATGCTGGAAAAAATCAAGTTAATCCTGGTAGCCTAATTTTGTCTGCTGAAATGATGCTCAGACATATGGGATGGACTGAAGCTGCTGATATAGTTATGAAAGCCATGGACAGAACCATAGGTGCAAAAAAAGTTACTTATGATTTTGCAAGAATGATGAATGATGCTGATAAAGTTTCATCATCAGGATTTGCAGATGAAATGATTAAAAGAATGTAATGATAAAGTTATCGAAAGATAATAATGAAAATATATCCTCAGAAACAGGATCGGTTGTTCTAGAAAAAGAACCTGAAGTTAAAGAACCTCCATCTTATCAAGTTGTTCTCATAAACGATGACTTTACTCCAATGGAATTCGTTGTATTTGTTCTGCAAACCGTATTTGGTCATAATCATCAAAGATCTACTGAAATAATGATGACAGTTCATACAAAAGGAAGGGGAGTTTGTGGTATATTCTCTAAAGAGATCGCTGAAATGATGTCATATGAAGTTAATACTATGGCAAAAGATCATGGTCATCCGCTTTTAAGCGAAATTGAACCTTTAACCGATTAATATGTTTAGTAAAGATTTAGAATTATCTATTGCAACACTTTTTGATAGAGCGCACGAAGCCAATATTCAATATATCACCGTAGAGCATTTATTATTAATGATTCTTAATGATTTTGAAGTTGAAGAATTTTTTAAGTCACAAAATATTCAAATAGAAAATATAAAACTTAATTTAAATGAACATCTTAAAAATAATGTCGTTTCAAAAGCAGATCAACAAAAACCTGTTCAGCCTACTTTAGGTTTTCAAAGGGTATTACAGCGTGCAGTCTTTCATATTCAATCTTCTGGTAAAGGTGTTGTTAAGCCAATAAATATTCTTGTTGCAATTTTTTCAGAAAAAGAATCACATTCTGTATTTATTTTAAATAAATATAAATTAACGAGATTAGATGTTGTTACATATTTATCTCACGGTAACTCACCAAAGAAAAAAGAAGTTAATCAGGATATAAATGTTGATAAGGATACTGATGAAGTTGTTGAAAAAGAAAATGATTATTTAATCAATTTAAACAGCATGGTAAATGAAAATAAGATTGATAAAATTATTGGAAGGAAAAAAGAAATTGATAGACTTATTCAAATATTATCAAGAAGAAATAAAAACAATCCACTCCTAGTAGGAGAGTCTGGTGTAGGTAAAACTGCAATTGCTGAAGGTTTGGCATACTTAATTTCTAAAAATAATGTTCCAGCAATTATGCAAAACACTATTGTCTACTCACTTGATATTGCTGCATTAATAGCTGGTACAAAATACAGAGGTGACTTTGAAAAAAGATTAAAAGGGGTCTTAAGTTTTTTACAAAACGAAGAAAATCCAATCTTATTTATAGATGAGATTCATACAATAATTGGTGCTGGTTCAGCATCTGGTGGATCTTTAGATGTATCAAATCTTTTAAAACCTGCTTTAGGAAAAGGCCAGATTAGATGTATTGGTTCGACAACATTTCAAGAATATAGAGGGATTTTTAATCAAAACCAAGCACTTTCAAGAAGATTTCAAAAAATTGATGTGGTGGAGCCAACTTTTGATGAATGTGAGGAAATACTTGATGGCATTAAAGATATATATGAGGAATACCATAATGTTAAATACTCTAATGAATCTATTAAATCTGCAGTTGAACTATCAACAAAATATATAAATGATAGATTTCTTCCTGATAAAGCAATTGATGTTATTGATGAGACTGGCGCATTATTAAATATAAATAGAAAAAATAAAAAAACTATTAAAGTTACAAAAACAAATATTGAAACTACCATTTCTAAAATAACAAAAATACCTGAACAATCCATTACATCAAAAGATAAAAAAAGTTTAAAAAATATAGAAGATAACTTAAAAAGAGTTATTTTTGGTCAAGACAAAGCAGTTGAAACACTTTCCAATGCAATAAAACTTTCTAGGGTAGGGCTGAGAGATGAAAATAAAACGATAGGCTCATTCTTGTTTACTGGTCCGACTGGTGTTGGTAAAACTGAAATATCTAAACAATTATCTGAGATCATGGGTATTGAGTTAATTAGATTTGATATGAGTGAATATATGGAAAGACATACTGTATCAAGGTTGATCGGCGCTCCTCCAGGTTATGTTGGTTATGATCAAGGTGGATTGCTTACTGAAGCAATAGTTAAAACACCTCATTGCGTGTTACTTCTAGATGAAATTGAAAAAGCTCATCCTGATATTTTTAATATTTTATTACAAGTAATGGATGCTGGTGTATTAACTGATAATAATGGAAGAAAAGCAGATTTTAGAAATGTCATACTTATTATGACTACTAATATTGGCGCAGAACTTTTGAGCAAAAGAAATATTGGTTTTGCTGAATCATCAAATGAATCTGATGCAATGAACTCTTTAAATAAATTATTCTCGCCTGAATTTAGAAATAGGCTAGACGAAACAATTCAATTTAATTATTTAGATAAAACAGTAATACTTTCTATAGTTGATAAATTCTTAACAAAACTCCAAGCTCAACTTGATAAAAGAAACGTTGAAATAGTTGTATCTAATAAAGTTGTTAATTGGATAGCAGATAATGGTTATGACAAAGAAATGGGCGCACGTCCTATGGAACGATTCATTTCTCAGAATATAAAGAAACCTTTAGTGGATAAGCTTTTATTTGGAAATTTAAAGGGTGGGGGCTTAATTAAAGTTGACATAGAGAAAGGTAAGCTTAAATTTTTAGAGGATAAAACAAAAGTTAAAGCTTGATTATCTTCCCCTAAAAGTTATTCTGCCAACTGTTAAATCGTATGGTGTCATTTCTACTTTAACTTTATCCCCAGTTAAAATTCGTATGTAATGTTTCCTCATTTTGCCTGATATGTGAGCTGTAATAACGTGATCGTTTTCTAATTTAACTTTGAACTTAGTATTGGGAAGAGTCTCAATAACTTCTCCTTCAAATTCTAACTGATCTTCTTTTGACATAATGATATTTTACACTAAATTAATACCAAAAAAATTTAATATATTTGTAATAATTATCTATTAACAAGTGATATATTTAATTATGCATAGAAGATCTTTTATCAAACTAATGGGATTAATTCTATCTATCTTTAATATAAGAATTTTTGGATATAACACAAACAATAGTGAAATAATTTCTTTTGAACATGGGGTAGCTAGTGGTGATCCTACGAAAAACAAAATTATTCTATGGACGAAGATAACCAAAACTTCAAAGAATACTATTAATGTGAATTGGCAGATATCAGATAATAAAAACTTTTCAAATTTAATTAATTTAGGTACTGCAAAATCATATTCATACAATGACTTTTCAGTAAAAGTTGATGCAAAGATACCTGATAAATATTGTGGTAATGAGATTTACTATAGATTTTATGTAGATAATATCTTTTCAATTACAGGAACTACCAAAACCTTACCTAAAAATGATCCTAGTAACTTTAATATAGCTATTTGTAGTTGCTCAAATTATCCAGGAGGTTTCTTTAATGCGTATAAGGAGATTGCCAATGATAATAATATAGATTTGGTTTTACATTTAGGCGATTATCTATATGAGTATGAAAAAGATGGTTATGCTACAGAAGACTCAAAAAGAATGAATAGGGTGGTTGAACCTCAACATGAAATAGTTACTTTAGACGATTATAGAAAAAGACATGCCCAATATAAAAGAGACGAAGATCTTCAGTTATTACATTCAAAAAAGGCTATGGTAGCGGTTTGGGATGATCATGAATTCACAAATGATTCATGGAAATACGGTGCTGAAAATCATTCGTATGATGAAGGTTTATTTAGTACTAGAAAAGCAAATGCAGTAAAAGCTTATTATGAGTGGATGCCGATTAGAGAATCAAAATCAAAACTCAAGATTTGGCGTAAATTTGAAATAGGGTCTTTATTTCAATTATTTATGCTAGATACTAGATCTATATATAGAGATGAACAACTAAATCTTGATAATTATATTAATAAAGATAAATTTGACGTATCTAGATTTAAAAAAGACCTATTTAAAAAAAGAGATTTAGTAGGGCAAGAACAATTTAAATGGCTTGATGAAAATCTTGATAATAATTTCAAATGGTCAATTATTGGACAACAGGTTCTAGTTGCGCCAACTGTTTTACCAGAAATTTTTTCAAAGATTGATAAATCTAAAATACCTGAATATCTTCATAAATATATAAAGATTGCTGGAATGAATATTCCTTATAATACCGATTCATGGGATGGTTATCCAAATGAAAGAGAAAAGTTATATAAAGTTTTATCTAAGTCTCAATCTAATGTTGTGCTTACAGGCGATACTCATAATTCATGGATTTCAAATCTATATAACAAATATAGTAAATTTATAGCTGTTGAGATTGCAACACCAGCAATTTCATCACCAAATACGGTTGATACCTTTGGCTCAATAACAAAAGACATCGATAGTGACTTTGTTAAATCTAATAAACACCTTAAGTGGACTAACGGTTCTAATAAGGGTTTTGTTAAATTAACGATTACAAGAGACAATATAGAAGCTAAATTTCTTTATGTAAGCACTGTTAAGTCAAAAGACTATTACTTAATAGATAATAATCAGTTTGTAGTAAGACACAATCAACCCTTATAATTTAACATAATATATATTATGCGAATAAGCATATAATATCATGATTATATATAAGGCCCCAACCTTTCAAAGAATATATAATTTAATATCTAGGAATAGACAAATAATATGAATAAAACAAGGCTAATACTGGTACTCTTTCTCACATCATGCATTAGTGAACAACATGAATTTATTATGAAAGCTGAAAAACAACCTTATCTACTTCAAAACCATGGTGATGAGAGAATAGATAACTATTATTGGATGAGAGATGACTCAAGAGATGATCCAAAAGTTATTGAATATCTAAAAAATGAAAATAAGTTATCTTCAGAATGGTTTAAATCAAAATTTGATCATCAATCAGAAATAGTTAATGAACTTTTGGGACAAGTGCCTGATATAGAAATTTCATTTCCTATTAAAAATAAAGATTATAGCTATTATCAAAAGTTATATAAGAAAGATCAACTTCCACTTTACTATTTCAAAACAAATAAAGATGAAGAAATATTATATCTAGATCCAAATATTAAATTGCAAGAACAAGAGTATTATTCTATTGGAAAAATATCACCCTCCCCTGATAACTCTTTAATCGCATATACGGAAGACAATAATGGAAGACGTGAGTATGACATTAGAATAATTGATACATCAACATTAAATATTCTAAATGATAGTATCTCTAACGCTTCTTATGATGTTATTTGGTCCAATGATACTGAATACTTTTTATATCTTAAAAAAGATCCAACTACGCTTATTAATGATTCTGTATATGTCCATAAAATTGGCACCTCAGAGGAAGAAGATGTTCTAATTTATAAAGAAGTTGATCCTGAGTTTAATATCAACCTTTATACATCTAAAACTAAAAAGTATGCATATATTGATATTGATTCAACAAATTCAAATGAAATAAGGTTAATAGAACTTAATAACCCACTAAACGAACCATATATTTTTATAAAAAGATCAGAAAACCATCTATATTATTTGGAACATATAAAGAATGAGGAATTTCTTATTAGATCTAATAAAGATGCACCAAACTTCAAAATATTAAAATCTAATAAACTTGGTAATAATTTAGAAGATTTAAAAATTGTTATTAATCATGATGAAAATATATATAAATGACACCCTGCTGGTAAATGATAACTTAGTTTTAGAAGTTAGAAAGTTGGGTCTACCTGAAATAACAATTCATAATTTATCCTCATTAGAATCGTTTGATATTGAATTTGAAGAAAATGCTTACGATGTAAGTCTATCTAACAACTTTGAAATAACAAATGATAATTTTAATTATCAATATTCAAGCCTTACTACTCCAAAATCTATCATTAATTTTAATATATCAAATAAAGAGTCTGAAAATTTATTAACAAAAGAAGTTGTTGGATTTGATAAATCTAAATATGAATTAGATAGATTCTTCATTAGTGCAAGAGATAATGAGAATATACCTGTTGTTACAGTAGCTAGAAAGGATACTAATTTAAATAACGCCCCTATCCTCTTTTATGGTTATGGCTCATACGGCATAAATATTGATGCACAGTTTAGAGAATCTCTCATACCACTTCTAAATAGAGGTTTTGTATTTGCAATTATCAACATCAGGGGTGGAGGTGAAATGGGTAAGGAATGGTATGAGAACGGCAGAATGTTTAATAAAATGAACACATTTTATGATTTTAATGATGGTGTTAAAGAAGTATTAAAATTGGGCATAGGAAATCCGGACAATGTTTTTGCTAGAGGTGGGAGTGCTGGTGGATTGTTGATGGGCGC
>CACECK010000011.1 GCA_902557965.1 uncultured SAR86 cluster bacterium
TCGCTAGGAAGAATTTTCTTATCCATTGTAATTATTCTTTTTAACCAGTCTTGTTTCATTTCATTTGCTATACCTTTTGATGGTATCTCATTAAATGTTTCATCAATTAAAACTTTTTTTTGAAATGTATTTGCTATTGGTTGCGAAGTCTCAATAGCTCTAGCTTTTGGACTAGATATAAAATCAAATTTTTCAAGCTTTTGAAGTTCAGTATTTTCTATAATTGATTGGGCTTGTTTGAGGCCATTAGGGCTAAGTCCAGGATCTTTGTGAGCACCCCATGCATTCGCAGCTTCGCCGTGGCGAATAAATATTAGTTCAATCTCTGACATTTATTTTCAAGCTATAGCTATAATAATCAAGTGAGAATTCATAGAGTATATTGTAAATCCTTGTCAGGACCTAATAAGCAGTTTGATTTAGATGAGCCTCAATCACGCCATTTAATTAAAGCGTTGAGAATCAAAGAAAATGATGTAGTTGAGGTATTTGATGGTATGGGCGATGTAGCAAAATGTATTGTTATAAAACTTACCAATAAATTATGTTCTGTAGAAAGAACTGAGGATATTAGATCGGATACTAAGTCAAAGGCCCAATTAAAGGCAATAATTCCAATTATAAAAAAAAATAACTTCAATTTTATGCTTCAAAAGATGTCAGAAATTGGCGTGGAAAGTTTTCTGGTGTATAAACCAGATAATATAGATCAAAGTGTTGCAAAAAAAGATATCTTTAATTTCGTAGAAAAATCTAAAGAAATCGTAATAAGTGTATGTAAGCAATGTGGGAACAATTTTTTACCTTCGATTACAAGTTATGACAGCTTAGAAAGCGCGATCGAAACACTCAAAGACGTTCAAATCTTTGCTTTTGATACTGATGCATCAAATTATTTTACTCAAGAAGAAATTTCGCAACATTCATCAGTTACTATTGTGACAGGACCTGAATCAGGATTTTCTAAAAATGAATTAGATGTCCTAGAAAGTAATGAAGTTGATATAAGGTATTTAGGAAAAAATATCCTACGTTCTGAAACAGCACCTATTGTAGTTTCAGCAATAATAAAAAATCAGTTTGGTAAAATTAATAAATGAATAAAAAAATTCTATATGTAACCGATATATTGGAAACATTAAATTTAACGAAAGACACATCGGTATTGATGATGGAAGAATCTTTGAATCTGGGTTTCGATGTTTATCAATGTGAAATGGATGATTTATATATAGAAAACACTCTTGTAAAAGTATCTCCTAAAAAAATTACAGCAGCAGATACAACAAAAATAAAATCTAATCTTTGTTCAGAAATTAATTTGAGTGAGTTTAAGTATTGTTTTATGAGAAAAGATCCACCTGTAGATGAGAACTACATCAATACACTTCATTTTTTAGGGCTTGCTGAATCTCAAGGGACTATTGTTTATAACAATCCATTGGCGATTAAAGAGTTTAATGAAAAAATATTTGCTTTACATTTTGCTCAATACATTCCTGAAACATTAATAACTAGCAAAATAAAAAAAATAGATTTATTTCTAAGCAATAAGCAGTCAGTGGTAATTAAGCCCCTCGATGGCATGGGAGGGCAGTCAATTTACAAGATAGAAAAACTAGAAGCAGAAGAAATAAAAATTCTTGAAGATATGACAAGTAATGAAAGAACTCATATCATCGTACAAGAATTTATTGAAGAAATTTATGAGGGAGATATCAGAGTATTGATTATAAATGGGATACCATTCCCTAAAACCTTAGCAAGAATTCCTCAAGGCAATAGTTTTAAAGGAAACCTAGCCGCTGGAGGGAAAGGTGTTGTTATGGATATATCAGATTTTCAGCATAAGCTAGGAACCGAGATTGGTAATTATCTTATGCAAAAAGGAATTAATTTTGCTGGGATTGATATTATTGGCAAGTACCTAACTGAAATAAATGTAACAAGTCCAACTTGCGCTAGACAGATTTTGGAGCAATCTGGAATGAACCCAATAGATGAGTATTTTAAAGGTTTATGACTGCAATAGGCTCAACTCAAAAAATTAGCAAAAGATCTTTAACATTTAATAAATCATTTGTGTTGTCAGTTGCTCTCCACTTGCTTGTCATATTTGGAGTAACAATCACAACGTATTACAAACTACCTATTTTTCAGGACTCTCCTGTGATTAATGTTAAATTCGCTAACTCTAATAAAGATATTTATGGTTCTATGTCTAGTAGCTCTGACCTAAAAACCTCAAATGATGACATTATTGACAGTGCTATTTTATCAAAACCACAAGATGGTAACTTTCAAACATTCAAAGTAAAGAAGCTTGAGGCTAATTCAGTTGTTAATTCAGATGAGGCTATGTATCTAAATATATGGCAAAGAAAAATAGAGACCATTGGCGACAAAATTATTCAAGAAAATAATAAAGACTATCAAGGTACGGTTCAGGTGATGGCAACAATTGATAAAAAAGGAAATTTAATTAAGTCTGACATATTAAAATCATCTGGAAGTGCCATTATTGACAACATGGCTATTCAAATTTTGAATGAATCTGCACCTTTTGCTCCATTCAATGGCGCTATGACAAATGATTACAGTTTTATAGAGATAGTACGAGACTGGAACTTCTCAAGCAGATTATAAAATGCAGATAGTAGCTTTTGATTATGGAACTAAAAAAATTGGAGTTGCTGTGGGGCAAACCGAAACTTATACTTCATCTCCACTTCAGATAATTTATAACGATCATGAAAAAACAAACTGGAATGAAATAAGAATGCTTATAGATGAGTGGAAGCCAGATTTAATTCTTATTGGCAAGCCAATAAATATGGATGGAACAGAAAGTGAAATTATGAAAAAAGTGGATAATTTCTTTAAGAAACTTCAAAAGATATCAAATACAAAATGTGAATATATTGATGAGAGGCTTACAACTTTTGAAGCAAAAGAAATACTTGGAGAAAGCAAGGTTGCAGAAGTAGATGCGCATGCTGCAAAAATATTGATTGATAATTGGATTGAGAGGAGTAAATAAAGTTGTCTATTTCTAACACATTTATAGATAGACTTCTTGCGAATGTAAATATTGTAGACGTAATTGGTAGAAGAATTAATCTTGAAAGGAAAGGTGGGGCTTACTGGGCAAAATGTCCCTTTCATGGATCTGGAGAAGAAAGAACTGCATCATTTAAAGTGTATGAAGAGACTGGCACTTTTCATTGTTTTGGTTGCAAAGAATCTGGTAATGCAATTCATTTTTTAAGAAAACATGATGGCTTAGACTTTATGGAGGCCATAGAGCAATTAGCCACACAAGCTGGAATGGAAGTTCCAAAATATGAAAGTCCAATTGATACTACAAATGCAACAGAGATTAATAATAGTGCGTCAGACGTATTTTATGATCAATTAAAATCTGAAAAAGGAAAAAAAGCTGTTGAATATCTTAAAAATAGAGGTATTTCAGGAGAGGTAGCTAAGTTTTTTTCTTTAGGGTATTCAACTAATTCAAAACCAAATCTTTACGAAAAACTTTCTTCAAAATTTGATATTTCAGATCTGGATGAGTCGGGTTTATTTGGTAAAAATGACTCTGGTGAGTCTTATGATAGATTTAGAGATCGATTGATGTTTCCAATTAAAAATATCAAAGGAGAATGCATCGCTTTTGGTGGAAGATTGATAGATGATAAAAAAGATCAAGCAAAATATCTTAATTCACCCGAGACAAAAACTTATAAAAAGAAGTACGAGCTTTATGGGCTGTATGAAACGAGACAAATTAATAAAAGACCAGAATCTATTTTTCTTGTTGAAGGATATATGGATGTTATTGGTTTATTTCAGTCAGGTATAAAAAATGCTGTTGCATCAAGCGGAACAGCATTTACACAAGAACAATTTAGAAAGATTTTAGGCTACACAAATTCTATATTTATAGTATTTGACGGTGATGAGGCTGGTCAAAAGGCATCATGGAGAGCAGTTGAAAATGCATTACCACTCATTAGAGAGGATACAAGAATAAACTTTATTTTTCTTAAATCAGGAGAAGACCCTGATAGTTATGTAACAAAAAATGGTAAAGAGGCATTCTTAAATTTAGCTAAAAACTCAAAAACATTTTCTGATTATTTTTTAGAAACAATTAAGAGCCAAGACGATCTATCAAGTGTTGAGGGTAGGTCAATGGTGGCCAGATTTGCATTACCATTGGTTAGTAAAATTACTAACGATACTTTAAAGCAAGCATACATAAATGAAGTATCAAATATTTGTGATCTTGATTTTGCAAAACTTGTAAAAGGGGATAATAGCTACTCCACTGCAAAGAAAAATACCAAAGAGGAGGTAAAACCAAGATCATCTTCTGTAATAAGAAAATCAATTTTAGGAATATTTATTTCTTTAATTCAACATCCAAAGCTCGCTAATAGTGTGGCATTTCATCAAATAAAGCCTGATTCAAAGTATTCTTTTTTAAAAATTATAAAAGATGCATATTTAGAGAATCCTGATATGACTGCATCTATTCTTATGGAGCGAATAGAAAATGAAAAAGTTAAGAATATTTTTGGCGAGGCTCTAGTCTCAGAAATTAAGCTTTCAGAAGCAGATGCTGACACTATGTTGACAGATTGCATTGATTTTATTTCGCAAGCTGGATCAGAAAGAGAAGAAATTTTAAAAGAAAAGTATAATATGCAAGAGCTTACATCTGCTGAAAAAAGAGAATTACAACAAATTATTCTAAAAAAAGATAAAATGTCGCAGGAAGAAGCTTCGCTAATTAAAAATTTAAGCTCAAAATAGATTGATTTTTACAAATGAAGCCATAGATAGAGGGGACAAAACAGAGGTATAACATCAGTGGATAAATTAAATCAAAAAGGCTCAAGAATTGCCGAATTAATAGAAAAAGGAAGAGAACAAGGCTACCTTACCTATTCTGATGTTAATGATCATCTTCCTGATGACATTTCTGATCCCGATCAAGTTGATGAAATCATCGGTATGATTAATGACTTGGGATTGCAAGTCCATGAAACCGCACCTGATGCAGACACATTAATGCTAGCTGAATCTGAAAATTCAGATGATATTGCTCTTGAACAGGCAGCTGAAGCATTAGCTGCAGTAGAAAATGAAACCGGAAGAACTACTGATCCGGTCAGAATGTATATGCGTGAAATGGGAACAGTTGACCTACTAACACGTGAAGGTGAAATTGAAATTGCTAAAAGAATTGAAGAGGGAATGAGAGACCTCTTAAATGCAAGCGTTAGTTATCCAAAAACTGTTGATTACGTAATTCATTACTTCCAACTTGTAAAAGATGGAGAAAAGAAAATCAATGATTTCTTGACTGGTTTTTTAGAAGAAATGGAGGAAGTGCCATCAGCTGGACCTGGAAGTCAAAGAGCTAAAGAGGAGGCTGAAGCGGCTGAATCATCTGACGAAGAAACTTCATCTGGTCCTGATATGAAAGAAGTCCAAAGGCGGATGACTAATCTTAAGCGTCAGCAGAATAAAACTTTAAAAGTTATTGAGAAAAAAGGTAGACATTCTAAAGAAGCAAATGCGGAATTTAAGAAACTTGGAGAGATTTTCCAGTTCTTAAAATTCAGTCCTAGGATGTTTGAAGATATTGCTGCTATAGCCAGACATGGACTAAATATCTTAAGAGAAAAAGAAAAATTTATTCAAACTCAGTTAGTCAAAAATGCGCGTATCCCAAGAAAAGATTTTTTAGCTTTATATCCAGACAACCTTACTAAAGTTCGATGGGTAGATAGCTTAATGAAAGAAAAAAAATATAAGAAAGAATTATTAGAAAAAGTTAAACAAGATGTCGTTATTGCGCAAAAAGACATTCTAGACTTAGAAAGTAATGTCGGAATAAGCATTAAAGAAATAAAAGAAATAAATAGAAATATGTCTATGGGTGAGACAAAGATGCGTCGTGCCAAAAAAGACATGGTTGAAGCTAACCTTAGATTGGTAATATCTATTGCTAAGAAATATACAAATAGAGGTTTGCAGTTCTTAGATTTAATTCAAGAAGGAAACATTGGATTAATGAAGGCCGTTGATAAGTTTGAATATAGAAGGGGCTATAAGTTCTCTACCTATGCAACCTGGTGGATCAGGCAGGCTATCACAAGATCAATTGCAGACCAGGCAAGAACCATTAGAATTCCGGTTCATATGATTGAAACAATCAACAAACTTAATAGAGTTTCACGTCAAATGATGCAGGATATGGGAAGAGAACCAACCCCTGATGAATTAAGTAAAGAGCTCGATATGCCTGAAGACAAAGTTAGAAAAGTTTTAAAAATTGCTAAAGAACCAATCTCAACGGAAACGCCAATCGGAGATGATGAAGATTCAAGCCTAGGTGATTTTATTGAAGATACAGTTATTGAATCACCGCTAGAAAATGCTACTGAAGAAAGCCTACATTTTGCTACTGATGATGTGCTTGCATCGCTTACAGCAAGAGAGGCAAAAGTATTAAGAATGAGATTTGGTATTGGTATGAACACAGATCATACCCTTGAAGAAGTTGGTAAACAGTTTGATGTTACGAGGGAAAGAATTAGACAGATTGAGGCGAAAGCTTTAAGAAAGTTAAGACATCCAAGCAGGTCAAGTCATCTAAAAAGCTTCTTAGACGAGTAAGCTTACTTCCAGTTACCTTTTCTTCCCGAAAGATCCCAGTGTATTCTGCTCCACATGAGCTCAATCCTTCTTTCTATATATCTTTTTGCAAAGTAATTTGAATAATTAGGAAGCGGGAGAAATGCCTGAGAGCCAAGACCATCAATAATCTTTATTATCAATTTGTTATCATTTTTATATAGCACAAGGTTATGAGGTATTAGATTTTTGGTAAAAATGAGATGTGCTCTTAACCATATGTGGAAGTTTTCTATTGCCTCACTAATTTCATCAGTAAGACCTTCCCTAAATAAATAACTTTCAAGTGTTTCTGCAATCTCTTCACCATTTCTAATAAGCTCGGTCTCTGAGGCCATGCCAATATTTGTTTCTGTCATTCCATACCATTTAGCTAAATGCATCCACAAATCTTGATTCTCATCTCTTAGCGCTTTTTGATTGTATGCAGCTTGTTCTCTTAAGTTGTCGTCAAAGCTATCATTTGATCTTAATTTCTTATACCAAGGCTTATTCTTTTTTATTTTTTCTACTAATCCAGGGTGAACCACCTTTAGACATCTATCCTGATTATTTGGGTGAACAAAGCATTTCCTGTTACCGCCTTCGGCAAATGGAGTAACATTTGAGAGATCAATCATAATAATTTAATAGCCTATCAGGTTTATAGAAAAAGTTTAAAGACTTCCTTAAAAAATTAATTCTTATATAATTACACGCTCTTTTGTTCATATGAACATTGGGCCTGTAGCTCAGTTGGTTAGAGCAGTGGACTCATAATCCATTGGTCGGAGGTTCGAGTCCTCCCGGGCCCACCATTTTATTGAATTTCTTTCCAAGGCGGAAAAGGGTCTTCTAAGTTTATCCAAAACTCTTCGCCCTTATGCATATCATCTTCAGATACAAGACAATCATCTAAGGCTTTCAACATAGCTTCTTTATCTAGACCTTGACCAATAAATACTAATTCTTGGCGCATATCACCAAATGGCTCTATCCAATTCTCATTAATTATTCTTAAAGACTCTTCGTCTGTTGGCCAATCTTGTTTTGGTACTGATCTCCAAAACATACCTGCAAATCCATAATGCGCTATTCCCCCTGCTTGACTCCACTGTCCAGCATACTCGAGACGCGAACCTAACCAAAAATATCCTTTAGATCTAATTAGCTTTCCAAACTTTTGTGTATCATGAACAAAGTCATAAAACTTTTTCGGAAGAAAAGGACGACGAGCCACAAAACTAAAGCTACTAATACCATATTCCTCAGTTTCAGGAGTGTGCTCTCCTCGCATTTCTTTTAGCCATCCAGGAGCTTCTTGCGCTTTTTCGAAATTAAATAAACCAGTGTTAAGAACATCATTAATTTCAACTTTTCCCATAGAAATCGGCAAAATTTTAGCATTAGTATTAAGGCTTTCAAGAATTGCATTTAACTTATTTATATCTTCATCATCAACTAGATCAGTTTTGCTAACAAGAATGACATCAGCAAATTCAATCTGATCAACTAATAAATCTGCAACATTTCTTTCATCGTCTTCACCTAGAGATTCTGCGGTATCTTGAAGATATCGAGCATCTTCATAATCTTTTAAGAAATTTACTGCATCTACAACCGTCACCATGGTATCAAGCTTTGCTACATCAGATAGAGAAACACCTTTTTCATCAGCAAAAGTAAAAGTCTCTGCTACTGGAAGAGGTTCTGAAATTCCGGTTGACTCAATTACCAGGTAATCAAATTTATTATCTTTGGCTAGTTTATTTATCTCAAGAAGCAGATCTTCTCTTAGGGTACAGCAAATACAACCATTACTCATTTCAACAAGCTTTTCTTCGCTTCGGTTTAAATTCACTTCATTTTTTACTAGTGACGCATCAATATTAATTTCGCTCATGTCATTAACAATTACAGCTACTTTTTTATTTTCACGATTATTTAATATATGACTAAGCACAGTAGTTTTACCAGCGCCTAAAAAGCCTGAAAGCACAGTTACAGGCAATCTGTTATTTGTATTATTTTGCATTATAAAATTCCTAAAAGTGTTACCTTTTAAAATAGCATAGTTGTCAAGGTCTTTATTGTTATAAGGTAGTTCTAATGAATCGAATCATTACTGAGAGCGATTTACTAGAATAAATAACTTATAATATTGCACTCAAATTTTAAGAAGGACTCTTGATGACTAGAAAATATATACTTGTCTTACTAACCACTTTTAATTTTATTGTTACATCAGATGAAGGAATGTGGGAGCCATACCAAATGGAATTATTGCAAAAAGAACTCCGTTCTAGTGGCTATAAGGGCAATGTTTCTAATGTAAGTGATTTATTCAAACATCCTATGAGTGCTATTGTTAGTTTGGGCGGATGTTCAGCAGCTTTTGTTTCTGATGCAGGCTTAATAGCCACAAATTATCATTGTATTGAAAGCTCATATCTGCAATTTAATTCAAATGCTGAAACAGATTTATTTGAAACTGGTTTTGTTGCAAGGACAAAAGATGCTGAAAAAAGATCTGCACCAGGAGCTAGAGTCTACGTTACTTTAGAAAGCAGCAATATCACAAAAGAAGTTTTAGATGGATTGACTGATAATACTGAGGCCGTTGATAGAGCTAAGATTATTGAAGATAACAAGAAAGAGATAATAAAAAAATGTGAAACTTCTGATGAAGTTGAGTGCAGAGTAAGATCATTCTTTAGCGGTGAGACTTACAAGCTTGAAAAAGTTTTAAAATTAAAAGATATCAGGTTAGTTTATGCACCGCCTGCATATATTGGAGAGTATGGTGGAGAAATTGACAATTGGATGTATCCAAGGCACACAGGTGACTTTGCTTTATTAAGAGCATACACAGCAAAAGATGGTTCAAGTAAAGAATATAACGAAGATAATATTCCATATGAATCTGATTCATTTTTAAAAGTTTCTGCCAAGGGTGTTGATGATAATGATTTTGTTATGGTTGTTGGTTATCCAGGCAGAACCAATAGGACCATTACTTTTAATGAGATCGAATGGGACTTAGAAATTGGATTTTATGAGACTGTAAAATTTTTAAAACGAGGTATTGAACTGATGGAAGAGAATACTAACTCTTCTGATGGCTCTCAACTTAAATATAGGGGTTTAAAAAGTGGTTACGAAAACTACTACAAAAAAATATCTGGTCAAATAGATGGCGCAAACAATTTCAAACTTATTGAAACTGAAAAAATTAAATGGGACGAATTTTTACAATTTGTTAAAAATGAAGCATCAGAAGAAGATAAAGATTATCTTAACGAGTTACTTGATTTAATTAATCAGGATCAAGAAAAAGCTATAGCAAGAAGATATTACGGAAATTCTTCTTTAATTTCTCAGGCAAAAATACTATACAGAAATGCTTTTGAGAGAGAAAAAATTGATGCTGATAGAAAACCTGGATATCAAGACAGAGATCAGGAGAGAATGACTAATAGAATAAAGAGCCTTAATTATTCTTTTGATCCAAGAGTAGATCAAGCTATGTTTGAAGACAGATTAATGGTTTACAAAGATATAGATTCTTCATTAAGAAGAACTGTCTATAGCAAAATTCTTAAATTAGATGAATCCGAAGAGGTGATACTTAATAAAGTAGATGAAATTTACTCAACCGAATTTAAGAATTCGGAGAGTTTCTTAAAAATGATGGAAATGAGTCTCGATGAGTTAAACAACTCCAATGACCCTCTTGTTCTTTTTGCGAAAGATACATTCGATGAATCCATAAAATACGAAAAAGAATCGGAAGAGAATGGAGCAAAAAGACAATTACTTAAATCAAAATTTATAGGCCTCTTAAAAAAATATTATCAATCATCTAACAAGCAGCTTTATGCAGATGCTAATGGGACGCTGAGAGTAACTTATGGAAACGTGAAGGGAGTATCACTAAAGGACGGATTAACATACGAACCATTTACAAGACTAGAGGGAATTCCACAGAAACACACAGGACAAAAACCATTTAATGCCAGCGATAAATTATTAAACCTTATTAATGAAAAAGATTATGGTGAATATTATTACGAACCAATTAATTCGGTACCAGTTAATTTTCTTTCAACATTAGACATTACTAACGGTAATTCAGGGTCAGCAACAATAAACTCTGATTTTGAACTGGTTGGTCTTGCTTTTGACGGAATGCTTGAAACTATTATTTCAGATTACAAATATATACCAGATTCTAGGACTATTTCTGTAGATTCTAGATATCTTCTTTGGACACTGGATAAGCTAAATGGTGCTGATAATATTCTTGAAGAATTAACAGTTGTTAGATAAAAAACTATTTTTGTCTTACTTCAGCAAAAACTTTACTAGATCCATCTTTAAATAGAATTAGAACATCGTAAGGCATAAATCTATCTCCCACTTCCATTCCTGGTGAACCTAGCGGCATGCCTGGAACAGATAAGCCGATAGCATCAGGATGCTCTTCTGATAGAAACTTACTTATATACTTACTAGGAATGTGGCCCTCAAAAACATATCCATCATTTGATACGGCAGTGTGACAGGACCTGTATTTTGGTTTAATGCCATACATTTCTTTGATATCCTCAAGATTTTCATGGTCTTGTGTGTATGTATTGAAACCATCTTTTTTAAGATGTTTTATCCATTCCTTACAACAACCACAAGTAGGCGTTTTATGGGTTAATAATGTTTCTTCTGCCATATTGCTAACTCCATGGTCTGAAGCTGTTACCAATACTGTTAACGACAAGAAGAAGATGTATATATAATTTTTAATCATCTATATATTTTATGATTAAATAAAAATTATTCCATACTATTGTTATAAAATATCCCAACTTATGACTACTAAAAAGGAGAAATAAATGTCAGCTAATTCCTCAAAAGAAATAAGATCAATGGTGACCAGCGAAGGTAATATAGAAATATCTATAGCATATGTTGATATGCCAATACCTGGAGATGATGAAGTTTTAATAGAAGTTCATGCGGCTCCAATCAATCCTTCTGACTTAGGTTTGCTTTTAAGTTTTGCAGCTGATCTTTCAACAATAAATGTATCAGGATCAGGTGATGAAACCATTACTTCTATAAAAATTCATCCTGCTCTAATGGGAGCAATGAAACCAAGAATTGATCAATCAATGGCGGTGGGCAATGAAGGTTCAGGGGTAGTTGTTGATGCAGGTACAAATGCTAAAGAATTTATAGGAAAAACAGTTGGGCTTGCTGGAGGTGCAATGTATTCTCAATATAGATGCGTGCCAGCTGCAAATTGTTTGGTAATGGAGGAGGGTACTTCTCCAGCTGAAGCTGCATCATCTTTTGTTAATCCTCTGACCGCTTTAGCTTTTATTGAAACTATGAAGATGGAAAATCATACTGCAATTGTTCATACCGCAGCCGCATCTAATCTAGGTCAAATGCTTGTAAAGATTTGCAAAGATGACGATATCCCACTAGTCAATATAGTAAGAAAGCAAGAACAAGTAGATCTATTAAAAGATATTGGAGCAGAGCATATTTGCAATACCAGTGATCCTGATTTTATGGAAAGTTTAGTATCAGCTTTGGTTGCTACAGGCGCAACACTTGGCTTTGATGCTACTGGTGGAGGTAATAATGGTGAATTACCAGGTCAAATTTTGGCTGCCATGGAAGTTGCTGCTAATAAGATGGCTAAAGAATACTCTAGGTACGGATCAGATACATATAAACAAGTTTATATATACGGCGGCCTTGATCAATCACCAACAATACTCAAAAGATCATATGGCATGTCATGGGGTTTAGGAGGATGGTTATTAACTCCAATGATAGGAAGAATTGGTATGGAAAAATTTCAAGCAATGAGAGCTAGGGTGGCAAAAGAAATCAAAACAACTTTCGCTAGCACTTATGCAAATGAAGTATCTTTTGAAGAGATGCTGCAGCCTGAAACAATAAAGTCATATGCTAAACAGGCCACAGGTCAGAAGTACTTAGTTAATCCCCAGAAGTAACTCTTTGATACAATTATTAACTAAATCTGGAAATTCTATGAAACTATATATAAAGTATTTTTTGCTGACGTTTATCTCAGTTAATTCTCTAAGTGCACAAGTTTTAACAACAACTGAGAATAATGGAAATCTTATACTAGAAGATATACCACCAATTCCGCAAAACCTTAAAGATGATCTAAGAAAATTTCAAAATGTTAGATCAGGTTCATTTAGAGGTTTTGATGCTTCAGGTAAGCAATTATATATTTCAACAAGATTTGGAAATGTTAGCCAACTGCATTTAGTTAAATCACCGAATGGCGCTAGAAATCAAATTACTTATTTTGAGGAACCAATAGGTTCTATTAGAAAACAACCTAATGGTAATTTAATTGCTTTCACAATGGATTCAGGTGGTAGTGAAAATGCACAAATATTTAAGTTAAATCCAACAGACGGATCGTATGATTTGCTTACTGATGGAGAGTCAAGAAATGGCGGACCATTATGGGATAAATCAGGAACAAAGATTGCTTATAGAAGTAATAAAAGAAATGGTGCTTCTAACGATGTTTGGATGATGTCTGTGGACGATCCTAAATCTGCTGAAATTATTCTAAAATCTCCTGATGGCACATCATGGGGCCCAATTGATTGGTCAGAAGATGGCTCAAAAGTTTTAATTCAAAATTATATTTCAATTACAGATTCAAAAGTCTACATGGTTAATATTGCATCAAAAGAAAAGACACTTATCTTAGGAGATTTAGGTGTTAAGTCTGTTAATAGTGGACTGAGTTTCGATAAAGAAAGTAAAGGCATTTTTTATGTGACTGATAAATTTGGTGAATTTAATAACTTAGCTTACAAAAACCTTGAAACAGAAAAAGTTCAAGTTATCACTGGCGACATTAAGTGGGATGTTGATGGATTTACTCTATCAAAAGATGGAAATAGGGCTGCGTTCACTGTGAATGAGAATGGGTTTAGTACTTTGTATTTAATGAATGCAAAAACAATGAAATATAAAAAAGTTTCGAGTATTCCTATAGGCTTAGTTGGTGGTATACAGTTTAATGAAAAATCTAATATGTTAGGCCTTTCGATTAATACATATGAGAACCCATCAGATAGTTACACACTAGAGTTAATGAAAAATCCACTTAATCATGGCAAGTTGACAAGGTGGACCGATTCTGAAGTGGGAGGCTTAGACACCTCATCTTTTGTTAGTCCAGAGCTTATAAGTTACAAATCTTTTGATGGATTGGAAGTGCCAGCTTTTGTATATGCAAAAGAGAGTGAAGAACCCCTCCCAGTAATTATATACATTCATGGAGGGCCTGAAGGTCAGTCTCGACCAAGTTTTAGCAGTACGTTTCAATTGTGGATAGATCAACTTGGTGCTGCAGTAATAACACCAAATGTTCGCGGTAGTGAAGGGTATGGAAAAACGTATCTTGGACTTGATAATGGTTTTAATAGAGAAGACTCTGTAAAAGATATTGGTGCTTTGCTTGATTGGATTGAAACACAACCTCAATTTGATTCATCAAGAATCGCAGTCTATGGTGGGTCCTATGGTGGTTATATGGTACTTGCTAGCGCTGTATACTACAGCGATAGATTAAAAGCAGCCATAGACATAGTTGGTATTTCTAACTTCGTTACTTTCTTAACTAATACTCAAGACTACAGAAGAGACCTAAGAAGGGTCGAATATGGAGATGAAAGAGATCCAGCAATGAGAGCTTTTTTAGAGGAAATAAGCCCAAACAACAATGTCGAAAAAATTTCAGTACCAATGTTTGTTGCTCAAGGAGAAAATGATCCTAGAGTTCCTGTAACCGAAGCCGAGCAAATCGTTGAGTCCTTAAGAAATACAGGTAAAACTGTGTGGTATATGAATGCTCTTAATGAAGGACATGGTTATAGAAAGAAAGAAAATAGAGACTTATATCAACAAGCTGTCATCTTATTTTTAGAACAACATTTATAACATTATCTTCTACTTTTAAGGGTTATCTTTTCAATTATTTTCATTTAATGTTGATAAAAGCATAAGCATTTAAATGATATGAATCATTAAAAAATAGCTTTATTAAAAGGTTTATATTTACCCTTAAAAGTTCATTTTTTTCCATTAAAAAAAACGATTTACAAAGCATAAAAAATGTCGTTTAATCGAAATATACACATATATATATGTCATTAATTTACGGAGGGGTAATATGACAAATCCAAACCATCCTAGCGTTGATCAAAGTGATCGTGTTGTTCCATATAATCTAAGACAAAGCGGAAGAACGCCAACTGAACTTTTGATTTCAACAAGAGTAAGAAAATCGCCTTTTTGGCATCTCTCACATGAGGCAGGTTGCTGGAGAGCAACAATTTATAACAGAATCTATCACCCAAGAGGATACGTAAAACCAGAAGACGGCGGAGCAATGGTTGAATATGAGGCTTTAGTCAATAGAGTAACCATGTGGAATGTTGCTGTAGAGAGACAAATTCGAGTAAAGGGACCAGATGCAGAAGCATTCACGGATTATGTTATAACTCGTGATGCTACAAAAATTGAACCTGGTAACGGGAAGTATGCAATATTATGTAATGATAAGGGCGGTATTCTTAATGACCCAGTTTTATTGAGATTAGCTGAAGATGAATTCTGGTTTTCAATTTCTGATAGCGACCTTTTATTGTGGCTACAAGGCGTTAATGTCACAAAAAAATATGATGTAATAATTGATGAGATTGATGCTTGTCCTCTTCAAATTCAAGGGCCTTTATCTGAAGATTTAATGGCAAAACTTGCTGGTGAAGAACTCAGAGAAATTCCATATTACGGTTTAATGGAAACCAAAGTAGGTGGTGCTGACTGTGTTATAAGTCAAACTGGTTTTACTGGTGAAAAAGGTTACGAAATCTATGTTAGAGATGCTCATGAAAATGCTGAGCTTGTATGGAATGCTGTTCTTGAGGCAGGTGAAGAATTTGGGTTAATGGTAATTGCACCAGCTCATCACAGAAGAATCGCTGCTGGAATATTATCCTGGGGCCAAGATCTTGACCATGAAACATCACCATTCCAAGTTAATCTTGCTTATCAAGTTCCAAGAAATAAGGAAGCTGATTATATTGGAAAAGAGGAGCTTGAGAGACAGAGAGATATAATTGACGCAGGCGATGCTCCTTTTAAAATGAAAATGGTGGGTATAACACTTGGTGGAAAAGAAATAACAGACTATGCTCCAGATTTTTGGCTCATTGCAGATGATGATGGAAAAGATGTTGGTTACATTACATCTCCGTGGTGGTCGCCTGAGCTTGAAACTAATATAGCCTTAGCTTGGGTCCCATGGAATGCATCTGAAGTTGGAACTAAGTTTCAAGTAAGATTACCTGATGAGTACTCTGAGTCTCCAGGTGTTCCAGTTGGAGCTGAAGTGGTTAATGTTCCATTTAGGGAATCAGTCAACCCAAACAAACGTGAAGTCCAGATAGAAAAAGGACTGGACTACGCTGACTAAGAGTATTAATCGAAGCGAGAAATTTTTCTAAATATCTCGCTTCATTGTTATGAAAAATTATCTAGCAATACTTATTTTTCTATCTTCATCTTTATACTCTGAAAGTTCAAAAATATTATGTGAATTAGATGGCGAATTTTCAGTAAGCTATAAAGATATTAAGAAGACTTATCTTGCAGAAGGCATAGATTTGTTTAAAAACCTAGCAAGACAAACACAACAGTCATTATTTTTATTGAGAAGGGCAAAAACTAGTTTTGCTGAGGAAGATTGGCAAAAAAGTTCTCTATATGTTGTTCAATATTGGGAAGTAGACTCTAGTGAAGAAGTTTTTAAATCTTTAACTCATACTTTAGAACCATCACCAATGTGGGTAAATGAAAAAGCAAGCTGGATAAAAGAAAATAAAGATACTGGAATCTCTGTTACTCATTCAATGAATAAAGACGAGGAACATCCATTATTTCCAGAATATGAAATACAGGTATATAAGATCACAAATACATTTAATTGGTACACGGGAAAAGGTCAAATATTTGGAGATATTTGGCTGAAGAAAAAAGATGGTTCAAGAGGAAAAAATCCAAAAGTTGAAATATTTGCCAGTGGGAAATGTGAAGCTCAGAAGAAGAAATTTT
>CACECK010000012.1 GCA_902557965.1 uncultured SAR86 cluster bacterium
GATCCTATATTCCCATATTTTTCTTGAAATCAAACCCACTATATTTGTATATTTCATCATGAAATTTCTTAAGAATACTAATAAAGAATTATTGATGTGATTTAACTTACCTTGATTCATTGAAGCTTTGTTAATATATCTAACCCTTTTAAGCCTTTTTAACTCATATTCTTTTTGTGTTTTTAAAAATTCGGCATCATTGGACTTTAAAAGCTTAGAAAATTCACATACATCTTCGAGAGCCATGCATCCACCTTACCCAATAAATGGAGTAATTGGATGAGCCGCATCCCCAAATAAAGTAAGATTAGTTGAATATAAGGATTCTATTTTAGCTCTCGTATAAATACCCCATTTATAAATATCTTGGGTATTTTTTAGTGCTTGAAAGTTATTAAGAATTTCGACTGGAATGTCTTTACTTAGATCAGAGTATGTTCCCCTTAACATCCAAGATTCTTCATTTTTCTCTTTGGTTTTTATTGCAGCTACAAAACTAGTTTTGGTATTACTTATTGGGTAAGAGACTATGTGAAAACCTGGACCAAGATGAAAATTAATATCAGCTTGCTTTTGATCTAATATAGCTCTCCAAACTGAATAACCACTATATTCTGGCATTTCAGATTTAAAACATATTTGTCTGCACTTTGACTTAATTCCATCGCATGCAGCAATATGTTTAACATGGTGACTAATACCATTTGCAAAATAAATTTGTTTTTTTCCTATATCAATATCTTTTAATTCATAGTCAAACAAAATTTCACCACCCAAAGAAGAATACTTTTTGAGCAAGAGATCGTATAAATTTTTCCTGGATGTTGTTAAAACATCAGTATCGATAGAAGTTATTTCTTTAAGATTTGAATAAAAAATAGTCTTTTTAGAATTTCCTGAAATAGCTTTTAATTCTTCAAGAATGTTTAATTTTTCTAGAACATCTTTTCCATTTGGTGAAATAGAAATTCCAGCGCCATATTCGCTTATTTTTGAAGATCTTTCAAAAATTACACATGGAAAATTATTTTCTTTAAGAAAGATTCCCAGGGCTAAACCAGATATTCCTGCACCAATAATGGCAACAGAATTTTCATAATTATTCACATAACCATTATGCCCATTTAGTTAATAAAAAAAAGGGAGCCAAAGCTCCCTCTTTTATTAATTATATTATCTACTAATTTCTTACTGGCACAATTCCATAAGATCTCTGGTTCTCACAAGATCCGCCTAAATCATTTAAAGCCTTAAGTTCAGGCATATCATCAGCATTACTCCAAAAATTAGTCCAATTTTTACCATAATCTGCAATTGTTTCTGTTGAGACAGCTTGAACGTAATCGTAATCCCATGTAGAAGGAACTCCCATATTAGGGAAAATCATTTTTCTACCAGCAACATCACCCATTTTTTTTGCAGCTACTGCATAAGCATAATATGCATCGTAGAATTGAACAGCTGTAACATCTTCGCCTAATTTACAATCTGAATAAACCACATAACCATTTTGACCACTTGGTGTTTCAGATACAGTTCTTTGCCATGTATAGGTAGTCTGATTACCAGAATCTAAAATTTTATTTAATTCAGCTAAGAGTTTTGTACCATTAGTAAACCATTGGTTATTTCCTTTATGATGTGCCTCTGAGTTAGGACTTATTCCAACCCAAACAAAATCATGAGGTTGCTCTCCGCTATGATAATAAGGAACTAACATTGCAGCAGTATAATTTTCAAAATGGTCAGTTTTATCTGCCCACATATTCCATTTTTCCGCCCATTTCATCATGTCGTCCATATCTTTGCCATCTTTAAATGTACTAACATAATATTCTGCAACATTTGGCTCATAGGTAGGACTGTCTTCAGCAAGAATGTTAAAACTAAATAACAAACTTAAACTTAAAAAATATTTCATTGAATTTCTCCCTTTATAAATTAAGTTTTAATACTACACCATAGAGATAAACTACTGTGAAGAAATATGTATATTTTTTGTATCTAATTTATTTTTCCGTATAAATTAAACTGAGATACAAAATTCCAAACTTCAGTGCTTGCACTTATTCCATAATTATTTTCTCTTGGCCATGTATGTCCCATGGAGCTATGAAGAATAAGTTTAACTTCAACATTGTTAAGGCAGTTATTGTATACCTCTGTATTTATTGTATAACCTTGATCTGTATTAATAATTGATGATTCTTCAGCCTCTGAACTGCAAGAGTTATATTCAGCCCAATATCTCATAACCTTTGGGATGCTTTCCATGAAAGACAATCCATTATATGGAACTGTTGTGTCAAGGAGGCCATGAATCTGAAGTATTGGAGTTGGGTGAGCTGGATTACATGAAGAATATGTTTCAGGAGTCATTGAACCAGTTACTGAAGCAATGGCTGCTATTTTGTTGCTTAAATTACATGCTAAATGATAGCTCATGAAACCCCCATTCGACATTCCCGAAGAATATATTCGATTTGCATCAATCGATACTTTTCTTTTAACAAGATCAATAACAGCATCAATGAATTCAATATCTTTAACAGTACTGCCTATTGTCCACCCTCCTACATTCCAATGCGATGACGAGCTGGCTAAAGTAGTATTCATAGGAAAGCCTTGAGGGTACACAACTATGAAATTATTTGCATCTGCAATTGAAATATAGTTCGTATAAGAGAAATGGTTTCTGGCTGAACTTCCATAACCATGAAGAGCAAATAGGATAGGAATACTTTGCTCACTGTCTAAATTATCTGGAACATAAATAAAATAGTACCTATCTAGGCCATCATGTTTAAGGTCACAGCGTCTCAATTTGTTATTCCAAGATGTGAATTCACACACTTCTGATATTGAATCTATTACAGGTGGTGGTGGATTCGGATCGTTAGCGGTTTGCGATGATGATCCACCACCTCCACATGATGAAATTATTAGTAACAAAAGACAAAAAATTATTTTATGCATCTTGTTAATGTTAATTTAAAAAAATAAAAAAGGGAGCATTAGCTCCCTTTTTTTATTAAGTAAAAATTAGTTTGTATTGTAATTCACAACGTTAACCAAAATTGAAACATTCATCAATCTTCTATTTTCACTAATTTCTTCTGCAAATTCTGCAAATGAATCACTCGAATACATTGTTTCTGCTGATGCCATTGCGTCACCAATACTTGCAGCACTTGTATAAGCATAATGCGTATAATATCTAGTATCTCCACCTACCAGCTGACGCAAGCCATAGCTACCAGCAGTATTGCCAGCATCTTCTTGAGCTTTAGTTAACTTTGAGTACGCAGCTGCATATTCAGCTGGATCTTTTACCTGCATTCTAAAAATTGTATAAGCTTGATTATTTTCAGGATCCTGATTTCCTCCACTTATTAATTTCATATTCAATGCTTGCTCAACCGGTTCAGCAATTGCAGATGTCTTAGCAAAAAATGATTGAAATACTGGATCATTAAACGATGCAGTACCGGCGCCAAGATCTTGAGGGTTATCATAATTTAAGACAACAACGTGCGTTGCATCATCATAACCATTAAAAGCATATTGGTGAACAGACACTGCAGCTGGAAATGATTTCCCCCATTTAGTACTCATCAAATCATTCATTGCCTCTACATATGCTGCTGGATTAGATACTTTTACAGAATAAGTAGCTAAATAGCCAGCTGCTATAAGTGATTGAGATGAAATCATCAATAAAGCAAGTAAACTATATATATATTTTTTCATAATTCTCTCCTATTGAAAATTTATATTACATTAATAGTAAGCTCAGAATAAAACAATTAGGTATATTTTTTAAATATAAATTGGTGCGGTACGCCGGTCTCGAACCGGCGGCCTTCTGCTTGGCAAGCAGACGCTCTACCAACTGAGCTAGTACCGCATGGGAGAGTTAATATACTCTTTAAAGAATTAGCTTTCAAGTTGTTGTATCACCCTAAACTAAAGTAAAAAATTAAATTTTATTTAACTTTTATTTCGCTTATCTTTTTAAGGAATCTATTCTCTTGAGACAAGAGAACAAAATAAGAAATATCTGCATCAAATGGTAATGCAATATCAATATTAGCATCAACGTAACCACCAAAAAAATCTCTATCTTCAAAATCTATGTGTTGAGCATGAATATAAAAAGGATCTCCAAGACCAATCATAAAAATTTCTTTTTTATTAGCATCTAAAATCTTCAAAGCATATTTATCCTCGGGAGATAAAAGCTTCATATTTTTAATTGCAATTGCAGATGGCTTTCCTATAGATATGTCTTTAATTGATATGCCAAGTCTGTTACCTGAAATACTAAATAGCTGAGCATTTTTTTCAACATCTAGCGAGTAGCTATTTTGCTCAAAATCTTTTTTATATATCGGCGGAAGATCTGCAAACAAAGGTAAGCTAATAGTTAGAATACAAATTATATTTTTAAGTTTTACCATTTTTCCCAATTTATTGCCCATGTTACTCCTAAAGGACCCCTCATATAACCATAATTATATTGACTATAAGTAGATGGATCAGGACTATATGACCAAGAGCACGAATCATTTGAATCATACTCACACCAATAAAAATATGATTGAAATGCTCCCTCATAAAAATCTGCATTGTCTGAAACATTATCTACTGCAGTAATAGTGCCTGTTAAATCAACTGCTTTTGCTGTGTATATTTCTACGCCATTATCAGTTGGTCGATCAAAAATAACAGTAGTTTGATTTTGTTTTGACATCTCCTCGACCCCATTAACATACCATTTCAGTGTTATCTCTGATGTATCGTAATCAACATCAAGGGTAATTTCAAAACCAGTGCGTGATTGAGCTTCATCTCTTACAAATCCCACATCATCATCATCATAAAAACCTTGGTTATGTATTGAACCAATGGCAAACCCTTCAACATTAACTGGACCGTATCCTGCACTTGTACATTTATCCATGACAGAACAAAATGTTGGCCTGTAATTATCATAGAGTCCGTAATAATTTCCTTCGAAAAGACCAACTCCACTGCATGCAGGATTTTTTCTAACAAATGTATAAGATGTACTCCCATCAGAGCCAACAGTAGCTCTCCATTCGTTAATATTGCAGTCACAATCAGCTATTGTTATTCCAAGCTCATCCCAATCAGCAATTGAACCATCTCCATAGTTATAACAAACTCTAATATCTTTACCTAAAACATTGAGTTGATCTGATATATGATGATTCCACTTAAGAATAGATACATCTGATTGAGTGGTTGTATTCACATTGTAACCCCTGTCAGTAAGGTCTCTTTCATCACTTCTATATTCGTCACCCATTTGACCATGCGCATGGCCAAGTTCATGCATTAAGGTATGTCTTGTTCTTTCTGGGTCAGTATCTCTTACTCTTTGTATGTTCTTATATCCTTGATTTACTCCTCGTCCCAGTCCGCTATCAGGATTAACCGCTTTAGTTAAAATTGAAACTAAAACATTATCTGGTAAAAGCACATCGAAAATTGCTGTGTCTAATTCTCCAATACAATAAATATCCTCATCAAAGTCATAGCAACCTGTTCTAACACCAACCGGTGATGACCCGTCCGGATCTACAGGCTCTGCTGAAACCACAGTAAAATAGTTTTCACCAAAAAACCTAGACGCATCTGAGCCATTTAGTTTATTGATTGAAGCTATTAAAGCACGACGATAAAGACTTATGTCAGTACTTCCATTTAGTGAGTCGCCAATAAATAAATATTTAGTTCTTCCTTTTGATGAAGGATTTCCAACCAAATAATATACATAATAATCTTTTTCTGTTTTTGCACCGCCATCAAATCCATCTTCAGGATTGTCATCTTGATTTATTGTTACTACCGTTTTGTTTGAAATATGCCACGTTGTATAAGTGTCAATACCTGTTAAATTTCCATCAGAAACTATAATCTCAGCATCAAATAAACCTGCAGATGTGAGAGAAGTTAAGTCTAAAAGAATATCTCCAGTGCCCGTTCCTGTTGCTGTAAATGTCGAAGGTACATCAGAGTTATTAACCTTAGCAGTGAAAGTTAATTCATCATCTGAATTATCAATATCTTCAAACGATAATGAAAAGGAAGGGTTTTGATCAAACAAAAGATTATTCTCATCAATTTCTGAGTCATTAAGAATTGTTACAAATGGAGGATCGTTGATTGGATTAATTGTTATAGTTACTGTACTTGATTGAACAACACTCTTTTCAGATGCTGTGACTGAGTATGTAAATGAGTCTTGTCCATTAAAATTAGAATTTGGTGTGTAATTTATTCTTCCAGTTGATGAAGAGATGTTAATTTCACCATTAGAAGTTGTATTGGAAATAGCGTAGCTCAAGGTTACAGATTCATTTGCAGTTGCAGCTAAAGAACCAGAATATGTATTATCTTCATCTACAGAAATTGAATTTGGTGCCATAGTTATAGCAAATGGAACACTGACTCCACCTCCACCACCTCCTCCTCCGCAGGAGACAACAAAAACTAAAATGCTGAGATAATTAAGATACTTCACATGTAAATTATATAATAAAAAAAGAGGGCGAAATGCCCTCTTCAATACATATTTTAATAAGTATTAAAATTTATGTCTAAATCCAACTTTATAAATTGGTCCATGATCTTGATATAAGAAAGTCATTTCTTCATATCTTGAATAAAGTTCAACTTCTGAATCAGTCAAATTTATTGCTTCAAAGAATACTTGTCCACTATCTGATACATTAAAAGTAGCATTTAAATCAACCTGCTCTCTTTCAACAACATATAAAGGATTATATTGATCCATTCCAGCATAAGTTTCACCTTTGAGGTTGTATGACAACCTTACTGACATTTTTTCATCTTCATAGAAGACTGATAAGTTAGCAGCATCACCAAAACCAGGTAATGCAAATTGCTCACCTAATGCAGCTCTGTCAGCGTCAGTATCTCCTCCAACTATTGTCATATTTGCTATAACACCAAAGTTATTTTCAAATAAGTGTTGAATTGCGACCTCAAAACCATCTAAATCTCCGCTGTATTTATTAACAGGTTGTGCAAGATTAAATACATAAAAAGGATCATCAGAGTTACCTAAAAATACTGCGTTTCCATTGTTTGCATCCGGAATACAGTCAGAAGCGCCATTACATCCAAAAGTAAAACCAGTATTGACTAACCAAGCCCAATCGTAAGCATTTGACCATCCACATGCCCAATAACCTTGAGATGCAGTCCATTGACATAAAGCATCATCATTTTCGGGCAAAATGAGAGCTCCTCTTGGCCCTGCAGTAATATCTCTAACACCGTTAAATGGTCCACTTCTAAGACCTGCGCCATGATAATCATCAATTTGTTTAACAAAATAGTTAAGTGCGAAATAACTACCTTCAGCGTAGTAATGCTCATACGCTATATCAAAATTAGTTGATTCGTATGGTTGTAGATTTGGATTACCTGTTCCAATTGTAAGAGGATATCTTGAATCAAAAGCACCTACACTAACAGTTGAATCCATTTGCTCAAGTGATGGTCTAGCAATTGTTTTACTAGCAGCAAATCTTACAACCTTATTTTCAGCTGGCTCAATAGTCATGTTGAAGTTTGGTAAGAAATAATCTGAATCACCATAACCAGTATATTCAACTGGAGCAGTAACAACTCCAACCTTATCTCCATACATGAAAGCACCTAAGCTCCATGCAGTATTAGTAGGCACAACAGTTGTAGCAGTTGAAGATCTTTCTTCTTCTTCATACCTTAAACCAAGCTGAGCTCTTACAGGCATGCCTGAAGGAGTTTCTGTTTCAAAATTAAAGTTTACAAATATAGAGTTTAATTCCTCTGTAATAATTCCATTTGAGTCTCTACTTCCATAACAACCGTCAACAACACCTCTGGTAGTTGATCTGTTTCCGTCATATCCAATGTTTGAACCCAAACCATTCGGATTACCATTAGCATCTACAGCATCTTGAGCTATACACTCTGATGGCCATTGATAAGGAGTGTTGTTATTATTCCACCAACTCCCGTCTGAACTTGAGAAATCACCAACCATACCAGCTGCTCCAAACCAATATAGAGCATCTTCTTTGCTAATATTTAGGTAATAAAATGGAGTACCTGAAGATCCTAAGTAACCTGGAACATTAACCTTTGTCCAAACATCGTCGGGCATAAAAGCATACGTCATCATTACAGGGTCACCATCGGCTAATTTTCCGTTAACTAACTGATTAAACCATTTTTGATTTGTGAATTTTGTATCCATCTGTGAAAAACCAAATTCAACTGACTTTAATGAACTCATAAAAATTTCATCATTGTTGTCCCATGAACCAATAAGCTGAAGTTGATCAAGCTCACTATCTCTTTCTTGATAGTTTAAAAAAGCCTGTCTAGGACCCATATCACTTCCATCAAATTCAGTTACATCTATTGGAGTTCCTTGGAAATTCTTATCCATATTCCATGAAAGATTTCCGACTTTATTACTAAAATCAAATGATCTTTCTCTTAAATAACCTGATGCCTCTTGAACAGGCCACCAACCCCAACCAGCCCATGCTCCATTTGAGAACTGAAGAATATTATTTTGAGTTCCTCCAGGTGTCCCCTTGAAGGCTGCTGTTGAGTCGTGATAATCAAGCGAAATATTTAAGTTTTCATTAACTTGAAAATCAAAATTTATACCTAGTGAAGCATTATTGTTATCTGAATTTCCATATTCAAAATCATTTTGCCAGCTATCTCCATTTGGAGTGGCTAATGATGTACCAGAAATTACAGCACCGTTATCGTTTATTGATGCTGCTGTGGTATTCCATCCAGCAAAATAGGAACCTACAGTTATTCCAGTGAAATCAAAACTTGTGCTTGAAATTGTGTAGTCAAGTGTTGCAACCAATCTCCCTGTTTCCCATTGAAAAGTTGTTTGAAGATTATCTCTTTCACTTTCATTATCTTTGAATTTATATGATAAAGACTCAGGATAGAAAAAAACTCCATCTGTTCTTTTATTAGTGGATGAAATTACAGCTGAAGCTGGAATATGATTCCTTTCATTCGATGGAAGCCATGTTATTTCATTAGTACCCTCTTCTCTGTTATTTCTTTCCTGATGAGAACCTGAAATTGCAAAACCCCATGAAGAGCCTAAATACTCTCCCTTAGTTGTAAAGATAAAATCTAATTCTGGAGTAAAGTCACTACCGGTTTCATTTTTGCTATGGCTATTTGCTCTGAAGCTCATTGATCCACCTGGATCAGCTAATAATGGTTTTGCAGTAACCATATTAATCGTCGAACCTAGACCACCTGAAGGAAGAACTGCATTTGCAGATTTATAAACCTCAACTGCTGCTACGCCATGCGAGGAAATATCACCAAAATTGAATGATCTACCACCACCATATTGTGGAGGGACTGTTGGCATAGTTCTGCCGTTGAGAGTAACAAGGTTAAACTCAGGTCCTAATCCACGAACGGTAACCTTTGTGCCCTCGTCGTTGCTTCTCTCAGTAGTAACACCTACTAACCTTGAAAGAGCTTCAGCAAGGTTCCCGTCAGGAAACTTACCCAAATCTTCAGCAGTAAGTGCATCAACAACACCTACATTTTTTCTTTTAATATCTATAGCGTCCTTAAGACTTGATTTGTATCCAGTAACTACAACCTCTTCAACTTCTTCTTCTGAATCTTGTGCAAAAACAAAAGTTGAAATTGGCAAAATTACCATTAGCGATAATAAATATTTATTCACATGAACCCCCTAGGTTGGTGTGTAATTTAGAAAGGCATATTAGACTTTTTTGACTCTATTATGTCAAGTTTTTGTGTATATTTTTATATATGATATTTATTAATTTTCAAGGAATTTAAGAGTGCTTTCACCATACTCTGACCACCATTCCATGCCCATTAAATGAATTTTTTCTAAGTTTTCTTCAGAGTCGTCGTCTAAGAACCTGTTTACTTTTCCTAGAGGTGAATTTACTCGAAGGTAGTTTTCCTGAAAAATATGATGGGATATATCATTATGGATTTCAGAATCAAGCAACATTCCAATAATATCATTTCTTAACCAACCGACACCACCCCATTTTGAGGATAATTCACCGCTAATTTTACGCTTATTGTGACCCGATCCAATGCTTAAAATTCTTATATTATTGTTATTAAGAATTTCTTTTGCATATTGATACCCTATTAAAGTTGGATTATTTGTAACAACACTTCCATCGACCATCCATGATTTATCCTGCATTTGATATGTTGGGAAATACATTGGGGCTGCACTTGATGCAGCAACTGCATCTTTAAAGGTTATTTCTGGAGTATTTATTGAATCATGAACAACATGCTCTCTTGTTTCAATATTATAAGCGAGAGATAAGAATGGTTTAATTGAATCTTTTAGAGTACTTTCACCAAAAATTTCATTTAGCACCTCAATTCGTCCTTCACTTTCATATCTTGGCCTTGCCTGAATAAGGCTGGCTTTATCCCAGAAAAAAGATGATTGCATTATCTTATCAAGGTATTTTTTTGACCAATATCTTTTTACTTTATCAGCTGAGTAACCGCCATAGGCAAAACATGCAGCATTAAAGGAACCTGCACTGGTTCCAATAAACATATCAAAGATATCTGATACCTTTTTTCCGCTTTCTGTTTCAAGTTTTTTTAAAAATACAATTGAAGCAATCGTTCTAACACCTCCGCCATCAAAGCAAATAATCTTTTTATCTGAAAATCTAGAAAGGAAACTAAAAAAATTTCTCATTGATCTTTTTTAACAATATTTCGCTTAAGCTGCTCAGCAGCAGATTCAACACTCCCAAGATTTATAACATCTTTATATCCTATTGAAATTAATATATCTGCAGCCTTGCCTGACCTGTTTCCGCTTCTACAATATAAATAAATTTTTTCATCTTTTGAAATAGATTCCTCAATAGAAGCAATTTTTTTCCACTCAATGTTGATTGAACCTTTAAGATGTCCACTTCTGTGCTCATCTAAAGTTCTTACATCAACAACAAAATCTGCTGTCAAATTGAAACTTAGGAAAATACTTAATAAGAATAAGTTATGAAGATATTTCTGCACTGAGTTAAGACCAGTCTTCTAAAATGATATCAGCAGCTTTTTCACCAATCATTATGGTTGGTGCATTAGTATTGCCTCCAATAAGTGTAGGCATGATGGAAGCATCTACAACTCTTAAGCCATCAATGCCATGAACTTTTAAAGTGTTGTCTACAACCGACATATCGTCACTACCCATCTTACAGGTTCCAACAGGGTGATAAACAGTATCAGCGTCTTCTCTTATAGCTTGTTCAATGTCTTTGTCATCATTTAAATTAACAGGCCTTTGAACATGATTGCTTGTATATTTATTTACAGGATCTTTATTTAATATGGTCATCATTTTTTTGTATCCTTCAATTAGATCTTTAACATCATCAGGGTGAGATAAGAACTTTGGATCAATCAAAGGATCATCTAAAGGGTCTGCAGAATTTAAAGTTACCTCGCCTCTTGATTTAGGCCTCAATAAACAAACATGGCAACTAAGACCATGACCCCAGACTGATGTTCTGCCATGATCAACAACCATAGCAGGAGCAAAATGAAGTTGAATATCCGGAATATTCTTATTATCACTAGATTTAATGAAGCCTCCTGCCTCAGCAACAGTTGATGTAAATAGTCCTACTTTTTTGAAGATATATTTAAGAATTTCTAGAGGAAATTTATAAAATATTGATTTTAATGAAAATCCGATCAATTCTATTGAGTTAAATTTGTGAACTGATAAATAATCTATATGATCTTGAAGATTCTTTCCAACCCCAGGGAGTTCATGAATATGTTCTATGTCGTGTTTCAAGATTTCTTCCGATGGTCCAACACCTGATCTTAATAATATCTGTGGCGACCCAAAGGCACCCGAACTTAAAATTACTTCTTTATCAGCATTTATGGTCATCATTTCGCCATCCTTATCTAGACACTCAACACCAATTGCTTTTTTATTTTCAAAAATAATTTTATTTACATTAGTATCTGTAAGTACCGTCAAATTTTCTCTATCTAAAGAGGGAACTAAATAGGCTTTAGCAGTACTGCATCTTTTACCATCTTTTTGAGTTGTTTGGTAATAACCAATTCCCTCTTGATTCTCTCCGTTAAAATCTTCGTTATAACCATAAATCTCTGAACCTGTTTTAACAAAATCATCAGTTGGAGTATTTTGATGTCTAATCTTAGAAACATTGAGTGGGCCATTTTGTCCATGATAATCGTTATCAAAACACTCGTTATGTTCTGCTTTTTTAAAATACGGCAAAATTTCGTTATAAGACCATCCTCCATTACCAAGTTCGGACCAATGGTCATAATCCCATCGATGCCCTCTTACATATAGCATTGCATTAATTGAGCTCGAGCCTCCCAAAGTTTTTCCTCTTGGTTGAAAACCTTTTCTATGTTCTAGTGTCTCTGTTTCGACTTTATGAGTTCCACCAGCAGAGTCAACAACTTCCCGAATAGGCTCTGCAACAACCTCTTTCTCAAACTCTTTTTGAGGAACGGTTTCATAATTCCAGCTAAAATTACTACCGCTACCTAAAAATGCGAAACCAATTGGTATATGGATTCTTGGATCACTATCTTTAGAACCAGCTTCAATTAAACAAACTTTATGATTAGGATTAGAGCTTAATCTGTTTGCTAGAACGCAGCCAGCCGATCCAGCTCCCAGAATAATAAAGTCGTAATTTTCCATATTTATAATCTACTCAAAAAAATTATATATTTAGTTTATGATTTAGAATCGTAACTGTAAACTTTGTTTAAAAAATAAATCATGAATACATTTTATATCTTTTCAGCTATTTGGGTTTTTGTTGCCATCTGCACCTTTATATATTTATTTTATGAGAGTGCTCCATATGGCAGGCACATAAAAAATGGTTGGGGAATAGATATACCTGCAAGACTTGGATGGATTGTAATGGAGTCTCCATGCGTTATTTTAATGATTGCATTTAGCATCACTGTTAAAGGTCAGCTTGAAACCATCCATCAAATTTTTCTATTACTGTGGTTAACGCATTATGTTCATAGAAGTTTTATTTATCCATTTGCAGTGGAAATGACGAACCCAAAGATGCCGATTTCAATAGCTCTTTCTGCATTCTTTTTTAATATTATTAATGTAAGTATTCAAGCATTTGGAATATTTTATTTTACTGAATACGCTTCTGATTGGATGTTGAGTCCAACTTTCATTGCTGGATTAAGCTTATTTTTAGTAGGAATGTTTATAAATCTAAGATCAGACTACTACATAGCATCTATGAAAAAAAGAAAGGGTCCTGGTTATCACATACCAAATGGCTTCTTGTATAAATATATTTCTGCGCCGAACTACTTCGGTGAAATTATTGAATGGCTTGGATGGGCAATTCTAACCTGGAGCATTTCAGGCGTTATCTTTTTAATCTGGGTCATTGCAAATTTATTTCCGAGGGCAATTTCTCACCACAAATGGTATAAAAATAAATTTGAAAACTACCCACAAAATAGAAAAGCAATTATTCCCGGCATTATTTAATTAAGCCCATGTCCTGAATTTGTTGAGCAATTTCAACTATTGACTCTTCTGCAGGCCTGGGATTCCATCCAAGAATATCTTTAGCTTTGGAAGTGTTTTTAACACTTCTCAGCCTCCCAAGATACGGCAGCGTGATTTTCAATTCCTTACTAAAATTAGCCAATATTTTTGCAAGCCAAACTGGAACAGCGAATGTAGGCGCTTTATCAAACCCGTTACCTTTTAAAACTTTTGCAACATCTTTGTACCATAAATCTTTTTCAGCTAAGGCAAATCTCTCTCCGTTGCTAGCAGGATTTTGCATAGCAAGAATATGAGCTGTAGCTACATCTCTAACATCTACGTATCCAAATTGAAGCGGAACAGCGACAGGCATTTTACCTGTTGCAACCATCACTATTGCTTTATTTGATTCTCCAAGATCTCCAGAAAGTGAGGGACCAATAACTAAAGCAGGATTGATGACGGTCAGTTCAAAAGGATGATTTTCACTTTCAACAAATTCCCAAGCAGTTTTTTCAGCAAGCGTTTTACTCTTAGCGTAATGGCTGATAGCAGGATTGTCCGGATCAGACCAATCAGATTCGTCGTAATAGCTTTTTGATTCCAATGTTTCAAAAATTGCAGCTACAGAAGATGTAAGGACAACTTT
>CACECK010000013.1 GCA_902557965.1 uncultured SAR86 cluster bacterium
CTTCCAAGGAACATTACTGGGAAAGCAAATGGGCTGCCGCCTTGTCCTGGCAATATTACATTTGCTGGTGTTGCAAGAGATAATGCAGGGTATGAAGGTGATTGAAAGTTATCATTAACATCAATTTTTGATGTTAAATAATCAAATTTGAATGTTCTGCCATTTTCAAGATCCATCTTGTACGAAGTGTATGTATTAAGATGATCTTCATCATTTACAACATTAAATCTGTCACCATAAAAGAAACCACATCTAGAACCAGATGCTTGTGGAAATATAATACCTTTATTAGCGATACAATTTGGGTCTGGAATATTTTCAAATGCCGAATAAGTACCAGCATAAGGTCCTGAGTCAACAGTCCCTGCTCCAAATGCTAAAAAGCTTGTTCCAAATCCACTTATTCCAACTAGTGCCAAACTAGGATCAAATGCAGATCCTGATAAAGGAGATCTATCTAAGCTGCTTAAAGCAAAAACCAAATTTCCATTTCCAAGCTCAGTACCTAGAATAATACTCATTTTGTCATCAGTTTGACCACCAAGGTCTGTTTCTTGAGTTGATACATCAACCTCTAATCCTGTGAAGTCTCTTCTAAAAATATAATTTACTACACCAGCAACTGCATCAGAACCATAGACCGAAGCAGCACCTTCTTTTAGAACTTCTACACGCTCAATAGCATTGACCGGAATGATGCTTGTATTTACATAAACACTACCATCATTTGCAGTAATACCTGCTGTAGTATGTCTTTTACCATCTAATAAAACCAAAGTTGATGTTAAACCTAAACCACGTAAATTTACATTAGTAGATCCTTGGGTTGAACCCGAGGTAAATGAATCGACATTATTTTCAGCTCCTGAGTTAATAGCAATGTTGGCAGTAATATCTGCAACAGTGGATGCACTAAGCGCATCAATAGTATCTCTGGAAATAATTTCGACTGGTGAAGCTCCATCTGTTGGACTTCCCTTAATATATGAACCAGTAACCACAACCTCTTCAACAGATTCTTCATTGTCTTGAGCAACAATATTTAAAGAATTAAAAATGAGTAGGATTGAAAGACACCGGACGAATAGTTTTTTTGAAGTTTGCATAAGTTCCCCCTTATTGTTTAGTTCAAATAATCTATGACCCATATAACTATACTACTACTTTTAATATATTTTTAACATAAATAATTTTTATACATATGACTGTATTAAGTTCTATAGAAACTGGTGGAGGCGGCGGGAATTGAACCCGCGTCCGTCAGTCTTTCAGCCTAACTTCTACATGCATAGCTCATTCTATTATTTTTAACTTTTATTACCCGAAGAGCAGGGCATAAAAGCTAGCTTGATTTAGTTTTACCAAACTATATCCAAGCAATATAGCTTGGCTAGACTGCGTATTTAGCCGATGCTTCAAACCGCAGTCAATTCTTGCATCGGTTAGCATTAAGCTGCTAAAGCGTAGTTGTCGTTATTTGCAACTATTTTTTTTGTAGCATGTTTTACAAGAATTACTACAATCTTGGCATGCGCTTCGGAGTCCAGTAAAAACGTCGAACCCTATTCGCCCCCATCAAGAGGAATAGCATTATACATTAATATATTTTGTGATTCGATTAAGAAAATTTTATTGTGTTCTTAAGAATTCTGCCCTGATCACGTTCCCAATCTCGTTTTTTGATATCTTCTCTTTGATCTCTATGTTTTTTACCTTGCCCCATTGCGATATCGCATTTAACAAGGTTATCTTTCCAATATATCCTAGTTAAAACACAAGTTAGACCTTTTTCACCTTTTAACTTCTCTATTTTTGCAATTTCTTTTTTATGAAGTAATAATTTTCTTGATTTGGTTGTATCTATATTTTCCTGCTGAAGAGATGCAGGACTATCTATTTTCACTCCAATCAACCAAGCTTCACCTTTTCTTATGTTCACATATGAATTTTTGACATCAACCTTTGATTCTCTAAGAGATTTAACCTCCCATCCCTCCAAAACAATACCAGCTTGAAAAGATTCATCTAATTTATAGTTTCTTGAAGCATTTTTATTCTTTACAATTAATGCAGGTTTTTCTTTTGGCATACTTTATTATGTATTTTGATCAATTAAGTGCAATGTTTTGTGAGAAATAAATTGAATATAACAAATATTAAGTCAACTTTTGGTTATATAGGCTTCTTGCCGTTTGCTATGTTTTCTCTTATTCCGTGGATAATTGGCGGAGATATAAGCAAGACTATGATAGTTTTTCAATTAGGGTATGGAGCAATAATAATTACATTTTTAGGTGGTTTTGCCTGGGGGTGGAATGATGATCAAAAAAACCAACCACTAAACCTTTCTATAGGAATAGGCTTTAGTTTATTAGGTTGCACCATACTCTTACTAGCTTATTTAAATTTCATTTTAACTGGATTAATATTATCAATCTTAAGCTTTTATCTCTTTTATATTTTTGAGAAGTCAACAGAAGCTTTCCAAGAAAAGGATGAAGATTATCAAAAATTTAGAAAAATTCTTACTTTACTTGTATGTATAAGTTTTCTAATATCTTCAGGATATTGGATTAATCCATATAGTAGCCCATACTTATAAATTAATTATGCAGAAAACATTAAAATCACACGGAACATGGATTGGTAAATGGACTTTTGTGCTTGCTGCAACTGGTTCGGCGGTTGGCTTAGGAAATATATGGGGTTTTCCATATAAGGCAGGAACTGAGGGCGGCGCTGCCTTTGTTTTAATTTATCTACTTTGCATAGTTGCAATCGGTGTTCCAATTATGATTAGCGAGATTTTAATAGGAAGGCGTTCTGGAAATAGCCCAATCAACGCTATGAAAAAATCTGCAATTGATTCTGGCGCATCCTCTCTTTGGCAGGCAGTGGGTTGGACTGGAATTATCGCAGGAGTGTTAATTCTTTCTTTTTATAGTGTCATAGCAGGCATTTGTTTAAATTATATTTTTATATCAGCTTCGCCAAATGAGCTTCTTACTTCTTCTGAGCAATTTGGGCAAGTTGTAGCATCTCCTTCAAATCTTCTTACTTGGCATACGGTATTTATGTTTCTTACATTTTTAATTGTCTCTGCGGGTGTAGAAGATGGCATAGGCAGAATGGTTAAAATCTTGATGCCAATGCTGGGGCTCCTTTTAATTTTTATGGTTATTTACGGAATGATCAATGGGGCCTTTATAAAAGCATTAGCTTTTTTGTTTGCTCCTGATTTTTCTAGTGTCGGGACAGATACATTTCTTTCAGCGATGGGACAAGCCTTTTTTAGTATGAGTTTAGGTATGGGTTCCATCATGGCATATGGTGCATATATGCCGAAAGATCAAGAGATCGTATCCACATCCTTTAGTGTAGGTTCACTAGATACTCTGGTAGCAATATTAGCTGGCCTAGCAATTTTTCCAATTATTTTTGCTTTTAATCTTGAGCCTGGGGCCGGTCCAGGTTTAGTTTTTGTCTCTTTATTATCAGCTTTCAATCAAATGGAATTTGGTCATTTAATAGGACCTATTTTCTTTATACTTTTATCTATAGCTGCATTAAGTTCATCGATATCTATTTTAGAGCCTGGAGTTGCATATCTTGCCGAAGAAGATTTTCTTAGCAGAAAAAAATCTGCAATAGTAATATCAATCCTTTGTTGGTTAATAGGCATTGGAACTGCAACAGGTTTCAACATTTTCTCTGTAGTTGATGAATCAGGTGAGTCAATAAATCCATTTTTAAATATGATGGAATTAATTTCAGTACAAATACTCCAGCCGTTTGGAGGAATGATGATAGCAATCTTTATCGGATGGTTTATGAATGAATCATTAATAAAGAATGAAATAGATCAGATGAATCCTTTTTTATACAAGATTTGGAGATTTTTTATAAGGTTTGTTGCGCCATTAAGTGTTGCCTCTGTTTTCATATCTCAGCTTATTTAAGTGATTAAAAATCTTGAAGTTTCTAGATTAATTCCCAAAGATAGAGAAACTGTTTATAACGAAATAGCTAATTTTGAAAATTATGTAAACTTCATTCCAGGATGCTCAAAAGCAAAGCTGATTGAAAAAAATGATGATTATGAAATAGGCCTTCTAGAATTTGATTTCTTATTGAGAAAATATCAAATTAAGTCAAAAAATATATTATCTGATTTTCAAATAAAGATTGAACAAATTGAAGGACCTTTTGATTTCTTTGAAGGTAATTGGCAAATAGGCTATAAAAGCAATGATGTATCAGAGGCCAAACTAGTTACAAAATTTGAATTACCTTTTTTGTTAGCTAACTTACTTCCAGATAGAGTAATAGACTCTTTTTGTGAGAGTGCTTTAGAAGCGTTTTTGAAAAACCTAGATAATTAATTAAAGTCTTTTATTTCTTCTATTATCCAACTATCTACAAGATTTTTTTCATTAAAAAAAATTGAAAGTTTATTTTCATTTATTTTCTCATCACCAATTGTTACAGAATAATAATAATCCCATCTATCAGAATGAAAGGGATCCTGTATCAATGCAGTACCAAATATAAATTTAACTTGTTCTCTGGTTAAACCTTCTGTTAATTTTTCAATATCTTTTTCTTCAAAAATATTACCCTGAAGAATTGGAACTTTATAAGGACTCAGTGATTCGCATGAAAATAGGAAAAAAGATAGGCAAATCATTAAAAATGCATTTGGAAGATTTTTTATGCCTGCTTGTTTCATTATTAAAATTTATTATACTTTCTTATAAATCTAATGTCGCTTGCTTATTAAATAAAGATTTTAATAGACTGATATAATTAGAACTTAATATGAATACTCAAAGTAAAGAACTTAAAAAAGCCGGACTAAAAGCTACAATTCCAAGAATAAAGATTATGGAAGTTTTGGCATCGACTGCTATTCAAGAAGAAGCTCACTTTAGTGCTGAGGATATATATAAAGAACTACTTAATAGTGGTGAAAATATAGGGTTAGCTTCAGTTTATAGGGTCTTGACTCAGTTTGAGTCTGCAGGAATGGTTAAAAAGCATCATTTTGAGGGCAGCCATGCAGTTTATGAGGTTATCGAAGAGAATCATGAGCATATGGTTGATGTTGAAACTGGAAAAGTTCTTGAGTTTCAAGACCAAGAGTTAATAGACAGACTAAATAAAATCGCTAGTGATTCAGGATATCAACTTGTTGATCATAATTTAGTGTTGCATGTTAAAAAAGTAGAAAAATAAATCCATCTTACAGCTCTTGAACTAAGTCTTTAAATCCCAATATATTTAGTGAGCGGGGTTTAATATGACAAAAAATAAAAAGAAAAATGGCTTGGATACTGATTCTAGTGTAGTCGAAGATTCTATTGTTGAAGATAAAGAAGATATTCAGTCATCAGATGAAAATGAGAACTTAGAAACCCTAAGTTATGAGGAATTATTTGATAAAAGTGAAGATTTAGAAAAAGCTTTGCTAAGAGCAAATGCTGATCTAGATAATGCAATAAAGAGAACTCGCACTGAGGTTGAAAAAGCTCATAAATATGGCGTTGAGAAACTCTTGCATGACCTATTACCTGTTATTGATAATTTAGAACATGCAATATTAAATCTTTCAACAGATGTTTCAAAAAAAGATAAAGAAGGTATTGAACTAACCTTAAAATCTTTTGAGTCTACTCTTGATAAATTTGGAATGATACCCATCTATCCTGTTAATGAGGAGTTTAATCCAGAGAAGCATGAAGCTGTTTCAATGGAAGCAAACAAAGATAAAAAAGATGGAGAAATCGGAAATATTTTTCAAAGGGGTTGGGAGCTTCACTCTAGGGTTTTACGACCAGCTAGAGTTACTGTAATAAAGAATTAGAGGTTAATTATGTCAAAGATTATAGGAATTGATTTAGGAACAACAAATAGTTGTGTTGCTGTAGTAGAAGGTCAGCAACAAAAAGTAATTGAAAATGCTGAAGGTGGAAGAACAACTCCATCTGTTATTGCTTACACTGATAGTGATGAGGTTTTAGTTGGACTACCTGCTAAAAGACAAGCCGTTACTAATCCAGAGAATACTTTGTATGCAATCAAAAGACTTATTGGAAGAACATTTGATGATGAGGTAGTAAGTAAAGATGCAGACATGGTTCCTTATAAAATTATCAAAGCTGATAATGGTGATGCCTGGGTCGAAGCTTCAAATAAAAAATTAGCACCTCCTCAGGTTGCTGCAGAAGTTTTGAAGAAAATGAAAAAGACTGCTGAAGACTATCTCGGACATGATGTAAAGGAAGCAGTAATTACTGTACCAGCCTATTTTAATGATTCTCAAAGACAAGCTACAAAAGACGCTGGAAAGATAGCTGGTTTAGACGTAAAAAGAATTATTAATGAACCAACAGCCGCTGCACTTGCATATGGTTTAGATAAGAATAAAGGTGATGCAACAGTTGCTGTTTATGATCTTGGTGGTGGAACATTTGATATTTCAATAATTGAAATATCTGATGTAGATGGAGAACATCAATTTGAGGTCCTCTCAACAAATGGAGATACATTCCTTGGAGGTGAAGATTTTGATTTAAGATTAATAGACTACTTTGTAGATAAATTTAAAGAAGAATCTGGTTTTGATTTAAAGAGTGATCCACTTGCACTTCAAAGATTAAAAGAAGCAGCTGAAAAAGCTAAAATCGAGCTTTCTTCTTCTGAGCAGACTGAAGTAAATCTACCATATATTACGGCTGATAGCTCAGGCCCGAAACATTTTGTTCACAAAATTACTAGAGCTAAATTAGAGTCACTTGTTGAGGATTTGGTTGATAAAAGTTTAGAGCCATTAAAAGTAGCACTGAAAGATGCAAAAATCTCAAAAGGCGACATTAATGAAATTTTGCTCGTAGGTGGGCAAACTAGAATGCCGTTAGTGCAAAAAAAGGTAGCAGAATTTTTTGGTAAAGATGCAAGAAAAGATTTAAACCCTGATGAAGCTGTTGCTGTAGGTGCTGCTATCCAAGGATCAGTTTTATCTGGCGATACTACTGATGTGCTTTTGTTGGACGTAACACCATTAACACTTGGAATTGAAACTTTAGGAGGAGTTGCTACACCCTTAATCGAAAAGAACACAACTATTCCAACTCAAAAGTCTCAAGTTTTTTCAACAGCTGAAGATAATCAAACAGCGGTTACAGTTCATGTCATACAAGGTGAAAGAACCCAAGCAGCTCAAAATAAATCTTTGGGTCAATTTAATTTAACTGACATCCCAGCAGCTTCAAGAGGTGTTCCTCAAATTGAGGTTGCTTTTGATTTAGATGCAAACGGAATTTTAAATGTATCTGCTAAAGATAAAAATACTGGCAAAGAACAATCTATAGTTATCAAAGCTTCCAGTGGACTTTCTGATGAAGATATTGAAAAGATGGTTCAAGATGCAGAAGCAAATGCAGAAGATGACAAAAAGTTTGAAGAACTTGTAAAAACAAAAAATAATGCAGATATGCTAGTTCATGCTACTAGAAAAACTATTGAAGAATCAGGCGATGCTCTCAATGAAGATGAAAAAAATCAAGTTGAGGACTCAGTTAAATCTCTTGAAGATGCAATTGCGTCAGAAAAAACTGAGGATATTGAATCAGCAACAAAAAATTTAAATGATGTATTAACGCCTTTAACACAGAAACTTTATAAACAAGAGAACGCAGAAGGTCAAAGTGAAGCTCAAACAGATAATGAAGACTCAAGCGAAAATACTGTAGATGCTGAATTTGAAGAAGTAAAAGAAGAAGATAAATAAACTAAGCTATGTCTAAGAGAGACTACTATGAAATTCTTGGAGTCTCTCGCGATTCTTCAGCTAGCGAATTAAAAAAAGCCTTCAAAAAGAAGGCTATGAAGTACCACCCAGACAGAAATCCAGATAACCCAGATGCTGCTCAAAAATTTAAAGAGGCAGCAGAAGCTTACGATATCCTTTCTGACCCACAAAAAAAATCTGCGTATGATCAATTCGGTCACTCAGGTGTTGAAGGAATGGGAGGAGGACCGAACTTTAATGATGTAAATATCAATGATATTTTTGGAGATATTTTTGGTGATGTTTTTGGTACTAGATCACAATCTAGAAGACAAAGAAGAGGTTCAGATCTCCAATATAATCTTGAGTTAACTCTTGAAGATGCAGTTCTAGGTACACAGAAAAAAATAAAAATACCTTCTCATAGAGAGTGTCCAGATTGTCATGGAAGTGGAGCAGCAAAGGGAACTAGTCCGGTAACATGCTCGAACTGTAATGGAACTGGTCAAGTTAGAATGCAGCAAGGTTTCTTTTCTGTGCAACAAACTTGTTCAGTATGTTCAGGTACAGGACAAGTTATAAAAGATAAGTGTAGAACTTGTGGTGGTGCTGGCGCAATTAAAGAAAATAAGACTTTATCAGTAAATATTCCTGCAGGAGTAGATAATGGTGACAAGGTAAGGCTTTCCGGAGAAGGTGAATGGATGAAAGGTGGTCAGACAGGAGATTTATATGTTGCCATTAGAGTAATAGATCACCCTATATTTGAGAGAGATGGGAGACATCTATATATTGAAGCTCCGATACCATTTGATATTTCTGTGATAGGAGGATCAATAAAAATACCTACTTTAGAAAATAATATTTCACTTAAAATACCTTCAAACACACAAACTGGAAAAGTATTTAGAATTAAAGGAAAAGGAGCATCAATAGTTAGGGATAGGCGAAGGGGGGATATATTATGCAGAGTTATTGTTGAAACCCCATCCAACTTGAGTAAAAACCAAATTGAAGCACTTAACGATTTTAGAAACTCATTAGATATTGAAAAAAATTATCCTGGAAGCAACACTTTCTCAGAAGCTATATCTAAGATAAAAGAATAATATGAGCAAAGTTTATATAAATGGTTCATCAGGCAAGATGGGCCAAGCAATATTGGATATCTTTAAAAAAAATAATTTTAATGAAGTGGATAAAATTCAAGATTGTGATGTTGTCGTAGACTTTTCTCACCCTGATGCATTAAATGAAATTATTGATGAATGCGTATTGAGTAAAAAACCTTTGGTTATTGGAACAACTGGATTATCAAATGAAGATTTTGAAGTCATAAATAGAGCTTCTCGAACAATACCCATTCTATATGCGTCAAATTTTTCAAAAGGTATTTTAGATTTAAAAAATTCCATACTGAGTTTTTTACTTAAGTCTGATGAAGAATACCATTGTGAAATTGAAGAGGTGCATCATAACCAAAAAACAGACTTTCCATCTGGAACAGCAGTTGATATTAGAGAATTCATTAATCAAAATGATAAAAAAAAATTAGTTAAATCACTTAAAATTATCTCATTAAGGCGAGGCAATATTTTTGGCATTCATAAAATAATTTTTAAAAATAACGTTGAATGCCTTGAGTTTAAACATGAGGCTCTATCAAGAGAAGTTTTTGCATCGGGAGCATTAGCTGCAGCAAGAAAAATTATAGAATTATCACCAAATTTATATAGTATCGATGAATTTTAAAATTTATAAAAATTCTTTAATAATTGGCGGTTTTTCTATAGAATACAAAAACTTTTAACACGAAGATTCTGTTTTTGTAAGGGTGGGGTGCTTTAGAGTTATCCTTACTAAGAATTGGAGAATAACCCCGAGGAGTATTAAATTGAGTATAGTATCAATTAAAGACCTGCTTCAAGCAGGCGTTCATTTTGGTCATCAACAAAGATTCTGGAATCCAAAGATGGAACAGTATATCTATGACACTAGGAAACAAATTAGCATTATTAATTTAGATTTAACACAAGAGCATTTAAATGCTGCTGCTTCAAAGGTTGAAGAAATATGCTCTAAAGGTAATAAAATTCTTTTTGTCGGCACAAAAAGATCAGCAAGTAAAACAATTAAGGATGAGGCTTCTGCAATTGGCCTACCATATGTTGATAAACGATGGTTAGGGGGAACTTTAACTAATTGGAAAACGATTAGAGGCTCAATTAGAAGATTATTAGATATTGAGGAAATGATTTCATCTGGTCGTATTGAAAAACTTATTAAAAAAGAGGCGGTAGAGATTCAAAAAGAACATACCAAACTCGAAGCAAGTGTTGGCGGCATTAAAGATATGAAGGGTCTACCGGATGCTATTTTTGTTATAGATGTTAAGTATGAAAAAATTGCTGTTCTTGAAGCAAAAAAGATGGGAATTCCGGTAATTGCTCTTGTTGATACAAACTCTGATCCAGATGGCATAGACGTTATCATTCCTGGAAACGATGATGCAATAAGATCAATAAGGTTAGTCACAAAAGTGATTGCTGATTCGTGCTTAAGAGGTATTGAATCTTCAAAGGGATTCGCACCAAAATCAGATTCACCAATAATACAAACTGTGAAAAAAGAAGATAAAGAAGAGCAAGCTATTGCAGAGGAAGTAGCTCCAGAAGAAGAATCAACTCCTGTGACAGCAGAAGTTGAAGAAACACAAGCAGACAATACTGAAGCTTCTGAGGAAATCATTGAAGAAGAATCTAACTCTGAGACTGAAGCACCAGAAGATGTTGTTGAAAAAAATGAAGATGACAAGTCTTCAGAAGAAAATAAGGAAGAATAATAATGGAAATAAAAGCATCACAAGTTAAAGAGCTTAGAGACATGACAGGCGTAGCTATGATGGATTGCAAAAAAGCACTTGTTGAATGTGAAGGAGATATTGAAAAAGCTCTTGATCTTTTAAGATCAAATAGTGCTCTTAAAGCAGAAAAAAAATCTTCAAGAGTTGCAGCGGATGGAATATTAGTAACAGCAATGACAGATAGTTATGCAACAATCCTGGAAATTAATTCTGAAACAGACTTTGCTGCCAAAGATTCAAATTTTCTAGCTTTTGCTGATACTGTTAAAAACTTTATCACTGAAAATAAGGTATTAGACATCCAAACTCTCAATGACTCTCAAGTAGAGGATGCAAGAAAGACATTGGTTCAAACTATTGGTGAAAATATTCAATTAAGGAGACTTGTAACAGTTGAATTTGATGAAAGCATGCACTTGGGTATGTATCTTCATTCGGACTCAAAATTAGGCTCTATAGTTGTTGTTAAAGGTGGCTCAAAAGAAATTGCTAAAGATGTTGCAATGCATGTCGCTGCATTTAGTCCACTATGCTTATCGCAAGAGGATCTTGATCAAGAAACACTTAATCGAGAAAGAGCAATATATGAAAATCAAGCAAAAGACTCAGGTAAGCCTCAAGAAATAATGGAAAAAATGATTGAAGGGAAGGTAAATAGATTCCTTTCAGAAGTTTCATTACTTTCACAAGGTTTTGTCAAAGATCCAGACATAACAATTGAGAAATATCTTGCAAATGATAATGCTTCTGTTGTCTCTTTTGATAGGCTTAAAGTAGGAGAAGGCATTGAAGTTGAGACCAAAGATTTTGCAGAAGAGGTTGCTGAGCAATTAAAGTAATAAGATATGTCAAAATCACAACATAAAAGAATTCTACTTAAATTTAGTGGAGAATCTGTTGCTGGAAATGATGATCATGGGATAGATCCGAAAATTCTTGATGAAATGGCAAGCTCTGTAAAGTCTTGCAGAGATCTAGGCACACAAATAGGAATAGTTATTGGTGGCGGCAATCTATTTAGAGGTGAAAAACTCAACAAAGCTGGTATGGACAGAGTAGCAGGAGATCATATGGGGATGTTAGCTACTGTAATGAATGGTATTGCTTTGAGAGATGCCCTTGAAAGAGCTGGTATTAAAACAAGAGTAATGTCAGCAATTTCAATGTCAGGTATTGTTGAGCACTATGATAGGCGCCTTGCAATTCAATTATTGAATGACAATTTTGTGGTTATTTTTACAGCTGGAACAGGAAACCCATTCTTTACAACAGATACAGCTGGCTGTTTAAGGGCAATTGAAACTCAATCTGATTTAATGTTAAAAGCAACAAG
>CACECK010000014.1 GCA_902557965.1 uncultured SAR86 cluster bacterium
TCATTAATAGCAGCTTTTTTAGCGTCTGCTTTGGCTTTCTTTGCTGCCATCTTAGCTTCTAACTCTTCTGGTGTCAGTTTTGCTTCTTTAACTAAATTATTTACTCTATCGCTTACTTGTGCGCCTTTAGATACCCATTCATTTAGTTTATCTAAGTCCAGTCTAAGCCTTTCTTCTTGACCTTTTGCCATTGGATTAAAGAAACCTAATCTTTCAATAAAAGCCCCATCTCTTGGGCGTCTTTCATCCGCAACTGTAATAAAGTAATAGGGATTTTTCTTTGCCCCACTTCTTGCTAATCTGATAATTACCATACTAAAATTTATTTAAATCGTTAAAAAGATGTGTATTTTAGGTTAACCTTGCTAATATTGATAGTATTATTGTTCAAAGTTTTAATTAATCTAAATATTTAATGAGTTTTATTACCCAAGTAACTATAAGTATAGTTATTTATTTTATTACAAGAATAAGTCTTAAAGGCACAAGTTCTTTAAATATAGCATCTGTTGTTGCCGCTTTGTCACATGCACTAATGTACCTTTATTCTTACGATTTTATAAATATTCTTCCAACAATACATTTCATGGTTACTGGTTTCAGCTTGATATTTATATTTATTTCTTACAATGAAATTATTATCCTTGAAAGAAAGGTTAGAAAAATAAAAAAAGGTGAGCTAATATCAAATGAGCCCTTTTCAGTAGAAAAAAGTTATAAGATTGTATTTAAATTGCTTGGACTTGGATTAGTTTTTTTATCGTTGGCTTTAATTTCTGGCTTTAGTATGCAGTCTGTATTTACTGCAAACATAATCTTTAAATCTATTTTTACAATAATTGCTTGGATAATTTATGTGGTCACGCTCATAGGAATTAAGTTTTTTAATTTCCCAATTAAATATGCCACAAGAAGTCTTTTTATAGCTATGTGGGCTGTTCTAGGAGCTTATTATATGAATTCGTATTTAGCTGGATCATAATGCTAGAAGATCCGTCTTTAATATTTCTATTCTCAACGCTTATATGTTTGTTAATTATTAGTGGTTTCTTTTCTGGTTCTGAAACAGGCATGATGGCTGCTAATAAAATTAAGCTAAGGAATTTATCTAAAAAATCAAAAACAAGTGCTAAACGTGCCTTGAATCTTTTAAAAAGACCTGATCAGCTTTTGTCAGCAATTTTAGTAGGAAATAATTTTGCTAATATTTTAGCTTCAGCGATTGTAACAATTATTATGCTTAAATATTTTGGAGGTAATGTCTTACTTGGTTCAATCATATTAACTATAGTAATTTTGATTTTCTCAGAAATTACACCAAAAACTATGGCTACAATTAAGCCTGAAAGTTTTGCAACAAGATCATCTTTTATTCTGAATATTCTTATTTATGTTTTCAAACCTATAATATTTTTTACAAATTTTTTGAGTAGATTAATTCTTAGATTATTTAAGCTGGATGCAAAAGATGCAACATTAAACGACAACCTTAATACGGAAGAACTGAAGACACTGCTTGAAGAATCTGGAGATCTCATACCAAATCAATATAGAAAAATGCTTTCCTCTGTTTTAGGCATGGAAGGACTTGTGGTTGAGGATATTATGATTCCAACTTCAGAAATAATTGGAATAAATATTAATGAAGACTATGAAAATGCAACCAAAATTATTGAATCTACTGAATATACTAGATTACCCGTTTTTGAAGACTCAATTGATAATATGATTGGTATTCTTCATTTGAAAGACTCTCATTCGTTTTTAGAAAATTTTAATAAAAATAATAAGAGTTATAAAACAATGCTTCAAAAGACATATTTTGTGTCTCAATCTACTTTGCTAATGAAGCAACTAAGAGAATTCCTTGCAAACAATCAAAGTTTAGGCTTGGTTGTAGATGAGTATGGAGAAATAGAAGGTTTAATATCTGTTGAAGATATTTTTAAAGAGATCACTGGTAAGTTTGGTGGTGACAAAGAAGAATTAGAAAAAGAGTTTATTAAGTTAAAAGATGGATCGATATTAACAGATGGAAATTCAAAAATTAGAGAACTGAATAATTATTTAAATTGGGCAATCCCTGAAGATAATGCAAAAACTATAAATGGATTAGTCACTCAATATTTAGATCAAATCCCACAGGCTAACTTGTGTATTGAAATAGAAAATTATCGATTTGAAGTCTTGGAATTAGATGAAAATTTTATTTCTAAAATTAAAATTAAAAAGATAAAAAATTAAATTTTAAAATAACCTTTCCTAATATTTGATTCTTCTTAAAGAACATATTATTGATTTTGGAATCATATGATTTGTTATCACCTTCAACCTCATAAGTATTGTTTTCGATCGACTTAATTCTTTTAAGAACATTTCCATCGAGATTGGTTTTAAGAACAACAACATCATTGACATTAAATAAGGCTAGTTTTGTTGTAATTACTAGATCATTATCTAAATAATTAGGGGCCATGCTTGAGCCCCTAACCCTAAATATACTAATCACCTAATATAGGAACAACCATATCTGTATGCGGAGGATTTAACGATTTTTTTATCTCAGTTTGTACATCTTTTGTGGACCAAAAAATTTCAGCAAACCTGTTAACCTTCTCAAGTAAATCAACACCATTCTGTCTATCAATATCTTGTTTGCATTTTGATGCAGTCATCATTATTGAATGAGCCAAGGTGTGTATTTCAGGAAATTTTTCCATATGCGGATCTTTAAAATAATCGCCCCATATGGTTCTTACAGCGTCCTTAACCTCTATAGCATGATCTTCTTTCTGCTGAACTAGTCTATTTAAATGAGCTAAATCTTTTTTTGAATTAACTTCTTCAGGCATTTCTGCGATTAAATCTAAAAACCTTAAAACACTTAATGCAGCATATTGAGCCACACCAGGGTCATAAACCGCGCAAGGAATATCACAATGTGCTCTTACATCTTTAATTCTCATATAAATCTCCTGTATATTTTTCTTATAAAAAAAACACCAACAAAACCTACCAATAATAGACTTAAAGGTTCGACGATATGGTGGTGAAGGCTATTATCTGCATGCGCAAATACATTAATAGAAAAAATTGGTAAAAAATAAATTAATCTCATCTTTGTTACTCCAATATATTGATGAATATTGATATTAGTAATTATACAAAAAAAATGGGGCTTTATGCCCCAAATTTTTTTTATGTATGGAAGTTTACATCATGCCGCCCATACCACCCATACCACCCATATCAGGCATTGGAGGCATTGGAGCATCTTCTTTGGGTACATCAGTAACCATAGCTTCGGTAGTAATCATCATACCTGCAACAGAGCCAGCTGCTTGAAGAGCTGTTCTCGTAACTTTTGCAGGATCAAGAATTCCCATTTCAATCATGTCACCGAATTCACCAGTTGCAGCATTAAAACCAAAAGAATCTTTACCATCAATAACTTTATTAACAATTACAGAAGGTTCTTCTCCAGCATTAGAAACAATTTGTCTTAATGGTGCTTCAAATGCTTTTCTAGCAATATTGATTCCTACATTTTGATCATCATTATCGCCTTTAAGATCTGCAACAGCTTCTAAGCATCTTATAAGAGCTGACCCGCCACCAGGAACAACTCCTTCTTCAACAGCTGCTCTTGTTGAATGAAGTGCATCTTCAACTCTTGCTTTTTTCTCCTTCATTTCAACCTCAGATCCAGCACCTACTTTAATTACAGCAACACCACCAGCAAGCTTTGCAACTCGCTCTTGTAATTTTTCTTTGTCGTAGTCTGATGAAGTTTCTTCAACTTGTGCTCTAATTTGGTTAACACGAGTTGCAATAGCAGCCTCATCTCCAGCACCATCAATAATTGTTGCATTATCTTTATTAAGAACTACTCTTTTTGAAGTGCCTAGATCATCAACAGATGCACCCTCAAGTGTTAGCCCAACTTCTTCAGATATGACGGTTCCACCGGTTAATATTGCAATATCTTCAAGCATAGCTTTTCTTCTGTCACCAAACCCTGGCGCCTTGCATGCTGCAGCTTTAACAATCCCTCTTAAGTTGTTAACAACAAGAGTTGCCAATGCTTCACCCTCAATATCTTCAGCAATAATAAGAAGCGGCTTGCCAGCTTTTGCCACTGACTCTAAAAGTGGAAGTAAATCTCTAATATTAGAAATCTTTTTATCAAATAAAAGTATGTATGGTGAATCTAGTTCAACAGTCATATTATCTTGATTAGTTATAAAGTAAGGAGAAAGATAACCTCTATCAAACTGCATACCTTCTACGACATCTAGCTCGTTTTCAATACCACTGCCTTCTTCAACAGTTATAACTCCCTCTTTGCCGACTTTTTCCATAGCTTCAGCAATAATTTCACCCACAGCAACATCTCCATTTGCTGAAATTGTTCCAACTTGCGCTATAGCTTTGTCATCAGTACATGGAACACTTAAACCTTTAACGTGTTCAACTGCAGCTACAACAGCCTTATCTATGCCTCTTTTAAGATCCATAGGGTTCATACCTGCTGCAACAGATTTATTTCCTTCATTAACAATTGATTGAGCCAATACAGTAGCAGTAGTTGTTCCGTCACCTGCTTCATCACTAGTTTGTGAAGCGACTTGCTTAAGCATTTGAGCTCCCATATTTTCGAATTTATTTTCAAGCTCAATCTCTTTTGCAACAGAGACACCGTCTTTGGTAACAGTTGGTGCACCAAATGACTTATCAAGCACAACATTTCTTCCCTTAGGTCCAAGGGTTACCTTAACCGCATTTGCAAGTGTATTCACACCATCAAGCATTTGTGTTCTTGCGTTATCTCCAAATTTTACATCTTTAGCTGACATTTTTTTTATCTCCCGATTTAATATTTATTTATTCAACAACTCCGAAAATATCTTTTTCACTTAAAATAAGATATTCCTCACCGTTTAATTTAATTTCGTTTCCACCATACTGTCCAAAAATTACAGTATCTCCAACAGAAACATTCATTGCAGTTACATCTCCAGAATCAGATGATTTTCCAGGTCCAACAGCTACAACTTCACCTTGTGAAGGCTTCTCTTTAGCAGAGCCAGAAAGTATGATTCCTCCTGATGATGTTTCCTCTTCTTCAGTTCTTTTAACAAGAACGTTGTCATGTAAAGGTCTTAAATTCATTTATCTCTCCATATAAATTCAATAATTTATCTTAACCACTAATTATGGGCTAAATGTTATAAATCAATAGATTATTTAAATTTTTTTAATCTAAAAATTTGCAGCGCAATTGTAACCCCAATTAGATTTGCAAGTAAGTCAAAATACTCAAAATATCTATAAGGATGAAAATAATGAATTAATTCTATAATCAACCCAAATATGAATATACTCATCACAACAAATAATTCGTTGACATTAAATCTCGAAAATAGTCCTAGTAGAGTTAAATAAAAGTACGTGAGAGCATGAACAAATTTATCTGACATAAATGAAAGCATTGCAAAATTTGGGATCTTAGATGCGTTAACAATACTTAAAGAAAATACAATTATTATTGAAATTAAAAATACAAGTCTAATTAAAGCTTTCATTTTTAAAAAAGAAATTTCTATTAAGATATATTAAAAGCATTGCTGGGACTGCTAGGATCGATGTGAATATATAAAAACTCATCCATCCATAGTTAAATCCATACATGCTTTGGAAGTTTTCAACAAGCACTCCAGAAAAACCACCAAATACTTTACCTAAAAATGCCATTATGGAGGTCAAAAGTGCATATTGAAATCCGGTATATTTTGATGAAACAAGACTTGTTAAAAAAGTTATATTAACAGTACCAACTATTCCAGCTGCAAAGCTATCTGAAGCAACTATTGATGCAAGCATAAAAACATCTTTATCGTTGATTGCAGCATATGAAAAAAGTAAATTTGTTAACATTACCAAGAATGCACCTGCCAACAATGATTTATAAAGGCCAGCTTTTTTTACCAAGATGCCTCCAACAAAAACTCCTATTATTGTTGCAATTAAAGCAATAACTTTAACTACATAACCTATTTCAGATAGTGAATAGCCCATATCTATATAAAAAGGGTTTGCCATAGGTCCCATAACAATATCTGTTAATCTATAAGTCGAAATTATCAGCAAAAGAATTGAAGCCATTTTTAAACCAAATCGATTAAAAAAATCTTTGATTGGCTCTATTAATGACTTTTCATAATTTAATTTAACTAGATCTAAGTTTTGTTTTTCTGATGAAATAGAAATGGATACAACCATGTTGATTATCATTAAAAGTGCCATTAATTGATATGCGAATGCCCATGAATAACTTTCTGCAAAAATTAAAGCAAAAGAGGATCCAACAAGAATGGCTACCCTGTAACCAAATTGATAACCTGCAGCTAAATTTCCCTGATCTTCTAATTTAGCACTTTCAATTCTGTAAGCATCTATTGCAATGTCTTGAATAGATCCTGCTAGAGCAATCAAGAACGCTAATGAAGCAAATATAGCTAAATTAGTTACAGGATTTATAAATGATAATGTTATTAAAGATATTATTATCAATAACTGCATTGAAATTATCCAGCTTCTTCTATGGCCAAAGTTTTGAAATAATTTTGTTGGAGATTTGTCTACAAAAGGTGCCCACAAAAATTTTAATGAATATGTAAGCATTATCCAGCTAATAAAACCAATTAGGCTTAAATCAACGCCTACATCCCTTAACCACGCAGTCAAAGTAATAAAAATAAGAACATATGGTAAACCAGACGCAAACCCATAACCTGTAAATGAAATTATTTTGACTGTGTCCCCTTTAATCATAGTGCCTCAAGAAATCTGTCCCAATCAAGCTTAGTTCCTGGATCTGTTTTTCTTCCTGGAGAAACATCTGAATGGCCAACAATAGAATCTTTGTTAATTAATGGGTAGTTATTAATAACTCCTTTTGTGACTTCAATTAATGTATCGTATTGGTCAGCTGTATAAAAATCATCATCTGTTCCTTCCAGCTCAATTCCAATTGAATAATTATTACAGTCTGAAACGCCTTTATAAGAGGACTCACCTGCATGCCATGCTCTTTTATTAAATGGAACAAATTGAACTAACTCTCCATTTCTTTTGATATATAGATGAGATGAAACCTTGAGATCTTTTATTTTATCAAATGAGTTATGATTAGAAATTGATAATTTATTTAAGAAAAAATCTTCTACATTACTTCCTTCATAGTTCCCTTCAGGCAAACTAATGCAATGTATTATTAATAAGCTTATCTTTTCTTTGTCTGGTCTTTCATTATGATTTGGGGATTGGAGAAATCTGACATTTTTAATAATATGGTTCTCTACCTCCATCTATCTCAATCCCGGAGGTAGTTTAAAGAAAATATTTTCATTATCTTCACCATTCTCAATAAGCTTAGCATTAAAGTGTTTTTCAAGTGACTTAGCAATCTCCATTACTTTTGATTCTGGAGCTGAAGCTCCTGCTGTAATTGAAATATTGGAGCAATTATTAAGGTCTTTTAAATCTAAATCTGAGAATTCATCGATTAATATCGATTTACATCCACACTTCTCACTTAACTCTTTTAACCTATTTGAATTTGAGCTATTTTTTGATCCTACAACTATCATAAAGTCTGACTCTAGAGCAAGTTGCTTTACAGCATCTTGCCTATTTTGTGTTGCGTAACATATGTCATCTTTTTTCGGTACTTGTATTTCAGGAAATCTTTTTTTAAGAATTTCTGTGATAGATTTGGTCTCGTCAACACTAAGAGTTGTCTGTGTTACTAATGCTAATTCATTTTCATTTTTAATACGTATTTGTTCTGCTTCTTTTTCATTTTGAACTAAATAAATTGAACTATTATCTGAATTTATATGCCTACCCATTGTTCCTTCAACTTCAGGATGACCTTCATGACCAATCAATATAATGTCTTTATTTGCTTTTGCATGCTTTCTAACTTCCATGTGAACTTTCGTTACCAAAGGACAAGTTGCATCAAAGAAATTTAAGTCTCTTGCTTTTGTGGTTTCCTCAACTTCACTAGATACTCCGTGAGCACTAAATATAACAAGAGAGTCATCGGGTATTTCATCTATTTCTTCTACAAATACAGCACCTCTATTCTTTAAGTCGTTTACAACAACTTTGTTATGAACGACTTCGTGTTTTACATAAACAGGTGGTCCATATATTTCAAGAGCTCTGTTAACTATATCAATTGCCCTGTCAACGCCGGCACAAAAGCCTCTTGGGTTTGCTAATTTGATTTCTTTATTCATTATTAGATTTATATATTAATTCAAAGTATATAAGCAATATTGCGCCAATAGTTATAAAAGCATCTGCAAGATTAAAGATAAAAAAAGAAAAATCTAATATCTCTAGATGTAGAAAATCAGTCACTTTGTTATCAATTGCTCTATCAATGATATTTCCATAAGCTCCTGCTGTTATTATAGAAAGTGCATATTTTTTTTTTAATATGTCCTCGCTAGCTATCATCCAGATAAGGTAGAAAGAGATTGCTAAAGTTACTAATAATAATATTTGTGAGTTTAAAGAATTATCACTATCAAATATTCCAAAGGCTATTCCTGAATTATAAATTAACAAAAAATCTATGAAGGGAAATATTGTTGGTGCTGACTGTCCATACATTAAATTAATAACTGCCAGATTTTTGGAAAACAAATCAATAGCTATAAGACTTAATATCAAAACAATAAATCTAAACTTATACAAAACTTCTTTGCTCACCATTATTGTCTATATTTTCAATACATCTGTTGCATAATTCAGGATGTTTTTTACTAGATCCTACTGATGAACATCTATGCCAACATCTAACACATTTTGTATTTTTTGAAGATCTGACTTTAATTTTAAAACTTTTTCCTTCATTTACACTTGCTTCTGAAGAAATAAATAAGAAATGAAGTTCATCGCCCAACTTTTTAAGAATATTCAGATCATTTGAAGTGGCTTGAATATCTACAGCTGAATCAAGTGACCCTTTAATTTTGTTTTCATTTCTCATTTCTTCTATAGATTGATTGACAGCATCTTTAATTTCAAAAATTCTTTTCCATTCAGATTGATTGATATTAGAATCAAAATTTATTTCTGATAAATCAAAATTTGATAGAAAAACAGAGTCCTCCTGCTCATTCAATCTGTTGCTTGTTTGCCAAAGTTCTTCTGCTGTATATGAAAGGATTGGAGCAACCAACCTAACCAAAATATTTAAAATGAAATCAAGGCTTGTTTGACACGACCTTCTTGCTAAAGAATTATTTTTGCATGTGTAAAGCCTATCTTTAACAATATCAAGGTATATTCCACCTAATTCGTTAACACAAAAGTTATGTATTTTTTGAATTGCCTTATGGTAAGAATATGATTCATATAATTGAATAACTTCTTTTTGAAGAATTTTTGTTTCATTAATAATCCATTTGTCTAATTCAATCTGATCTTCGAACTTAACTTTATTTTTATCGCTAAAATCACTTAAGTTACCCAAAATAAATCTAAAAGTATTCCTAATACGTCTATATTGATCTGAAGTTCTCTTCAATATTTCATCAGATGCTACCATTTCACTTCTAAAATCTGTTGAAGCCACCCAGAGTCTTAAAATATCAGCTCCCAAGCTATCCCAAACTTTCTGAGGAGAGACAACATTTCCAAGTGATTTTGATTGTTTTCTTCCTTGCTCATCTACAACAAATCCATGTGTCAGCACTGTTTTATATGGCGCAGAGTTATTCATAGCTATGCTTGTTAATAAAGATGATTGAAACCATCCCCTGTGTTGATCTGAGCCCTCTAAGTAAAGGTCTGCCACAATATTTTCACCGAATCTTTTTGAGGAAACTGCGTAGTGAGTTACTCCAGAATCAAACCAAACATCAAGTGAATCAGAAGTTTTAATATATTCTTCATGATCGTCTATGTAATCTTTCAAGTTCAACTTATCCCAAGCTGAAATTCCATCTTTCTCAATAACTTGTGCAAATTTTTCAAATAAGTCTTTTTGATTAGGATGAATTTCTCCGGT
>CACECK010000015.1 GCA_902557965.1 uncultured SAR86 cluster bacterium
TTGAAGTACTTTTAACCTTCTATCATTCAATTTATTTTCTTTTTGAAGATCTCTCAAGCTTACTGCAGATGATGAAACAACAAGAGAACAAATCAGACATACTGAAAAAGCTACTGCTAAAGTTTTAATTATTGAATCATTCATTTATCAAAGCCTTTCTTTTTTTAATGTTTGACATTACAACCATATGATCAATTACGGGTGCAAGTAAGTTTGCAAATAAAATTGCAAGCATCATTCCTTCTGGAAATGCTGGGTTAATAACTCTGATTAATATCACTGTTACACCTATAACAATTCCATATATCCATCTACCTGTATTTGTTCCAGATCCAGATACCGGTTCTGTTGCCATAAATACAAGACCAAATGCGAAACTGCCAATAACAGCATGCCAGTACCAAGGTATATAAAACATTTGATTGGTTTCAGACCCAACAATATTTAATAATGATGACATTACAATCATACCAATAAGTGTTCCAAGTATTATTCGATAAGAAGCAATTTTTGTTACAAGTAAAATTACAAGTCCTATTAGTATAGCTATGATTGATGTTTCACCTACAGACCCTGGTATGTTACCTAAGAAGGCATCCATCCAAGTATATGAGTTTGTAATACCAGCCATACCACTTTCTGCAGCCATCCCAAGTGCAGTAGCTCCGCTGTACCCTTCAGGAATCATATTATAATCAGAGATTCCAGCAACCCAAACTTTATCACCTGATATTTGAGCAGGATATGCAAAGTATAAAAATGCTCTTCCAGTTAATGCAGGATTTAAAAAGTTTTTACCAGTTCCTCCAAAAATTTCTTTACCGATAACCAAACCAAACGAAATACCCATTGCAGCCTGCCACAGAGGAATGTCTGGCGGACAGCTAAGTGAAAAAAGAATTGTAGAAACAAAGGCACCCTCATTTATTTCGTGTTTTCTTACGATTGCAAATAATGCTTCCCAAGCAATACCAACTGTAAATACAACAAAATAAATTGGAATAAAGTAACAAGCTCCAAACCATAACTTAGCAAAAAAGCTTGTTGAATCATAGCCTACAAAGCTAACAAAATAGTGATGCCAATCTCCTGTATTTTGAACACCAATAGAATCAAAATATTCTAAAGAGTTAGCACCAAGATTGTACATTCCGAAAAACATGGCTGGAAAAGCAGCTAACCATACTGTGACCATAACTTTCTGGATATCAACAGCATCTCTTACATGAATTGGATTTTTTGTTTTTTTTCCATAAGAAAAAACTAAGTTCTCAATAGCATCAAAAAGTGGGAACCATGTTGTATATTTTCCTTCGCCAACAAAATTTGGTTTAATATTATTAAGATAACCTCTAATGATTTTCATAGCTCTGAATAAACCTTATTTAAATTATCCATCAAAATAGATGAATAATCATACTTACTAGGACATACATAAGAACATAATGCTAAGTCTTCAGGTATAAGCTCTAACATTCCTAAATCAATAGCCATCTCTGTATCAGCTACTACCAACGATTTTAATAACTGTGTTACTAGAATATCCATAGGTATTACTTCTTCGTAGGAGTTAATAGGTACGATTGCTCTATTACCTCCTCCTATTGATGTATTAAAAATAAATTCTTTTGGTTTTACAAAAGATGAGAGGAAAACATTTAATTTTGAATGTAAATTTGATCCCGGCATTAACCAATTCATAAATATTTCGTTAACTTCATCTGGGATAGCCGAAATTTGTGAATCATAAAAACCTAAATAATTCATTACACCGTCTGATTTATGACCGTGCAAAACAGATCCAGATATAATTCTTGAATTAGCATCTACTTTGCCTGCAGTAATCTGATCAATATTTCCATTAATTCTAGCTTTTATTAACGAAGGTTCAAAAACAGATGGACCAGCTAAACTGATTATTTTTGTAGTTCTTAAAATTTTATTTTTAAGCAAATAGCCAAATGAGATAATATCTTGATAATTTAAAGTCCATACAGTCTTATTTATGTTAACAGGATTTAATATGGAAATATGTGTACTAGTTAAGCCAGATGGATGAGGACCAGAAAATTGATTATAAATTACTGAATCATTAGCTCTTATAAACTGATCATTTTGATAGGAAACATAAATATCACAATTGAACTCATTACAAACAGCATTTAATCCTAAATTAAAAAGCTCTTGATCATAATTAATGATATTAAATGGATCTACAGACAATGGATTTGTATCACAGCAATTAATGAATATAGCATTTGGCTTATCATTAACATTTGGGGTTCTATTAAAAGGTCTCGTTCTAAAAGAATTCCACAATCCTGAATTGATTAAAAGATCTTTAAAGGATTGGCTTGTATCAAATTCTAGAAGATCTTCATCTTTATCTAATTCGATTTCAATAGAAATAAATTTTCTTTTATCACCTCTATTAATCGACCTAATAATTCCTGATCCTGGTGATGTAAACGAAACACCAATATTTTTTTTATCTTCAAATATTTTTTCACCACCTTTAACGTGGTCACCTTCTTTAAATAGCATAGTTGGTTTCATTCCAACAAAATCATTAGACAAGAGCGCAACATTAGAGACTTTTGGCTCGTCTGAAATATTTAAAGATGGCGATCCTGAAATAGGTAAATCAAGACCTTTTGAAATTTTAATCACTTTTTTTAGTGTGCCTTTGCAAAGTTAATTTGAAAATGTTAAAAAAACAATAGAATTATAAGGCTAAAAAGCCTTTGTTTCTAGGATTTTAAGCAATTGGTTTGGGTAATCTTGGTAGTTGGATATTAGCAACTTTTTTAGCTAAGCTCAGCACCTGTTTTGAATATCCATACTCATTATCGTACCAACAATACAACGTAAGACTCTTTCCACTTGCTATGGTTGCATGAGAATCAATTATTGACGCAAAAGGACTTGAATAAAAATCAGTTGATACAACTTCAGATGAGTTAACAAAGCCAATAATTTCTCTATATTTAGAATGAAATGCAATAGACCTTAAGTAATTATTAACATCGGAAACTGACACTGCTTTATCTAATTGAAGTGATAATATAGCGAGACTAACATTAGGTGTTGGTACTCGAATTGCGTTACCAGTTAATTTTCCTGCGAGCTCTGGTAAAGCTTTTGCAACAGCTTTAACAGCGCCTGTTGTTGTTATAACCATATTTAAAGGAGCGCCCCGACCTCTTCTATCTCCCTTATGAAAATTATCTATTAAATTCTGGTCATTTGTATAAGCATGAACAGTCTCAACATGGCCACCATTTATGGAATATTCTTCATTAATTGCTTTTAATATAGGCACAATAGCATTAGTTGTGCATGAGGCAGCAGATATAATTTGGTCTGAATCTTCTAAAATGTCATCGTTAATACCGAAAACAACATTTTTTACATTGCCTTTAGCAGGAGCGGTAAGAATTACTTTCTTTGCTCCAGAATTAATATGTTTTGATAAAGTTTCCTCATCCCTCCAAACACCTGTATTGTCAATAACCAATGGATTTATAATATTATGGTCATCATAATTCACTTCATCCGGCCCTGAAGCATAAATAATTTTTATTGGGTTGCCATTTACTACCAATAATGAATTTTCTTCATCTACTCTGACAGTTCCATCAAATGGACCATGAACTGAATCTCTAGTTAAGAGACTTGCTCTTTTAAAAATATCATCTTTAGCAGCTTTTCTAATTACAATTGCTTTGATTCTAAAGTAATTACCAGGTCCTGTTGTTTGAGTCATCATACGAGCTAATAATCTACCAATTCTACCAAAACCATAAAGAACAATTGGCATAGGTTCGATTGGTCTTTTTGTTTCAACATTTATTACATCTTTTAATTCTTCGTTAAGATAATCAGAAATTTTTGATTGATCTTCTTTAATTTCATTGAAAAAAGGACATTTAACTGCAATTTCGCCAATATCTATTTCACAATCATGCAGGGTGAGATTACTCAAATATTCAATCATAGGATATGTTTCAAACTCACTGAGTTCATTGTTATCAGATTGTCGAGCAAATCTGTGTGCTTTCATTATTGCAACGGGTGATTGATTGACCAATGATTTACCATAAATCATTACATTTACGCCATCTCTATACAAAGATCCAATTAATGGAACCATTAATTCAGCTAGTGCTTCTCTCCATTTCCAGTCACCAAAGGAATCTTCTGGCAAGATTCTATTTTGCCTTTGGGTTGATTGAAAATTTATATCCCTATCATCTGCCATATTCAGATTATTATAAGTGTTTTTTATTGATACCTAAATAAAGATTCTAGGCAATTTTTCTAAGATGAAAATCTGAATTGCCAAAAAGAGCATCTATTGAAATCATTTTTTTAAGATAATGTCCTATCATAAGTTCTTCACTAACTCCCATTCCACCATGAAGTTGAACAGCCTCTTTTGCAGAAAGTTTTCCTGATTTTCCAATATATGATTTCAGAGCAGAAACATGTTTATACATATCATCGGAATTGTTAGTAACTTCTAGCATAGCTTTAATTAATAAGGACTTGGATAGCTCCGATTCAATAAACATGTCAACCATTCTGTGCTGTAGGACCTGAAAGTTTGAAATAGGTTGACCAAACTGCTCTCTTCCTTTTGTGTATTCAAGTGTTTTGAAATAACAGGATTCCATACAACCAACAGCTTCTGCGCTGACACATAATGTTGCCAGGTTGATAGTATTCATTAATAAATCAGTTGCGCTATCACCAGAAGCAATAATATTAGAATTATCAACTTCAACATTTTCAAAAGAGATCTCCGAACACGACTGCCCATCTATAGTTGCAAAAGAATTTAAGGAAATGCCATTAGCTGATGAGTCTA
>CACECK010000016.1 GCA_902557965.1 uncultured SAR86 cluster bacterium
AATTTTTTCTGAAGATAATGAAAATATTAACTGGTTATTAGGCGCATATTATTATCAGGAAGATATGGAATATGACAATTCTATCTACTTTGGTTCATTATGGAGAGCTTATATTGACGCTCTAGCACCAGGTGCTTTAGCTGGAGTCGCAGCAGCTTTTGGTATTCCAGACTCATTATTATTTGCAGAAGGCCAGGGCGTTAATGAAATTTCAACACAAGATAATACAACCAAATCAATATTTGCTCAGCTAGATATTAAACTCACTAATAGATTGAGTGCCATTATTGGAGCAAGTTATATCGAAGATGAAAAGTCTGTTTCAGTTAATCAGACTAATACTGATATTTTTTCAAACTTAGACTTTGTTGGAGCTGGTACTTTGGGTCTTATTGGAGCCGGATTCCCTCCTGCACAAGCTGCAGTTTTAGCAACTGATCCAGCTTTTAATCCTTTATTAGGTCTTCAGGGAATACAATTTTTACCACAATTTGTAAATTTTCCTAATACCGCTCAAGATGGAGAAAGTAGTGATGACAATGTTGACTACACTTTTAAACTTGCTTACACGTTAAATGATACAACATCTATCTACGGTGGTGTTTCAACAGGTTACAAAGCTACTGCATGGAATATCTCTAGAGATTCATTGCCCGATGCAACTGAAATTGCTGCTTTAGCATTAGCTGGAACACCTGTTGGACCAAATACAGGTGTTGGAAGAAGGTATGCTGATCCAGAAGAGTCAGAGGTTCTTGAGGTTGGTGCAAAAATAAAATTACCAACTGGATATCTTAATATTGCATTGTTTGATCAAAAGATTGAAGGATTTCAGTCAAATACATTTATTGGAACTGGGTTTATACTTGCAAATGCCGGTTCACAATCAACTAAAGGATATGAATTCGATTTGGTTATGTCGCCTACAGATTCTATAGACCTTGCAATTAGTGGTTTATTTATGGATCCAATATATGACTCATTCCCAAATTCAAGCTCAGGTGACTTAACGGGAACCATGCCATCAAATGTTTCGGAAAATACTGTTTCATCAACGATTACATGGAACTGGAATCTTAATAATTGGGATGGATATTTAAGAATTAGTCATTTATATGCAAGTGAAGCAAAAATGCTAGAAAGCCCAGCATGGCAAGCAATACTTGAGAATGCAGGAAACGGTATGAAGACGCAAGATACAATTAATTTTTCAGCTGGTATTGAAAGGGATAATTTGTCGATAACAATATGGGGTAAAAATATTAACGATGATAAGTATTTAATTTCTGCTTTCCCAGCTGTTGCTGATCCAACATTTACGACATTTTTTGGATACCCAAATGCTTATTCATCCTATGGAGCCACATTAAATTATAGGTTTTAATTTTTTTTAACTTAAAATGAAGGGGTGTTTATACCCCTTTTTAAATTGGCGCGCCCGGGAAGATTCGAACTCCCGACCCCTTGGTTCGAAGCCAAGTACTCTGTCCAACTGAGCTACAGGCGCTGAGAATGGTATAGGTTAATTCAAAGTAAGCAAAGTATCAAAATATATGTATATAAATATATTGTCATAAGTTATGTCAAATTCTATAATTTGATTACGTTTTGTTAATTTGGGGGATTCATGAAATATCTTAGAAATTTCTTTCTAATTGTTTTTGGCATTTACGTAACAGTTCTTGGTTTCGTTATGGTTGATGTTACAGACGCAAGACCATTAATTAGTTTGTTTAAGAACATTCAATCTGATTCAGCATTAGAGGTTATTGATTTTTCAGTTGAAAAAACCAACAACTTAAAATCTATGCCAGCTCCTAATCCTAACAAAAATCCTTACTATGGAGATTTACATGTTCATACTAAGTATTCATTTGACGCATATGTATTCGGTGTAACAGCTTCTCCTGATGATGCATATAGGTATGCTAAAGGAGATGGAATTAAACACCCTTTGGGTTATGAGATGAAATTGCGAGAGCCTTTAGATTTCTATTCAGTCACTGATCATGGATTTTATATGGGTATGATTCAAGCATTTGCAGATACATCTACAGATATATCACAAAATGATTTTGCCAAACCTTTTCATAATCTTAATAGGCTTGACAATCTTACTGTTGAATCAGCTGGACAAAGATCAAACATATTTAGCTCAGTTCTTGCTGGAGTTGTAACCCAACCATTCCCAGATTGGCATCCAAAGATATTAAAAGCATATCTAACTAGAAACACACAGGCTGCTCTTAAATCATTTGATTATAATGTTCATAAATCAGCATGGGCTGATATTGCCAGGTCTGCAAACGAACATAATGATCCTGGACATTTCACAACTTTTATAGGATACGAATTTACTACCTCAACTAATATTGAGGGTGGAAATTTGCATAGAAATGTTATTTTTGAATCATCTAAAGCATCTATAAGACCATGGACTAGAATTGATTCAATAAACCCTGAAGATCTTTGGACTTGGCAAGATAGACTTAGAGAAAAAGGTATAGATACAATCTCAATGCCTCACAATTCAAACGGTTCAAATGGTCAAATGTTTGAAATGGAAACTTTTTATGGAAAAGCAGTAACAAATGATTATGCTAAAAAACGCATGAGAAATGAACCACTTGTCGAAATTACTCAAGTTAAAGGCACTTCTGATACTCATCCACTTTTATCTCCAGATGATGAATGGGCAGACTTTGAAATAATGGATGTTCGAGTTGGAAGTAGACCTCCAACATACAGCAAACCATCAGGTTCATATGTTAGAGAAGCATACTTAAATGGTTTAACATTAGCTTTTACAAAACAAGGAAATCCATATAAATTTGGACTGATAGGTTCAACAGATACTCATACAGGTGCAGGTGCATTCGATGAGTCAAATTATTGGTCAAAAGTAGGTCTTCTTGATGGAGATCCAGAAAATAGGGGTTCTGTTCCTCTTGCAGAAGAAAATGTTGAAAGATTAGAAGAGTATATGCGAGCTTTCAATCAACCAATCAGCACAGTGAATTTAGATCAAGGCGAATATGCTAATACTGGATTCACACAATGGGGAGCTTCTGGACTTGCAGCAGTGTGGGCTGAAGAAAATACAAGAGAGTCTATATTTAATGCCTTTAGAAGAAAAGAAACATTTGCTACTACAGGCACAAGAATAGCAGTAAGATTTTTTGCTGGTTATGAGTTATCCTCAATTAACCTTAATTCAGAATCACTAGTAACAGAAGCTTATGAAAAAGGTGTAAGCATGGGGTCTGATCTTTTACAAAACGAAGATAAAATTCCTGAATTCATTATCTGGGCACAAAAAGATAAAAATGGTGCTCCTCTTCAAAGAGTTCAAATTATTAAAGGTTGGATCGATGTTAATAGCGGTAGACCTAAAGAAAAAGTATTTGATGTTGTATGTTCTGACGGTCTCCAACCTGATCCGATAACTCATAGATGTCCAGATAATGGTGCAAGAGTAAATATCAATGATTGTTCTATAACTCAAAATATTGGTGCTACAGAGTTGAAAACTATTTGGATAGATCCGGAATTTAAACATATTGATGATTCTTTTTATTATGTAAGAGTTTTAGAAAATCCAACGTGTAGATGGAGTACGTGGGATGCAGTTAAAGCAGGATTTAAGCCACGCGAAGACCTTCATGAAACAATTCAAGAAAGAGCATGGTCATCTCCTATCTGGTATATCCCCAACCAATCAGATGTTGATGTTATTCCTTTAGGTGGAACATTGGAATTAAGAGACCTGAATTAAAATATTGTTTTAAATTTGAAATATAAGTTATTAATTTTTTTTATAGTTGGTTTTGTCATATATCTAATTGATATAAGTCAAAATTCGTACAATGAAAAAGAAATATATATTAGTGATCAAGAAATAATCAGTCTTGTATCTGCATGGAAGTCACAAGTCGGTAGAAACCCAAATGATGATGAGATTGCAAGAATTATTACTAACTTAGTTGAAGAAGAAATATTATATAGAGAAGCTTTAGCATTAGGTCTCGATAAAGAGGATCGAATAATAAAAAGAAGACTAGCTCAAAAAATATCTTTTCTTAAAGAAGAATCTGTTCCAGAAGTTCCATCTATAGACGAACTTAATGATTATTTTAATCTTAATAAAGATAAATATTTTGTTGATTCAAAATATACTTTTACACATTACTTCTACTCATCTGATAAAGCATCTAAAAAAAGATCTCTAAAAGGTTATGATGATATTTATAAAAATTTAAATATTAAATCAGACCCTTTTTTTCTAGGTAAAAATTTTGTAGATGTGAGCTCTAAACAAATTGATAGTGATTTTGGTAACAACTTTAGTTTAAATTTAAATAATAGTGAGTTAAATAAATGGCTTGGCCCTTACGAATCAGCATTTGGGCATCACATTATTTATATTACAAATTTCAAAGAAGGATTTTATCCCGAACTTACATCTGTATTACAAAAAGTTGAGGTTGACTATATGCTTAATCAGAAAGATATAGCACTGAAAAGTTTTTTGAATGAAATAAGATCAGAATATAAGATTTATATAAATCCAGATCTTCAAATTTAATGAAGTTTTTTTTATATTTTATTTTATTTTTTTTTATTGATATTAAATCGCATGAATTTAATCCTGCACATCTTGTTGTTGATCAACTGGAAAGTGAAAAATTTATTTATGAAGCAAATTGGATGTATCCCTTTAAGAATATTGGTAAAAGAGGAGAAGTAATTTTTCCTAAAGAGTGTAGAACAAAATCAAGCGATTTATATTATCAAGGTAAATACATAAAGGAAAAAATTCTCTTAGATTGTTCAAAATCGTTAAAAGGATCTTCAATCGAA
>CACECK010000017.1 GCA_902557965.1 uncultured SAR86 cluster bacterium
AAACAACTTGATAATTGGTACATACAGAATAAGGACATCGCCTTTGATTTAAATACATATAAAACTTTTCTTGAAAAAATTGGCTATCTAAGCCCAAGAGCAAAAGATTTTTCTATCAAGACTTGGAATGTTGATCCTGAAATTAGAAAAATTGCTGGTCCTCAATTGGTTGTTCCAGTTATGAATGCAAGATTTGCATTAAATGCAACTAATGCGAGATGGGGAAGTTTATATGATGCTCTTTATGGAACTGATGTTATAAGTGAATCAAATGGATCAAAAAGAGAAGGTGGTTATAACCCGATAAGAGGAAATAAAGTTATTGCTTTTGCAAAGGAATTCTTAGATAACACAATCCCTCTTCAGACAGGTAAATTTAATGAAGTTATAGATTTTGAATTCGTTGATGGTGAATTATTTTTTACCCTTGAAAGTGGTAAAAAAGTGAAGTTAAAGGATAAAGAAAAATATATCGGTTATATGGATAAGGGGGAGGGGGCGTATGGACTATTATTTAAGAATAATAATTTACATTTTGAGATACAAATTGATAAAGAGCATCCAATTGGAGCAGAGGATTCAGCTGGTATAAAAGATATTCTGATGGAATCAGCAATTACAACCATTCAAGATTGTGAGGATTCAGTAGCTGCTGTTGACGATGAAGATAAAATAATTGTCTATCGTAATTGGCTTGGTTTAATGAAAGGTGATCTTGAGCGAACATTTGATAAAAATGGAAAGCGCCTTACTAGAAAACTAAATCCAGATAGAAAATACCTGCTAAAAAATGGACGCATGATTTTACTCCCTGGAAGAAGCATGTTGCTTGTAAGAAATGTTGGACATCTAATGACAAATCCTGCCATTAAAGATAAAAATGGTTATGACGTTTTTGAAGGCATCATGGATGCAGTATTCACGATTTGTATCAGCATTCATGATCTTATTGGTAACGGTGCATATAAAAATTCAAAAACAAAAAGTATTTATATTGTAAAACCAAAAATGCATGGACCTATGGAAGTTAAATTTACTTGTGATTTATTTGCTGCTATTGAGGAAGCTTTCGATCTTCCTTTAAATACTGTAAAAATTGGAATCATGGATGAAGAAAGGCGAACTACTGTAAATCTAAAGGAATGTATCGAAGTTGCAAAACATAGAGTAATTTTTATTAATACTGGATTCCTAGACAGAACGGGTGACGAAATTCACACTAGCATGGAGGCTGGACCTATGGTCACAAAAGCCAAAATGAAATCTGAAGGATGGATTAATGCATATGAAAATTGGAATGTTGATATTGGTTTGAGTACTGGTTTTAAGGGTAATGCACAAATAGGAAAGGGTATGTGGGCTATGCCAGATGAAATGCTTGAAATGTATAAAACTAAAACTGTTCATCCAAAATCTGGTGCAAATTGTGCTTGGGTTCCATCTCCAACAGCTGCAACTATTCATGCAATGCATTACCATCAAATATTTGTTCAGTCAGAACAAGATAAAATTTCATTTAGAGATAAAGCTAGTCTGGATGACATTCTAAATATTCCCTTAATTAAGGAAAACGAAATGCCTTCTGATGAAGAGATTCAAGAAGAATTAGAAAATAATGCACAAGGAATTCTTGGCTATGTTGTTAGATGGGTGGATCAAGGTATTGGTTGTTCAAAAGTATTAGATTTAAATGATGTTGGACTTATGGAAGATAGAGCAACTTGCAGAATCTCCAGCCAACATATTTCTAACTGGCTTCATCACGGATTATGTTCAGAAGAACAAGTTATTAATACTATGAAGAAGATGGCTGTTGTCGTAGATTTACAAAATAAAGATGATGTTAACTACAGAAAGATGTCACCATCGTTTGATGGTATTGCGTTTAAGGCTGCATGCGATTTAGCCATAAAAGGAAGATCTCAACCCAGTGGCTATACTGAACCTATCTTGCATGAAATGAGATTAAAAAGAAAATAGCATGAATAAGAAGGGTTATTGGGTTGTACGTGCAAGAATTTCTAATTCTGATAACTACTCAAAATATATTGAACGTGCGACAAAAATAATAAGTAAACATAACGGAACCTTTCTAATAAGAGGAGGCGCTCAAGATGAATTTGAAGAAACCGGTTTTGAAAGAACTGTTGTTGTAGAATTTGAATCACATAAAGATGCAATTGAATGCTATAAATCTGAGGATTACCAATTAGCTCTTGAACATGTCAAAGATTCTGCAACTAGATATGTTTCTATTGTTGAGGGTGTTTAGACTTTTTGATTTTCAGTTTCGTCGCGATGTTTTTTTAAATATTTCATAAATGGTGTTCCTCCAGTTCCCCTTTCAACTGATCCACCGCTACCAACATCACTTTTTACTTGAGCTTGTTTATGGATATATGTTGCAGCATATTCTAAATGTTGAGCTCTAAATTTTCTTATTTCTTCAACACAATGGTTATATTCTTTTGTTAATGCCTTCGATTTAAGAATGATATCTTTTGCTTGAGATTTATCTTCTACATTCTCAATCATTTTTCTATGTTTTGGGGGCATATAATCTCTCATTTCATTTAAGTAATGTTTAAGATTATCATTTGTATGGCCTATACCTAAGGCACCATCTAATAAAGGAATAATACTGCTTTGAGCTCCTGTTTCTCCTCTAAAAAATTGAGGCTTATTGTTATATTGATTTTCATATATAAGGCCTTTTTTTAAGTCTGGATTATCCTTTGTACCAAAAATATATGGTCTGACTCTATGATAATAAACGTAGGGATCGCATTTTTTAGGCATCTGTGAAAATATTTTATTTACTTTTTGAAGAGAGCTACGAATCTGCTTAAGTAGATTTAAAAAATCTTTTACAGAATTATTTTCATTTAAATATGAAATTTTATAAGCAGCATCAACCGCTCCGCTGGCTGCATCTTCAATACATACATGAATAGTAACAAACCAATCTTCATCAACACCGCCTAAAAAATTATTAATTAATGCAACATTATCGAGTGATATGGGATCTTTTTTATCAATCTTATACCAGTTATCAAGACAATAACTTGCATAACTAAGAATGGGTGGCCGTCCAAGATAATTTGATAATTTGACCCACGGTTCCGCAATTACTTGTGGAAGAAGTGACTGAGGTTTGTTACCACCCCAGATATATGAATGTGCTATGAAGCTCAAATGAGACATCGCTAAATTAATTTCTTCTTTACTTTCCTCTTTGATAATTTTGTTAACAGAAAAACTATTAATGTTTAAAGAATTTATAGTTTTTTGAACTTTATTTGTTAGCAGCAATTTTGGTAAATTACTTGCAACATTTTCTAATTTTCTTAGAGATCTCGAATTCGTTTTATAAGTTCTAAGCGGATCTTTCTTAGGTAAAAACGTATGCATATCAAAAATATATTAAACCTATAAAAAGCAAAATAATACCCCCAAAAAATTTTTTTAAAAAAAGTGCATTTTTTTTCAAATAAGGTGTTGACAAGTTTTGCAAAAGGAGTAATATTACTAATACCAACAACGACCGACTAGTGACCAACTGCAGACGGGAGACCTAGAGAGAAGTTGAAGGTAGAGACCGAAGGGTGAAAGCATTTACAAGAGTGCATGATAAAAAAGAGCTTGTAAATCCACCAAGAATTCAAGAGAAAGAATTCAAGGAGCTAAAGAAAATCTCACTTTAGACCCCTAAGGAACTCGAACTAAGAAAACAGAGCTAGACTCTGTTTTTTTTTGTCTAAAAATAAGTCATTTTCGATATTAATTTTTACTTGATATATACCTTACTTGTATTATTCTTCTCACATGCATACAAGAACTAAAATAATTTGTACCATTGGACCTTCTACTAATTCATATAAGGCCATTAAAGAGCTGGCATTAGCAGGCATGAATGTCGTTAGAATTAATATGTCGCATGCTGATCATGATTCAGCAAAAAAAATTATTTCATATGTAACTAAATTTAATGATAATAATAGTTCTAAGGTTGCTGTGTTATTAGATACACAAGGCCCAGAAATTAGAACTGGCGATAGAGAGCTTCCAATGGATCTAAAATTAGGAGATATGGTTTCGCTTACAGTAAGAGACGAAATCGATGTAGAAACATCTTCTATCAAAATAAATTATAAAGATCTCATCAAAAGTGTTAAAAAAGGATCAAGAATATCAGTTGATAATGGATTAATTAACTTTGAAGTTATATCAAAAGATCATGAAACCTTAGAATGTAAAGTTCTTGATGGCGGCAAGCTAGGTTCAAAAAGACATGTAAATTTACCTGGTGTACGAATCAATCTCCCGTCGATAACTGCTAAAGATATTGATGATATTCAATTCGGAATCACTCAAAAGGTAGAT
>CACECK010000018.1 GCA_902557965.1 uncultured SAR86 cluster bacterium
TTTTTTTGTGGAACAAATGATTTAACCGCCTTAAAAACACCAGAAGAAACTTTAAATGATTTCAAAAAGTTCTTAAACCTTGTTAAAAACGAGTTCGGAACTATAAAAGTTTATATGATTGGTATAAAGCCATCCGTTGATAGACTTTATCTTGATGAAGAGGAAAGAGTTTTTAACAACTCTGTTAGCTTCCTTGCCAAAGAAGATCCTTATCTAGAATATATAAATGTTTGGGATTTAATGCTGAATGAAGATGGAACTAGAATGCCAGATTTGTATGTTGAGGATGGTCTGCATATGAATCCAAAAGGATATGAGATTTGGACTCAACGTGTAAGAGAAAGTCTTAACAAAGACTTTAGTCTATAAATATAGGTAAGGAACAACTTTCCAAGTAACAATTAACCTAAACCTGCATTGTTTTTTTCTAGCGCCCTCTCTGCTCTGTAGCTAGAACGAACCATAGGACCTGAAACAACCTCTAAAAAGCCTTTTTTTAAGTCCAATTTGTCTATATTTCTCAAATTCTTCTGGTGTTACCCACCTTTCAATAGGATGATGATTTCTTGTTGGTCTCAAATATTGGCCAATTGTTAATATATCTACTTTATTTTTAATTAAGTCATCCATGGTATTTTCTATCTCAATATCGGTTTCTCCAAGGCCTAAAATAATACTTGTTTTAGTAAGTACCCTTGGGTTGATGCGTTTTGATTCAGCGAGCACATCTAATGTCTGCTTATAGCCTGCACGAATATCTCTTACTTGATGTGTCAGTCTTTCGACAGTTTCAATGTTTTGAGCGAATACCTCTAATCCACAATTAACTAAAGTATCTATTGACGAAGATAATCCTTTGAAGTCTGGGGTAAGCGCTTCTACTGCAGTATTTGGATTTAATTCTTTTATAAGTTTCACGGTATCAGCAAAATGTTGCGCCCCTCCATCTAAAAGATCATCCCTATTTACAGATGTTAAAACTACGTATTTTAATTTCATTATCTGAACAGCTTTTGCAGTATTTATTGGTTCGTCTTTATCAAGCCAGCCATTTGGATTTCCAGTATCTACAGAGCAGAATTTACATGCTCTAGTACAAACTGACCCCATCAACATAAAAGTAGCTGTCCCTGCAGACCAACACTCACTGATATTAGGGCAATGCGCTTCCTCACAAACTGTATAAAGTTGTTTGCTCTGAACCTGTTCTTTAACTTTATGAAAATTGGGATTAAATTCAGCTTTAACCTTTAGCCAGCTTGGTTTCTTAGGTGTCGGGATGTCAGAAAATTTATTAAACTTCTGACCATTTTTTATAGCTTTGATCCCATCTCTATTAGTAATTTTTGTTGTTGCTATTATTTCCATTTTTAAAAAATATTTTTTAGTAAATTTATTACTAATTTTTCTAATTGTAGTTTAGAAATGCTCTGATTCAAATCTCTTATCTGAGTTACTTCAAGCCCCTCATAACCACAAGGGTTGATTTGATTAAAAGGTGATAAATCCATATCAAAATTAAGGCTAACTCCATGGTATGACCTGCCTTTTGAAATCCTAAGGCCAACAGAAGCAATTTTCTTTTTATCTACATAAACTCCTGGAGCACCTTCAACAAAATTGCAATCAATTGATATTTCTTCGAGCAAGTCTTTAATAAAATTTTGTAAGGTCGAAACTAATTTCTTTGGACCAAAATCTAATTTCTTAACATCAAGTAAAAAGTAAATAACTATTTGTCCAGGGCCATGATATGTAACCTCTCCACCTCTGTCTGATTGAACAATAGGAATATCTTTTGCATTTAATATATGATTTTTATCAGCAGCTGTGCCAAGAGTAAATATTGGTGGGTGTTCTAATAACCAAATTTCATTATTGAAATCGTCTTTTTTAATATGAGATTTCATTAACTCTAAAGTCTCATAATAATTTACAACACCAAGTGATTTAAATGTTAAGTCTTCAAGCACTATTTATTTCTTGATTCAACAAATGCATCTTCTGAGATTTCATGATATGCCGAAACATCATTTTTAAACTTAAGATAAGAGGTATAAACTTTTGCAATAGTTTCATCTTTGCTGGCTAAATCATCAAGAATTCTGTTTGAAATTATCCTGAATTCCTCAATTACATCATCCGGTAGTTTTCGCAGCTCAACACCATGAGTTTCAACCAATTCTGTAAGTGCCTGATTGTTTTTTGCTAAGTATTCGTCAAGCATATCTTGATTTACAGCTTTTGATGCTGTTTCAATAATAACTTGTAGGTGTTTTGGTAATGAATCCCATGCATCTTTATTGATTAGTAATTCAAGCATGGGGCCTGGTTCATGCCAGCCAGGATAGTAATAATATTTAGCAGCTTGATGAAAACCAAATGTTAAATCGTTGTATGGACCAACCCATTCTGTAGCATCTATTACGCCTGTTTGAAGGGCTGTAAATAGCTCTCCACCCGGAAGTGTAACTGGGATTCCTCCTGCTTCTTTTAGTACCTCTCCACCAATACCAGGAATTCGCATTTTGAGACCTTTTATGTCTTCAAGTGAATTAATTTCTTTGTTAAACCAGCCAAACATTTGAGTTCCAGTATTCCCAGCTGGAATCGGATAGATATTAAATGGAGCATAAATTTCTCTCCATAACTCTAATCCTCCACCTCTATTAACCCATGCATTTATTTCATCAGCAGTTAGTCCGAAAGGTACACTTGTAAAAAACTGTGCAGCTGGAACTTTACCTTTCCAAAAATAACCACCGCTATGTCCCATTTGATGAGAGCCACTGGATACTGCATCAAAAACTCCAAATGCTGGAACCTGTTCCTCGGCACCATAAACAGTAATTTTCATCTGTCCGTTACTCATTTCTTCAACAAGATCTGCTATTCTTTCAGGAGCCATTCCTAGACCAGGATAATTTTTAGGCCATGATGTAACTAAGCGCCAATTATATTTTTGATCTTTTACTAAATCCTGTTCACTAGTTATGTTCTGCTCGTTTGAACAACTAACTAAAATTAAAACTGTGAACACATAAATAAGAACTTTCATTATATTTTTTGTAGATTTGCATAAGCCATGACCAGCCACTTTGTTCCAGCAGCATCGAAGTTAACTTGAACTCTTGCTGATTCACCCGAGCCCTCATAATTAAGGACAATACCTTCACCAAATTTTTTATGTATAACCTTTTGGCCTAATGCAATTCCTATTTCCTCCTCAAATTCTATCTTTGTTTCGCTAAAGTCTTTTCTATTATAAGGAATATTAGTTTGCGCTCTAGGTCTTATTTCATCAACAAGCTCTTTAGGTATTTCTCTTAGGAATCTAGAAGGTGGATTAAAAGTATCGGTTCCATGTAAGCGTCTTGATTCTGCATGAGTAATATATAGCTTTTCCATGGCTCTGGTGACTGCTACATAACAGAGCCTTCTCTCTTCTTCTAGTTGCGAGGCGCTTTCCATGGATCTTCCATGAGGGAAAAGACTCTCCTCTAAACCAGTTAAGAGAACTAACTTAAACTCTAAACCTTTTGCAGAATGCATTGTCATTAACTGGGCAGCATCGTCATGCTCTGAAGCTTGTCTATCACCAGAATCAAGAGAAATAATATCGAGATAGCTTTCAGCAATTTCTATGTTTGTTCTATCATCTTTAACACTTTGCTCAAAATTTTTTGTTGCTGTAATAAGCTCTTCAAGATTTTCTGTTCTAGTCTTACCCTTCTCTCCAGCTTCTTTAGCATGGTATGCATATAATCCTGTTTCTTTAATAATTAGCTCCATTAAGTCAGATAATGAATTGTCCTCAATAAATCCTTTACAGCCAGAAATAAATTCAAGATAGTCTCTAAGACCTGCCCCACCTCTTCCAGATATCGACCCTTCATCAATTAATTTTGCTGATGCTTTTATATAAGAGATATTATATTTTTTTGCTGCTTGTCTTATTTTTGCAAGAGTTTTCTCGCCTACTCCTCTGGTTGGATTTGAAATAGATCTTTCAAATGAAG
>CACECK010000019.1 GCA_902557965.1 uncultured SAR86 cluster bacterium
TGTAGTACATTGTTTTTGGTTCAGTTTCTTTTACTGCTGAAACCAAATAGTCTACAAAATCATTTACCTCATCTGATTTTCCTTCAGCTACATCTAAATCAAGATAAAAAATGATTGGTTCTGATTTGTGATGCATACCAAGGACAAAAGATGGCAGCAACATACCTAAAAATAAAAATTTCTTCATAAAAGCCTCCTGTGTGTATAAGATACTACTATAAAAATTATTTATGTGTAATTACTTTATAAGGTACAAAAATGGAACAAGCAAAGAATCTAATTCATAAGTGGCATGATTTAATTGATAACGATGATCTTGAGAAGCTAGACGCCATTCTCGCTGAAGATGCTATGTTTTCTTCACCAGTTGTTTTTACTCCAATGGAAGGTAAAGAAATAACGAAGATGTACCTATTTGCTGCCGGTCAATCCTTTAACATGGAGAAATTTAGTTACACTAAAGAAATACATGATGGCATGAATTCTGTTCTGGAATTTGAAACCTATATCGACGACATATCAGTCAACGGTGTTGACATGATTGAGTGGAACGAAGATGGAAAGATATCAAACTTTAAAGTTATGATCAGACCATTCAAAGCTGTACAAAAGGTACAGGAAAAAATGGTAGAAGCTTTAGAAAGTTTGAATTAACTTTTATCTTTAGGTCTTGATTCGTTCACAACTAGTTCTCTACCATCAACCTCAGTTCCGTTTAAAGACTCGATTGCAGCTTCACCACCATCGCTCATTTCAACAAAACCAAAACCTCTGGAACGTCCAGTTGCTCTATCTGTGATTATTTTTGCAGAAGTCACTGTACCGTGTTCAGCAAAAACATTTTCTAAATCTTGATCGCTTAAGCCCCAAGATATATTTCCGACATATATATTCATTAAATATCCTTATTAAAAAAGGCAATCTTACATTAAAACTTCAAACAATGCTTAAAAACTTTTAATTTTATTTTCTTCAAGAAATTTTGATTTGTTAAAATGCAATATATTGTTTAGGGTATCGTTATGAATAATTGGGTTAATTGGGTTATCTTTGGCTGTTTAACAGTAGTTACATTTATTTATATAGTCAAACTTGCATATAGTTGATGGAAATTGATTGGATATTAGTTGGTTGGATTATAGATGTAGTCCTTAATGGGATTGTTTGGCTTATCATTGCAGCATTATTAATTCCAATCATTGAAGTGAGTGATAAATGGACTAGAAAAGCTATTACATTTATGGATAAAGCTGATAAATGGATAAGAAAAATTTTAGAAAACTCATTTGAATGGATACAAAAGAAAAATTTAAATATTTTATTTGCTATCTTATTTGTGATTCTTTTTGGAATCCTTGCCCAGTATGAAATAATTCCAAAATTAATTAGATAGTCAAATGGGTTTCATAAACGTAAATAGGGAACTTAGAACTAAAAAAAATTATTTCCAAGTCCCGTATTCACTTCTTCCTTTTTTTCTAAGTCCGTGCGGACCAGCAAAATAAATTGTAATTGGCTTAATGCCTGGCTCTAAGTCAACTCGGTGTAAACTGTCGGCACTTCTAAAACCTATGTAAAATTTTCCACGCCATTTTCTTTCTTTTTTAATGTTTGTTTCCCAGTAGCCACCACTTAAAATAATTGTAATATATGGAAAGGGATGATTATGCAGTCCAATACCATGATCATTATCTATAATATGATTAATAAATATATTGAAAGGAAACCATTTTGGTCTTTTTCTAAATAGTAAATAATACCTGTCAGTCCATGGTTTAGCTAAATGGTATTCTGGATGTGAAAGACCTCTGTCCATCACAACTCTTTTTCGTCCTAATTTCTCTAGTATCTTAAGAAAAAACATATAAATAATAATGCCATAACAGTTTGTCAAAATAAATTTAATGTATTGAAACAACGTAATAAAAAGCCCACTATTGTGGGCTTTCTAGCAAATTGGCATCCCGTAGGGGAGTCGAACCCCTGTTGCCGGGATGAAAACCCGGTGTCCTAGGCCTCTAGACGAACGGGACTGGATGGGTTGTATTATATGGAATCGTAAAAGATTATCAAACCAAAATTTATTTTAATTTTTTATTAATTCCTGATAAAAAACCTCTCATAAAGCTTGCTTCCATTTCATCAGGCTGAAGTCTTGTAAACATTCTTTTGATTCTTGATAGTATTTTTTTTGGGTTATCTGGATCTATTACATCTATCTCAACTGCAGTATCAATAAAATGATCAATTAGTCTTTGTAACTGTTCTGAGTTAACTTCAGGGTAGTCTCTCCATTCTTTAATATTATCGTTGTTATAAACTTTAAAAATCTCATAGCAAATTATTTGAGCTGACATAGCTAAATTTAGAACTGGATATTCTGGATTGGCGGGAATCTCAATTAAGTTATTTGCATATTCTAATTCTGAATTTGTAAGTCCCCTATCCTCTTTACCAAAAATAATAGATATTTCTTTATCAGAAGTAACTTCGTTACATATTTTTTCTGCTGCAGATGATGCATCCATTATCGGCCATTGGATTGATCTATCTCTTGATGAAGTCGCATAAACAAATGTGCTATTTTTAATGGCATCTTTGATTGATGAATATATATTAGCTTTCTCAAGAACATCTGTAGCGTTTCCAGATAAAGCATTTGCATCCCCTGAAGGAAAAATTCTTGGATTTACAAGAGATAATCTGGATAAACCCATTGTTTTCATTGCCCTAGCAACAGAGCCTATGTTGCCTGGATGAATAGTATCCACTAAAACAATGTTTATTAAATTACTTTTTAAAGACATACAACTATTATGCTGATTTCTATTACAATAGCGACATGTCAAAACAAGCTTTATTAAATGTTAATCAATTAGCTGCAAGAAAAGGTGCGGCTGAGCTTGAATTTGCTGTGAAAAAAGTTCACAGCCTAGACGCTTCTAAGG
>CACECK010000020.1 GCA_902557965.1 uncultured SAR86 cluster bacterium
GCTCAGCAACTGTTAAATTAACAACATCAATAGTTTGTGTCGCATAACCAGTTTTGGAGATTTTAATCCTGTAAGGTCCACCGATTGGAAGAAAGTTAATATTAAAATTACCTGATGCAGAACTTACTCCACTCTTTGTTGTATTTGTTGGCGCGTGTGTAGCTTCAACTGTAGCACCAGGAACATTTACAGTTCCTTTTATACGAGCAGTTGTATCAACGTTTGCAGACAAAGTTGTAGTAAGAAATATTATAGGTAAAAACGCTAGTAGAATTTTTTTCATTGTATCCTCTCGAGTTAATAATTATTCACTATATAGATTCTAATCCAGTTTCTGAAATATACATAGGGAAATTAAATAGATTCTTAAAAAAATAACGAAATTGTCACAAATTTGAAGTTCTTATAGATAATATTTAATTATTTATAGTAATTGAATTTAACAATTCACCTGAAATACTCTTAAGGTTAACTTTCGTTGCAGTTTTAGATATTTCAATAGTCCCATAATTTTCCTCTGGAAAGGTTTTGCCTACCAAATACTTATCAGACTCAAAATCGAATGAACCAGGTTTATTTAATGAAGATGCTGTGATTTCAATTAAGTTATTTTTTGTATATATACCACCTCGATGCCTATCTCCAGATACCAATAAAGTTTTGCCTTTGAATTCATGCAAATAATCTAATAGTTTATTTTTTTCACTTGGAAAATTACTCCATTTTTCAAATCTATGATCTTCAGCTAATATCTGTATTGAACTAAAGACTATCAAAAAGTCGAAATCATCTTTTAGTTCCTCAGAAAACCAATTCCACTGCTCTTTACCTAATATAGTGCCATCTTCATTTTTAATATATGTATCATTTTCTTTGATCAATTTAGATCTAAAATATCTGGTATCAAGAAATATAAGTTTAAATTTTTTATCATAAAATATTTTTTCATCTGAAAAATAGATACCTTCTCTCTTATGTCTAATGTCATTTTTAGGAATTTCCCAAAAATCTAAAAACATTTTTTTTGCATTTTTTTTTAACTTATAATCTCCTCCACCATCATTTATTCCAAAATCATGATCATCCCATATTGGATAAACTTCCATCTGATCTAAAAATTCTGGAAGGATTGAGCGTTGTTTTTTATAGGCATACTTCATTTTTATAAGAGATCCACTTGGTAAATCTCCGTAAACATTGTCACCAAGGAAAACAAAGTAATTAAGTTTTTCTTTCTCAATAGAGGTCCATATTGGTTGAGGATAGTTTTGATCAAGACAAGAACCAAGGCCAAATTTAATTGTTTCTGCGCCAAGAAAATTAGATAGCAAAAGCAAGATTGTAAATAACTTAACTAACGAAGAGGAATACATTAATTAGATTTAACTATTAATGAACTTGATCCAAAATATTGTTTTAAGCAATCAGGTATTTTTATTGTGTCCTTGCCATCAAAGTTATTTTCTATTAACGCTATTAAACATCTTCCCACTGCAAGACCTGAACCATTAATAGTGTGAGCAAATTGGTTTTTACCAGCAGACTTAAATTTAATGTTAGCCCTTCTAGCTTGGAAATCTGAAAAATTAGAGCATGAAGATATTTCTCTATACTTTTCTTGACTAGGCATCCAAACCTCAATGTCATAAGTCTTACAAGAACTAAAGCCCAAGTCACCTGTGCATAATTCAATAATTTGATAAGGTAATTCAAGTAAATCTAAAATTTCACAAGCATTAGATAAAAGATTATCTAAACATTGCATTGAATTATTTGGATTTGTGATTTGAACAAGTTCTATTTTTTCAAATTGATGCTGTCTAATAAGACCTCGAGTATCTTTTCCATAGCTTCCAGCTTCAGATCTAAAACAAGGTGTATGAGATGTAACTTTTACTGGCAGATCTTTTTCATCTAAAAATTCATCACGAAATAAATTTGTTAACGGCACTTCAGCTGTCGGTATTAAAAATAATTTATCTGAGCTTTTAAATAGATCGTCTTCAAATTTTGGAAGTTGTCCTGTTCCAGTTAGAGAATCAACATTTGCCATAAATGGAACGTAGTATTCTTGATACCCATTCTTGATAGCGTTATCCAACATAAATGTGATCAAGGCTCTTTGTAATTTTGCAATATCGCCTCGTAAAACAGAAAATCTTGCTCCGGCAAGTTTTGTTGCAAGCTCAGTATCAATATCATTTGTAATTTCTAGATGATCTAACTTGTTTGTAGTTGTAATTTCACCACATTTTTTTATAACAACATTTTCAGTTTCATCTTTACCAATCGGAACTGACTCATCTGGAGTATTGGGTATTTCCATCAAGAAAGCATTTATCTCTTGCAGAACTTTATTAAGGTCTTCTTCTTTATTTCCAAGGTTTAAGTTAATTCGATCTACTTTGGCTTTTAGTTCGTCTGTGCTCTCTCCAGATTTCTTTTTTTGACCAAATTCAGCAGAGATATTATTCCTCTCTGATTGAAGATTTTCTACTTCTACTTGAAGAGATTTTCTAAGTGCGTCAATAGATTCAAATTTCTTTTGATCAATATCAAAACCTCTTTTCATTAATGAGTTTTTAATAGTGCTAAATTCTTCTCTTAATAGTTTTGTATCTATCATTATTTTGTAAAACTTGCTCCAATATATGTAGCTAAAATGGTTAAAAAAACTGTAAGCATTATATACGAAATGGCTCCAATTAAATTTGAATTAGCCATCAAAAT
>CACECK010000021.1 GCA_902557965.1 uncultured SAR86 cluster bacterium
TACTTCTGGAAACATTGGAAGAGGTTTAGGTGTTTTATTTGTTGAGCAAAAAAACAAATCTGAGCTTGTCATAAATGATAAGGGCGAGTCAGTCATTGAACAGACAAGCTACATAGAAAAAAATATTATTAGCTTAGCAACCATACAAGCAGTCCTTGGAACTAGTTTTAGAATAACTGGAGTAGGCTCACCTGCTGAGGCAAGTGAGTTAGCATTACTCTTAAGAGCAGGAGCTTTGGCAGCACCTATGAAATTTGTTGAAGAGAGAACTGTTGGCCCAAGCCTTGGAAAAGAAAATATTGAATTAGGCATGAAATCAATTGTAATAGGTTTTAGTTTAGTAGTATTGTTCATGGCCCTTTACTACAAAGTATTTGGCCTAGCCGCAAATGTATCATTAATAATAAATTTAGTTCTAATAACTGGAATTATGTCATTGCTTGGTGCAACTCTCACTTTGCCTGGTATTGCTGGAATAGTCTTAACGGTTGGTATGGCAGTTGATGCTAATGTTTTAATTTTCTCAAGGATAAGAGAGGAATTGAAAGAGAAGAATCCGCAACAAGCAATTAATGATGGTTTTTCAAGAGCATTTGTAACAATTTTTGATGCAAATGTAACAACTCTAATTGCAGCACTCATTTTATATATTATAGGAACTGGTCCTGTAAAAGGTTTTGCTATAACTCTTTCAATAGGAATTGTTACCTCTATGTTTACAGCAATTATGTGTACAAGAGCAATGGTAAATTTAATATATGGAAATAAAAATATCCAGGAATTAAAAATATAATGGACATTAGATTTAGATTCATGAAATTTAGAAAAATTGCTGGTATTGCATCCATTACAATTTTTTTAATCTCCGTTCTTTCCCTTGGCTTTAGAGGTTTAAGTTTAGGGTTAGATTTTAGCGGTGGGACGCTTCTTGAAATCACATATGAGACTCCAGTCTCGCTTCAGTCTATAAGGAGTACTCTTGAAGAAAATGGTTATCCAGATTCGCAAGTTGTAAATTTTGGAACAAATCTTGATGTACTTATCAAGGTTGCAGATCAAAATGGTAATAGCTCTCTTGGTGAAAATATTGTTAACGTTCTAAATACAGCAGGTTTTGTAGGTGAATTAAAAAGAGTTGAATTTGTTGGACCTCAGGTTGGTGCTGAGTTAAGAGATCAAGGCGGCCTTGGAATGTTAGTGGCATTATTCATGATACTTATGTATGTCGCATTCCGTTTTCAATATAAATTTGGTTTAGGGGCTGTAACGGCTCTTATGCATGATGTAGTTATCATTTTGGGCTTATTTTCAATATTTGGATGGGACTTTGATTTAACTGTATTGGCAGCTCTTTTGGCTGTAATAGGTTACTCATTAAACGATACGATAGTTGTATCTGATCGAATACGTGAAAACTTTAGAACTGAGCGTGTCTTAGAACCGATAGACATGGTAGATCTATCTCTTAATCAAACTCTTGGTAGAACTATAATTACCTCATTAACAACACTTCTAGTGTTATTTGCTTTGTTTATTTTTGGCGGTGAGTTAATTAGAGGTTTTAGCTTAGCACTTATATTAGGTGTGTTAGTTGGGACATATTCATCAATCTATGTTGTTGCTAATATGCTTCTTTCTATGAATCTTTCTCAGGAAGATCTAGCTGTTCCAGAACCTGAAGGCGCTGATTTTGATGGAATGCCTTAGTCTGTATAGTAAGGCTTAATTGATTTTAAAACCGATTTATAAATTTTCGAAGTAGCAGTTACTATATTGTTTCCATCCATAAATTTAGGATCCCCTTTAAAGTTACTTACCAATGCTCCACCTTCCTGAGCAATAAGTGATCCTGCACCAAAATCTATTATATTAATATTGTTAGCCCAGGCCCCATCTAGTCTCCCAGTGCCAACATATGCAAGGTCTAGAGATAAACAACCTGATTCACGCATATTTAGCTTTTGATTTGCGAGCTCTTTGTAGGATTTATCAAAATCGTATTTTTCTGACTTAGTTTCTGGTTTTTTAAACCCAAGCATTGCATCGTCTAAGCCATTCTGTTTACTAGATCTTATTTTATTATTATTTAAGTTTGCACCACCACCGGCATACGCAGAGAACTCTTCTCTTCGAATAGGATCAATTATTACAGCCGATGTAATAACA
>CACECK010000022.1 GCA_902557965.1 uncultured SAR86 cluster bacterium
AATTTTGGTTACTACAATCCAAAACCTAATCAAAGAAATCAAGTTTTTGCAGTTGCTGACGCAAGATACACTTCAGTTTCATTCAGTCATCTATTTGTTGAGATGCCTGATGATAATTTTAAACCTAGGCTTTCTGACCAAAGAGTTGGATTTTATTCTGCAAAAATAACCGATCTGTCTACTTATGATAGATATCCTTCACGAGATGTCATTAATCGATGGAGACTTGAAAAAAAATTCCCTGACCAAGAAATTTCTGAGCCTGTAAAACCAATAACATTCTGGGTAGAAAAATCTACTCCAGATGAAATAAAGCCTTTTGTTGTTGCAGGAATCGAAGGTTGGAATGATGCTTTTGAAACAGCCGGTTTTAAAAATGCCATTGTTGCGAAAATTCAACCAGATGATGCAGAATGGGATGCAGGTGACGTTGAATATAATGTTGTTAGATGGTCTCACTCTCCCTCAAGAAGTGGCTTAGCTGGATTTGGTCCAAGCATTGCAAATCCTAGAACAGGCGAAATAATTGCATCCGATATTAGGCTTGAATTTGGTGCAATAAAATCTGGTTACCTCTATAGAGAATTATGGGGTTATGATGAAGATAATGATCCTCTTGAACAATGGATAGTTAATCTTACTATGCATGAAGTTGGTCATACATTAGCTCTGATACATAATTTCATTGCAAGCTATCAATATGGGCCTGAAGAAATTCATAATGATTCAATTACTGGCGGTTCGACCACTTCATCTGTGATGGATTACGATCCAATAAACATAGCTCCTCCAGGTATTGAACAAGGTAAATATTTTTCTGTAGCTCCAGGTGATTATGATAAGTGGGCAATTGAATTTGGCTATAAACCAGAACTAGAGGGTGAAGATAGAGAAGCTCATCTTGCTAAATCAATTCAACAAGAATATCTATGGCATTGGGAAGATATTGACCCAAGATTCGGTACGTGGGATTTATCAAATGATCCCATAGCCTATGCAAAAGGAAGATATGAAGTTATTGATAATAAAATATCAGAATTAGATGAAATATTTAATGAACAGGGCGAAACAAAAAATGATTTCACTAATGCTTTTTATAGACTTACCAACCAAAAACAAAGATTTATGGCTGCTGTAACAAGATTAATTGGTGGAGTTTACGTTACTAGAATTGTGAATGGTCAAGATGATATTAATGCATATGAGCCCGTAGAATACAGCAAACAGAAAGAAGCCATGGCTTTTTTGATAGACAATTTCCTAGACAATGACGCTTGGTACTTTGATCCTGAAATTGTAAAAAATTTACAAAGAGAAAAAAGAGTTACTGAATTTCCAGATTCTAAAGACCCTCAACTTCATGATTTAGTGCTTAATGCTCAAGGGTCTGCTTTAGCAAGAATTTTATCACCGACTGTAATGACAAGATTGGTCAATTCATCTGAGTATGGAAATGAATATTTACCAGATGAGGTTCTAACTGATTTATTTAATGGAATATTTGTATCTAGAGAAATGCCAACAACTTATAAGATGAATCTTCAATCTAAGTATGTTGATACACTCATAAGTGCTTTAGAAAATAAAGACTATGATGAAATATCTAAAGCCGCCATATATAACTCCTTAGTTAAAATGAAGAACTTTACTAAACTTGCTTATGGCGATCAAAAAATTAAAAGTCATTACTCTTTCCTCAATTGGAAGCTTTCTAAAGCGCTCGAAGACTAAAAAGACTCACACCTTAGCAAAGCTCTTTTTAACACAGTGCCTCCCTCGGCACTGTAACCTCCAATTTTTCCATCAGAACAGATGACTCTATGACATGGTCTAATAATTGGTAAAGGATTTTTGCCACAAGCATTTGCTACTGCTCTAAATGATTTAGGCTTACCTATTTGTATTGCAATATCTTTATATGATCGAGTTTCACCATAAGGTATTTTTTCAATTTCCTTCCATACTATTTTTTGAAAGTGGGATGACTTTTTCATTAAATTGAAGAAATAACTTTTGTAATTTTTTTAATTGCCCAATCTATTTCTTTTTTTGTAATCATAAGTGGTGGTGCAAATCTAATTACTGTTTTGTGAGTCTCTTTACATAAGAGACCTTCATTTAGCAATAACAAACATAAGTCTTTTGCA